>JAZNRI010000052.1:0-137381 GCA_045590655.1 Lachnospiraceae bacterium | reverse complement strand
ATTTGCAATTCAGAATTTGAAGCCTTAACCCTTCTGTCTGTTCGATGAAATCGAAGCGGCGTTGGATGAAAGTAACGTAGAACGTTTTGCGAAGTATCTTCACAAGATGACAAAGTCTACACAGTTTATTGTTATCACTCACAGACGCGGTACCATGGATCAGGCAAATCAGTTGTATGGTATTACCATGCAGGAGAAGGGTGTCTCGACTTTGGTAAGCGTAGATTTACAGAAGAACGAACAATAACGGAAAGGTTGGTCTATTATGAGTGAGGAAAAGAAAGGGTTTTTTGCCCGGTTAAAACAGGGACTCAGTAAAACGCGTAATAATATTGTGAATGGAATGGATTCTGTTTTTAAGGGGTTCTCACATATAGATGAAGATTTTTATGAGGAACTGGAAGAAGTACTCATTATGGGCGACATCGGTGTCAATGCCACCGGTGAAATTATGGAGCGTCTGCGTAAGCAGGTAAAGGAACAGCGCATCAAGGAACCCCATGAGTGTCGTGAACTTCTGATTGAAAACATTAAGGAACAGATGAAGGTCGGGGAGACTGCGTATGAATTCGAGAATACACAGTCGGTAATTCTTGTAATCGGTGTAAACGGCGTTGGTAAAACCACATCTGTCGGAAAGCTTGCGGGCAAGTTAAAAGACAACGGAAAGCGTGTGTTGATTGCGGCTGCGGATACGTTCCGTGCGGCTGCGGTGGAACAGTTGGAAGAGTGGTCCAACAGGGCCGGAGTGGAAATTATTAAGGCGAATACCGGTTCAGACCCGGCCAGTGTTATTTTTGATGCGGTAAGCGCGGCGAAGTCTCGTAATGTGGATGTTTTGATTTGTGACACTGCGGGACGTCTTCATAACAAACGTAACCTGATGGAAGAGTTGAAGAAGATTAACCGTATTATCGAGAGAGAGTTTCCCAATGCCCATAGAGAGAATCTGATTGTTTTGGACGGTACTACGGGACAAAATGCTTTGATGCAGGCCCGTGAGTTTGGAGAAGTAACAGACCTTACCGGCATCATTCTTACCAAGATGGACGGTACGGCCAAGGGTGGTATTGCGGTGGCAATCCAGTCTGAATTAAAAGTACCCGTGAAGTATATTGGTGTGGGTGAAACCATTGAGGATTTGCAGAAGTTCGACAGTGAACAGTTTGTAAATGCTTTGTTTGATATTGAATAGGAAAGAATAAATCATGACCAAAACAGGTATGCTAAAAGTAGGAAAGCTTGCCTGTTTTTTGGCATTTATATGGAGCGGGGAAAACAATGGAAAAAAATAAGATTTTTAAGATAATATATAAGATTTTTAAAGTAATTCTTGCAACGGCTTTGTATTCTGCAGGTGTAGCGTTGTTCCTGGATCCGAACAACCTGGCGCCGGGCGGAGTGACGGGGGTATCCATTCTTTTGAATCGTTTGATTCACGTGGAAACAGGTACCTTGATTCTTGTGTTGAATATTCCGCTTTTGATTATTGCCTGGAGAAAATTTGGTTGGCGTTTTGTGGCGGGAACATTATCGGCCCTGGTACTGATATCTGTTTTTACAAATGTGTTCGAGAGACTGGAACCGGTTACGACGGATATGTTGCTTGCTGCTGTGGCAGGTGGTATTTGTATTGCGGTGGGGCTTGGAATGGTTCTAAAAAGCGGACTTACCACGGGCGGTACGGATATTGTGGTGCGTCTTTTGCGTTTAAAACACCCGCATATTAAAACGGGTTCGTTGTTTTTGATTGTGGATTTGATTGTTATTTCGGGCTCACTTCTGGTTTTTCGTGATTTTGAGAAGGCAATGTATGCGGTAATTGCCATTATGATCACCAGCTGGGTTTTGGATTTGGTGCTGTATGGCAAGGACGAAGCGAAACTGATTTATATTATCAGCGATGAACCTGATAAAATCGCGAAACAGTTTATGGAAGACCTGGATATGGGTGTGACCTACCTGGAAGGGACAGGCGCCTATACGGATAAAAAGAAAAAAATCATTATGTGCGTGGTGAAGAAACGAATTGCGCCTAAAGTGGAAGAAGTGGTAAAATCAGTAGATACCAATGCTTTTATGATTGTGACCAGCGCAAGCGAAATTTTTGGGCAGGGATATAAGAGTTATTATGCGGAGAAGTTTTGATGCAGGAGAAATAAAAGAGTTATAGCTATGTAATATATGTCTAAAGGGACAATGCAAAAAACGGAAGATGATTTAAGGGAGGAGAATCAGAAAATGAAAGTAGCAATTATTACAGGTGCAACATCAGGAATCGGTTATGAGGCGGCAATTCAGATTGACAGACGATTTGCAAGTCTCGATGAAATTTGGATTATCGGAAGAAGGGAAGAGAAACTTCTTGAGTTGCAGAAAAAGTTACAGCACAGCGTCAGAACTTTTGCCATGGACGTGACAGATGATGGGGATATGGCGGAATTTGAGAATGTTTTATATAAGCTGAATCCTAACATCAGAATGGTGTTCCAAAGTGCAGGAATGGGCCTTCACGGAAAGTTTGCGGAAATGACAGCGAAAGATCAGGCGGCAATGATTCGCTTGAATTGTGAAGCGTTGACTAATTTTACATCAATGTGCCTTCCTTTTATGCGAAGAAACAGCCATATCATTCATCTTGCCTCCAGTGCCGGTTTTATGCCGTTTCCGGGATATTCGGTTTATGGTGCAAGCAAATCTTATGTGCTTAATTTCTCAAGGGCATTGCGTGCAGAGTTAAAACCACGCGGAATCCACGTGCTGGCTGTGTGTCCGGGTCCTGTAAATACGCCTTTCTTTGATGTGAGTGAAAGATACGGTACGGGAATTAGTCCCTTTAAAAAGGCGATGATGAATACGCCGGAGGTTGTGGTGCGAAGAGCCTTAGGCGATGCGGCTTTGCATAGGGCTGTTTCGGTTGATGGCGTGCATATCGGGATGTTCCGTCTTATGACTAAAATTTTTCCGATTACACCAATTGTGGATTTTTTAAGCAAAGTTTTGTAGAACGGTAACGAGTAAAGGCGTAAAATGAACGCAAATGCAATGCAAATAAGTACAAAATGCGATTTTTCACAATGGCAAATGTTACAAATAAACAAAAACTTTGTAACGGAATTGTGAATATTTTACAAAGATAGGATACTCTTTTAGAAAAATACTATTTTTGCTTGCTGATAAAGGGCGAATTTGTTATAATTCTTATAACTGGATAGGTGTGTAAAAATATAGAAATGCCTATTTTTTGCGGGAGATAATATGGCTGATTTTACAATGCTTGGAACAAATGGAACCATTGCTTTGTTTGTTTTGGTAGGTTTGTTGGGAATAGTGATCGGAAGTTTTCTGAATGTGTGTATTTACAGAATACCCAAAAAGGAAGATATAGCGGTAGAACGTTCTCATTGTATGCATTGCGGTCATGTGCTTCAGTGGTATGAATTGATTCCTTTGTTCAGTTTTTTGATTCAAGGCGGGAAGTGCCGTAGTTGCAAGAAGAAGATTTCTTGGCAGTATCCGATTGTAGAAGCTTTGAATGGATTGCTTTGGGTTGCGGTTGTGCTGGTACACGGACTGAAGTGGGAAAGCATTTTGTTTTGCTTATGCGCATCTGTATTGATTGTCATTACGGTCATTGATGAAAGAACAATGGAAATTCCATTTGGCTGTAATGTTTTTATTGCGGTATTAGGTGTTGCAAGAGTGATTATTGATTATCCGCACTGGTATGAATATGTAATCGGATTTTTTACGGTTAGTTTGTTCTTTTTGTTGATTGTGTGGATAACCAAAGGACGCGGAATGGGCGGCGGCGATGTAAAGCTTATGGCGGCGGCAGGTCTGCTTCTTGGCTGGAAAGCAATTATTCTGGCTATGATGATTGGCTGCGTGCTTGGTTCTGTGATACATATTTGCAAGATGATTTTTAATAAGAAGAAAGAACATGTCCTGGCATTTGGACCGTATTTGTGCGCAGGCATATATCTAACAATTTTATTTGGAGATCCGATTATTAGTTGGTATCTCTCTTTGTTTCAGATTTAGTTCTGAACGGTAATTTACGGAATAAATTCGGCTTTGCCGGTTTAGTCAAAATATACTAAGATTCTTACATGAAAGGGGAACGAGAGAATGGAACAGAAATTATTGTCCATTTACGTTGGAAACGAAGTAACTCGTGTCTGTGAAGTTGTTAAGAAATCCGCATCTATGGTTGTGGTTAACAATGCAACAGAAGTTGCAACACCGACAGGTGCTATGGACGACGGTTATCTTACTGATGTTCCGGCAATTGCAGAAGCAATCAGGGGTTGCGTATTTGGAAGGGGATTCTCGGCAAGTAAAGTTATTTTTACAATTTCTTCCAAGAAGATTGCGAATAAGGAAGTTGTAATTCCTTACGTTCGCGGAGACAAGAAAGTTGCAGCGATTTTGGAGGCAAACTCAAGTGAGTACTTCCCTATGAGTACTACAGGAGATTTCCTTTTTGCACACAGCATCATGGAAACATTCCAGGATGTGGAAGGAAAGAAGTTACGTTTGACAGCAGTTGCTGCTCCTCGTGATTTGGTTGAATGCTACTACGAGTTGGCAGACGAATTAAGACTTACTGTAGAAGATATCGACTACGTAGGTAACTCTGTACTTCAGTTATTAAGTCTTCAGATGAAGGAAGGCGATACTGAACTCGTATTACAGATTGAAAAGGATATGACTTTCGTTAACGTTATGAGCGGTAAGTCAGTTATCTTACAGCGTAGCGTACCTTATGGTAAAAACGCTGTTATTAACTCCATGATGGAGATTAAGAAATTAACAGAAAAAGAAGCAAAGACTTTGCTTTCAAACAGAGATATGCTCGATCGTCAGGTAACTGAAGAAGAGTATGCTGAGGCCGTACGTTACTTGATTAGTAGTATCGGTCGTATCGTAGAATACCACAGAAGCCGTAACCCGGACCGTATTATTGATGGTATCCGTGTATTCGGTGAAGGTTCTGCGATTGCAGGTATCGATGAAGTCTTAAAGCAGGAGCTGGGTGCTCAGGTTACTCACTTCTCAACCTTACAGGGTATTAAGGCAGGAAGTAAGTCGTATTTAACAAGTGAAACTGCACTTCGTTACCTTGCTAACTTTGGTGCTGTTTTGAATCCTATCGGATTAAATCTTAACAGAGGCAAAACAAAGGAGAATGTATCAAGAACAGCTGACAGAGTATTGTACGCAATTCTTGCACTTTCCGTTGTTGCGATTGTTGGATGGGTTGTATGGACTTTAGTTGGTTACTATAACAAAGTTGATGAGAAAGAACAGCTTGAAGCAGATATTAAGGCTATTGAAGATGTAGAACAGATAGCGCTTGATTATGCAAATGCACTTGCTGCATATGATACTGTAAGACAGTTTGATCTTTCAACAAACTCAAATAATGAATTGGTTTTGCAGTTCATCTATGATTTGGAGAAAATTCTTCCTACAACAGCAATAATTGAAAGCTTCTCTTCGGAAGATGGTAAGATTTCATTTAAAGTTGCAACTCCTGATAAAGAATCTGTTGCAGATACTATTGTTGAAATGCGTAAGCTTGAATATGTTGAGTCATTCTCAATTCCTAACCTTTCTGAAAAAGAAGGCTATATTGATGGAACAAAGGATGAAATTGTTGCATTATTGGAAGAACAAGGCGTCGATATGGAAGAGTATGATAATACATATGTAATATATCCGTTTACATGTACACTTGTAAAACCTGTTGAAGAAGAGACTGCTGAGGAAGGAGGAAATGAATAATGAAAATTAGCGATAGAGATAAAAAAATTATTCTTATTATTTTAATTGCTGTTGTTATTGCATTGCCTTATTTGTTTGTCATCAAGCCTTACGTTCAGAAACAGGAAGATGTACAGAGTGAAATTGATAAATTACAGGTTAGATATGACGAGTTAAAAGCGTTGGATGACCAGAGAGAGTTTTATTTATCTGAAATTGACAGATTTACAGTTTCCCGTGAAGAAATTATTGCAAAATATGCACCCGGAATTCGTCAGGAAAATACTATTATGTTCTTGAGAAACTTGGAATTCGATGTTCCTGTTACAATGACTTCAATGTCATTTACATCTGACAAGGTTACGCCTATTTCAGAGGGTGTTGCGCAAGAAGACGGAACTGTGGTTGGTTCTATGAATGCAATTGCAAATTCTACTTCTGTATCATATGAGTGTGAATATGAAGATATAAAAGAATTTTTGAAGCGTATTCTTTCAAATAAAGAACGAATGGTTATTTCGAATATTTCTATTGATTATGATTCTAAGACTGCACTTGTTGATGGTAGCTTTATTATAGAACAGTATGCAATCACAGGCGATGACAGAATTTTACCTCCTGCTAATATTCCTGCTGTGCCTCATGGAAATGAAAGTATTTTCGGTACTTATATTTCTGATGAAGATTTGGCTGCGGAACGTGAAGAAGCAGAAGGCGAAGGCGAAGAATCAGAAGACGAAGAAGAATAAGAAGAAAGATTCCTTGTGGCACGATTTGTGCCACAAGGGATATTGTCTTTTATAAAATGTAGTTTGAGTTCTTATTAAAGGGTAATATAATTGTCTGTTAATAAGGATTTAAAGATAGTTCGTGACAGTTGGAGGGAGATTAATGAAAAAGGACATTATGAATAAGCAGAAGAACACAAATAAAGGTTTTTCGTTTATTGAAGTTTTGCTTGCTGTGGTAATTTTGGGATTGGTGGCAGCACCCATTCTTCAGATTTTTATTACATCAGCAAAAGTAAATGATAATTCCAAGAGATTAATGGCGGCGACGGATATCGCAACTATAACGTTGGAACATATTAATTCCTGTAAGTTTGATGGAACGGATGGTATCAAAGAGAAATTTACAAATACAGGAACCCTACCACGTATTGAAGCGTTGGGATATACCACTTTTGCAATGGAGAGTGCCGGTGGGGATGAAGCTTTGAATGTTGTGAATCCTGCGAATCCGAATCAGCCGGATTACGAGAAGTATGTAAATTATATAATTAGTCATGTTTCAGTGCCGACTGGTAATACAGGCATTGTATATGTGGAACATGATTCCAGTCTTGGTGTGGCGATGTATAACGTAGAGTATAACAATTATACTTTTGATACATTGGTTTGGTTTGAACCGACAACCGATACTTCGGGAAAATATTATACATATGATGTTAAGGTTGCCGTATACGAAGATAGAGAACATGAAACTATAAACCCGACAACCGGAGAACCTGAAACGGAATATATAGATTTTGGTGAGATGTTAATCAGCGTTGATGGCGCAGTAGCAAATAAATAGGAGGGGAAGCAATGAATAAAAAGTTATTGAAAGACAATCGCGGTGCTGCTTTAGTTTCTGTAATGATTGCAGTTGCTTTTATTGCAATTCTCGGTAGCTCATTACTTTATATGTCATATAGCAACTACAAAATGAAAGTTGCAAATTATGAATCTAAAGTAAATTTTTACGGAACAGAGCATGATATGACAGTTCTTTCGTCCGGTATTCGTAACGGTATTGTGAATGCATCCGGAGATCCTTTGGAAGAATTGAAGACAATTATCGGATATAACGAGGATACAGGACGTTATAATCCTGCCAGCCTTGCAAAGGTTGTTTATGAGGGCTCTGTAGTGACAGATGTTGAAGCTACTAATTATTATGTATATGTTGATGAAGAACGTAATGATGTAACATATCCGGCTAGTGCCGATATGGAAGTTACATTTAGTACCGGTATTCCTGCTACTTCGGGAGCGAATGTTATTATTGAAGATGATCCCGAAGAAATCGGTGTGAAGAAGGTTACGTTAAAGTCTGTTGTAATTATGCAGGAAGATTATGAAGGTAAATATACTAATAAAATTACGACTGACCTTGTATATCGTATCAAAGAAGAAACGACGATGCAGGATCCGGGCGGAGTTGGTGAGTTTAGTATGATTAGTGATACACCGATTAATGCTAAAACTTCGTTACCTGCCAGACTGATTATGTATGGTAATGTATTCATTGCATCCGGAGTATATGAATATGATGGTGATGGTAATCCCAAACCTTCTTCGAACGGTGAAAATCCTGCATTACATCTTGCAGGAGACACTGTATTTACGTTAGTGGGCGATTATATGATTGTTTACGGCGATATTGTTTTGGAAGAGAACGCTGTTTTGAATATTATGAGCGGAAATTTAACTGTCTTAGGTGATGTTTATGTAAATGATAACAGTTGTTTCTTGTGTTCAGGAGATGTATATTTCCCGCCCGGAGAAAAAGTTGACCAGGATGACGTAACAAGGGGATATGGAGTAACTACGAAATCTTCTTTACAGGGCGGCGGTGAAGGTAATGCAGGAAACGTTGTACCTGCATCCTTGATGGAAGAAGATGGAATTAATGTTATTTCAGATACAAATTACCAGAATTTAGTTTCTACTTTGGGATTGAGCTCCGGTGATGTAGATGATGGTGTATTAGCGCAGTTGTTTGATATGAGCGGCGATTTCACAATTGAAGATTATGATACAAATGACGAGCGAAAAGGTGATTGGATTAATGTAGAGAAAACAGGTATGGGATACCGAGGTTTTGTTTACGAAAAAGGTGATGCTGTTAATAAGGGTTATTTTGATAACAGCTTGATATTCTTAACCGGTGACGGTGATGTTAAGATGAATGACGGTGGTAGTATGCATGCTACGTTTGTTTGTCTTAATAATGTGGAATACGTAAACCAGAAGTCGTATCGTTTCAGTCAGATTGGTTCGGATGTATTTAACTATCTGATTGATGAAGATACCGATTATGAACTTCCCAAGCCGGGCGGCGGAAAAGTAAAATTACATGATTTATTTACAGATGATCCCAACGAGGTAATGAATAATATTATTGGATATGGTACAGATAATGAGAATGGTGAGCCGGAAATTTTGGCAGCCGTAGGATATGTTAACTGGACTAAGGAATAGGAGGAACTTATGATGAAAAATAACAGAGGTTTTTCCTATGTTGAGTTGATTTTGGTTCTTGCCATTATGGCGATTGCCACAGGTTTGATTTCTTTGTCGATTGGCTTAGTAGGTCGAACCAATGTTTCCAAAGGTGCGGATAAGTTATATTCTTCTTTTGAACAGGCAAGAGCTTCGACTATGGGTAAGCCTGATACCGTGCTTGAGTTGTCTTGTGTAGAGGGAACGTATTACTGCTATGTTGGAAGTGCAAGTGCGAGTGCAACCGACAAAGAAGAAGCAAGGAAAGAGATTGTAACCAGTCCGGTGGAGATTAAGTATGTGTTGTCCGGTACTCCGGATTCTATGGCGACACTTGGGTCGGGAACAATTGTGTTTAAGTATGATCAGGCAACCGGTGCTTTTAAAAAGTCACCTACATTAGGAGATTATTGTGATCAGATTGTTATCACAAACGGTAATACGATGGCAACAATTAAGATGTATCCGGCAACCGGTAAGATTGAACTGGTATATTAAGGAGGAGGATGCAATGAGAACAAAAATTAATAATAATGGTTATTCTTTGGTTGAATTGCTGATTGCAATTTTTATCCTCGGTATTGTAATGATTGGTATTGTAATGATTATGCGTACCACTTCAATATCTTATCGTGATGGTAATGCAGAAATTACTGCTCAGACAGAGGCGCAGATTGTTGCAAACCAGATTGAGGAGCTTTTGGTAGATACTTCCACTGCGTATGGTGAGGGTGTGTATAACACCCAAACATATTATATGGTTGTTAACGGTGATGTGAAACACTTGCTTCTTTATGATCACACTGGAAATACTATTAAGTATAAAAAGTGTGCAGCGGATGCTTCTATGACTGCTGACGGATGGTCTTTGATGGCAGAATATGTATCAGCCTTTGATATCAGTGGATTTAGTAAGACTGTTACAGATCCTGATTGTGATAATAAAGTAACGGTTAATGTTACAATGGAGACTGCAGAAGGATATTCATATTCTGCAACGAAGGAAGTATATTTCCGTAATGCAATTGAGAATGCTGATGTTCAGAAGATCAGTCAGAATGACTCGAATGATTCAAATGCTTCAGACAGTATTGTTGAGTATGTTGAAGTGAAGCGATATGATATTATTGATCTCAAGAGAGAATACGGCATTGATATTAATGCTGCAACGACAACAGTTTCCGGTGATTTGGCAGATAAGTATGATTTTGTGAAAGTAATATGGAATACTAACAATGAGAATAAGAAGATTTGGGAAGCCATAACAGATGTGGAATCGGTTGCTGTCGGAACAAAAACAGATTATTTAACAACCGGAACATCTTTGAATAATACTTTGGGAGATTCTGTTACGGATGAACCCGATTCAAAGTATTATATTACAGCTATAAATGAATCGAATCAGAGGGTGAAATTAATCTTTTATACGGAAGCAGTTTCATTTAATGTTGCAACATCTTCAGGAGATCCCAATGCCGGCGGATATGCGGGTATAAGATCTAAGGTTGGTGATGCTGAAAGATATATTGCTATGGTTGAGACCAACGGAATTGATCTTGCAATGATGTTACATACAACAGATAATGAGCTTAGGTATGCTATGCTTACTTATCAGGATGCCGGTGCTACTGTTGATGACAGAGATTCAAAGTATGTGCCAGGAACAGATACTTTATGGACAAATCCAGCACAGACAGGAAAAATTGATGGAACCGGATATGATGGTTATGGCAGTGGTGAAGGCGGTGGAAGTTCCGGAATGGCGCGTACCAACGGAAGTCTTATGATGATGCTTAAGTTGGTTGTGGATGATGAAAGCGGTATGCTTGCATTGCACCAGGATGACCCTGTTTGCGAGGATAATGCAACAGCCAAAGCAACAACAGCTGCGTTGTTTAATACAGGAGATAAGAGAATCGCATTTGTTATTTATATTCCTACATCAAGCGGTATGAATATTAATTCATCATATCCCGTATTGGATTTAAATATGTATATGCAGGGTGGCTCTTTGGCAAATCATGCAGGTGGTAATGAATATACTGCATCCTTTAAAGATTTTGGTATTAATGCCGCATTTTAATTAAACAAGATTTACTTTTGTTAGGGAACTGTCTTTGACAGTTCCCTTTCTTGCTTTTGTTGGATAAATTGTATATAATGACTCTATTAATATTTTTAGCGGGAGTTTTTTTATGGCAGAAGAGTTAAAAGAGATAATAGATAAGAAGAATATCTGGAAGGAAACCAGAATACCGGAATATAGTTTTTTTGTATTGTTTTTGACTTTGTCTGTGGTTATGTTTGTATATCATGAACCATGGTATGATGAAATACAGGCATGGATGGTGGCATCAGATGCATCTCTATGGGAGATGATTTTTGTTTTGCCCCATTACGAAGGGCATCCGCCGGTATGGACATTGCTGCTTGCAATTTTTGCCAAGACAGGCGTGCCTATGGAAATTGGACTTCGTATTCCTACCTTATTGTTTTCGGCAATTGCAACCTGGTTTGTAATGTTTAAGGCACCTTTTCATAAATGGATCCGTTGTCTGATTCCGTTTTCATACTTTCTATTTTATCAGTATACGGTAATTTGCCGTCCGTATTCATTGATGTACTTGGGTTTTGTTTTGGCTGCATATTTTTATAAAAAGCGCAATGAAAAACCGGTACGCTTTTTGGCATCATTGTTCCTTTTGTGTGTAAGCAGTGCATACGGAATTCTGTTTGCAGGTGTAATATGTCTGGTTTGGACAATTGAAATCATACTTGAGCTTAAGGGCAAAACTTTTGGAAGCAAAGCGTTGAAGGATAGAAGAACATGGGCACTTCTGGTAATGCTTGTAGCTGCTGTGGGATTGCTTGCTATTATTTGGCCTGCGGATAATGCATTTGCGCAAGTGCGTGCTGTAGATTTTTCGCGCATTCGCTGTTTGATATACTCGTTTTTGATATTACCGGCAGATGCATTGTTAAGTGATATTGCACTGACGGGAAGACTGCAACAGTTTGATTATTTGATTCGGTTTGAATATGCGATTGTATTGTGTGCTTTAGTATCTGTTGCTTTGTATGTAGTTATTCTTGTATTTGCACATATTTATAAAAAGAAAGCTTTGTTTGTTTTTCCTTATGTGGCATTTGCAGCCTATGCAGCGCTTGGGTATTTTTATAATCATCATATAGGTATTGTGCCTTTGTTTTTGTTGTTTTTTATTTGGTGTGCAATTGCGGACAAACCAAAGGAAATTGTGCTCCCTGTTTTTCTTCAAAAATTAGAAAAATCAATGGCGGGACTTGGGAAAAAGACAGGATACTTTTTTGTGATTTTATGTCTTGCAATGTCATTGTTCTGGACAATTATTGCAGTAAAAAATGATATTAAACTTCCGGTTTGGTATGCAAAAGGTTTGGCGGAAATGATTGATGAATATGGATTATCTCAATATAAAGTCGTAAACCAGTGGACATATGAGGCTTTGGAAAAAGAAGTGTCAACAACGGATCCTGTACAAAATGTAAATGGCGGTTTTGTGGTATCTACGGAAATTCCGCAATTGAATGCTGCGGATTATCAGCATTTTGTGAAAATGTGCAATTTTGTAGATATATTGGCATATTCGGAGAACGGCGAAAATTATATTTTAAATTTTAACAATGGTGATGATAATAATCGTTATGTGAATCATGATATGTTAAGTCAGGAAGAGAGTCTTGTGTACTTATCCGAATTTGGAGAACAAGGCTATCCGGAAGTGATTATCGGCGATTCGGAAATTGTCGGTATGTTTGGACTGGATGCTTCGGAATATCGTTATTATCCGGTATATGCATTTATTTGTTATCGTATTAACAAGTACAATGCGATTTATGCAAGAAGCTTTGTTTATGTCAGAGAGGATATTTTTGAGACCAGAGATGACTGGCCGATTTATGAACAGGTTGAAAATGGATTTCAGGAGTAAACAGAAGGGAAACTGTTGTAAAAAATGAATATAAATGGTATTACTACAAAAAAAGATTTTAATGCTACAAAGCAAGACAGACTTATATTATGGGTCTGTTTTGCTTTATTTGTGATAATGTATGTTGTTGTGTCATTATTTCATGAGCCGATGTATGACGAGGCACAGGCTTGGATGATTGCAAGGGATGCCTCCTGGTATGAATTGCTTTTTGAAATTCCTCATTATGAAGGACATCCGCCTTTTTGGCATATTGTAATTGCATTGTTTGCAAAAACAGGAATGTCGATTGATTTGGGATTGCGAATTCCGGGAGCATTTTTTTCGATTAGTACAGTATGGCTTTTGTTATTTCGTTCGCCATTTCCTAAAATTGTAAAGTGTTTACTTCCTTTTACATATTACATTTTTTTTAGATACAGTATTGTGGTAAGACCATATTGTGTTATGATGTTCGCGTTGTGTCTTGTAGCTATGGCTTATAAAAAAAGAGCTGAGAAGCCATTTGTTTTTATTGCGTCATTGATGCTTTTGTGTGCAAGCAGTGCGTATGGAATGGCATTGGCTGCAGGTATTTGTATTGTATGGATTTGGGAACTTTTTGCGGAAATTAAAAGAAATTATGCTAAACAGATTGGTGCAATGGCCGTATTATTTGTTTGCAATTTGATGCAATTGCTTTTAATGCTTCCAAAAGAAGATACTAACAGTGTTTCTGTATTTTCTCTTCCGACAATTTTGTACAGTATGATTTATATGTGTGTGCTGGGACCTGCAGATTCCATGTTTATGGATGTAGGGATGGACGCAAGACTGCAAAGTTATGCGAAGCAGATTGTTGACGGCGGTGTGACTTCATGGTGTAATTTGCTTATTGGATTTGTTACGGTTGTTATTTTGTTATATTTTGCAAATAAATATAGGAAGAAAAAACTTTTAATTATTCCTTATTTGCTATTTTCGCTTTTTTCTTCTGCGGTATATTTCTGGTATCATCATATCGGTATTATTCATCTTTATCTTATTTTTGTTTTTTGGTGTGCACTGGCTGACAAAGATGTTGTTAAAACAAGGGAAATACCGGTTATATTCAACAAAATAGCGGAACGAAATGGCAAAACGATTAAAAATGTTATGCGTCTGTCTTTGGTTCTTTGTATTGGTATGTCCTTGGCTTGGAACGCTTATTGCGGAATAACGGATGTGACGAAGACTACATGGTATACAAAGGATTTAGCGGAGGGAATCCGAATGGTTGGAGCTGATAAAGGGAATTGCGCGCTTCAGTGGGATATTGTAGGTGTGGGACCGTTTGAGAAGAAAGAAGATTACTCGGATGCGTCCAAATACAAACATACACCTTCCGTAACAGTGTTTTTTGATTGCCTTGCGTATTTTGATGAGAATATCTTTTATAATCATAATGGCGGAAATAAGGATATTTCGTATAATATGCAAAGAGTACCGGGTAGTGAAGGACAGGAACAAATAATGAAAGAAATTGCGGGCTATGGGTATCCTGAATATATAATAGGAAGTGCTTTTGTCTTGGATGCGTTACCGATAGAAGAAGAAAGGCCGGAGTATTATCCTGTTTATCGTTTTGAAGTGTATAAACCCGATAAATTCATTATAGACTATAGTGACCGATTTATTTATGCCAGAGAAGATATTTATTCGCAGAGGTCGGATTGGCCCATAAAAGAACAGTTGTCGGTAAACTAATTTTGGTCACTTTGTAAAATTTTCCTTGCCAGATAAAAGTTTTTGGTGTATAGTCGATATCGGTTACCCTAAAAAGGGGAATAGGATAGAATGAATAGGGGAAAAGAAATGGCAAAATATCTTGTTATTGTGGAGTCACCTGCCAAGGTGAAAACAATCAAGAAATTTCTCGGATCGAATTATGAAGTTTTAGCCAGCAACGGACATGTAAGGGATTTACCCAAGAGTCAGTTGGGCGTTGATGTTGAGAATGATTATGAACCGAAATATATTACCATCCGCGGAAAAGGGGATGTGCTTTCTGCACTTCGTAAAGAAGTAAAGAAGGCCGAGAAGATTTATCTTGCAACTGACCCTGACCGTGAAGGAGAGGCAATTTCATGGCATTTGTATGAGGCATTAAAACTTGGCGGTAAAAAAGTATATCGTATTACTTTTAACGAAATTACCAAGAATGCAGTTAAAGAGTCGTTGAAGAATGCTCGTGAAATCGATATGAATCTGGTAGATGCGCAGCAGACCAGACGAATTCTTGACCGTATGGTGGGATATCGTATTTCACCTGTGCTTTGGGCTAAAGTAAAAAGTGGATTAAGTGCGGGACGTGTACAGTCTGTAGCGTTACGTATTATTTGTGACCGTGAAGAAGAGATTGATGCTTTTATTCCGGAAGAATATTGGAGTTTAAACGCGTTATTTGGCTTACAGGGCGAGAAAAAGCCTTTGGTGGCATCCTTTTACGGTAAAGGGGATAAAAAGCTTGATTTGGGCTCAAAAAGCGACGTAGAGGCTGTGAAAAAAGCACTTGCAAGTGCAGAATATGTTGTAGATGATGTAAAAACAGGGGAGAGAAGCAAAAAAGCCCCCCTTCCTTTTACGACTTCTACATTGCAACAGGAGGCAAGTAAGGTACTTGGTTTCGCAACCCAGAAGACTATGCGTATTGCGCAACAATTATATGAAGGTATTGATATTAAGGGAAACGGTACCGTCGGTGTGATTACCTATTTACGTACCGACTCAACGCGTGTGTCTGATGAGGCGAAGGCTGCAGCTGCGGCATATATTTCTGCTACTTATGGTGAGAGATATGTGCAGAAAGAAGAAAATAAGAAAAAAGATGAGAAGCGTATCCAGGATGCTCATGAAGCAATTCGTCCTACGGATATTGCAATGACACCGGATAAGCTCAAGGATTCTCTTTCCAGGGAACAGTTAAGATTGTATAAATTGATTTGGCAGCGTTTTGCGGCAAGTCAGATGGCACCTGCGTTGTTTGAGACTGTATCTGTCCGTATCAGAGGCGGAGAATATTCTTTCCGTGTCAGTGCATCTAAAGTAGCATTTGATGGTTACAGAAGTGTTTATATGCAGGATGAAGATGAAAAAGCTGAGAATAACAGTTTGTTGAATTCCATCACTAAGGATACAAAGCTTACCTTTGAAGGCTTTGAAGAACAGCAGCACTTTACCCAGCCCCCTGCACATTTTACGGAAGCGGCTTTGGTACGTGCTTTGGAAGAATTGGGTATTGGACGTCCCAGTACCTATGCGCCGACCATTACAACAATTATTGCGCGTCGTTATGTTATTAAAGAAAATAAAAATCTCTACGCATCTGAAATCGGTCAGGTTGTAAACAATATGATGAAGGAAGCTTTTCCCAGTATTGTGGATGTAAATTTTACTGCTTATATGGAAGCGTTGCTTGATAAAGTTGAAGAAGGTACCGTGCAATGGAAGACAGTAGTTTCAAACTTTTATCCTGATTTGGATGAGGCGGTTAAGCAGGCTGAAAAGGATTTGGGCGAAGTAAAAATTGCCGATGAGGTTTCTGACGAGGTTTGTGAACTTTGCGGACGTAATATGGTTATTAAGTATGGTCCTCACGGTAAGTTCCTTGCCTGCCCCGGATTCCCGGAATGCCGTAATACCAAAACTTTCCTTGAAAAGATTGGCGTAACCTGTCCGAAGTGCGGCGGTGAAGTTGTGGTTCGTAAGACCAAAAAAGGCCGTACTTATTATGGCTGTGAGAAGATGCCGGAGTGTGATTTTATGGTATGGCAACGCCCGACCAATGAAAAGTGTCCGGATTGCGGAGAAGTTTTATTGGTAAGAGGCAACAAACTTGTTTGTGCAAAACAGGAATGCGGCTATGTCAGACAAAAAGATAAATAGTTTTAGAAATGTTGCACAATTTAAATAATTGTGTTAAAATGGTTATGTAACTTGAGGTGGTTGCATAACCATTTTTAATTATAAAGTCCGCGGAGCGTACTTTTTTTATTTACGGAGAGAACATGAGCAGCGTACAGTTATTAGACAAGACCAGGAAAATTGTAAAACTTTTATACAGCAACAATGCAGGAAAGGTGGTTTTTACCGATATCTGTAAGGTGATGCGTGATGTGACGGAATCTAATGTTCTTGTAATCAGCCGTAAAGGAAAAATTCTTGGGATGGGAAATACACCCAAGGTACCGGCAATTGGAGAACTTCTTGGCGAAAAGAAGGGCGTCTTCATTGATGCGGATTTGAATGAACGTTTTCTTGGAGTTTTATCAACTAAGGAAAACGTGAATTTAGGTACTCTTGGATTTGAAGAAACGGATTGTTCTCTGTATCGCGGTGTTATTACTCCGATTGTGATTGCGGGTGAACGCCTGGGAACTTTGTTTTTGTACCGCAATAACAAAGAGTATGAAATTGATGACATTATTTTGTGTGAATATGCAACCAGTGTGGTTGGCTTGGAAATTCTGCGTTCGGTAACAGAAGAGACGGCAGAAGAATCCAGACGTGTCGCCGGAGCGAAATCTGCAATCAGCACATTGTCCGGATCGGAAGTGGAAGCAATTATTCATGTGTTTGATGAACTGGGTGGAGTAGAAGGTGTTCTTGTAGCCAGCAAAATTGCAGACCGCGTAGGCATTACCCGTTCTGTCATTGTAAATGCTTTGCGTAAGTTAGAAAGCGCCGGGGTAATAGAGTCCCGTTCTTCCGGTATGAAGGGAACTTACATCAAGGTTATGAATGATATGGTGTTTGAAGAAATCAAGCTTTTAAAAGAAGGCGATAATTAGTATTAAGAATTGTTTTTGGTCTGCCGATATATAGTGTGAAACACATTTTATAAAAACACGGCACGGAAGCTGTTTTATAGAGATGAAGATAAAAGGATTTATTGTGAGAGCAATAAATCCTTTTCTTGTTTACATAAAACGGACATATTGTGGAAGCTTTATGAAAAAACACAATATAAAGTGGTTTTTTCACAAAAATAGCTTGTGTTTTTATAGAAATAAACTATAATAAAATAGAGTGGGTAAAGTGTGCCCATATGCAGGAGGAGTAATATGCTTGGAACAAATACTTTTGACTACATAAATGTGCTTGATAAGGCGGCGGATGCTTCGTGGAAACGAAACGAAGCAATCACAAACAATATTGCCAATGCGGCCACTCCGGGATATAAGAGACAGGATGTGTCTTTTGAGAACGAGTTGCGTCATGCAATTTTAGGTGCCAGCGGTGGCAGCATGGATGCCAAGATCAGCAATGTAAATTTAAAGACATTGAATCCTACGGTATATACCGATTCTACGGAAGTAATGTATCGCTTGGACGGTAATAACGTGGATATTGACACCGAAAACGTGAATCTTGCAGAGAATCAGATTAAATATAACGGTTTGATGAACAGCATTACACAGGAATTCCAGAATCTGCAGTCAGTAATGAAATCATCATAAAAGGTAAGGAGGTAACGTAATATGGGTATGTTTGATGCTTTTGATATCAGTGCTTCGGGTTTGACAGCACAGAGATATCGTATGGACGTAATTGCAGAAAATGTGGCAAACGCCAACACAACAAGAACCGAAGACGGTACACCTTATCGTCGTAAAGTGGTTACTTTCCAGGCAAAAGGGCCTGGGAACGAGTCTTTTGCAACCGTATTCGGAAATGCAACAAGTTCTTTTTCCAATGCAGTCGGTAAAGGCGTTCGCGTAACTACTGTTCAGGAGGATTTTACTTCAGGTATGAATAAAGTTTATGATCCTTCGCATCCCGATGCGGATGAGTCAGGTTATGTTACATATCCCAATGTCAATACTATTACGGAAATGACAAACCTCATTGATGCCACCAGAGGTTATGAAGCCAATGCAACTGCATTTTCGGCAAGTAAATCTATGGCACTTAAAGGTTTGGATGTTGGTAAGGCATAAGGTTTAGTTGTTTTTAGAGGAGAATAGAAATGGACCTTTCAGCGATCTATAAAGTGAATACAGAGGCTTTGGAACAATATAATGCGAACAAAACCAAAGTAGCCGAGGGCAGTGATATGTTTTCGGTAATGCTGAATTCGGCAATTGATAATTTGCAGACCACCAATGCGTATTTGTCCGATGCGGAGAATGAAGAAATTAAGTTTGCTTTGGGTGAAACCGAGAGTACACATGATTTAATGATTTCTTTGCAGAAGGCATCGACGGCGTTACAGTACACGGTGGCGGTAAGAGATAAGTTTATTCAGGCATATCGTGAGATTATGCAGATGCAGATTTAAAAAATGAATATAAGCAGACGACTTGTATTTTTATTAAATGATAAAATGGATAAAATCGACCGTTCGTGTAAGGAGATAAAAAATGGTTGAAAAACTGATCGATAAGTTAAAAGAGTTTCCGCCCAAGTTTATGGCGTGGTGGAATAAGTTCTCATCTAAGCAGAAGACTGCGATTATTGCGGCTCTGCTTGGTTTTATTGTTGCGTTTGCAATTTTAATCACTTTGGTATCAAGACCGCAGTATGTAACCTTGGTTACTTGTGAGAATGCGACCCAGTCTGCGACTGTAAAGTCGTTGTTGGATGAAGGCGATTATGATTACCGAATTGCAGATAGTCAAGGCTTGGTTTATGAAATCAATAAAGATCAGTTATCGGATGCAAATATTTTAATTAATTCCAATAATATTCTTACGGAGACTTTTAAATTGACGGACGTTGTTTCGGGTAGTCTTACCACTACGGAAGCGGATAAGGAGAAGTTGTATACGGCCTATCTTCAAGGCGAATTGACTTCTATGCTGGAAGATGTGGAATTCGTAGAAGAAGCAACCGTAACCTTACATATTCCCGAGGATGATGGGACTTTGATTGCGAACCAGGAAGAAAGTTCAGCGAATATTTTATTAAAGTTAAACAGCGCCTGCAGTTCAGACCAGGCAAATGCCATTGCCAATGCTGTTAAAACTGCAATCGGTAACGATACAACGGAACGAATTGTGATTATGGATACCCAAGGTAATTTACTGTTCAGCGGAGATGATAATACTTCGTCTATAGGCAATGCGACCAATCAACTTACCTTAAAACAGCAGGCGGAAGCGATTATCCGAAATGAAGTTAAGAAAGTGCTTCAGGGAACCAATGAATTTGACTTGATTGAAGTGGCAAGTAATTTATCGGTTAATTTTGCGGAGACAGAAAGAACAGAGATTGAATATACACCGGCTGACGGACAGATGCAGGGTGTGCTGTCTCACGAGTCTTCCTATGAGGCGGAAACTGACGGTGGTACGGCTATGGTGCCCGGTACCGACAGTAACGGAGATGACACTTATGTATGGAGTCAGGGCGAAGGCGGTTCCAGTTCAGTATCCCAGTTTGAAAAGGATTATTTGCCGAATTCGGAAACTACGATAGAGAAGATTCCTGCCGGCAGTATTATTTATGATGATTCATCCATTGCGGTTACTGCAATTTCTTATAATGTAATCAAAGAAGAAGATGCAAAAGAACTTGGCTTGCTTGATGGCATTACCTGGGATGAGTATAAGCTTGCAAACTCAGACCGAAAGAAATTGGAAGTGGATCCTGAACTGTATTCTGTAGTATCTAATGCAAGCGGCATTGCGTTAGAAGACATTACAATTGTTGCATATGAGGAACCGTTCTTCGTAGACAAAGAGTCTGCATTGACCGGTGTGGATTTCACTGATGTTTTACAGATTATTTTAATTATTATCATATTATTACTTCTGGCATATGTTGTAATTCGCAGCTTTAAGCGTGATAAGACTGAGGAAGAACAGCCGGAAGAACTTTCTGTGGAGAATTTGTTGCAGTCAATGCCTGCGGAACCTTTGGAGGATATTGAACTTGAAACGAAGTCTGAAACCAGAAAGATGATTGAGAAATTTGTAGAAGAGAATCCGGAAGCGGTTGCGAACCTGTTACGTAACTGGCTGAACGAAGATTGGGGGTAGGTCGTAATGAGAGGCGATGACAGAATATCAGGACTTCAAAAAGCGGCAATCCTACTGATTTCGTTGGGGCCGGAGAAGTCTGCTTTGATTTTTAAACATTTGAAAGAAGAAGAGATTGAGGAATTGACACTTGAAATTGCAAATACCAGAAGTGTTACCCCTCAAATCAAAGAAACTATAATTAATGAATTTTATGAAGTTTGTCTTGCACAGCAGTATATTGCGGAAGGCGGTATCGGTTATGCAAAGGAACTTTTGGAGAAAGCACTTGGTGCAGACAAGGCTGTGGAAGTGCTCAATCGTCTGACTGCATCAATTCAGGTAAAACCTTTCGAATTTGTGCGTAAAACGGATGCCAGCCAGTTGTTGAGCTTCATTCAGGATGAACATCCTCAGACTATTGCGTTAATTTTATCTTATTTGGGACCTTCGCAGTCTGCAATGATTGTTTCGGCATTATCACCGGAACAGCAGGTGGAGGTTGCAAAACGTATTGCAACTATGGACAGAACAAGCCCGGATGTTATCAAAGAAGTGGAAAAGATTCTCGAATCAAAGCTTGCAAATCTTGTAAACCAGGATTACACCATCATTGGTGGCGTGGACCATGTGGTAGAAATTTTAAATACGGTAGACCGCGGTACAGAGAAGCATATTATGGAAACATTGGAAATCGAAGATCCCGAATTGGCGGACGAAATCCGAAAGAAAATGTTTGTATTCGAAGATATTTTACTTCTCGACGACCGTGCAATCCAGCGTGTTTTGCGAGATGTGGATAATAATGATTTGGCCATTGCGCTTAAGGGTGCCAATGAGGAGGTTCAGGGTACCATTTTCCGAAATATGTCCCAGCGTCTTGCTGTTATGATTAAGGAAGATATGGAATTCATGGGACCTGTTCGTATGAAGGACGTTGAAGAAGCGCAGCAAAAGATTGTTAACACCATTCGTAAGCTGGAAGATGCCGGTGAAATTGTAATTTCCAGAGGTGGAGGTGACGAAGTCATTGTCTAGTAATTTCTTTAAATCTTCTGCAGTTGTGCAGGAGAGAGAAGTACGTATCATAAACAGCAATGATATTGTTGCCAAGAAACTGGAAAATATTGCCCAATTTGTAAAAGAAGATACGGAAGGCGCATTGGAAGGCGTTTTTTCGGAAGGTATAGGCGCTACGGAAGTGGCTGTACTTTTGAAAGATGGCGAAGAAGTGACTTCTGATTTGGCGGAAGGAATTGAGCGTTCAGATGTAGGTAGTAAGGCAGATATGCAGATTACAAGCAAAATGGCCAGCGATATTGTGCAGAAAGCCAATGAAGAGGCGGAAGAAATTCTTTCGGCAGCAAGGAAGGAAGCTCTGGAAATCAAGAATGAAGCTTCCAGAGCAGGTCAGGAACAGGGATATGCCGAAGGCCTTAAAAAAGGTGAAGCGGAACTTTCACATAAGATGCAGGATTTGGACCGCATGAAAAAAGACCTTGAGGATGATTATCGCAATGTTGTGGAAGAACTGGAACCTAGACTTGTAGACGCCATTACGGATGTTTATGAACACGTACTTGGAATTGTTTTGGAAGAGCACAGAGAGATACTTTTACATCTTGTAAATACTACACTGTTCCAGATGGAAGGTGTAAAGAAGTTTCTTTTGCACGTATCAAAAGATGATTACCCGTATATTTCTATGCAGAAAAAGGGACTTGTGGCCGGTACGGGTATTGCGGCGGAGAATGTTGAAGTGATAGAAGATTTCAGTATGAAAAAAGGGCAGTGTATCATTGAGACGGACGGAGCGATTTTTGATTGCGGTTTTAAAACCCAGATGGAAGAACTACGTAAGCAGTTAAAGATTTTAAGTTATCAACAATAAGAAGCATAGGGATTTTTAATGAGTACCATTAACTTGGATAAATATCAGCAGTTAAAACAGAAGAATTATTTTAAAAAGCTTGGAAGGGTAGTAAACGTGGTAGGTTTGACTATTGAGTCGGCAGGGCCGGATGCTACCCTTGGTGATATCTGCTGTATATACACGGAGGAAGATAAAAGTAACTCCATTATGGCGGAAGTGGTAGGCTTTAAAGATAACAAGACGTTGCTGATGCCTTTTGAAGTTACAAGCGGTATCGGTCTTGGTTGTCTTGTGGAAAATCAGGGCGCATCCTTAAAAGTACAGGTTGGTCCTTTTTTATTAGGTCAGGTATTGGATGGTCTCGGAAGACCTTTGGATGGAAAGCCTTTTACGGGCGGAGCGTCTTATAACGTTGAGGCACCGCCACCTGATCCTATGGCAAGAGAAATTATTTCGGAAGTTTTACCTTTGGGCGTTAAAGCGGTAGATGGTCTGATTACCATAGGTAAAGGGCAGCGTATCGGTATTTTTGCCGGCTCCGGTGTTGGTAAATCAACTTTGATGGGCATGTTTGCGAGAAATACCAAAGCAGATATTAATGTGATTGCACTGATTGGCGAGCGTGGCCGTGAAGTAAGGGAATTTATTGAGAATGACCTTGGTGAAGAGGGTATGAAACGTTCCGTGGTTGTGGTTGCAACTTCGGATAAACCTGCCTTGGAGCGTAATAAAGCGGCTAAAACTGCCACGGCGATTGCGGAATATTTCCGTGACAGGGGAAAAGATGTTCTTCTTATGATGGACTCTCTGACACGTTTCTCTATGGCGCAACGCGAAATTGGCCTTGCCAGTGGAGAGCCGCCTGTTACCAGAGGATATCCGCCCAGTGTTTATGCGGAAATGCCTAAACTTTTGGAACGTGCGGGGACCAATGAGAAAGGATCTATTACCGGTTTATATACGGTCCTGGTTGATGGTGATGATTTTAATGAACCGATTACGGATACGGCACGTAGTATTTTGGATGGTCATATTATGTTAAATCGTAAGCTGGCGCATAAAAATCATTATCCTGCGATTGATGTACTTCAGTCGATTTCCAGGTGCATGTCAATGATTACGGATAAAGAACAGAAACGCTTGGCATCCAGGGTAAAAAGTGTTATAGCCACCTATAACGATGCAGAAGATTTGATTAATATCGGCGCATATAAAAAGGGCAGTAATCCGTCCATTGATGAATCAATTACATATATTAACAAAGTTAACAAATTTCTTTGTCAGATGACGGATGAGAAGTATACTTACGAAGAAACTTTGGCTTTGATGAAAGAACTTTTTGAATAGTTATAGGGAAGAGGTGGCAGATGTCAGTTTTTCGGTTCCGTATGCAAAGTATTCTGGATATGAAGACAAAGCTTGAAGAACAGGCTAAAATCGAATTTGCTCAGGCGCAACAGAAACTCCTTGAAGAACAGGAACTTCTTGCGCAGATTATTAAGCGCAAAGAAGATTATATTGCTTATGGCGTTGAGTTGCGAAATAAAACCATTGATGTGCAAGAGATTCTCGATAACAAAAACGCAATTGAATATACGGAGGAATTGGAAAAACAGCAACGCCTGGCGGTAAATGTTGCACAGAAAGCCGTAGATGCCGCATCGCGTAAAATGATGGAAGCTATTACTCAGACCAGAACCTATGAGAAGCTGAAAGAACACGCATTTGAGGAGTTTTTACAGGAAGAGAATCGTGCAGAAAGCAAAGAAATAGACCAGCTGAACAGTTATCGCTCGGCAAGAAATGTCCAATAAAAGGAGTATTTTATGGCAGCTCGTGATGAGAACAGACAAGAGAAAATAGAACGCGACCGGATCAAAGCAGAACGAAAGAAACTGGAAGCGGAGAAGAAAAAACAGAAAAAAGAAGTAAAACGTCGTGCAAAGGAACTGGCGGCACAAGAGGCGGAATTGGATTCCGAATCTGCCGGCAGCGGTGTTGCCGTGTTTTTTGTTACCCTTTTGTTGGTGGTTATTTGGATAGGCATTACAATTCTTTTGATTAAATTGGATGTGGCGGGAATTGGCACTAATATTGCGGCGCCTTTGCTGAAAGATATTCCTGTGCTGAATAAAATTTTACCGGCAGATACGATTACGGAGACTGACGATACGGAGAGCTACTACGGATACAGCAGTTTGAAGGATGCGGTGAATCAGATTAAGGTATACGAGTCGCAAATTGACAGTCAGATTGAAACGATTGAGGCTTATGAAGCGCAGATTGCTGCTTTGACGGAAGAAGTAAGACGCTTGGAGACCTTTGAAGACAATCAGGTGGAATTCCAGCGTATTAAAACAGAATTTTACGAGGAAGTTATTTATAGTGAAAACGGCCCCGGTGTGAATGCATATATTGAGTATTATGAGAGTATGGACCCGGAGACGGCAGAGTTGATTTATCAGCAGGTGGTGCATCAGGAAGTGTATGATGCAGAGATTGAGGAGTACGCACAGGCTTATTCTGAGATGAAGCCGAAAGAGGCTGCGGGGATTTTTGAAGCTATGACGGATGACCTGGAGCTGGCGGCTAAAATTTTGGGCGCAATGCAGCCGGATGACCGCGGTAAAATCTTAGGTGTTATGGACCCGGAAGTAGCAGCAAGAATTACAAAAATTATGGAGCCTGAGAGTTAAGAAAATAGTACTTTTGGCCGATATAATATGTGATTGCACATAAGGTATTTGTTAAAATACTTCAAAATATGTGACGAACCTTGAAAAATTCATAAGGAAGGAGGAGTTTGGATGACCAGTGCAACAGTAACACAGCTGGGAGAAATGATTGCCAATATCAGTAATAATATGGGCAATATGGATTCACAAAACGGTGAGTTTGCTGGAATTTTTCAAACGGCAGCGGAGAAATCCGAGGGAATGGAAATTCAGCAGGCACCTGCCACCAAAACTTCTGTAACGGAAAAGCCTATGAACATCTCTAAGAAAGCAGATGATTTGAAGCAACCCGTACAAGAAGAGCAGACGGTTGAATCACAAGATGTTGAAAATGTAGAAAAAGAACTGGAAGCGGCGGCGGAAGAACTTAAAAATGAAATTGCAGAGAAACTTGACATTTCGGTGGAAGAGTTGGAATTTGTAATGGAAACTTTAGGTTTAACAGATGCATCTTTATTTACACAGGAAGGTATGACTTCTCTGGTAATGGAAATTCAGCAGATTTCTACACCGGTAGAACTTCTTACCAATGCAGATGCATATCAGACTTTACAGGATTTGACAGCAATTGCAGAGGAACTTCTTGGTAATGTAAAAGAAGAATTTCAGTTAACAGACGCACAGATGCAGAAAGCACTTGCGCAGTTTGCAGAAAATGAAGTGGCTTCGCAGGAGGTAGCTGCTGACGAAGTGACGCTTCAGGAAACGGATTCAAATGAAACTGTTGAAGATGTTCAGCAGAGTACTGAAAACGGAAACAATACAAATGATGCAAATGAAACAACTGTAAACGAAACATCCGTAAAAGAAACAACCGAATCGACCAACAAAGAAAATCATGCGGGAAACAATGGACACGAACAGCAGGCGGATAACGGTCAGGTAACATCGGAGAATTCATTCCAGCTAAACAACACACAGACAGTAAATCAGACTACTACAGATTTTAGCCAGAATATTACAGGCAACAATCTTAGTACACAAGAGATTTACGATCAAATCGGGGAATATATTAAGACGAATTTAAGACCCGGAATTTCCGAGGTGGAGATGCAGTTAAATCCCGAAAACCTTGGTACACTTCACATTCACTTAAGTTCTAAGCAGGGTAATGTTACCGCACAGCTTACGGTACAGAATGAATTGGTTAAAGCTGCTTTGGAAGTACAGCTGATTCAGTTGAAAGAAAACTTTGCAGAACAGGGTATCAAAGTTGATGCTGTAGAAGTAACCGTTGAAAGCCACGCTTTTAACCAGAATATGCAGCATAGCAATGAAGAGAATGGGCAGGCGCAGACCGAGGCGAAGAGAAGCTCTACACGCAACATTAATTTGAACGGCGATTGGGCAGAAGAAGAGCTGACAGAAGAAGAACAGCTCGTAGCAGAAATGATGGAAGCAGACGGAAACACAGTAGATTTTAAGGCATAGGAGGAACGATATATGAGTTTAGCAGCACCTTTTGTAGATGGAGAATTGGTAACAAATACATCTCAAATTGCAAAAAAAGAAACGAAAACATCGGCATCCGCAAACTCAATGGATAAAGAAGCGTTTTTACAGTTATTGGTAGCGCAGATGAAATATCAGGATCCCCTTCAGCCGACTTCAAATACTGAATATATTTCTCAGTATGCAACCTTCTCTGAATTAGAGCAGATGCAGAATATGAGTGCTAATATGACACTTTCAAGAGCATCTGAGATGGTTGGTAAAGAAGTAATCGTAGAAAGCACTTCCGATTCAGGAAAGACAACTACGGTACAGGGTCAGGTAGAATCCGTAAGTTACCAAGGTAACAAAGCATATGTAAGCATCGACGGTACACTTTATTCCGTAGACGATGTTGTACAGATTGTAGATGATGAATACCAGGCAGGGGTTGAAGCAATTTCGACCATTAACAAAGAACTTGAAAAGCTTCCGAAGATTGAACAGGTAACCTTAAATGATGCAACCTCAATTCTTAACATTTACAATACATACGCAAACATGTCAGATTATCAGGTAGAAATGCTTGGTGAAGAAAAAGAAAAAGTGATTAGCCAATATGTTAGTAAATTAAATGAACTTCTTGCAGCGGCAGAAGAGGCGGCAAAGAACGAAGCATCTAAGGATGAAAACGCGGGTGGTTCAGAAGAAGGTACTGAAAATGCGGAGGGAACCGTAACCGAATAATTCCAAGGAGGGATGAGGATGAAGATTGAAAACAGTCAATTCCTTTCAAACCTACAGGTAAGCGGACAACTTCCCGTAAACAAAACAATTCCGAGACAACAAATCGGAACGGGATTATCATTCCAAGAGGTTTTGAGCCGGACAACGGAACAGAATCAGGTCACGGAACTGAAATTTTCCAAGCATGCGGCAGGCAGATTGATTGATAGAAATATTGAATTATCTGAAACGCAGATGGAACGATTACAGGAAGGTGCCAGAAATGCAGGTCAGAAAGGCATCAAAGACTCTCTGGTAATTGTAGATGAATTAGCTTTTATTGTGAATGTACCGAATAAAACGGTGGTCACGGCATTAGATCAGACAGAAGCCAGAGGAAACATTTTTACAAATATTGACGGAGCAGTAATTGCATAGCCGGACCTTACAAGGAGGCTAACGTTTCTGACTGACAGAGGAAACGAAAACGTCAAAATAACGATTGGGAGGTCAAATATTATGATGAGATCATTATATTCTGGTGTAGCAGGTTTGAAGACCCACCAGATTAAGATGGACGTTATTGGTAACAACATTGCGAACGTAAATACAACTGCATACAAATCTCAGTCTATTACATTTAGTGAATTAATGTATCAGACAACACAGGCGGCTTCAGGACCGAACGCAACAACAGGTACAGCCGGCGTTAACGCAAAACAGATCGGTCTTGGTGTTACAAGTGGTGCGATTTCAACAGCAATCACAACAGCAGGTGCGACACAGACAACAGGTAATCCTTTTGATATCAGAATTACCGGTGATTCCTTCTTCATTGTGAATGATGGTATGAATAACTATTTTACAAGAGACGGTTCGTTCTATGTGGATGCAGCTGGTAACCTTGCTATGACAGCAAATGGTTATAATGTTATGGGTTGGGGCGTTGATCCTACAACGCAGACAATCAAGCAGGATATTGTTGAGCCTTTGAGAATTATGAGTGCTGACAATTTAACATATCCTCCTGAGGCAACAACCAAGGCTTATGTTTCAGGTATTCTTGACAAGAACGATACTAACGCGGCTTCTGCAGACGGTAAAGTAATCAGTGTAAGTATTTATGATGGTTTAGGCTATTCTTATACAGCGAAGTTTGCTATTAAGAATTTGGAAGAAGAAGGCCAGTATACTGTTGAATTAACAGATATTCTTGACGGTGCAACAAATGAGTCTTTGGTAGACCGTTATAATTTGGGAAGTATTAAGGATCTTGCAACATTTGGTCAGGAAAAGGTTTTAGAAGAAACTACATTGGCATCTTTGCTTGATGAAGTGACTTATGACCCTACCGGTGATGGTACATATTATAAAAAGTCTGGTCTTTCAGAAACGTTCTCTGATTATGATGCAAAGAGAGTAAGTGGTATTACATATTCAGTGCCCAATGTTGATACTGATCCTAATTATATTGCAAAGGATACTACTTTTGCTAAGGGTGATAGTGTAACATTAAACGGTACAGGTACTATTTCCAAAGATGATTTGGAAGAAGCATTTGATTTGATTTATGTAACGGATGCAACAAACGGAAACTATTATTATTATAAAGATGCAAACGGTAACGCTGTTAATTTAACAAATGATGCTAATGACCCGGCTAATGTTGAGGCTTGGAAAAAGGCACTTGGAAAAGATGGCCTTGAAGATTTTACAATTAGTATGGATGCAGATGGAAATGTATCATTTAGCTTCACTCAGGACTTTACAATCGATGGAAATACAACATACGACGGTGCTAATTTCGTGAAAGAGATTACAATCGAAGAAGCGTATGGTGTTGACACAACAAAGCCGAATACTACCTATGAATTTATGGTAGCACCGGATGGCCAGGCGCAAATTACATCTACAACCATTCTTTCCGGTAATACATTGGTTTATGATACCGCAACCGGTGAGTTTAAGTCTATTAATGGCGCGGATACTGCAGTGCTTGATTTTGCGGCAAACACAGTTGATATTCTCGGTAACCCCGTAGATTTAACACATTTTAGTGATGTTTCTATTGATTGGACTGCATCATCAATGTTCAACAACAATAAGACATCTACAATTGGTATGGTTTCCGGCGATAAGCAGGGTCTTGGTTCCGGACGTAAGCTTGGTGAATTGTCAGGCGTATCTATCCAAAATAACGGTATGATTTACGCATCTTACGATAATGGTCAGACAAGACTTCTCGGGCAGATTGCGGTAGCATCTTTCTCTAACGCTTCCGGCTTACAGAAGGAAGGCGAGAACCTTTACAGTGCAACCTTGAACTCAGGTGAATTCGATGGAATCGGTGTGGACGTAACCGCAGGCGGCGGATACATGTCAACCGGTGTTTTGGAAATGAGTAACGTTGACCTTTCTGCTGAATTTACAGAGATGATCACAACTCAGCGTGGTTTCCAGGCAAACAGCCGAATCATCACAGTTTCAGATACCTTATTAGAAGAACTTGTAAATCTTAAGAGATAATTAAATTTTATATCCAGAGGGCTATTTTTCATAGTCCTCTGGTTGTTTATTATTATAAAATATGATATACTAGATATAGTAGTTGAAAGACCTATAAATAAGAATAATTTGTAGGCTTTTTCGTGTTGTATGGGTTAGTTTTGGTAATGTGTGGAAGCGGGGACGAAATATGATTGAATTGACAAGATTAAATGGTACCAAAATCCTTGTAAATGACCAGTTAATCGAGGTTGTGGAAGAAACGCCCGATACGGTTATTTCTTTGGTTACCGGAAAGAAAATAATTGTAAAAGAAAGTAGACAAGACGTGAAAAATTTAGTAAAATCGTATAGAAAGGATATTTTTGCAAATTGATGCGAAATGAGTGGTGAGTAGCAGTGGATTTGGCTTCGATTATTGGACTCGTTGTCGCTTTTGCCATGATGATGTTAGGTATCTTGACAGGAGATGACGGAGTTGCCGGAATTAAATATTTTTGGGATTTCAAGTCTGTCCTGATTACCTTTGGCGGTGCGTTTTTCAGTACCATGGCCGCTTATTCCATGAAGGATTACATAGCAGGATTAAAAAGTTTTCTTTTGATTTTTAAATCCTCAACACAGAATATCCCGGAAATGATTACAAAGATTATAGATTTATCCAATGTTGCACGTAAAGAAGGTCTTCTTTCATTGGAAGAAGTGGCAAGTGAGTTGGATGATGAATTTTTGAAAAAAGGTATTTTGCTTATAGTGGATGGAACGGATCCTGAGCTTGTGCGTGCAATTCTGGAAACGGAATTGATTAGTACGGAAGAACGTCACAAGAAGAAAATTAATTTCTGGCAGGATTTAGGGTCTATGGGACCTGCTTGGGGTATGATTGGTACCCTGATAGGTCTTATTCTGATGTTACAGAATATGTCTGATGCTTCGGCAATCGGTCCTGCGATGTCTGTTGCCTTAATCACAACATTATATGGTTCTATTCTTGCAAACTGGATTTGTTCTCCGGTTGCTAATAAATTGAAAGCATATAATGCAGATGAAATAATGTTAAAAGAAATTATGATAGAAGGTCTTTTATCGATTCAGGCGGGAGAAAATCCCCGTGTCATTGAAGAAAAGTTAAAATCCTTCCTTGCACCTGCTGAGCGTATGAATCCGGCAGAAGAGGGAGGTGAGTAAGATGGCAAAACAGCGTAAAGCGGAAGAACCGGCACCCGGGTCTCCGGCTTGGATGGCGACGTTTAGTGATCTTATGAACCTGCTTTTATGTTTCTTCGTTTTGTTGTTCTCAATGTCAACTGTGGATGCGCAGAAGTTTGAACTGGTAGCGGCATCGTTTTCGGATACGTTTAGTATTTTTTCAAACGGCGGACAGGCGGTTGGAGAAGGGATGTTGATTAGCAATGGTGTCAGTCAGTTGAATGAGTTGGATGATTATCTTCACAGCGTAGGCCGACCGAATGATACAGACCAGACTATTACCGATGCATTGGATGAATTAGAAGAACAGAAATTAGCTGAGTCTGAAGCTTTGGCAGAGAAAGTAGAAGAAGCTTTGTCAGAGAGCGGATTAGATGATGAGATTGGTGTGACGTTTAATTCGCAGTATGTTCAGCTTACTTTAAATGGTTCATTATTATTTGATTCCGGAGATGCACAGTTAAAAGAAGAATCTATGGCTGTCATGTCACAGATTGCTAAAATATTGGATCGTTATGCAGAAGGAATTATCGAAGTGGAAGGGCATACGGATAATGTGCCGATGAATGGTTTCAAGTATTCGAATAACGAAGAATTGAGTAGTGCGCGTGCGATTTCAGTATTTCATTATTTGATGGAGAATACAACGATTGAACCTTCGCGTGTGAAGTATTCCGGACGCGGCGAGTATGTTCCTATTGCAGACAATTCGACTCCGGAAGGAAGAGCATTAAACAGAAGAGTAGAAATCAAGATATATAATACATTAAGTTCCTATTAGGTTTAGGAACGGAGGATGATTCATGAAGAAGAATTTTATCTCAATTTTAATTTTGGGTTGTACATTAATTAACATAGTATTGAGTGCGATTACCATGTTTAGTGTTGTAAGTACAAATCAGAAGACTGCGTCAATTGTAACAGAAGTTGCGCAGATTCTGGATATTGAACTTGGTGGTACTGAAGCGGAGGAAAAGGAAAATGATATTCCTATCGAGAATATTGTGACATATTCCATTTCGGAAGAAATGATGGTGGAATTAAAGCCCGGCGCTGACGGGGCGCGTCATTTCTGTTCTGTGACTGTATTCTTTTCTATGGATTCTAAGCATAAAGATTACAAAAAATACGGTGCTACAATCGGTGAAAATGAACTGATTTTAAAGAGCATCATTGGTGAAGTATTTCAGCAATATACGATGGATGAAGCCAGAGCAAATCAGGATGAAATCAGTGCCGAAATTTTGAAGAAAGTACAGGCAAAATATGGTGATTCTGATTTTATATTTGATGTATCATTCAGCGATATTATGTTCCAGTAAGTCCGGAACGGTCCTTGGGACGATAAAAACCAGGAAAGACAGGAGGTGGACTTGTGGCTGACGTACTCTCGCAAAGCGAAATAGACAATCTACTAAAAGCATTGAACAGCGGTGAAATAGATGTTGATGAGATTAAAGATCAGTCCGCGGAATTGCAGGTTAAGAATTATGATTTTAAGCGTCCTGCCAAGTTTTCCAAAGAACATCTTCGAACCCTGGAACTTATATTTGAACATTACGGTCGTTTGTTATCAACAAACCTTCCGGTATATTTAAGAAAAAATGTGCAGGTTAATGTGGCGAGTTCGGAAACGGTAACTTTTTCGGAATTCTCCAATGCCCTTGCTAATCCGGTTATTTTGGCGGTTGTTAATTTCAGACCATTGCCCGGTGATATCATCATCGAAATGACTGAGAATTTAGGATATGCCATTGTTGACCGAATGTTGGGCGGTAAAGGTACTGCGCTTGAAAAAACCAGAGATTTTTCGGAAATAGAGTTATCTATTCTGGATAAGATTATGGTTATATGTATGCAATTGCTTCGTGAACCTTGGAAGAATGTAGTTGAGGTTAATCCGGTACTGGAGAGAATTGAAACGAATCCCCAGTTTGCGCAGATTATTGCACCAAATGAAATGATTGCGATTGTTACCCTTAATATCAAGATTGGTGACGTGGAAGGATTCATGAATATTTCACTTCCCTATATTACACTCGAGGATATCATCGACAATTTGAATACGAAATTCTGGTTCTCGACGATGACCAGGGATTCGGATGAAACATATGACGAATATTTACAGAGTATGTTAAAACATGTAGATGTTCCGGTGAAAGCCCTTTTAGGTCGTAGTATGGTTACGGTAAATGATTTTGCAGGCTTACAGGTGGGTGACATTATCCGATTGGATACAAACGTAGACAGTTCGTTAGAGGTCTATGTTGGAAATATCAAAAAATTTACGGCAGTTGCGGGTGAGAGTAATGATAAGTACGCTCTTAAAGTAACTTCTGTAATAAGAGAGGAGGAATAATCAGTGGACGGAATTTTATCTCAGGATGAAATCAATGCGTTGCTAAACGGAATGGATTTATCCGATAGTGGTTCGTCTGATGCAGATACGAAATCTACGGAAATAGATCAAAGTATTTTAAGTGACATTGAAAAAGACGCCATTGGTGAAGTTGCCAACATTAGTATGGGTACTTCCGCAACCACGCTTTTTTCCTTGGTAAACAGAAAAGTAAATATTACAACTCCGGTTGTTACGTTGGCAACTTGGGATACGCTTATTGATGATTATGAAAAACCGTGTGTATTTATTCAGATAAAATATACGGTGGGGTTGGATGGCTCTAATATTCTGATTTTAAAAGAGCAGGATGTTAAAATTATCACCGATTTAATGATGGGTGGTGACGGTACTAATACAGATGGAGAGTTGGGAGAGTTACATCTTAGTGCGATTTCGGAAGCGATGAACCAGATGATGGGTTCTTCTGCAACTTCTCTTTCTTCTATGTTAGGTAAGATGATTGATATCAGCCCGCCACAAGCCAGCCTTATTAACTTAAATGAGTTCAAAAATGCAGAAGATATTGCAGGATTCCTGACAGATACTTTTGTAAAAATTGCCTTTCGAATGCAGATTGGAGATTTGGTAGATAGTACAATTTTACAGTTGTATCCTATCGAATTTGCAAGATCATTATATGAAACATTTATTACTCAGCAGATGGGCGGAGTAGCGGAAGAACCGGTCAAGGAAGAAGTACCGACACCGGCGCCTGCACCGACACCGGAACCGGCACCTATACCTATGCCGACGCCGGAACCGCAGCCGCAACCTATGCCGATGCAGCCTGATATGAGTGCATATCAACAGATGCCGCAGATGGGAATGCCGATGTACCAGCAGCCTATGATGCCGCAGATGGGTGTGCCGATGTACCAGCAGCCTATGATGCCACAGATGGCACCGGTCAATGTACAACCGGCACAGTTCCAAACTTTCTCAGCGCAGGCACCACAGCCTGTTTCGCAGGAGAATATGGGCTTGATTATGGATGTTCCTCTGGAAGTAACCGTTGAACTTGGTCGTACCAAGAAATCAATTGCGGAAATTCTGGATTTTGCACCCGGAACAATCATAGAATTAGATAAGATTGCAGGTGAACCGATTGATGTTTTGGTAAACGGAAAGTTCGTTGCAAAGGGTGAAGTAGTAGTAATTGAAGAAAACTTTGGTATTCGTGTTACTGAAATTATTAAATAGTCTGATAGGGAGAAAAAACTATGGGAAAAAACATTTTAATCGTTGATGATGCAGCTTTCATGCGTATGATGATTAAGGACATTCTTACAAAGAATGGTTACACAGTTGCAGGGGAAGCAGAAAACGGCGCAAAGGCTGTTGAAAAGTATAATGAATTAAAGCCTGACTTGGTATTGATGGATATCACAATGCCCGAAAAGGACGGTATTCAGGCATTAAAGGAAATCAAGGCTGCAGATGCAGGTGCACATGTAATTATGTGTTCAGCTATGGGTCAGCAGGCTATGGTTATCGAGTCTATTCAGTCCGGTGCGAAGGACTTTATTGTTAAGCCTTTCCAGGCAGATCGCGTTATTGAGGCAGTTAAGAAAGTAGTTGGATAAAATGTTATTAGCATTGGATAGTAGCAACGGAATTAACAGTTTTGCACAGTTTCTTACCGTGTTGATTATATTCATCGGTGTTTTGGCACTGACATATTTTACAACACGTTGGGTAGCGTCTTACCAGAAGGGCAAGATGATGTCCGGCAATATTCAGGTATTGGAAACGCTTAAAATCACACAGAATAAGTATCTTCAGATTGTGCGCGTAGGAGAGCATTATTATGCTATTGCCATCGGTAAGGATACGATTACTTTACTTGGAGAATTGAAAGAAGATGAAATTCATATCTCTGAAGACATGGGCATGATGCCTAAGATGGATTTTAAACAACTGTTAGAAAATGCTAAAAATATGAAATTAAAGAAATAGGCGATTGGACTATGAAGATTACTAAATTCAAAAGACAAATCGTAAAAATAATATGCCTGCTGTTTATAGTGGGCATATTGTGTATTTCTGCAGAAACAACGGTTTATGCAGCAGAAGTGGGCGATTTGCCGGAAGTTACAACTGAAACACCGGAAATTCCGGAAGTACCGGACCCTGACGGACAGGCTTCTTTGCAGATTACGTTGGATGAAGATAATGGCTCTATAAACGGTGCGTTAAGAATATTAATTATTCTTACTTTGATTTCCTTCCTGCCGGCAGCTTTGATAATGCTGACATCTTTTACAAGAATTATTATTGTTATGCATTTTACGAGAGCTGCTTTGGGTACACAAACGGCACCGCCTAACCAGGTATTAATTGGAATTGCTATATTCCTTACGATTTTTATTATGGGGCCGATTTTTACGGAAATCAATGAAACTGCCATTAAACCTTTGGATGAAGGTTTGATTACAACGGAAGAAGCTTTGGAAATCGGTATGGAACCTTTGCGTGAATTTATGTATGCGCAGACGCAAAGCAAGGATGTTAGTGTTTTTATGGAGATTTCGGGCAATGAATGGGACGGAACACCGGAAGGTGTACCGACATCGGTGCTTATTCCGAGCTTTATTGTTAGTGAATTAAGGACATCTTTTATTATAGGATTCCTAATTTATATACCGTTTATTGTGATTGATATGGTTGTGGCATCCGTGCTTATGAGTATGGGTATGATGATGTTACCGCCGACCACAATTTCCATGCCGTTTAAGATACTGTTGTTCGTGCTTGCTGACGGTTGGAATTTGGTTATTGTGAATTTGGTTAAAACGTTCCTCTGATAAAGTTTATTTTTATATTTTAACAGAGAACATAAATGAAATATTTGGAAATAGACATCCAAAAGAAAGGGGCAAAAGGCATGACAACAGCAGAAGTTATCACGATAGCGAAAGATGCTTTATATACGATCATTATTACAGCGACGCCTATTTTGCTTATTTCTTTGGTTATTGGTCTCGTAATCAGTATTTTTCAAACTGTAACGTCTATTCAGGAGCAAACTATGACTTTTGTTCCAAAGATTATCGGTATTTTTTTGGGATTGATGCTTCTTGGCGGTTGGATGCTTGAAAATATGGTTACATATATGGAAGATTTATGGTCTAATTTCAGTTTGTATATAAGGTAATGCTATGATAGATTTTACTTTTCCGATAGAAGAACTGGAATATTTTTTACTTATTATGACGAGGGTAACAAGTTTTATCTTTATTGCCCCTTTTTTCTCGATGCAGAATACGCCCCGTAGGTTAAAAATAGGGTTGGGATTTTTTATTTCTATTTTATTGTATTATATGACGGAGCCCCATGTTTATCCGGTTTTTGATACAGTTTGGGATATGGCGACAGTTATTTTAAAAGAAGCGGCGGCCGGTTTGTTAATTGGCTTAGGCGCTAATTTATGCTCCAGCATAGTCTTATTTGCCGGGCGAGTAATAGATATGGAAATGGGTTTTGCCATGGCAAACCAGATGGACCCTACAACAAGAGAAAATGCAACCTTAACCGGTGTGTATTATCAGAATATGGTTATGCTTCTGATGATTATTACGGGTATGTATCAGTATTTTATTAGTGCATTAGCAGAGACATTTATTTTGATACCTGTTGGTCAGGTAAAGTTTAATTTTGACCATATATTATCCACATTTGTGCAGTTTTTGGGGGATTATATGATTATTGGTATGAAGATATGTCTTCCGGTATTCTGTACAATTATGTTATTAAATGCAATTCTGGGTATTTTGGCCAAGGTTGCACCACAGATGAATATGTTTGCGGTAGGTATACAACTTAAGGTTTTTACAGGTTTGTCAGTTTTGTTTTTGACGGTGGCATTGCTTCCGGATGCGGCAAATATGATTTTTACCCAGATGAAACGAATGGTAGTGGCCTTTGTGGAGGGAATGATGTAATGCTTTCCTATGATTTACAGATGTTTGCCAAAGATGGTCCGGGCGGTGAGAAGACCGAACAGGCTACGCCGAAAAAGTTAAGAGATGCGAGAAAAGAAGGTCAGGTAGCCAAGAGTAAGGAATTAGGACTTGGTATCGGACTTCTTGTGATGTTTTTAATGCTGAAGTTTATGGTTGGAATACTGGGAACTCAGTTTATGGATTCCTTTACTTTGGTATACAATAAAATTCCGGATTTTACCAGTTTGGTTGCAGGGAATATCTCGGTTAGGGATTATATGATTTTATTCCGCGGCATTATGATACAGTTGCTGTTAATGATGTTACCTTTTATGGGTGTTGCTTTGGTGGCAGGTATTGTAATTGAGATTTATCAGGTGAAATGGCGCCCGACATCAAAACCTTTAAAACCGAAACTCAGCAAGATGAATCCAATTAACGGTTTTAAGAAATTTTTCTCATTGAATGCGTTAATTGAATTGTTGAAGGCAGTTTTAAAAATTGCTTTAATTGTATGGGTGGCATATTCTACCTTAAAAAAAGAGTGGGATAATTTATTTATTTTATATGAGATGCCTATTGAGCAGGCGATTGCATTGATGGGTGATATTGTAATTGGTCTCGGAATTAAAATATCTTTGGTATACTTGATTATTGCTTTTGCGGATTTGTTCTATCAGAAGTGGAAGTTCAAAGAAGATATGAAGATGACCAAGCAGGAAGTAAAAGACGAATATAAGCAGGCGGAAGGTGATCCTAAGATCAAGGGAAAGATTCGTCAGAGAATGATGCAGGCTTCCCAGCGAAGAATGATGCAGGATTTGCCGAAAGCGGATGTTGTAATTACAAACCCGACACATTTTGCCGTAGCTATTAAATATGATGCTGATTTGTATGATGCTCCTTACGTGGTTGCTAAGGGAAGTGATCATTTAGCGGCTAAAATCAAAGAGGTGGCTAAGGATAATAAGGTTGAAATTGTTGAAAACAAACCTTTGGCACGTATGCTTTACTATAATGTTGAACTTGGTTCTGTGATTCCGCCTGAATTGTATCGTGCGGTTGCGGATATTCTTGCCATGGTTTACAAGATGCAGGGCAAGATTTGACTTTGTGGAAGGATGCTTTATTGTACTTTCATAAGGCAGTTTTACAGTGAGTTTATGTAAAAATGTATAATACAAAATGGATGAAAGAAGGAGGTGCAATACGTGAAAAAAGCGGATATTGGCGTGGCATTGTATTTGCTGGCTGCGATTGTCATGTTAATTGTGCCTTTGCCGGCTTGGATGCTGGATATTTTGATGACATTAAATATTTCTATTTCATTTATTGTTTTGTTTGGTTGTATGTTTGCTAAAGAAGTGTTGGAGATGTCTTTCTTCCCAACAATTTTGCTTTTTACGACTATTTTCCGTATTGCATTGAACGTATCGTCCACTCGTTTGATTTTGTCTACGGGTGAAGCCGGAAATGTTGTGTCTACGTTTGGTGGTTTCGTAGGTGCCGGTAATTTAGTTATTGGTGTAGTTATATTTTTGATTTTGATTCTTGTTCAGTTTATGGTTATTAACAAGGGTTCTGAACGTGTAGCTGAAGTAACGGCACGTTTTACCTTGGATGCGATGCCCGGTAAACAGATGGCGATTGACGCGGACTTGAATACAGGTGCAATTACCGACGAAGAAGCGAAAGAACGACGTGATAAAATACAGCATGAAGCCAGCTTTTTTGGCTCCATGGATGGTGCTGTTAAGTACGTAAAAGGAGATGCTACCGCTGGTTTAATCATTACGGTAGTTAATATTATCGGTGGTATTTTAACCGGTATGTTAATGCAGGGAATGGATATTATGAGTGCGCTTGAGCACTATACCATTCTTACTATCGGTGATGGTTTGGTAAGCCAGATTCCTTCGTTGATGATTTCGTTGGCAACCGGTATTTTGGTAACCAAAGGCTCTAAAGATGCTGACTTTGGTAATGTGCTTGTAAAGCAGCTTTTTGGCGTGCCTAAGGTTATGTATTTGGTTGGCGCGACCATTATGGCACTGGGTGTTTTGACACCTTTAAATTTGCTTTTATACGTTGCCTTTGGCGCGATGTTTATCATTACAGGTCGTATGATGGCAAATTCAATTGAAACAGCAGCAATCGAAGGAGAAGTGGACCAGGAGGAAGTGGCGGCATCCGAGATTCGAAAACCGGAGAATGTCAATTCGCTTTTACAGGTGGATCCCATCGAATTGGAATTTGGTTATGGTATTATTCCGCTTGCTGACGTGAACCAGGGCGGTGACTTATTGGATCGTGTTGTTATGATTCGTCGTCAGATTGCGTTAGAACTCGGTACGGTTGTGCCGATTATCCGTTTGCGTGATAATATCCAGTTGAATCCGAATCAGTATATTATTAAAATTAAAGGTATTCAGGTTAGTGAGGGTGAAATTCTCTTTGACCATTATATGGCAATGAATCCGGGCTATGTTACGGAAGAAGTTACAGGTATTCCTACTTTTGAGCCTTCCTTCCATTTGCCGGCTTTGTGGATTACGGAAGGGCAGAGAGAACGTGCTGAGGCTGCCGGTTATACGGTTGTTGATCCGCCTTCTATTATTGCAACACATTTGACGGAAATTATCAGACATCATTTGGCAGAGTTGCTTACAAGACAGGATGTACAGCATCTTGTTGATAATTTGAAAGAAACAAATCCTGTATTAATTGATGAATTGACTCCCAAACTTTTGGGACTTGGTGAGGTACAGAAGGTTTTGCAGAATTTATTACGGGAAGGTATTTCGATTCGAGATTTGCTTACCATTTTTGAAACCTTGGCTGACCATGCGACAACAACAAGAGATACAGATATTTTAACGGAATATACAAGACAAAGCTTAAAACGTGCAATTTCCGGCAAATATTTTCCGGCAAATGAAACAACCAGTGTTGTGACTTTGGATCCGAAGATTGAGCAGGAAATTATGGGTAGTGTAAAACAGACCGAGCAGGGGGCTTATCTTACCTTGGATCCTGAAAAAACCAAGAAGATTATGAATAGTGTGGAGACTGAGACAGAGAAATTGGAGCGATTGGGAAAGATGCCCATTATTCTTACTTCGCCTATTGTACGTATGTATTTTAAAAAGTTATCCGAAGATTATTTTAAAGATTTAATTGTTATTTCATATAATGAAATTGAATCCGACGTTGAATTACAATCTGTTGGGATGGTGACAGTAGCATGATAATTAAGAAATATCAAGGTAAAACAGAAGCAGAAGCAATGGAAAACGCCAAGAAAGAGTTAGGGGATAATATTGTTTTAATGAATGTTAAAACAGTAAAACCCAAAGGGCTTTCTAAACTTATCAAAAAGGCATATGTGGAAATTACCGTTGCCAAAGAAGAAGAGCGTGAAGTGACTGTACATAAAGAAAATGTAGCAGTTTCTTTGTCATCTTCATCTGCAAAGCAAGCGACTTCGGGAAAATCAGAAAAGAATAGCCAAATTATTTCTGAAGAACGTTTGTTGGAAGAGAAATTAGACAGCCTTCATTCTCTTTTGGAACAGCAGATACAAAGACGCGAAGAGGTTAAAGTATCAGAAGAGCCGGAAGAAGTAAAGGAAACAAAAGATAATAAAAATAGCAATGAATCTACACAAGATGATGCTGATAAAACGAAAGCGGTTCTTTCACTTATTCGTGAGACAATTGTAGATAATGAAGTGGAACCGAAATATGCCGATTCTATTTTGGAGGAAATTGAGAAGAATTTGAAATCCAATATGCCGATGGAACATATTTTATCTAATGTATATCAGCGTATGATTCTTCGATTTGGTAAACCTGAGTGTATAGAACCTGCAAAGGAAGGACCTAAAGTAGTATTTTTTGTAGGAACTACCGGCGTTGGCAAAACAACTACAATTGCCAAAATTGCATCAAAGTTTGTTGTGGAAGAGAAGAAGAAGCTTGCGCTTTTAACGGCGGATACTTATCGTATCGCAGCTTCCGAGCAGTTAAGAACCTACGCGAATATTCTCGAAGTACCTTTTAGAGTAATTTACACTCCGGAAGAACTTGGAAATGCGATTAAAGATTTTAGCAGTTATGATTATATTCTGGTAGATACGGCGGGGCATTCCCAGAATAATGATAAACAACGAGATGATATGGCTGATTTTGTAAAATTTGCGCAGGGCAAAGCGGAACAGGAGATTTATCTTGTGGTATCGGCAACGACGAAGTACAAAGATTTAAAGAGTATTGCCGATAAATATAAAAAGATGTTTGAATATAAGATGATTTTTACAAAATTGGATGAAACATCAGAATACGGAAACTTATTGAATATGAAAATATACACGGGTGCATCAATGTCCTATATTACATGTGGGCAGAACGTACCGGAAGATATTGAGACCTTTAACGCACAGAGTACCGTTAAGAAGTTGTTGGGCGGGAAATAGCAGAGAAAGCAGAGGGGCAAATGGACCAGGCGCAACAGTTACGAAATATTATAAAAGCAAACCAGCAACGGCCTTTGGCAAGAGTGATTACGGTAACCAGCGGTAAGGGCGGTGTTGGTAAATCAAATACAGCAATTAATTTGGCGGTTCAGTTTCGTAAAATGGGACAGAAAGTCATTATTTTGGATGCGGATTTTGGGCTTGCAAATATAGAGATTATGTTTGGAGCCGTACCGAAACACAGCTTGTATGACTTGATATACAAAGGTATGAATATGAGCGACATTATTACCTGGGGACCGGGGGAGGTTGGTTTTATCAGCGGCGGTTCCGGTATTGTAGGTATGTCGGATTTGAGTCGTGATTATTTGACGTATATTATTAAGAATCTTGCACAGTTGGATGCAATGGCGGATGTGATTATTATTGATACCGGTGCGGGTATTTCCGATGCGGTACTGGAATTTTTGGTTGCCAGCGGTGAAATACTTTTGGTCACCACACCGGAGCCTACCTCCATTACAGATGCATATTCTTTGTTAAAAGCGTTGAATCGTCACCCGAGATTTTCAAATGAACATTCTCAAATCAAGGTGATTTCTAACAGAGTCTCTTCGGAGCAGGAAGGTAAGACGTTGTTTAATAAGTTAAATGTGGTTGTTTCCAAATATTTAAGCCTAAGTCTTGAGTATCTTGGAAGTGTCCCGCAGGATCAGGAACTTTCAAATGCAGTGATGCAACAGATGCCGGTTTCATTAGAGAATCCGAAAGCAAAGTCGGCGATTGCATATGAAAATATAGCTTCTGTTCTTATGAATAAGGAAGTAGATAAAAAAATACAAAAAAGGGGTATGGCTGCATTTTTCTCACATATCGTAGCCGGTAAAAAGACTACATGATTGAACAGGAATTTTTGTTATCCAAATTCATATCGCCCGGGGCAAGAATAGAGCTGGTGCCCATAGAAAGAGTTTTGCATAATGACGGTACCGAGCGGAAGGTATATGAGTCTAAAGTTGTAGACGTAATCGGAGATGACCGGCTTGAGATTTTTATGCCCATTGAGCAGACTAAACTGGTGCTTTTGCCTGTAAACGCTGAATATAATATTCACTTCTTTACAGCCAGAGGACTGTTTCAGTGTGATGCAAAGGTTGCCAATCGATATAAAAACGGTTCGTTGTATTTGTTAGAGATGAAGATTACATCTTCGTTGCAGAAGTATCAGCGCAGGGAATATTATCGCTTTCCTTGTATGCTTGATATGGAAGTGCGTGAATTGACAGCTGATGAAAAGCATGGCATTGACACGGAAGGTGTTTTTAATGCAGAAGACGATTTGAAGGGTGATAAAGCCGTAATTCTGGATTTGAGCGGCGGCGGACTTCGTTTTACTTCAGCTACACCGTTTGAACCCAAATCTATTGTGGTGTGTAATTATGTGCTTCGAAGAGAAAGCGGTCCGCGAAGAATGTGTATTGCGGGTGAACTTTTAAGTTGTAAACGTTTGGAAAATAATCCGGGACAGTACGAGCAGAGAGTACGTTTTATGTATATCAGCCCGAGAGAACGGGAAGAAAATATTCGCTATATTTTTGAAGAAGAGCGTAAAAAGAGACAGAAAGATAATTGAAAAAGAGGCTTTTGTATGGACATTTTGTCGGTACAGAAGCCTCTTTTTGTTATATTACCAGCTTACATTACAGTCGCAACCGTCAGTACGGCACTTGCAATTGTTTGCCGTTGTACCGCAAACAGACAGACAATCCGGCGTTTCTGCTGGAATTCTTGCAAGAGAGGTATTGTCGCAGGTGCGGTTCTGCAAAAGTGCAACAGGATGTTTTGCAACTTCATATCGGTAGTCACAACCTTTGTTTGCAATGTATTTGGCAATGACTTCGTGACTTGCTACATTGTGTACATCGTTGTTGACGATAGATTGATAGAAGAAGAAGGGGGCATTGTCTTTTAAGGCATCCAAAGGAACCACGCATTCTTCACTTTGTGTATTACCTGTGGTTGTGGCAATGATATTGCGGACATATTCAATGTTGGAACCTAATTTCAGGATAGAAGGGAAGGCACCGCAAGGAATTACCTGCTGCCATTCTTTGTGTTCATATCTCCATAAAAGTTCTTTTGCCTTGTGTAGATGAGCAATTTCCTGAATGAAACATTCTTCCCAGATTCGTTTGATATATCTGTCACATTCGGTCATATAGCAGGAATAGTACAAATAACACTCTGTATATTCGTGTAATAACAAATCTTCCAGCCAGGTTGCATTGGTGTCTTTTAAGCTTTCATATTGCGAAACGTGTTCTTCTTCAATCATACCGATTTCCTGATAGAGCCTGCGGCCTAAATCAGATTTACAGTATAATGGAGCAACGTTCATATAATAGTTCATCGTCTGTTGTTCGGCTGCTGTAATAATGTTGATATTTAATAAGGTCTGTAAGGAAGACTTCTTGTTGTTCACGTAAGGGAAAATTGAATCGAAGGGATAACGATGTTCTGCAATGGTAGGTCTTGCAGGCATGATTTCCGTATATCCGCCTACTAATTTCTTGGGGTCGGTACCATATTCATAATCTAAAAGATTGGAATAGCGGTACAAATGATCAAAGTCTTCCAAAAGTGCAAAGTTCAATGCATTCTTTACAGTGCAGTTTTCTTCCATTTTGGCAAGGACAGCAGTTAAATCAACTGCTAACTGTTCATAAGCAATTGTGGTTTCCAGAATTGTTTCGTTTCGGGGACGCAGGCAGGAAATTCTTTTTTGCTGTTGTTGTTCGATGCGTCTGGTAAGTGCCAGTTCCCTTCGCAAGTCATTATTATCACAGTGACGAGAGAAGTTTCTTGAGAACCACTGAGCTTCAAACTCCGTACCGTTCATAAGAATAATTCGGGTTTTGGTATAAGGGTCGGTTTCTTCCTTGTTATAGGATTTGGGATATATCATTCGCCAATCCATAAAAGTTTTATCTATGGGCATGGATTTTTCTTCAAAAGGATTAAAGTTTGACATAGCGTCCTTTCCGCCTAAAAGGCAGTTTTGCTTTTATTTATCATATTCAAATGAATTTTATAGTGTGCTTTTGCAAGAAAACCTTTTATTTTATTAAAAAAAGTGCTAAAATAAACCTTGTAAAGTCACTATGCACGCACGTGAAGAATAGTGTGTGATATAATGTATGCGAAATATGATGAGTAAAGTATGTTCATATTGAAAACAAGCGTTGTAATTTGTTTTTTTATATAAATGAAAATGCTTGTCCAGTAACTTGAGAAGAAGGTGAATGGCCTATAACAGCACATAATTATAAAATTGCCGGGAAAACGGGTAAGATTGTTGCCATTGCATGTTCTACGGGAGGACCGAGAGCTTTGCAGGAGGTAATTCCGAAACTTCCGAAGGATTTAAAGGCACCGGTTTTGATTGTTCAACATATGCCGGATGGTTTTACACAGACTTTGGCGGAACGCTTGGATTCCATCAGTGAACTTACGGTTAAGGAAGCAGAAGAGGGCGACATTTTACGGGACGGATATGTGTATCTTGCGAAGGCAGGGTGGCATATGGAAGTGAAGAAAGTCGGCAATGACCACAAAATACATTTGCAGGATGAACCGTACAGGGAAGGCGTAAGGCCTTGTGCGAATTATATGTACGAGTCTTTGGTGAATAGCGGATATGATGAAGTAATCTGCGTTGTAATGACCGGAATGGGTGCCGATGGTACGGAAGGAATTAAGAATTTGATTCCGAAGAAGCCGGCAAAGGTTATTATTCAAAATGAAGAAAGTTGCGTAGTGTTCGGAATGCCGGGCAGTATCGTAAAGAATAAAATAAGACACAAATCAGTTGATTTAAAATACATAGCAAACGAAATAACATTAAATGTGGGGGTATAAGAGATGGACGTAAGCCAGTATTTAGACATTTTTATTGATGAAACACGTGAACACCTTCAGAATTTGAATACTCAGATTCTGGCTTTGGAGCAGGATGCGGAGAATATGGATACCGTAAATGAGATTTTCCGTGCCGCACACTCATTAAAGGGTATGGCAGGTACTATGGGCTATAAGAGAATGCAGACTCTTACTCATGATATGGAAAATGTATTTTCTGAAGTTCGTAACGGTGCCATTAAGGTAAATGCCGAAATGATAGACATTTTATTCCAGTGTTTGGATGCATTGGAAGAATATCTTGCGGCAATTCAGGAGAATGCTGATGAAGGTACCAATGATAATGAGCATTTAATTAAGGCATTGAATGTTATTCTTGAAACCAAGGGTGGTGCAGTTGCGGCCAAAGAAGAACCTAAGGAAGAAGTTAAGGAAGATAAGCCTGCGGCAGGTGGCGGTCTGAAAGAAAAATGGCGTGATATCAAGATTGGTGACGTAGAACGTCATGTTATTGAAGAAGCTGCCAAAGAGAATATTCATGCATACGGCATCAGCGTTTATGTGCAGGAGACTTGTATTTTAAAGGCAGCACGTGCATTCCTTGTATTCAAAGCATTGGAAGAATTGGGTGATGTAATTGTATCCGTTCCTTCTGCGCAGGATATCGAAGACGAGAGATTCGAGAATGATTTCAGTATTATTTTCCTGACCGAACACCCGTTAGAGAAAGTCATCGGTGCAATTAAGTATGTATCTGAAATTGAAGATGCAATCGGTGAAGAAATCAAGTTAGAAGCTGCTGAACCTGCTAAGACAACTGCTGTTGCAAAGAAGGCAGATACGAAAGTAGCTGTAAAAGATGATAAGCCTTCTGCACCTGCAAAAGCCGGCGAGAAGAAAGCTGTGGGCAAGGCAATGGCAAGCCGTACCGTTCGTGTTGATATTGAGAAGTTAGATGTATTGATGAATTTGGTAAGTGAGCTTATTATTTCAAAGAATTCACTTGTCAGTGTTGCAGCAAACGAAGTTGGTTCTTCAAATCTTGCGTTTAACGAGCAGATTGAATATTTAGAGAGTGTTACCACAAATCTTCATGAATCCGTAATGAAGGTTCGAATGGTTCCCATTGAAAGTGTTGTAAGTAAGTTCCCTCGTATGATTCGAGATCTTTCCAAGAAGTTGGATAAGAAGATGGAATTATACATGACCGGTGAAGAAACGGAATTGGACCGTACCGTAGTAGATGAAATCGGTGATCCTTTGATGCATTTGCTTCGTAACTCTGCTGACCATGGTTTGGAAAGTGCAGAAGTACGTAAGGCACGTGGCAAGTCAGAAGTGGGTTCCATTTTCTTAAATGCGTATCAGGATGGTAACAACGTAGTAATCGAAGTTGGTGATGACGGTAACGGTATTGACGTTGAAGCAGTTAAGAATAAGGCGATTGAACGTGGTACAATTACACCTGAACAGGCAGAAACAATGGCGGATAAGGATATTATCGACTTGTTATTCCTTCCCAGTTTCTCTACAGCAAAGCAGGTATCCGACGTTTCCGGCCGTGGTGTAGGTCTTGATGTTGTTAAGAGTAAGATTGAAGCATTAAGCGGTGAAATCGAGACTAAGACTAAGCTTGGCGAAGGAAGTACTTTCATTGTACGTCTTCCTTTGACACTTGCGATTATTCAGGCGCTTATGGTTGTTGTAGGTGGCGAGAAGTATGCAATTTCTCTTGGTTCCGTACAGACGATCGAAGGCATTTCTCCTTCTGAAGTTAAGACCGTACAGGGCAAAGAAGTAATTCATTTGAGAGGCAAAGTGATTCCTCTTGTTAGATTGGATCAGGTTCTTGATGTTGAAAGTACACGTAATCCTGAAGATGAGATGACCGTATTGATTGCCAAGAAGGGTGATCGTCTTGCAGGTCTCGTGGTAGATGATTTGCTTGGACAGATGGAAATCGTTATTAAGTCTATGGGTAAATATATCGGCAAGTGCAAATTAATCAGTGGCGCAACCATTTTAGGTGATGGTGAAGTAGCATTGATTCTTGATGCGAACGCATTGATTTAATTTGTCTTCGTATAAGTATTTGAGACTGAAAAGAATTCAGCAGAAAGAGGTAAAATATGGACGAAATCGCTTTGGTAAAAGAGACAACTCAATATATAAAAATTAAAATGGGTGAGGAAATGTACGGTATTGACATCAAATATATTGACAATATCGTAAGAATGCAGCACATTACCCGCGTTCCCAAGGTTCCTACATATATTAAAGGTGTAATTAATCTTCGTGGTGAAGTAATTCCTGTATTCAGCTTGCGTCTTAAAATGGGTATGGAAGAAGTGGAAGAAACCAAGAAATTCCGTATTATCATTATTAAGTTAGACGGAAGTTATGTTGGTCTTATTGTAGACGAAGTAAGAGAAGTAATCACACTTCAGAATGATTTGACCGAGAAAGTGTATCGTGATCCTTCCGAACCTACACAAAATTTCCTTTTGGGTGTAGGTAAAGATGGGGATAATTTGATTTCGCTTTTAGATTTGAACGAAGTAGTAGCTGAAAGAAATTAATGGAGGCGTAAAGCTATGTCCAGAATTGATTTGGATAATTTAAACCAGGAATTTTATGATGTATTAAGAGAAATAGGCAATATCGGTGCCGGAAACGCTACAACGGCTTTGGCACAGATGCTTGGCTGTAAGGTTGATATGGCCGTACCGCAAGTAAGGCTTCTTGAGTTTTCTGAGGTCGGAAGCATTATGGGCGGCGAAGAGCAGATTATGGCAGGCATCTACCTGATGGTAGAAGGCGATATTACCGGAAGTATTCTGTTTTTATTGAATAAGGAATCTGCAAGAAAACTGGTTTCCAAGTTAATGGGCATGGAAGTTACAGGGGATGAGCCTACCGAAATGGAGCAGTCGGCATTGAAAGAAATTGGTAATATTATTACTGCGTCATATTTGAATTCATTATCGATGTTGACTCAGCTTGTGATTTATCCTTCCGTACCGGCGTTAAGCATTGATATGGCAGGTGCAATTTTAAGCGTTCCTGCGATTGAGTTCGGTACGATGGGTGATAAGCTTCTTTTAATTCAAACACAGTTCTTTGAGGGCTTGGATGGATATTTTATCCTGGTGCCTGATTTGGAATCTTATGATAAAATTTTATCTGCGCTTGGCATGTAAGCTTTGCTGAAAGGTTGTTTATGAGTGAGACAATAAAAGTAGGCATGGCAGACTTAAATGTAGTGAAGAGCCCGGACAAGATTACTACCTTGGGACTTGGTTCCTGTGTGGGGGTTGCGATTCGGGATCCGATTACGAAAGTTGGCGGATTGGCCCATGTCATGCTACCAAATAGTAAAACAATTAAAAATAATAGTAATATTTATAAGTTTGCCGATACGGGAATCGAGGAACTGGTGCGTCTTATGGTGATGCAGGGGGCATCCCGTAGCCGTATGGTTGCCAAAATTGCCGGTGGTGCTCAGATGTTCGCATTTCAGAATAAGTCTGATATGGTGAGAGTGGGTGAACAGAACGTAGAAGCAAGTAAAGCAAAGTTAAAAGAATTGAATATTCCTTTGCTTGCTGAAGATACAGGTAAAAATTACGGTCGTACCGTTATTTTTGACCCGGAAAGCGGAGACCTTGTGATTCGTTCTGTTGGTAAAGAAGAAGTTGTTATTTAGCGAAAGGTGAGACTTTTTATGAAGAAAATCAGATTATTGCCTGCGTTTGTAACACTTCTGGCAGGCGCAATCACCAGTATAACATTATTTGTGTTGAATGTAGAGATGCATATTATGTTATTGATTCTTCTTGCGGTTTTGGTGGTGTTCTATGTTCTCGGTGTTGTCGCAATGAAAATGATAATGGATTGCCCGCCGAAAGAAAAGGAAGAATCCGATACCGGAGAAGGAGAAGAAGCTTCGGGTGAAGATGGTTCGGTTCAAGGTGATGAAAAGGCGAAAATAGAACAGAAATAGTAAAAATGGGGAAAAGGTGGCAAATGTATTGCCGGAGGACGTTGCATGGATGAATTAGGCAGAAAAAGACTATGGGATGATTATCAGAGAACCAAATCATCTGAAGTCAGAGAAAAAATCATATTAGAATATGCGCCCCTTGTTAAAGTGGTGGCCGGTCGTTTAAGTATGTACTTAGGCTATAACGTGGAGTATGAGGACTTGGTCAGCTATGGTATTTTTGGTTTGATTGATGCCATTGACAAGTTTGATCATCGAAAAGAAGTTAAGTTTGAGACCTATGCAAGTCTTCGTATTCGCGGGGCAATTTTGGATCAAATCCGTAAAATGGACTGGATTCCGCGAACTGTTCGTCAGCGTCAGAGACAGATTGATGCGGCAATGAAGGACATTGAAAGTCAAATGGGAAGACCGGCAACGGACAGTGAAATTGCTACTGCATTAGGTATCAGTGATGATGAATATTGTGAATGGCAGTCACAGATGAAGGTGACAAGTGTTGTTTCATTGAATGAATATCTGGAGATGGGGACCGATATTTCCAATGAAAAGGCAAATGTATCGAGACATTTTGATGCGCCTGAGAAGGTAATGGAACAGGCTGAACTGAAAGAAATGTTAATGGATGCATTGGAACTTCTTACGGAGAAGGAAAGAAAAGTTATTCTTTTATATTATTATGAAGATTTGACTTTGAAAGAAATCAGTAATGTTTTAGAAGTTTCGGAATCGCGTATTTCGCAGTTACATACCAAGGCACTTCAGAAAATGAAGACCAAAATGGGCAAGTATGTTGGTGTTTTAGAGGGATTCTAACGGAGGAATTTGAATGAACGGATTTTTTCAGTTGGACTTGCGTCCGGAAGGTACATTTCTTCGGATTTATGCAGCCACAGATGGCGGAGAAACCGTTAATATTAACGAATTGGCGGAATATCTGCAAAAGAAAGGAATCGGATATGAACTGACAGACCTTAACCGTAAAGTACAGTCAATTACGGACAAGGGTGTGTTTCAGTTGGATGCAGTGAAACGTTATCAGGAACGTGAAATGATGGTTGTTACCATCGCGCCTAATAAAATGGAGGCAAGTGTGCGTTTTTATCCTCCTTCCGTTCAGGGATTCAAGTTAGAGAAAGATGACATTTACGCGGATTTACGTACTGCGGGCGTTCAATTTGGTGTTGATGATTCCGTAGTAGATGCATTCCTTCAAAAAAGAATATATTGCACAGATATTATTATGGCAATGGGCAAGCCGGTGCGTCATGGTACCGATGCGTCCATTGAATATTTTTTTAAAACAGATTTAAGAGCCAGACCTACGTTGAATGAGGACGGCAGTGTTGACTTTTTTAACCTGAATACAATGAATCATGTTAAAAAAGATGATTTGCTTGCACGTCTTACAAGAGAAGATCCCGGTGAATATGGTGTTAATGTATGCGGTGAACCGGTAAAACCGAGAGATGTAAGACGTCTTAAGTTGCGTTATGGTCGAAATGTTTATGTAAATGAAGATCATACGGAAGCTTATTGTGAAGTAAACGGCCATGTTACCCTTGTAGATGACAAAATATTCGTTTCGGATGTTTATACGGCGGAGAATGTTGATAATTCTACAGGCGATATTAATTATGAAGGCACCGTGAAGATTTCCGGTAATGTTTGTTCGAATTTTACGGTAAGAGCTAAGGGTAATATCGAAATTATGGGTGTTGTGGAAGGTGCTGTTTTGGAGGCCGGAGGCGATATTACTATAGCCAGAGGCGTAAACGGTAAAGGTAAGGCAGTATTAAAAGCCGGCGGAAATATTATTTCGAAATACATTGAGAATGCAGATGTGACGGCCAAAGGTTTTGTGGAAACAGAAGTAATTCTTCATGCAACGGTTATGGCGGGGACGGAAGTCAATGTTGGTGGTAAAAAGGGCTTGATTTCGGGAGCTACGGTTTGTGCGACCAATCTGATTGCGGCTAAAACATTAGGTTCCCAGATGGGTGCGGATACTATATTGGAGTTGGGTGTAAATCCGGCAGTAAAGGTTCGTTATCAGGAACTTCAGGAGCAGATTGCTAATAATCAGAAAAGCATAAAGCAGTTACAGCCTGTATTATTGGCTTCGAATCAGAAGTTGGCTGCCGGCGTAAAGATGAGTAAAGATCAATTAAAATATATTCAGGAGATGGCTATTGCTTTTAAACAGTTACAGCAAAAAATTGAGAGTGATATGAAAGAATATGAAGAGATTGATGATTTGTTGTGTCACGAAACTGCAGCTAAAGTTGAAGTCAGAGATGTTGCCTATGCCGGAACAAAGATTGCTTTTAATGACGTATCTATGACATTAAAACAGGATTATAAGTACTGCAAATTTATGAAGGCCGGTGGCGATGTAAGAATGATGGCTTTGTAATGCGGAAAGGAGCAAAATATGGCAATCGGACCGATAGAGATGACCGGTATGGTGACCCGTTCCCAGGATATATCTCTTTTTAAGCAGAACGAAGACAATAAGCCTATGATTGATCAGAGTAATATTTTGAATAATGTACAGAAGAAAGTACAGGACCAGAATCAGCAGGTGAATCAGGCGGATGGTGCAGAGTATCTTGAGTATCGTTATGATGCAAAAGAGAAAGGTAACGGTTCTTATCAGAATAACAGAAATAAAAATAAAAAAGAGAAAAAGAAATCGGACGGTATCGTAACAGAAAAGAAAACCGGCGGTTTTGATATGAGGATTTAAGGAGTTTTAACAAATGAACTGGTTGCAGATAGTGTGTCTGTTGGGAGGAATCATTGTTTTTATCGTGAGTTTTATTCTTCCGGAGAAGAAGAGTGATACTATAGATGAAAAGAAGCAACGCGAACAGATTCAAAAAATGGTAGATGAGCAGCTAAAAGATGCTAAGGAGAAATTATCCGAAAGCGTTGACGAAACGGTTAAAGATGCAGTGGAAAAGGCAGAGAGAAGTCTTGAACGTGTCTCGAATGAAAAGATTATGGCTGTGAATGAATATTCGGATACAGTACTTCAGGATATCAACAAAAATCATGAAGAAGCGGTATTTTTGTATTCTATGCTGAATGATAAGCATGATAACATTAAAAGTACTGTTGCCACAGTGGATCAGAGTACCAAGGAAGCAAGAAAGGCTGTGCACGAAGTAAATCAAGCCAAAGAGGCTGTGATGAGCGTTAAGGAAGTTGTGGAGAGAGCTGAGGCTGAGGGTATTTTATCGGTGCAGGACCCTGTTTATGAAATGACAGATGATGGTACGGTTATTTTAGACGGGAAAGAAACCAGCGTGGATGAGATTTATGCCGAACTTTTCCCGAAGAAAAAAGGGAAAAGCGAAGGCGAAATTATTGCTGAAATTGCCAATAAGGATATTGCAGAAGCATCCAAAGATGACAGTGTAATCAAAGAAAAGAAGACTACTGCCAAAAAGAAACCTGCAACCAAAACAACTACCAGAAAAGATATTGCATCAATGCCTACTTTTGCAGGCGGTGCTGGTCAGGGCAATCACAATGAAAAAATTCTTGCTTTACACAATGAAGGAAAGTCAAACATTGCAATTGCAAAAGAATTAGGACTTGGTGTAGGTGAGGTTAAGTTGGTTATCGACTTATATCAGCAGAGTTAAAAGCAAACGAGGAGTTATTTCGTATGAAGTTAAAATACTATCTGAGAGGGCTTGGAATCGGTATTGCGGTTACAGCGTTAGTCCTTGCGCTTGCCGGTGGCGGAAAAGAAAGCCTTACGGATGAAGAGATTATTGCAAGAGCCAAAGAGCTTGGTATGGTGGAAAGCGTGACATTGTCACAGCTTGCTGATGGTAAAACAAGTGAAGAAGTATTAGAAGATATTTCGGAAATGAGTTCGGAAGAAGATTCTGAGAATGCAATTTCGGAAGGCGAGGATGCATCTTTGGTAACTTCAGAGGAAGCGGAAGTATCAGAAGAAATCGGATCTGAAAATACAGAGGGTACTTCAGATACGGAAACATCGGAAGAAACCGATTCGGAGGAAAACACTTCTGAAAGCGATTCGGAGGTGACTTCAGAGGCAAATTCTGAAACACAGACAAGTGAAGTAATTGATGAATATGTGATTGTGGAAGTGGGAGCCGGTGACGGTTCCGATACGGTTAGTCGTAAATTAGAAGCTTTAGGTATGGTGGAAGATGCTATGATGTATGATGATTTCTTGTGCGCTAACGGATATGATAAAATTCTTCAAACCGGAAAACATGAAATACCAAGAACAGCGGATTGGGATATGATTGCTGAAATTTTAGCGGGACGCCAATAAAAAATACACTCTGTCAAGAAAAAATACTTGACAGAGTTTTTCTTTTGTTATATGATAGCTAAGGTTTAGGTTATAAATAGGAGAACTATCATGGAAAAAATCGTGGAAAGAGGTATGTTATACGACTTTTATGGTGAACTTTTAACAGAGCATCAGAAGGCTGTGTACGAAGAGGCGGTTTTGAATGATATGTCCTTAAGCGAAATCGCAGAACAGTACGAAATCAGCCGTCAGGGCGTGCATGATTTGCTGAAACGATGCGATAAGATTTTAAACGAGTATGAGAATAAACTTCATTTGATCGAGAAGTTTATGAAAATAAAGGATAGCGCCGGTGAAATCCACCGGGTACTGGACGAAATAGATGCATTGGAAGATGCCGAAATGATGAAGAAGAAATGCGGTGAAATTCGTATTCGTTCCAATGAGATTTTAGAGGAGTTATAAAATGGCTTTTGAAAGCTTAACTGATAAACTTCAAAATGTCTTCAAAGGCTTACGTAAAAAAGGTCGTCTTACTGAAGAGGATGTAAAGAAAGCCTTAAAAGAAGTCAAAATGGCCCTTTTGGAAGCTGACGTTTCCTTCCGTGTTGTAAAGCAGTTTATGAAATCAGTGGAAGAACGTGCCGTCGGTGAAGAGGTTTTAAACGGTTTGAATCCCGGTCAGATGGTAATCAAAATCGTAAACGAAGAGATGATTGCCTTAATGGGAAGCGAAACCACAGAAATTGCCTTACAGCCCGGTAAAGCGATTACCGTCATTATGATGTGCGGTCTTCAGGGTGCCGGTAAAACAACAACCACTGCAAAGATTGCAGGGAAGCTTAAGTTGAAAGGCAAGAAGTCATTATTGGTAGCCTGTGACGTATATCGTCCTGCGGCTATTAAACAGTTGGAATTAAATGCCCAGAATCAGGGAGTTGATTTCTTCTCTATAGGAGACGGTCACAGCCCTATAAATATAGCCAAGGCGGCGATTGAGCACGCAAATAAAAATGGTCACAACATTGTAATCCTGGATACGGCAGGTCGTCTGCACGTAGACAGTGATATGATGGAAGAATTAAAGGCAATCAAAGCTAACGTAGATGTGCATCAGACCCTTTTGGTTGTAGATGCAATGACCGGTCAGGATGCCGTAAACGTGGCTAGCGAGTTTAATGACCAGATTGGCGTAGACGGTGTTATCCTTTCCAAGATGGATGGCGATGCACGAGGTGGTGCGGCATTGTCGGTAAGAGCCGTAACCGGTAAACCGATTCTTTATGTCGGTATGGGTGAGAAACTTTCTGATTTGGAACAGTTCCATCCGGACAGAATGGCCAATCGAATCCTGGGTATGGGTGATGTGCTGACACTTATTGAGAAGGCACAGGAAAACATTGATATTGACGAAGATAAAGAAAAAGAAATGATGTCCCGAATGAAGAAGGGCAAATTTGATTTTAACGATTATCTTGAGTCAATGAAGCAGATGAAGAAAATGGGTGGTCTTTCCGCAATCTTAGGAATGATGCCCGGTATGGGAGTATCTGCAGCGGATTTGGAAGGCCAGATTGATGAGAAACAGATGGCCAGAATGGAAGCCATTGTTTTATCAATGACACCGCAGGAACGTGCAAATCCGAAGATTTTAAATCCCAAGAGAAAACATCGTATCGCGAAGGGCGCCGGCGTTGATATTGCGGTGGTAAACCGTTTCATCAAACAGTTTGAGCAGTCCCAGAAGATGATGAAACAGCTTCCCGGTATGATGGGTGGACGCGGTAAAAGAGGAAGAATGCGTTTTCCTTTTTAACATAAATTGCAGATTGTGTTTATGACACATATGCATTTAAAGAGTTCAGAGAACTCAATAAACAAATAATTTTATAGTTACACATTTGGAGGTAAAGAAAAATGGCAGTAAAAATCAGATTAAGAAGAATGGGATACAAGAGAAACCCTATTTACAGAATCGTTGTAGCAGATTCAAGATCACCCAGAGATGGTAAGTGCATCGAAGAAATCGGCACATACAACCCTAACACTGATCCCAGTGAATTCAAGGTAAACGAAGAACTTGCAAAGAAGTGGCTTGCAAACGGTGCTCAGCCTACAGAAGTTGTTAGCAAGATTTTCAAACTCGCAGGTATTGAGAAATAAGACTTCTCATAACACTTTTGGAGGTGGATTATGAAAGAATTAGTAGAGGTAATTGCAAAAGCTCTCGTTGATAATCCCGATGAAGTAACCGTAGAGGAAAAAATCGAAGGCAAGAACATTAAACTTGAACTTCATGTTGCACCCTCAGATATGGGTAAGGTAATCGGTAAGCAGGGTCGTATTGCAAAAGCAATCCGTTGTGTGGTGAAAGCTGCATCTACCAAAGATGATTTGAGAGTTGATGTAGATATTCTTTAATCAATGGGCGGTATCCGTTAAGGGTACCGCTTTTTTGTTGTAGTATTTATGCTTTTGTATAAAATGCCAAATAGGTGTAAGAAAAATTATTTGGCACTTTCATATATTTACCATAACTTGAGTTTATGATAAAATACAATGAGCTAAGTATCCGTATGTTAGGTAAAAGGCTGGTGCGAGAGTATTATGATGTATAAAGCGCACATTTATATTTTTGAAAATACGATAAAAGAAAGAGGATTTCCATGAACTTTACCAAAGTAAAAAATATATGTAAAACAGGATTGTGTATGGCATTGTCCGTACTTGTTTTATCAAGCCCGGTTGTGGCATCTGCAGAGAGCGGAAACAAACTTCCTTCCGGTCTGACAGTTACAGAAGTACAAAGCACCCTAAAGGATATCGTTGAAAGCGAATTGAATGAGAACAGCCTTTCTGTTACCGGTGGCGCAGTTAGGGTGTCTGTTCAAGATGAGCTTGTATTCTCACAGGATTTTGGATATGCCGATTCGGAAAACGGAATTCCGGTAGATAAAGATACCGTATTTGAATGGGGAACAGCCTCTCAGCTTTTGGTATGGGTCAGTGTTTTACAACTTGAAGAAGAGGGAAAAGTGGATTTGAATGCAGATATTACAACATATCTGCCTGAAGGAGAGTTAAAGAAAGAATTAAGTGATGATGGCGTTACACTATTTCATCTCATGAATTATTCTTCCGGATATCACGACAGTTTTACTGAAAAAATGGTTCCGGAAGGCAGTGCATATGCAAGTCTTGAAGATGCGTTGACAAATAATATGCCTAAACAGACTTATGCGGCAGGAAATGTAGTTGCCTTATCCGATTGGCCTGTTGCATTGGCTGCATATATTGTAGAATATGTTTCCGGTATGAGTTATTCAGACTATGTAAAAGAGAATATTTTTAAGCCGCTTGATATGGAGCATACGGCTCTTTTGCCGGATTTATCCGACAATGAAGCAGTAATGAATGCCCGCAAAGAGGTGAAATCTTATCAGCGAAAGATAGCACTTGTAAACAATTTTTATCATATTTCCCTTTATCCTGCGGGAATGGTAACCGGTACGATTGAAGATTTCCATACTTTTGCCATGGAATTGCTGGTGCAGGATGAAGCTTCCAAACTCTTTGATAAGAAAGATACCGCAGCTGGCTTGTTTGAGACTACGCTAAATTATACAGGTCTTGAAGAAGCAAGAATCGCCCACGGTTTGTTCATTTATCGACTTGGTGTACCTGTTTATGGTGTAAATGGTGTTTCCATGACGCAGACTGCTTTGGTTTATATGGAACCAGCAAGTAAAACCTGCCTTACTTATATGACGAATGAGTACAATGAAACTGTATTAAGTACGAGAATCAGCGAAGCGGTTTTTGGCGCACCCAATGTGCAGGGAAGCGATGATTTAAGCGGACTTAGAGTGTACGAAGGTGTGTATGTAGCCGGAAATGCTACCAATGACGGAAAAGCAACTTTTAATGGTTTTGTGTCAGCGTTGTTTTTGACTTTAAACGAAAATAATCAGTTGATTATGCCTATGCTTGGCAAGCTTCCCATGTTTGATATTCTGGATGATAACAATATCAGACTTACGGAAGGCAGTCTTGGGCATATGTATGCATATCCTGACGGAACCACTGTGCTTATGATGCCTACTATGGATTATGTTTCTTATTCTGCATTTACGTATTGGTTGCAGGTAGTTGCTTTGATTGCCATGCTGGCAGGATATTTTTATTCTTCTTTGGTAGTTTTGGTTGCGGCGTTTGGTTTTATTATGCGTAAAATCAATAAAACCAAATTGGAAGAGAGCAAGTTCCGTAAATATCATTATATTCAGTGCTTAAATGTTACATTGTTTAGTCTTGTCTTTGCTTTTATGGTGTTAATGCTGATGTCTTCAGCGCCTATGGCAAATATTAAATCCACAGGTATTATGTACTGGCTTGGAAGCGTAATGTCGTTGATTTATTTTATCTTCTTCTGGAAAAGCGGACGTCCGGAGAAGGTTTCGAAGAAGACGAAGATTCTGTATTGGACAACTGCAGTATTTGCCGTAATTACAGTGATTTTTGCATTATTATTCGGATTAATTTTTTAGCAGAAAGGGTTATTGAATGGAAGAATTTTTACAGATTGGTGTGATTTCATCCACCCACGGAATTAAGGGAGAAGTGAAAGTATTCCCTACCACAGACGATGTAAATCGTTTCAAGAAGTTAAAAGAAGTTTATTTGGACACCGGAAAAGAAAGATTGACTTTACATCCGGAGTCGGTGAAGTTTTTTAAGCAGTTTGTTATTTTAAAATTCAAGGAATTTAACAATATCAATGAAATTGAGCAGTATCGAAATAAAAGTCTCTTGGTAGATCGTGTGAATGCCGTAAAACTTCGTAAAGACGAGTATTTTATTGCGGATTTAATCGGGTTAAAAGTTATGACGGATGAGGAACAACAGCTTGGCATTTTAAAAGATGTATTGCAGACCGGTGCCAATGATGTCTATATCGTAGAGACAGAAGAAGGTAAGGAAGTACTTTTACCCGCGATTAAAGAATGTGTTCTTAAGGTAGATGTGGAAGCAGGAGAAGTGCTTGTGCATATTATGCCGGGGTTGCTTGATTAAGGCATAGTAGATTTATGATAAAATTATGTTCTGCATTGTAAGAACATAAATATAAAATTGAGGAATGTATTATGAAGTTTCATATACTGACCCTGTTTCCTGAAATGATTGAGCAGGGGTTAAATAACAGTATTATTAAAAGAGCTGCGGAAGCGGGACATTTATCTATAAATGCCGTGAATATCCGCGATTATACACTGGATAAGCATAATAAAGTAGACGATTATCCTTATGGCGGCGGAGCCGGAATGTTAATGCAGGCACAGCCTGTTTACGATGCTTACAAAGCTTTGGTAAAAGAGCACGAGGAGGAAGGACGCCCTACGCCGAGAGTGGTTTTTATGACACCGCAGGGCAGGACTTTTAAGCAGGAAATTGCCCAGGAACTTGCCAAAGAGGAGGAGTTAATTTTCCTTTGCGGTCACTATGAGGGTATTGATGAGCGTGTTCTGGAAGAGATTGTGACGGATGAATTATCAATTGGTGATTATGTATTAACCGGTGGAGAATTGCCGGCAATGGTTGTAATTGATACCGTGGCAAGACTGATTCCGGGGGTTTTGAACAATGAAGAGTCTGCAAATGATGAGTCTTTTGCAGGAAATCTTCTGGAGTATCCCCAGTATACAAGACCGGAAGTGTGGCATGATAAGTCAGTGCCGGAGGTGCTTATGAGTGGGCATCATGCCAACATTGCGAAATGGCGTCATGAACAGGCGGTAGAGAGAACAAGAATTAAAAGGCCGGATATGTATGAGAAGTACATGGAGGAACTTGAGACTTATCTTCGTGAACATCCGCCTAAGAAGAAACGAAGAAAGAAGAAAACGATAACGGAAGAAGAGAAGAATGTGACTTCTTCGGAAGAATAAGTTTTGACAAGCAAGGAAAAAATTGTTGTCACGGAGTAGAAAATGATTGCTGCAAAAGATTTGTGTAAGGTCTTTGTGAGAAATATTGCAAAGAAAACGGGAATGAAAAAGAATAGTGCCACCAAAGAAGAATTTTATGCGGTGGATCACGTGAGTTTCGAGGCGAAACCGGGAGAAATTCTGGGACTTCTAGGACCGAACGGAGCCGGAAAGACCACTGTGCTTCGTATGCTTGGAAATCTGATGACTCCTACGGAGGGTGAAGTGTTTCTGTCAGATGCAAATGACAGGGAAATTACTTCCGTTATTGAGAAGAAACAGAAGATTGGTTATTTGTCCGGAAACACTAAGTTATATCAACGTTTGAGCACACGTGAAATGTTGCGCGTATTTGGTGATATTTATGGATTGGACAAAGAACTTTGTGAAGAACGTATCAATGACATTTTCAGGGTGTTGGATATGGAAAGTTTTGGCGACAACCGTATTGAGAAACTTTCTACCGGTCAGACCCAGCGTGCAAATATTGCAAGGTGTCTTATTCATAATCCGGAAGTCTATATTTTTGACGAGCCTACCTTGGGCTTGGATATTATCAGCAGTGAAGCCATTGTCTCTTTTATGAAAAAAGAGAAGGAGAAGGGGAAGACAGTGCTGTATTCTACCCATTATATGGAAGAGGCACAGTATCTTTGCGACAGGATTGTAATGTTGTATAAGGGTAAGGTGATTGCGACCGGAACACCGAAAGCATTGATGGAGCAGACGGAAACGGATAATTTGCGCGATACATTTCGTAGTTTGATCAAAGAGGAGGAAACGGACGATGAGTAAGAAGACGGTTTTTTCTCTTTATAAAAAAGAAATGTTGGATATTTTCAGGGATAAAAAGACTATGATCATTATGGTTTTAGTTCCCTTGTTCCTGTATCCTTGTATGATGCTTGGAATGATGCTGATTATGAGTAATATTTCCAAGGAAAGTTTGGAAAAAACTTATCAGATCGGTATTGTACAGCATGATGAAACGGCATTGGTGGAGGACCTTTTGCTGGATGAAGAAGATGAGTTTGAGTACTTCTTTGAGACAAAGGTTTATGAGAGTGCCAATGCGTGCGAAACTGCTATGAATGCCGGAGAAATTGATGCATTTATCGATATTAGCATGGCGGAAGACGGGCGAACTTCTTATGAAGTGGGATATTTTTCATCTGCGCCTGATTCGATTTCAGCAAGTAATTATGCGGAAGAGATTTTGCGTGCATATAAAGATGAATTACGCAATGAAATGATTGCAGAGCGTTTTGAGGATTATGAACAGGTGTTGAATCCTGTGGTAATCGGCAATCGTAATGTTGCTACCATTGAAGAATCTACCGGTTCTATATTTGGATATATTATTCCTTTTATGTTGATTACCAGTATTCTGATGGGGGCTATCTATCCTGCGATTGATGTAACGGCAGGAGAGCGTGAGCGAGGTACGCTGGAGACGATGATGACGCTTCCTGTAAAAAGCAGTGAAATGATGTTCAGTAAGTTTATGGCGGTATCTACGGTAGCTGTGATGTCGGCGCTTTTGAACCTTTTATCCATGTTTTTGGTAGGACTCTATGTGTACGATTCTATGCAGCTTGTGGATACGGCATTCGGAGATATGAATCTTTGGCAGTTTGCGCCGTCCGTGATAGGGCTTTTGGTATGTATGCCGATTTTTGCCATGTTTGCATCGGCAGTGTGTTTGAGCGTATGCATTTTTGCCAAGAGTTTCAAAGAAGCAAATAATTACAGTACACCGGTGCTGTTGGTATTTATGTTTGCATCTATGGCAGGAATGCTTCCAAATATTACATTGACAACCAAGACTGCATTGATTCCCATTGTAAACGTTGCTTTGTTTATTAAAGCAGTGTTTGAATTGCAGTTTGATTGGACCAATATCGTTCTGGTATTGCTTTCAAATGTTGTGTACAGCATAGCGGCAGTAATGTTGATGTCAAAGCTGTTTTCCAGCGAAGATGTATTGTTTGGAGAAGGTTTCAGGGGCATTAAGTTCTTAGAGAAGCGTTCCAATATGAAGGCAGGACAGATGCCCGGAATCGGCGATACGATTCTGATGTTCGGATTGCTTTTGTTATTGATGATTTATTTGAGTTCTTCCTTGGTATTCCGTCTCGGAATTTGGGGGACGGGCCTGGTACAGTTAATTATTCTGGCGGTTCCTGTATTCTATGCCTGGTATATGAAGGCGGACTTTAAGAAATTGTTTTCGTTAAAAGTACCTGCATTCAAGCATATTTTAGGCGGAATTTGTATGTGGTTTGGCGTTTGGCTGTTGGAACAGGTGGTGATTGTAAGCCTTGCACAGTGGTTCCCGAGCCTTGTGGAGACTTCGGATGCACTTAATTCCGTTATTACGGATGCGGGATTTGTTTCTGCGTTTATAGTGGTTGGCATTTGCCCTGCTATTGCGGAAGAATTTGCGTTTCGAGGTTTCCTGTTCGGAACGTTAAAAGATAAGTGGAGACCCTGGCTTGCAATTGTGATTTCAGCTATGCTTTTTGGTGCATATCATATGAACCTTTTACAGTTCGTCGGCGGAACTATGATGGGGATTGCCATTGCTTATGTGGCATATAAATCGGGCAGTATCTGGGTTGGCGCGATTATGCATTTTATCAATAACGGTTTGTCGGTGATACTGCAGTACAATCCGGAATGGGTTACAAAGATTCCCGTGCTTGGTAAGGAGGTTTATGGCGCAGGGGATTATGCGATATTGCTTGCGGTTGGAGCGGTATGTACGATGCTTGGCGTATTGTTGATGAGGAATAAGCATTTAGAAGATTAAAATATTGACGCATAAGCATATTTTTTAGAATAACATTGACGAGCAATTGAATTAATATAAAAAATGCTTGCAATTAACATAATTTTATGTTAGATTATATCTGTTGCGAAGTAAAGAGATGGTCCGCTGCTACCAATTTCGGTATCAAGAACGTCCGATGAAAAGAAGGAGGCTTATAAAATGAGCGAAATTATTAAAGAGATCGAGCAGGCACAGTTAAAGGCTGAAGTTCCTGCATTCAACGTTGGTGATACCGTAAGAGTACACGGTAAAATCAAGGAAGGTAACCGCGAAAGAATCCAGGTTTTCGAAGGTACCGTATTAAAGATTCAGGGCGGTAGCAACCGTCAGACTTTCACAGTTAGAAAGTTCTCTAACGGTGTTGGTGTAGAAAAGACATGGCCTATGCACTCACCTAACGTAGAAAAGGTAGAAGTAGTTCGTGAAGGTAAGGTAAGAAGAGCAAAACTTAACTACTTAAGAGACCGCGTTGGCAAGAAGGCTAAAGTTAAAGAAAAAATCAGATAATTTGACTTTTGAGAGCAGTTCCGGTTGGAGCTGCTCTTTTTTTATCCAATAAAATATAAACTAAAATGTTACAATGCTTTTCATTCTCTTGACTTGTACCTTGTACTGTTTTGCGATATAATATATTCGTATTATTATGTTTAAATGGCGGTGTTGTGTGATGGCATCAAGACGTAGACGCAAAGGCTTGTCCTTTTATGAGCGAAAAGAGAAGATGAAACCAAGTACATGGAAAGAGATATTCAGTTATATCTTTCTTATGTTTATGGTGTCTTTTTTGGCGTTGGTAATTGTTCTTATGTTTGGTATGCGCACCAGTGTAATTGGTGTGTCTATGGAACCTACATTATGCAACAGCCAGGAGGTTTTTATTAATAAAATATCGTATTTACTGTTTTCACCAGGCAGGGGAGACGTGATTGTATTTCGGCCAAACGGCAATGATAATGCACATTACTATGTGAAGCGCGTAATCGGCTTACCGGGTGAAACTGTACAGATTAAAGGCGGTCAGATTTATATTGACGGTGAGAAATTAGAAGATTATACCTTTGATAAAATCGAGAACGAAGGTCTTGCCGAGACACCGTATTTACTGGGCGAGGACGAATATTTTGTGCTTGGCGATAACCGCAACAACAGCGAGGACAGCCGTTCCGGAAACATTGGTGCGGTGCATCGTGATTATATTGTAGGCAGAGCATGGTTCTGCCTTGCAAAAGAAAATGTTGGAATGGGATTTATCAAATAGAAAGAGGACATAAAATGGTAGTACAATGGTATCCCGGTCATATGACGAAAGCGAAGCGTATGATGCAGGAAAATATTAAATTAATTGACTTGATTATTGAGTTGGTGGATGCAAGGACACCCCTTGCAAGCCGTAACCCGGACATTGATGAGTTGGGTAAAAACAAATTTCGCCTGATTCTTTTAAATAAATCGGATTTGGCGGACCCGAAGTGCAATGCACAGTGGATGGAATATTTTAAGGAGAAGGGCTTCTTTGTGGTGGAGGTAAATTCCCAGAGGGGAAGCGGTATTAAGCAGATTGAAAAGACGGTTCAGGAAGTTTGTAAAGAAAAGATTGAACGTGACCGTAAAAGAGGTATCCTTAACCGTCCTGTACGTGCTATGGTTGTGGGAATTCCTAATGTGGGTAAGTCTACTTTTATCAATTCTTTTGCAGGAAAGGCTTGTACAAAGACCGGAAATAAGCCGGGCGTTACCAAGGGAAAACAGTGGATTCGTATGAATAAGACTTTGGAACTTCTGGATACGCCGGGAATTCTTTGGCCCAAGTTTGAAGACCAGCAGATAGGCTTGTATCTTGCCTTGATTGGTTCCATTAACGATGAAGTTTTGCAGATGGATGAACTTGCAATTTATTTAATTCAACTTTTAAAACAGTATTATCCGGGCTTGCTTGCATCCCGTTATGAAATCGAAGAAACTGAAGATGACGTAAAGGATTTGCATGAGATTGCCAAAGCGCGTAAGTGCTTTTTAAAGGGTGAGGAACTCGATATTCGTAAGGCTGCAAACCTTTTAATGGATGATTTCAGAGCCGGAAGAATCGGTAAAATAACATTGGAGAGACCTTAAAATGAAAAAGTTTTTAAAAGAAGCATTGCAGACCAGCCTCATTTTGCTGATTGCATTGGTGATATCGCTTTTAATCGTTACCTTTGTGGGGCAACGTACCGTGGTGGATGGTGAAAGTATGGAGGATACATTATACCACGGAGATAATCTTATTGTAGATAAAATTACTTATCGTTTTCGTGAGCCCGAACGTTTTGAAGTGGTAGTTTTTCCGGCACATTATGATCAGCACACCTACCTTGTGAAAAGAATTATCGGTTTGCCGGGTGAGACGATTTACATTGATGATAAAGGCGATATCTATATCAATGATGAGTTGCTGGAAGAAGATTTCGGCAAAGAAGTGATTCTCAGTGCGGGTACTGCAGGAGAACCATTGACATTGGGACCGGATGAATATTTTGTTATGGGAGATAACCGCAACCACTCTTTGGACAGCAGAGATTATATGGTCGGCAATGTAAAAAGAGATGAATTAATCGGCAGAGCCTGGGTTCGGATTTATCCCTTTGACAGTATGTGTGTGATTAAACATGAGTAAGTAATCGTTGAAATGCTAATGAAATGCAGGGAAGAATAAAAATCTAAGTCAATATTTGATAAATCATAAAAGTGATACATAAGAATGTGTGAGGGAATTATGGAAATACGTATCGGATTTGTAAAAGAAGATTTTGCGAAGGCAAAGACAAAAGAAGAGTTGGAGTCTTTTATCAGTACATACGAAAATGACGCCAGAAACAGCGTAATTGCATTAGTTGAGCGTGCAAAGAAGGCAATTGATGCATTGGAAAAAGAAATTGCCCGTACGGAAGTGATGAAGAAGTACGAGTATGAAAATGAGCAGTATGGCTTTGTTTGCGGTATTGATGAAGTAGGTAGAGGACCTTTGGCAGGGCCTGTTGTGGCTTGTGCGGTGATTTTACCTGCCAATTCCCAGATTTTGTATCTAAACGATTCCAAGAAATTATCCGAAAAAAAGAGAGAAGAATTGTACGACGTCATTATGAAGGAAGCGGTTGCGGTGGGCATCGGTATGAGAGATGCGGGACGAATCGACGAAATTAACATTTTGCAGGCGACTTATGAAGCAATGCGTGATGCGATTGCGAATTTAAAAGTGAAGCCGGATGTTTTATTGAATGATGCCGTAACAATTCCGGGTGTAGAGATTAAGCAGGTTCCCATTATTAAGGGCGATGCCAAGAGTGTATCCATTGCGGCGGCAAGTATTGTTGCCAAGGTAACAAGGGACCGTATGATGGTGGAATACGATAAAGAGTATCCGGGCTATGAGTTTGCATCCGGCAAGGGATACGGCACACAGAAGCATATTGAGTTTTTGAAAGCAAATGGTCCGACACCGCTTCACAGAAGAAGTTTTATCGGGAATTTTATATAAATGATTTTATATTAATTTTTAGAGTTTAATAATTCTTTTAGAGATTTTAATATTTTTAGGATTCAATAACTTTTAGATTTTTAAAACAGAGGTTATATATGGGTTTTAGTTTATCCAACTTAATTTCATATGGCACAACCACGCCGGTGAGTGATACTTCCGGCGTTTCAAGTAGTGTCCAAACCCAGTTGGATAAAGGGATGGCAGCACTAAAGAGTATGTCACCGGGTGAAACCTTACAAGGGGAAGTTGTTTCGGTAAACGGTAATGAAGTCACGTTAAAAATTGCGGACAATGCAGTTGTTTCAGCTAAATTGGAACAGAGTATGAATGTTGCGGTCGGACAGAAGATGATGTTTGAAATCAGCAATAACAGCAACGGACAGGTGGCTTTAAGGGCGTTGTTTACCAATCTTGCGCAAGAGCAGTTGGCGACAAATGCCTTACAGATGGCGGGGATTGAGACCAACGGTCAGACAGCACAGATGATATCGGGGCTTATGAAAGAAGGTATGCCCATTGATATGCAGACACTTCAGAGCGTGTATCACGATATAATTAAGTATCCCGAAACAGACCAGTCTTTGCTGGTACATATGCATAAAATCGGTATGGAGACTACACCTCAGAATGTGGAGCAGTTTCAGGCACTTGTAAATTATGAAGAGCGTGTGGCCGGAACCATCAATGAATTAATCCATGAGATTCCCGGTGAACTGAAAAATATGGCGCAAAACGGCGATATGGCTAAGGTTATGGCGGTGACGCAGGAATTGGTGTCCTTGATTTCCGAACATGAAGCCATGACAACTCCGGAAGGTATGCAAAGTGCGGTTTCGAATGGTGAAGCTGTTACTGAAAGTGTAAGTGGGCAGAATGTCGATGTTCAAAATACTGTAGCAGGAAGCAATGCGGAAGGTGCGGTAGAGACCCAGACAGGCGAAGAGGCTTCGGTACAACAGTCTGCTATGGATAAGGCCCTGGCGGCTTTGGAAGAGGCTTTAAATCCGCAGAATCAGGCGTATACATTGGCGGATGGTGATGAGAATGGCCAGATACCTAATGCATTAACCGGTGTAACCGGTGAAGATGCGACGGTATTAAGTGCAAATGATAAAATTCTATCAGGCGTTTTGACCAAGGCTGAGTATACAGAACTTGCAAATGCTTTAGAGCAGAACGGATTTTCAAAAGAAACGGTTGCTTTGGTGAAGAACGGTAATTTGCCTTTGAATGAACTTTTTACTGCATTGAAAGCAGAATTAGCCGGTAAAGATGCTGCAGTAGCCGGGAAACTATGGGATAATCAGGCGTTTAGTAAGCTTATGACCAAACAATTGCAGTCAGCATGGCTTTTGGATCCGGCAGAAGTAGAAAACGGTAAAAATGTTACAGACTTTTATAATCGTATTAATCAGCAAGTGAATTCGGTTATCAGTTCCATGTCACAGTCTTTGGCGGAAAGTTCGGTTTTAACCCAGAGTCTCCAGCAGTTTCAGGAGAATGTGGACTTCTTAAATCAGTTGAATCAGTTTATGCCTTATGTGCAGTTGCCCTTGAAGATGAATGGTCAGTCTGCAACAGGGGATTTGATTGTCTATGCAGATAAAAAGAGCCTTGCTGCAGGGAAAGATACCGTAAGTGCAGCCTTGCATTTGGATATGCAGCATTTGGGTATGGTTGACGTATTTGTGAAAATGCAGGATAAAAACGTTACTACGGATTTTTGTCTTGAAAATGAGGAAACTTTGAATTTTATCGCGGAACATATTGATATGTTAAGCGAACGCCTTGAACGACGCGGTTATAATTTAAACACGCAGATGAAGGTAAAAGATACGAAGATGTCTTTAAAGGAAGATATTTTACCGCAAACTCCGGGCGGCAATTTGTCAGTGAATTCCCGGGGAGAAGGTGCGACGGCAATTTATCGTTTTGATGTACGGGCGTAAGTTTTCATTGCCGACTTTGAATTGATTTATAAAAGATGAGATATTAATTAGCATCGATTTTGAAACGATGAATGAATTAGCAGAGTTTTCTGAAATGAGGAATGAATATGCAGAATCAGAAACCAAAAAGAAAACAAGCCATAGCCTTGGAATATAATCCCAGTGAAGATGCACCGAAGGTCATTGCGTCGGGGCAGGGGGCTTTGGCAGAACGTATTATAGAAAAAGCGAAAGAGTCAAATGTGCCGCTTCATCGTGATGATAAGTTGGCAGATACATTGTCCCGATTGGAAATCGGGGAAATGATACCGCCTGAATTATATGAGGTGGTGGCGGAAATCCTTGTGTTTGTAGATGCTATGGATAAAATTCGCCAAAAGGAATTGGATCAGAGGAGGAAGTAATATTAACAAGAGGCAGACCGGAATAGAGTACGAAACACTTGCGGTAGCATACCTTGAGAAGCAGGATGTCAGAATTGCGGAGCGTAATTTCAGAAATCGCTTTGGAGAAATTGATATCATAGGATATGATGGAGAATATCTTGTTTTCTTTGAGGTAAAATATCGCAGGGACGAAAGAAAAGGAAGCCCGATTGAGGCTGTATCACCAAAGAAGTGCCACACGATTTGCAGGGTGGCGGATTATTACAGGATGAAAAACGGTATCGGTGATTTTTCACCTATGCGGTTCGACGTAATTGCAATCTGCGGTGACGAAATAGAATGGTTTCGGAATGCGTTTGCATATTGTTAATTTCTCTGCGCCGTATAAAATGCATGAGAAAAGAGATGATGGTCTTTGAGACAGGAAAATAAAAAGAAAAGAAAAATCAAAGCAGGAAGAGTAATCCCGTGGCTTCTTGTGATTGCTGTTCTTTTTACGGGATGTTTTTTGTTTGGATATTATCATAATAATGCGGAAGCTGATTTTATATCGGATATAAAGATAATTTTTAAGTTGAACGATGCAAAAGAGAGCGTAGCTTTAGAGAATACGGAAAATGAGCAGCTGAGTAGTGAATTAGTGAGCGATGGCGGTAATCAGGGAGGAGATGCATCGCAAACGGAAAATGATGCATCGCAATTTAGCGCACTTCCGACAGAGCCTGAAGCATTAAAAGAATATCTGATTTCACAAACTACTGTAGAGGGCCGTATGCGTGCGGTTCCCAAAGACGTACCGCCTGCGGTAAAAGGCATATATGTCACAGGCCCCGTAGCAGGACATGAGCGTATGGAAGAGATTATTCAGCTGGTGGAAGAAACTGAGCTAAACGCCGTAGTAATCGATGTAAAAAATGATGACGGTTATATCACCTATGCTATGAGCAGTGAGACGGCAGAGGCCTTGGGAGCCAGGGTAAAATACGTGAAAGATATGCCTGCTTTGGTAGAACGCCTGCATGAGAAAGGGATTTATGTGATTGCGCGTATCGTAGCATTTCGCGATCCCCATCTTGCAGAGGCTAAGCCGGAATGGAGCGTTCACCGTACCAACGGAAGTATCTATTATGATAACAGCGGTCTTGCCTGGGTGAATCCTTATAAAAGAGAAGTCTGGGATTATTTGATTGAAGTTGCAGAATGTGCCGTGGCTGACGGTTTTGATGAAATTCAGTTTGATTATGTACGTTTTTCAACGGAAATTAAGGCAGGTGAGGTGGATTACGGAGAAGATTCCGCCACGGTATCCAAGACAGAGATTATTACGCAGTTTACAGAATATGCCCATGATCAAATTTCGCCCATGGGCGTGTATGTTTCTGCAGACGTATTTGGCACAATTATTGATAATTCTTATGACAGCGGTATTGTTGGACAGGATTATGCGGCAATCAGCAGTAATCTGGATGTGATTTGTCCGATGATTTATCCGTCCCATTATGCATCAGGCGTTTATAATCAGAAGTATCCAAACAGTGCGCCCTATGAAATGATTACAGGTGCAATGCAGGCGTCGGAGACAAAGTTGTCAGGGCTTTCTGAAGCGGAAAGACCTATTGTACGTCCCTGGCTTCAGGATTTTACGGCAAGTTGGATTAAACCTTACCATGCTTATGGTGCCACAGAGGTTCGTGAACAAATCCAGGCGGTGTATGATGCCGGGTACACGGAGTGGATTCTTTGGAATGCGTCGAACCGTTATACGAAGGAAGCATTATTGCCGGCAGAGACGGATACGGCATCGGAAAATGTTGCAAACGTAAATGGTCAGCAATAGAGCATTGTTTGACTGTTATACGAACAGGATAATTGACAAATAGTGTAAGGAATTTTATAATAAGTGACAGTGCTTCCATATTTTATGGAAGTATTGGAATGAATGGAAGAATTATGCGTGGTAAAATTGCCGGCATATAAAATATGCAATAAGAAACGGAGAATACGAAAATGACAATTTATGACGAGTTGCAGGCGAGAGGTTTGCTTGCACAGTTAACGGATGAAGAAGAAATCAAGGAGCTTATCAATAACGGAAAAGCAACTTTTTATATTGGTTTTGACCCTACGGCAGACAGCCTTCATGTAGGACATTTTATGGCACTTTGTTTAATGAAGCGCCTCCAGATGGCAGGCAACAAGCCTATCGCATTGATTGGTGGCGGTACAGGTATGATTGGTGACCCTTCCGGCAAGTCTGATATGCGTAAAATGATGACCAAGGAAACTATCCAGCATAACTGCGATTGTTTTAAAGAGCAGATGAGCAAGTTTATTGATTTCAGCGACGGTAAGGCTATGATGGTAAACAATGCAGACTGGTTGCTTGACTTAAACTATGTTGAATTTTTAAGAGAAGTAGGTCCTCATTTCTCCGTTAACAGAATGCTTACTGCAGAGTGCTACAAACAGAGAATGGAAAAAGGCTTAAGCTTCTTAGAGTTTAATTATATGATTATGCAGAGCTACGACTTCCTTATGTTGTACGAGAAATACGGCTGTAATATGCAGTTTGGCGGTGATGACCAGTGGAGTAACATGCTTGGCGGTACCGAGCTTATTCGTCGTAAATTAGGTAAGGATGCATATGCTATGACCATTACCTTGCTTCTTAACTCAGAAGGCAAGAAGATGGGTAAAACAGAGAAGGGTGCTGTTTGGTTAGATGCAAACAAGACTTCACCGTTCGAATTCTATCAGTACTGGAGAAATATCGGCGATGCGGATGTATTAAAATGTATCCGTATGCTTACCTTCCTTCCTTTGGAAGAAATTGATAAAATGAGTGACTGGGAAGGCAGCCAGTTAAATACAGCTAAGGAAATCCTTGCTTTTGAGCTTACCAAGATGATTCACGGTGAAGAAGAGGCACAGAAAGCACAGGAAGCTTCTAAGGCGTTATTCGGCGGTGGGGGAAACAATGCGAATATGCCTACCTATACTTTGCAGGAAGAAGACTATAGAGACGGCAGCATCGACTTAATCGGTATTCTTGCAAGTGCGAAGCTTGTGCCTACCAGAAGCGAAGGCCGTCGTGCCATTGAACAGGGCGGTGTAGCCGTTAATGACGAGAAGATTACTGATATTAAGAAGGTTTACACCAAGGAAGAAATCGGCGCAGGCGAATTTATCGTAAGACGCGGTAAGAAGAATTTCTGTAAAATTTTGGTATAGTGAAGCTTGTAAGACATAAGTTTTATGTGGTCGATGGTTTTTGTAAGACCTAATCACGCCGTTTGTCACATATTTGCGACCGTATGTCGCATTTTACAAACAAATAATAGGAAACGTGTTAGAATGCAGGAGTATGAGAGTACTTCTGCATTTTTTATAAGTAAAATAATGCTGACTTGCTATAAAGAATAAAATCAATTAAAATACCCTTAGGACATACACTCGAATAAATATTGGAAAAGGTATTATTAAGATGCAAATTTACCTGTGTGAGGATATTAAGGCACATGCGGGACAGTTACAGGAAGTATTGGAAGACTGTGCAAGAGAATGTAAAACAGATATTATAATTACCGGCTTTTCGACTGCGGAAGATTTGCTGTGTGATTTGCGAAAGAAAAAGGAGACTGGGGAGAGTTTACCCATTCTTCTTTTTTCTGATATTGAATTGCCGGGAATGAGCGGTGTGGAACTTGGAAAAATATTAAAGCGTGAGATGCCGCAAATCCGTATTGTTTTTATGACAGCATACGAACAATATGCGATAGAGGGCTATGAAACCGGGGCAATGCGTTATTTATTAAAGCCGCCGATAAGAGGTGAGATTATCAAAATTCTTCTTGAAATGATAGAAGTACAGAGCCGCGAGAAATATATTATTATAAAAAATGCAAAAGAAGAGATTTGTATATCCGTGAAGGACATTTTATATATCAGTGCAGAGGATAAGTATCTTGTGGTGCATACGAAAGATAAGAAACATTTGACTCGCGGAAGCTTACAGGATTATGAGGTGCTGCTGGAGAAATACGGCTTTTTCAGGGTGCATCGTAAGTATCTGGTGAATTTACGTTATCATAAAAGCATTACAAACGGAAATATTACGTTGTCAAATGAAGCTGCAGTGCCGATAAGCCGCAGAAAAGAAAGTGCATATCGCAGTGCTTTTATGAAATATATTGAGGGAGGCCTGCTGCAATGATGGAAGGCTTACTCTCTTTTGGCTTTGTTTTTATAGATTTATTGGTTTTATATGATTTGATTCTGCTGGTTGAAGTTCCCTTTGGTATTCCGATGAAGAGTAATTTTAAGCAATTGGCGGTTCTGGGACTTTTGTTTATTGGCTATTATGCGCTTTTTTGTTATGTGATTACACCGCCTAAAGTTGTGATTGCCCTGTTTGAATATTTGTTTTATGCCGTTGCAATCGTAATTTGTGCCAAAGAAAAGCGTTTTAAGGCGTTGCTTTTATCAATTCCAGCTGTGCTTGTTTATATGCAGTGGGGAATGAATTTTGAACTGGTAGAAGTGTTGTTTGGGTGGAATAAATTCGGAATCATGATTGATGATGTGTTTGTTACACCGCTTTGGATTGCTTCGGATCTTTCGTTTTTTGTATGTTTGGTGCTTTTAAAATGTTTTGTCGGCAAGAAAAGTGTTCAGGTTACCCTTTCCCTATGGGAAGGCATCATCTTGGTTGTGTTTTGTGTTTTTGGTTCCTATTCTTCGGGAATTCTTGTTATGTTACAGGAGACTTTTGATGACAGGGCGCTTAATATTGCCTGGGTTTTATTTGTATTACTTTTAAATGTGGCACTTGTATACGCAATCGCCTATCGCAAAAGAGCCAAGCATTTTCAGGTGATTTCCGAGAATTACAAGCAACAGTTTGATGCGGAGTATGCATATTTCAAAGAATATAAGAATGAGAATAAAGAGATATCTAAGTTCCGTCATGATTGGAAGAATCATATGATTGTGATACAGGGATTGTTGGAACAGGGAGACATGGAAGAAGCAAAGGCATATTTTAATGAAGTATCGGGCAAGGCCGATGTGTCTAAGTGGAAAGTTGCTACCGGTAATGAAACCCTGGATATGATTCTTGCATCGAAGATGGTGATGATGCAGGAAAAAGACATTGAGTTTCATTTTACGGGAAGTCTTACAGGGATTTCTTATATGAAGCCTGCGGATTTGTGCATTGTGTTCTCAAATTTGATTGACAATGCCATCGAGGCGGCAGAACAATGTGATAAGAAGGAAATTTGTGTTAAGGTAACTCACAGCCCGGAATATTGTCTGTGCGTGATTGAGAATACGGTGATTGAAAAAGTAATACCGGATGAGAAGGGGCTTCTTTCTACAACGAAGGAAGATGTGCATAATCACGGCATCGGCTTGCAGAATGTGAAAGAGATTCTTCAAAAATATTCTTCGGAATTAGAACTTGAGTCAGATGAGAGGTTTTTCAGAGTAAAAATATTATTCCAAAAGCAGGAATGTTAAGAGGTTGTCACGCTTTTTAGGGCGTGACAACTTTTTTTGTCATTTTTTATAAAAATGTATTGACAACTTTCTTTGTCAATGTTATATTATGTTTGACAAGGAAAGTTGTCAAGTTGCAAACGAAAGACGTCAAAGTGCAAAAAATAACTGGCAAAAGTATTTTATGAATATATCTGTGGCGGAAAAGGATTACTGCACAAGACAAATTGCAATTTGAAATGTTTAATTAGTGTGAGAGGAGACACGAAAATGGAAGAGAACATGGTAATGGATGCGGTTGTAACCGAAACAACGCAGGAAGCCGTACCTGATAAGGCAGGGTGGATTAAGGAAATGAAGAAGGCAGCGGTCAAGATTGGCTGGAAATATTTTGTATTCGGTCTTGCGGTTATTATTGCACAGAATGTATATGCATTATTATTGCCGGAGAAATATTACACTGAATCCTGGGCAAACTTTTTAATGATTATTATTCCGACTTACTGTATCGGATTTCCCCTTTTGTGTTTATTGGTACATAAGATGCCCAAAGTACAGATTGAGAAAAAGAAGATGGGCTTTTGGAAGATTGTATTAACTATTATTATCGGCAGTGGTATCTGCGGTGTGGGTATGGTAGTCGGTACGGTGGTCAGTGAATTGATTACAATGCCTTTCGGTGTCAGTGCAGCTGATAATAATACTTTAAGCAATTTGATGATTCAGTCTAATGCATTTTGGAGAATTTTTACGGTTGGTATTTGTGCACCCATTTTTGAAGAGTTGATTTTTAGAAAGTTATTAATTGACCGAGTGATTAAATATGGTGAGTTTGCTGCCATTATGATGTCCGGCCTTATGTTCGGATTGTTCCATGGTAACTTTGCACAGTTTTTCTTTGCAACAGGTCTTGGTATGTTATTTGCTTTTGTTTATGCAAGAACCGGTAGAGTGTGGTACACCATTATACTTCATATGGCAGTAAATATGACAACTTCTGTGGTGACAACACCTTTGGCTATGAAGGTTTTGGAACATCAGGATATCATTGATAAAATTACTGAACTTTCCACAAGACCCTCTAATGAATTAATGGCATATTTAGAGAAACCGGAAGTAATGGAAGTATTCGAAATTTTGATGATTTATACCTGCTGGATGATGTTCCTTGGTGTTTGTGCCTTGACAGGTGTGATTTTATTCTTTGTATTCTTAAAGAAGTTTAAGTTAAATGCAACTCCGATGGGTGTTAAGAACAAAACCGTATTTCTTAAGAGTTTTGTAAACGGCGGAATGATTTTATTTGTATTAATGAGCTTGTTCCTGTTTGTGAACTATTATTTAAATATGATTTTACCTGCAATAATGTAAAAATAGGGGGTGGCAAATATGCCATTGTATAACAGATTGAAAGAATTGCGGGCCCGTAAAAACATAAACCAGCAGGAGCTGGGAAAGTTAGTGGGGGCCAGCCGTCAAACCATAAGCCTGATTGAGCGAGGGGATTATTCCCCTTCAGTCACACTGGCGATTAAAATTGCCAAAGTCTTTGATGTGACGGTGGAAGAAGCGTTTCAGTATGAAGAAGACTGAAATAAGTAATGTGTAAAAGGAAAAAAATATCAAAGAGATATAAGATAATATCTTTTGAAAGGATTGTTTATAAAAATGGATAAAGAAAATCTTAATGTTGAAACAGCAAATGATGATTTGTGTGCGAATGTTGAATGTAAAGAAGATATCATAAAAGATGAAACTGCTGCACGTAAAGAAGAAATTCGTAAGGAAGACAATAAAAAGATTGGATTGTTTGCCGTCATATTAGTGATTTCCGGTTTTGCAGGCGGTGTTCTTGGCGCAATTGGTATAGGATTGGTGGATTCAATGCGGGAATCCGGATTGACCTTTGTAGAATTCTGGAATCAGTTGCAAAGAAATTTTGCAGTTCCGGCTTCATTTCTTTTGATTATTTTGGATGTGATTTTTATCATAATTTCATTTTCATATCTGCATAAGGCCAAGAAACTTTGGAAAAGCGATATGGATGAAGATGAGAAATACGAGGTGGTGGACAGAAAACTGTCTTTCAGTATTGTTATATCGAATGTTACCTATTATGTTAACTTTGCATTCTTTGGCTTTGCTTTTTATGCAGCGATGTCCTTTGTGGAAGGTGTATCGGAGAATTGGCTGCATATTTATATGAGAACGATTGACCTTGTGGTATTTATGGCTACATTATTTATCAATCTTGCAATTCAGAGAGCATGTGTTAACCTTACAAAGCTTATGAATCCCGAGAAAAAGGGTAGTATTTATGATATGAAGTTTGACAAGGTCTGGTATCAAAGCTGTGATGAAGCAGAACGTATGCAGATTGGTCTGGCATCTTATAAGGCATATCAAGCTGTGAATAATACCTTGGTTGTACTTATGGTAATATTTGTATTGGGCGCGATGTTCCTTGAAATAGGTATTTTACCCATTATAGTGATTACCGTGATTGCGTTGGTAAACAATATCACATATGGTGTGGCATCTATTAAACTTGGATCCAACACCTGCGGAAGTAAAGTTTCTTAATCTAAAACTGAATGCAAAAGCCGGAATGTAAAGCAATAATATAAGTTGTAAAATACAAATTCTTAAATAAGAGCAGTTATACATAACTACACATAACAGAAAGCCCCTGATTTCGTTTGAAATCAAGGGCTTTTATCTTTAAGCAATAACTATAAAATTTAGAAATCAATATCCACTTTTCTTGCATTGTACATCTTCACGATTTCATGAATTTTATCCGTAGGAGTTAAAGTATGAGTCAGCGAAGTATCGTGATTCATAAAATCAATGATGGAAGCGGTAAACTTACTCATATCAGCCTGCAAATAATAAGGACGCTGTAAAAGTTCGGGAAGGGTATAAGTAAGGTTGGTAGTGATAACCTTATCGAAATATCCCTTTTCATAAGCCTTATCAAAAGCTTCCAAGCCATTTGTGAACAAACCAAAAGTACAGCAGATAAATACGCGTCTTGCATTCATTTCTTTTAACTGGCGTGAGGTATCAAGCATGCTGTCGCCGGAAGAAATCATATCGTCAATAATGATTACGTCCTTACCATCGATGTTATCACCTAAGAACTCATGGGCAACAATAGGATTTTTGCCGTTTACAATGCGGGTATAATCACGACGCTTATAGAACATACCGGTGTCTACACCAAGAACGGTAGCAAAGTAGATTGCACGGTCCAAAGCACCTTCATCAGGACTGATTACAACAGTATGATTTTTATCAATAATCAAATCATCTTCATTGTTTAACAACGTTCTTGCAAACTGGTAATTCGGTGTGAAATTATCGAAACCGCAGAGAGGGGTTGCATTCTGGACTCTGGGATCATGAGCATCAAAGGTAATGAAATTACTTACGCCCATTTCGCTTAATTCTTCCAATGCATAAGCGCAGTCCAAGGACTCGCGGCCGCTTCTTTTATGCTGTCTGCCTTCGTACATAAAGGGCATAATAACGTTAATACGGTGAGCCTTACCGGTTGCGGCTGCAATAATACGCTTTAAATCCTGGTAATGATCGTCGGGAGACATATGATTTACATAGCCGTGCATTCTGTAGGTTAAGCTATGGTTACATACATCAACCAAAAGATAAAGGTCCTTACCACGAATGGATTCTAAAAGTTCTCCTTTGCCCTCGCCGCTACCAAAGCGGGGAGTGTTATATTTTACAAGGTAATTGTCTTCGATGTAGCCCTGAAAAGCAGGGTCATTTTTATGTACGTTGTTGATTTCCTTACGGAAAGCAACGAGATATTCGTTGATTCGGTCACCAAGCTGTTTCGCACCGGGCAAAGCAATAATTTTCAACGGTGCCACCGGCATAGCATTTTCAAGTTCAATTAAATTAGGCATATATATGAAATCCTTTCTTTAATAGTATGTACACATATGTTTTTATGACGATTGTAAGAGAGTATATAGTCATAAAAGCGTTACTTCTTTTATATCATTGCTGACAATTTACGTCAAGAAAAGCTTACAATCTTTGCTTGAGAAAGTTGTAGGAGTAGTGTATTATATAATAAGTAAATTTTGTGCTATAAAAGGTGTGTCGGTATATTTTTTTTATAATAAAAGAAATTGCCGATGAACAATACAGCATAACTGATGGAAACAGAGAAATGAAGAAAAAGAATTTACATGTAATTAAAGAGGTTTTGCCTGGGAGCATTGCGGAAGAATGCGGAATGGAACCGGGAGACGCAATTATAAAAATAAATGGCGAAGAAGTGCAGGATAGCCTGGACTACCGCTATATGATGGCGGATGAAGAGCTTATCATTACTGTGTTAAGTAAGCAGGGCGAAGAAGTAGAAGTCGAAATTGAGAAGGATTTCGATGAAGATTTAGGCGTTGAGTTTGAGAATCCTTTTATGGATGAATACCGTTCCTGTTCAAACAAGTGTATTTTTTGCTTTATTGACCAGATGCCGCCGGGGATGCGTGAAACCCTGTATTTTAAAGATGATGATGCAAGATTGTCATTTCTGCAGGGAAATTACGTGACTTTGACAAATATGTCGGAGCAGGATTTGGACCGCATCATCCGATATCATTTGGAGCCGATTAATATTTCGTTTCAGACCATGAATCCCGAACTTCGTTGTAAAATGCTGAATAACCGTTTTGCGGGTGATGCATTAAAGAAGGCGGACCGCCTGTTTGAAGCAGGCATTACAATGAATGGTCAGATTGTTCTTTGTAAAAATGTGAACGACGGCAAGGAATTGGATTATTCCATTGAACAGCTGATGAAATACATTCCGGTATTGGAAAGTGTTTCGGTTGTGCCGGTTGGTTTGTCGAAATACCGCGATGGATTGTATCCCCTTGAGCCTTTTACCAAGGAGGATGCCAAGAGAGTGCTTGCGCAGATTCACGGATGGCAGGCCCATTGTATGGCTGCTTTTGGCACGCATTTTGTACATGCTTCAGATGAGTGGTATTTGCTGGCGGAAGAGGAACTTCCCACGGAAGACAATTACGATGGTTATTTACAGCTTGAAAACGGCGTGGGTATGTTGCGTCTGTTTGAGGATGAATTTAATGAGGCGTTTGGTTATCTGAAAGAAGATGCCAAGGAAGATCCAACACTGGCAAAGATGCTTTATCCGAGAGGTTTCGATGAAGTGAAAGTTGAGAACGGACAATCTTCATATGATAATAAACGAATTGTAACCGTGGCAACAGGCAAATCAGCCTATGATATGCTTATGAGATTGTCTGATAAGATTATGAATGAATTTCCGCAGATTCAGGTAAATTGCCGGGCAATCCGTAATGATTTCTTCGGAGAACAGATTACGGTATCCGGTTTGATTACCGGCGGTGACTTGATTGCGCAGTTGCAGGGAACAGAGCTTGGAGAAGTTTTATTGTTGCCTGAGAATATGTTAAAGTGTAATGAGGACGTTTTTCTGGATGATGTAACGATTTCTGCGGTGGAAAATGCTTTACAAGTAAAAACAGATATTGTAAAATCAAGCGGTCAGGCATTTTTGTTTAAAGTGCTTGGTTTAGAATGCGAATAAGAGGTATTTTATATAAAGTAGTGTGATTTTATTGCAGGTAGTTTGAGGCAATGAAATATGGAAAGAAAGGTTAGTATGGCTAAGAAGAAAAAGAAACCCATAGTTGCGGTGGTTGGACGCCCGAATGTCGGTAAGTCTACCCTGTTTAACGTGCTTGCGGGGGAGAGAATTTCCATTGTAAAAGATACTCCCGGCATTACACGTGACCGTATCTATGCGGATATTACGTGGTTGGATAAAAGTTTAACATTGATTGATACCGGCGGTATTGAGCCTGACAGTAAGGATATTATTTTATCCCAAATGCGCGAACAGGCGGAAATTGCCATTATGACAGCGGATGTAATTCTTTTCCTTGTAGATGTAAAACAGGGACTTGTGGATGCGGATGCTAAAGTGGCGGATATGCTTCGTCGTAGCCAAAAGCCCGTACTTTTGGTGGTAAATAAGGTTGATAGCTTTGATAAGTATATGGCAGATGTATATGAATTTTATAATCTCGGAATTGGTGACCCGATTCCTATTTCTGCTGCAAACAGACTTGGTATCGGTGATATGCTTGATAAAGTTCTGGAATACATTCCCGAAGATGCTTTTACCGAGGAAGAGGATGAAAGACCTAAGATTGCTATCGTTGGTAAGCCTAATGTAGGTAAATCTTCGATTATTAATAAGCTTGTGGGTGAAAACCGTGTAATTGTTTCGGATATCGCAGGAACCACAAGAGACGCGGTAGATACGGAAGTTACTTATAACGGTAAGGAATATGTTTTGATTGATACTGCGGGTGTCCGTCGTAAGAATAAAATCAAAGAAGAGCTGGAACATTTTATGATTGTACGTACCGTTGGTGCGGTAGAACGTGCAGATGTGGTTGTTCTTGTAATTGATGCGACAGAAGGTGTTACGGATCAGGATACCAAGATTGCGGGGATTGCCCATGAACGTGGCAAAGGTATTATTATTGCGGTAAATAAGTGGGATGCTATCGAGAAAGATGATAAAACCACCAATAAATTTACTGCAGAAATCCGTGATATGCTGGCGTTTATGCCTTATGCGGAGATTATGTTTATTTCTGCAAAGACCGGACAGCGTTTGCCTAAGTTATACGAAACCATCGATTTGGTTATGGAAAATCATGCTTTGCGCGTAGCAACCGGTGTGTTGAATGAAATTATGATGGAAGCGGTTGCAATGCAACAGCCTCCTACAGATAAGGGTAAGAGACTGAAACTGTTTTATATTACGCAGGTTTCGGTCAAACCGCCTACTTTTGTAATCTTTGTAAACGATAAAGAATTAATGCATTTTTCATATACCAGATATATTGAAAACAGAATTCGGGATGCATTCGGTTTCAGAGGTACACCTTTGCATTTCATCATTAGGGAAAGGAAGGAAGATTCATAATGGCAATTTTAGCAAGAGTTTTATGTTTGCTGATTGGTTATGGTTTGGGCTCAATTTCGACCTCATACCTTTATGGTAAGGCAAAAGGAATTGACGTTCGTGAGCACGGAAGTGGTAACGCGGGAACTACAAATACATTAAGAGTTATGGGAAGAAAAGCCGGGGCCATTGTTTTGGCAGGTGATATGTTAAAAACATTCTTTGCCATTCTTTTAACCTGGTTGATTTTTCATTGGTTTTTCCCGGAGATGGATTATCTTTTAAGAATTTACACCGGTGCAGGTGTTATTCTCGGACATGATTATCCGTTTTATATGAAGTTTAAGGGCGGTAAGGGAATTGCATGTTCGGGTGCGATGATTTTATCCTTCTACTGGGGCATTATTCCTGCATCTGTGGTTATTTTCTTCGGAATCTTTTTCTTAACACATTATGTGTCGTTAGCATCAATTTTCCTGTATTTGGGATTTATGGCACAGTTGTTGATTTTTGGACAGAGCGGATTGCTTGGAATGAGTCAGCCTGCATTGATTGAAATGTACATAGTGGCAGCCCTTTTAACAGCGCTTGCATTATTCCAGCACAGAGAGAATATCAAGCGTTTGATTAAAGGTGAAGAACGTCAGACGATCCTTAAAAAGACCAAGAAAGACGGAGAACTTGGCGAGCTTGCGAAAGAAACTGAAGAAAAAGTCGAGGAAACTGTGGAAGAACTTGTAGCTGTTTACGGTGAAGAAGAGAAATCAGAAAAAGTCACTGTTATTGAACCGCAGAAGGAAGAAAGCAAGTCTGACGAGGATGACGACAGTGCTGTAGAAGAAGTTGTTGAGGAAATCAAAGAAGAAATTCAGGAAGTTGTTGAGGAAATCAAAGAAGAAGCTGAAGAATTTGTTGAAGATGTAAAAGAAATAATAAGTGAGGATTAAGAAATGGCAAAAGTCGGTATGATCGGTGCCGGAAGTTGGGGTATTGCACTGGCGAAGTTATTATATAACAATGGAAATGAAGTTACGGTTTGGTCTGCATTGGAAGATGAAATCACAATGCTTCAGACGGAAAGAGAACATAAGGATAAATTGCCCGGGGTAGCACTTCCGGAAGATATGATTTTTACAGTGGATTTGGAAGAAGCGATGAAAGATAAGGATATGCTTGTATTGGCAGTTCCTTCGCCTTTTGTCAGAAGTACTGCGGCAAGAATGCGCGAGTTCATACGCAAAGGACAGGTTGTTGTGAATGTAGCCAAGGGTATTGAAGAGAAGACGCTGACTACCTTATCCGGTGTTATTGAAGATGAACTTCCTAATGCTGATGTTGCTGTTTTATCGGGTCCTTCCCATGCGGAAGAAGTGGGACGGCAGATTCCTACAACAATTGTTGTGGGTGCAAAGAGCAAAGAAACAGCGGAATTTATCCAGAATTTATTTATGAGCGAAGTATTTCGTGTATATACAAGCCCGGATGTGCTTGGTATCGAAATTGGTGCAGCATTAAAGAATGTAGTTGCCTTGGCTGCCGGTATTGCGGACGGTTTAGGATATGGGGACAATACCAAAGCAGCATTAATTACCAGAGGTATCAATGAAATTGCAAGACTTGGTATGACAATGGGTGGTAAGTTTGAAACCTTTTACGGATTATCAGGCGTAGGTGACTTGATAGTGACTTGTGCGAGTCGGCATTCAAGAAACCGTAAAGCAGGTATGTTAATCGGTCAGGGTTATACTATGGAAGCTGCAATGGCTGAAGTTAAAATGGTCGTAGAAGGTGTGCATTCTGCTAAGGCAGCGAAAGCCCTTGCGAAGAAGTTTGAAGTGGATATGCCTATTGTAGAGCAGGTTAATGCAATTCTTTTTGAAGGACAGCCTGCTGACCAGGCCGTAAAAGAGCTTATGCTTCGAGATAAGAAGATTGAAATTATGGATGGTGTATGGAAGTAATTTTATAATTTGAAAGTTGACCTATGTAACTAAAGTTGACTTTATTGTAAAATGCTATGATGATATAATCCTTTTATAAAAATAAAGGAGGATTTGGCGATGCGTACAATGGAATTTAAAATGGAGCGGGAGAACTTGGTATCCATCGGTGATACGGTTAAGGTAACCGAGGGTGTATTGCCTTCCAGTTATTATTATACGGCAGAGCCTGCCATTGCAATGTCCGGAAATTACGCATATTATGAGCGTTTGAAGAGTCGCGAAGGGATTGTAAGGGATATTTTGGATACGCCGAGAGGATATTTTCTTCAGATTGAATTTGATGAAGAGGAACCGGAGAAAAGATAATGAAATATTTACACGTTTTGCTGGATGCGGATATGACCTTGATTGATTTTAAGGCGGCCCAGAGAAGTGCTTTGATTACAACTTACGAGAAGTATGGTTTTCCTGTAAATGAGGAAAGTATCGCATTTTATGATCAGTTAAATGACAGCCTGTGGAAGAAACTTGAGCGTAAGGAAATTACCAAGCCCGAGTTAATTGACTGTCGTTTTAAAATAATGTGCGAGCATTTCGGTGTGGAGCATCCGGGAGATGATTCCATGGAGATGTTTTATCAGAGCGAACTTGCCAAAGGCCACGATTTGATGCCGGACGCTTATGAAGTTTGTGCAAGATTGGGAAGACATTTCCGGTTGAGCCTTGTAACCAACGGAACGGCGGCAGTACAGCATCAGCGTTTGCAGGACAGTACGTTGTTACCTTTCTTCCAGAATGTCTTTGTGTCGGAGGATATAGGTTTTAACAAGCCCAGTCACGAATTCTTTCAATATGTGTACGAGCAACTTGGTTGCCCGGATAAAAGCAGTATGATTATTATAGGTGATTCCATGACTTCGGATATTAAGGGCGGATATGATTTTGGTATCGATACCTGCCATATTGTGCCGGAAACACCGGAGTATGGTGAGATAGTGCCTACATATACAATTCATACTTTGAAGGAATTGTATGATGTTTTGTATGAAAAGCCGGTGTAGAATAAATTATGTATGAAAACGGTATGGATGTAGTGTCTGTACCGTTTTTGGTTATTTAAAATATATTAAAAAACATTGACTTTAATATCATTATATTATATTATAGTATTAGTATGGAACTAATACTATAAATATTCATAATGAGGATTTTAATATGAAAGAGAAGAAAATTTATGGTTGGATGTGTGTATTAAATATTCTTTTGCCTATTTTTACACATATTATGACAATGCTGGGACAGTTGGCTGTTTTTGTGCCGAGAGAAGCAGGAACGGATGATGTTTTGCACTATTATATATTTAGTGTAAACAGAAATAGTGTTATGTTTTTCTCAGAAATATTTACTGCATATATTTTTGATTTTACAATTATTCTTGTTATTATTTCTATAATTTTACGTAATTATAAGAAGTATGTTAGTTCCTATAGATTTTTAATGGCATCAGTTTGGATTAAAATTGTAGCATATGTAACGTGCGTTTTTACCAATATGGTGTTTGGAAATTGTCGTATTGAAGGCGGTTTATGGCTATATGCTATTGGTCTTGTTCTTTTGATTGTTGCCGGATTTACAACGTTTTTCGGCACAACAGAAGAAATGAAAAAACGTAATAAAAAGTGGGATATAACTATAGCTTCACTTTGTGCTATCGTTTTCATCTGTTTGATTGTAATGCCTACATTATTTCTGGTAAAAGAAGATAGTACAAAAGTAAAAGAAACAAGAAGTTTATTAGCAAAACATCCGGATGCTGTCAGAGAAGAGGTTGGTTATCAAATCGGTAACTACTCCAACGGAATAAGTGTATATGCAGAAGGTAAATTGTATTTTGTCGGTGCCGGACAACGGTGGATTTATTCTGTGGATAAAGATGGAAGTTATGAAGAATTTTGTGAAACGGATCATTTGTATAAAGGCTTATATTATGATAATGGATATTTGTATGCCTTGGAATTAAAGGATGATTCAAAGTGTTGTGTTATGCGTATATCGTTAGATTCCGGAGAGAAAGAAGTACTTTACGAAGGAACCAATATATTTGATTTTGGTGTAGTAGAAAGTAAATTGTATTTTGGTGTTTATTCATCGGATGGGGCAGATAGTGTTTATTATATTGATTTAGCGGAAGACAACCCCGGCCAAAATGTAACCTTGTATGATACAGGAGTTTGGAGAGACAAACTCAATCATAATGTGTTTGTAGCAAGGTATATACATAATAATACATCCACAGCGGTTGAGTGGAGTGCGGAACTTGGATACAGAGATAATACAGTTATTTACAATAATTCCATATATAGGGTGGATTATTTCAAGATTAGGGAGGAAAAAGTAAATAAGCCGTCTAATTTGGAGTGCCAAACCTTTAATAATATAGATAGAGGAGAAATGGTTTTTGACGACAATGTTGTGTGCTTCAATTTGTTTGATGAAACACTTTATTATGTAAAAGAGTACGATGGAAATTGTTATGAAATCTGGTGTTGTGATTTAAAGGGCAATAATAAATCCTTTATTGGTGAATTGAAAGTGAATAGTGGTGGTTGCGGTAGTATCAGTGTAGGAGAGGGATTTGTATATATTTGTTTTGCTAAAGACTATGATGCGGAACCGTATATTCCTTCTCAGGGATATGTTATGAATATATCTGATGGTTGTGTACAGCAGATATACTAAATGGTATTTATAAAAAGGAGTGTATATAATAATGAAAATATGTTTAAAAATCAGCGGTATTATAATTGCAGTACTTGGCGTATATATCAGTTTTATTAAAAGCATTGAATTAGTTGGAACGGAAAATTTTTTAGATTTTATAATGACTTTGTTACTCTGCTTAGCAATTACATTTATGCTTTCTTTGCCCTTCTTTGCTTTGGAAAAGATTCTGAAAGAAGTGGAAGCTATCCGCTACGAAACCAAGAATATCTTTTATAATTCTGATTTTAAAGATAGAAAGAGTATGCTTGCTGAGGATGCATGGGAATGTCCGAAGTGTAAAAAGATTCATCACGGGTCCGTTAAAAAATGTGATTGCGGTGAAGCGAAAATATCATAATAAAAGTAAAAGGGTATACATAGATTAAAATGTGGCCGGTTCATTAGAGGGACCGGTCAAATTTTATTTAAAAATAAAACGTTTAAGGCATACTGCCCAAAAGCCTGACATATATTGTAACAGATAAGTCAGGAGGTTTGTTATGGACAGAAATTATACGGATACATTTGATCTTTATCATGATATACAGGAACGTTGCAACGGAGAGATTTATCTTGGCGTTGTAGGGCCCGTAAGGACCGGTAAGTCCACTTTTATCAAGCGTTTTATGGATTTGCTTGTGCTTCCGAACATGACCGATGCGAATGAAAAAATGCGCGCACAGGATGAATTACCGCAAAGCAGCGGCGGAAAGACTATCACAACTACGGAGCCGAAATTTATTCCGAAGGAAGCTGCTGAAGTGAAGTTGTCCGATGATGTAGAGATTAAGGTGCGTCTCATAGATTGTGTCGGTTTTATGGTGGACGGTGCAACGGGACATATGGAAAATGATGCGGAGCGTATGGTAAAAACACCCTGGTTTGACCAGCCGATTCCTTTTACAAGGGCAGCGGAAACCGGAACGCAGAAGGTCATTAACGATCATTCCACCATCGGCCTTGTGGTGACCTGTGACGGTTCGTTTTCGGATTTGCCAAGGGAAAGTTATCTTGCAGCGGAAGAACGTACCATTACGGAGTTAAAAGCCTTAAATAAGCCGTTTCTGGTAATTGTAAACTCATCAAAGCCTTATAGTGAAGAGGCAATGAGTGTTGCGGAAGAGATTATGAGTAAATATAATGTCAAAGCGATTCCTGTCAATTGTGCACAGTTAAAGAAAGAGGATATTAACCGTTTGCTTACAGAGGTTTTATATGAGTTCCCGATTGCAAGACTGGAATTTTATATGCCGAAATGGGTGGAACTTTTAGATGGCGACCATAAAGTGAAAACAGATATGGCCACCAGAATTGCAGAATATGCCGCAGGCTTAAATTCTATGCGTGATGTGGCAAACAGTAGCCTTAATTTAAACAGTGAATACATAACACAATGTAAAATGGATTCCATCGATATGGCTACGGGCAAGGTTTCAATGAGTCTTGCGGTAGATGACAGCTTCTATTATGAAATGTTAAGCAATATCCTTGGAAAAGAAATTACCAACGAATGGCAGTTAATTGATACCTTAAAACAGGTTGGGGCTAAAATGCAGGAATATTCCAAGGTGGAAAATGCCGTAGATGCGGTTCGTATCAAAGGTTACGGCGTGGTGACTCCTGAAAAGACAGAGATTCGTCTTGAAAAGCCGGAATTAATCAAGCATGGCAACAAATACGGTGTTAAAATCATTGCCCACAGTCCCAGCATTCATATGATTAAGGCGGATATCGAAAGTGAAATTTCGCCTATTGTAGGTACGCAGGAGCAGGCGAATGATTTGATTCAGTATATTACTGATGAAGGTGAAAAGTCTGATGGTATCTGGGAAACCAATATCTTCGGTAAAACCGTGGAACAGCTTGTACAGGACGGCATTAATCAGAAAGTAATGTCCATCGGAGAAGAAAGCCAGGTAAAATTGCAGGATACCATGCAAAAAATCGTCAATGAATCCAATGGCGGAATGGTATGCATTATTATTTAGTAAAATTATGAAGATATGCTTTGTAAACAGACCAAATTATGGTACAATAAAGGAGTGGAATTTTCAAGTTCCATTCCTTTTTTACGTATACATTTAAAAATAAGGGTTATAGGGTATACGTAATAATTTTATCAATTAATATATAGGTGGGAGGGTTTACTATGAATCCGATTTATGAAAAGTTACAGTCTTGTGTTGCATGTGTAAGGGAAAAAACCGATTTTGTGCCGAAGGTGGCAATTGTTCTTGGTTCCGGCCTTGGTGATTATGCCAAAGATATTGAAGTAGTAGAGGAAATTGATTATTCCGATATTGAAGGTTTTCCGGTATCTACCGTGCCCGGACATGCGGGGAAATTTATTTTTGGTTACGTAGGAAGCGTACCTGTGGTATGTATGAAGGGACGTGTTCATTTTTATGAAGGATATCCGATTTCGGACGTTGTGTTGCCGATTCGTTTGATGAAATTATTAGGAGCGGAAGTGCTTTTCTTAACCAATGCATCAGGCGGTATCAATCCCGGCTTCTCTGCGGGCGATTTTATGCTGATTGAAGATCATATTTCGTGCTTTGCACCCAATCCCTTGATTGGACCGAACATTGATGAATTAGGTCTTCGTTTCCCAGATATGTCGCACGTCTATGATGAAGATTTGAAAGTTTTAATCTGTGAGGCAGCATCAGAGAATAACATTAAGCTTCAGAAGGGTATCTATATCCAATTGACGGGACCTTCGTTTGAGTCGCCTACCGAAATTAAAATGCTTCGTACTTTAGGTGGCGATGCAGTTGGTATGAGTACCGTTGTGGAAGCAATTGCAGCTAATCACATGGGTATGAAAATCTGCGGTATTTCCTGCGTATGCAATCTCGCGGCAGGTATGACCGAGAATCCCTTAACCCACGACGAAGTGCAGGAGGCAGCAAATACAGCAGCACCGTTGTTTAAGAAACTTGTGACTGAATCTGTGAAGAAGTTTGGAAATTTATTATAATTATGAAATATAATACTCGAATATTGGGTTATGTTGAAATGTATATAAGAAAGTGTAGAGTTTGTCTGCACTTTCATGAGAGGAAAATGTTATGAAAGACGAATTATTAATTCAGGAAGCACTTTTGGCGCGTGAACAGGCATATTGTCCTTATTCAGAGTTTGCGGTAGGCGCAGCACTTTTAACAGGAAGCGGTAAAATATATCATGGATGTAATGTTGAGAATGCATCCTATTCCGTAGCAAACTGTGCGGAGCGTACGGCGATTTTTAAGGCGGTAAGTGAAGGCGAGAAGGAGTTTGTTGCCATTGCGGTTGTAGGTGGTAAGAAAGGCACTCCGCCTGTAGATTATACCTATCCCTGCGGTGTTTGTCGTCAGGTTATGGCGGAATTCGGTGATCCGAAAGAGTTCCGCATTCTCGTGGCGAAGAGCGCAACCGATTACAAGGAATATGTGTTAAAAGATTTGTTGCCGGAGAGTTTTGCGCTTTTATAAAGTGATGGTTTTATGAAATAAGATTTATATAATGCGAAGAAGTATCTTTGAAATATTTGATATTTTAATTTGGAGAAACTATGAGAATTCGTTTGTATCATGCAAGATTAATCAGTTTTGCAAACGGGGATACTGAACTAAAAGAGAATATGCAGGTAGGCATTGAAGATGGCAGAATTCTTTATGTGGCTTCTGATGAAGATGCAATTAAGGAACAGTATGCCTGGGATGTAGAACGTGATTGCCTGGGGAATCTTTTATTGCCCGGATTTAAGAATTGTCACACCCATTCTGCGATGACATTTCTTCGTTCCAAAGCGGACGATTTGCCACTGCATGAGTGGCTGAATGAGACGGTATTTCCGGCAGAGGCCAAGCTTACGGCTGAGGATATTTATGTTTTTACCAAGCTTGCGATTCTGGAATATTTGCAAAGCGGTATTACAGGCATATTTGAGATGTATTTAACGCCTGACACTATTGCGAAGGCTTGTCGCGAAGCAGGAATGCGAATTACTATGACCGGTGGTGTGAATAATTTCTCCCAATCGGTAGAATTATTGGAGCAATGGATGAAAGAATTTAATGCGCCCGATGATTTGGTGAAATTTGTGCCGGGATTTCATGCGGAATATACCTGTTCCAAAGAATTGTTAGAGCGTATTGCATCATTGGCACAGCAGTATAAAATGCCTGTCTATGCCCACATTTCCGAAACGAAGAAAGAAGTGGAGGAATGTAAGGAACGCTACGGTATGACACCGGTGGCTTTCTTAGATAGTTTAGGTATGTTTGAAAATGGTGGTGGCGGTTATCACCTGGTGCATCTGGAAGATGACGATTATGAAATTATCCGTAATAGAGGCTTATATGCTATTACGAATCCTGCGTCAAATTGTAAACTTGCAAGCGGAATTGCCCCCATAACAAGGCTTTTATCGGAAGGGATTCCTGTAGCAATCGGTACGGACGGTCCGGCCAGCAATAATGCACTGGATTTTTTCCGTGAAATGTATTTAACATCTGTATTGGCAAAGATTCGTGATGAAGATGCGGCAGCTTTGCCTGCCATGGAAGTGCTGAAAATGGCCTGCCACACAGGTGCACATGCGATGTGTATACCGGAATGTGACAGTATTGATGCAGGAAAGCGCGCTGATTTGATTCTGCTTGATTTATCACAACCCAATATGCAGCCTTTGCATAATATCGGTAAAAACGTGGTTTACGCCGGAAGTAAGAGTAATGTGATTTTTACCATGGTTAATGGTCAGATTTTATATGATAAGGGTGAGTTTGCCATTGGCACAACGAAAGAAGAAATCTATGCCGAGGCAAACAGGATTTTGAATCGGATTTTTGCGTAAGTCCCGGGTGAATTTAATTTTATGCGTAAAATTAGAACATATTTATAGATTATGTGTAAAAGAGATACGAAAGATAAGATTTAAGTTTTTTGTATTGAAAGGATTCTTATTTTATGGAATATGCAGTTTTTTTGGGCGCGGTAGTGGCTTTTTACCTGATTGTTGTTATTCAGGGGAAGATAAACGAACGTAGCGTCAGAAAGCATTTTATTGCACGGTTAAAAAAAGAATATGGTCACTTAAACGAGGCGGAATACAGCAATGAGCGTATGATGGCGGTAAAAGGAATGTATGAGTGGCACGAAGGCGAGAATTTTGCTATAGATGACATTACCTGGAACGATATCGACGGTGACCGCCTGTACAAAAGCATCAATCATTGTTATTCGTCTGCGGGAGATGAGTATCTGTATTACCGAATGCGTACTCCGTTGCTTGAGGAAAATGCAGAAGAATTCCATAAAAATGAGGCGATTTATGCCTATTTGGATGCGAACGAAGAGGAACGAATCCGTTTTCAGCTTTTGTTTGCAATGATGGGGCGGACAGGAAAGTTTTCGTTGTACCGATATTTGGAGTATTTGTGTGAACTGCCGATGAAGAAGGCGGTGTCTTTTATCTGGCCCTGGATTTTGCTTGTGGTGGGCATTGCAATGCTTTTTGTGAATGTATATGTGGGACTGGCCATTTTTTTGGCGGTAATTGTGTATCAGAATCTCACTTATATGAAGAAAAAGAAAGAGATTGAGCCGTATCTTATTAGTTTTGAGTATATTCTAAGAATGCTTTTAACTGCGGAAAAAGTGGCGAAAAACGTACCTGATGTTTGGAAAGAAGAAGGCGAGGAGTTAAAAACGCTTCGTAAGACCTTAAAGGATATCTCAGGATTTAACCAATGGTTTGTGTCAACGGATAATTCTGCAAATGCAGCTACGGACATTGTTTCTGCGGTTTTGATGTTTGTGAAGATGCTGACTCACGTGGATATGTTTATTTTTTATCGTATGTTGGGAAGTGTTTCTTCTCATACGGAAGAAATTGACCGTATTAACACGATTCTCGGTAAAATGGAGTCGGATATTACCATCTGTGCCTTTCGTAAAGCTTTGCCTTTTTATGCGGTTCCTGGATTTAAGGAGAGCGGCATGGAGATTGAGGAAGCATTTCATCCATTGATTGCAGAGCCTGTGGCAAATTCTTTTACTTTAGAAAGAGGAATGCTTTTAACAGGGTCAAATGCGTCGGGTAAATCAACCTTCCTTAAGACTGTGGAAATCTGTTCATTGCTTGCGCAAACAATCCAGACAGTACCTGCGAAGAAGTATTCGGCAGAACGTTATCGTATTTATTCATCTATGTCATTACGAGATGACCTGGAGAATGGTGAAAGCTACTATATGGTGGAGATTCGTTCCATTAAGCGAATTCTTGAAGCATCAAAAGAGCCGGGGACCAAAGTTTTATGTCTTGTGGACGAGGTTTTGCGAGGTACGAATACCGTGGAGCGTATTGCGGCAGCGTCAGAGATTATGCGTTCTTTTACCGGAGAAAATATACTTTGTTTTGCGGCAACCCACGATATTGAATTGACACAGCTTTTGGCTGATGTGTACGATAATTATCATTTTGAAGAGCAGATTGAAAACAATGATATTTTATTCCCTTATAAGTTGTTAAAAGGACCTGCGAATACAAGAAATGCAATTAAGTTGTTGCGTTTAATGGGATATCCTCAGAACTTGATTGAGCGCGCGGAATGGATGGCGGGCTGCTTTTTGGAAGAAGGGGAATGGAGAAATAAGGAGAGTAAGGCGTAATGAAAGTAACACTTTACAGCGACGGTTCCGCAAGAGGGAACCCGAACGGTCCGGGAGGATTCGGTTGTGTTTTACATTATACTGATTCAAAGGGCGAATTACACGTAAGAGAATACAGTGCAGGATATAAGAAAACAACCAACAATCGTATGGAATTGATGGGCGTGATTACCGGGTTTGAAGCCTTGACCAAGCCTTGTGAAGTTACCGTTGTTTCGGATTCTAAATATGTGACGGATGCTTTTAATCAGAAATGGATTGATTCCTGGCTTCGTAATAACTGGCGTACGGCGGGCAAAAAGGAAGTTAAGAACGTTGATTTATGGCAAAGACTCTTGGAGGCAATGAAACCCCACAGTGCAACCTTTGTCTGGGTCAAAGGACATGCCGGACATCCTGAGAATGAGCGTTGCGATGAACTGGCGACGGCAGCTGCGGACGGCGACAATCTTCTTGACGATGAGATTGGTGCAATGATAGAATAATTGATATACAGTTTATTGGACAGATTGATTTGAGATTTCTAACTTGATAGGTATGATATAACAGGAAAGGAGAATAATCCATTGTCATAAGCGATGAGATTATATGTAAAAAGATGAGTATGATGGCATTTTTATCTGTTTTAGCTAGTTATTTATTGGTATTTGCAGTATTTGTGGTTGCAATTGTAATTGCGGTATTTCTTGGAATCGGAATATATAAGCTTATTCATAAGAATAAAATGCAGGAAGTTGCAGAGGAAAACGACGCTGAAGTTACGAGTGAGTAATAAAGGTAATATTTCTATTGATTGACGTATACAGATGCGTCACGGTAAGGAGGTACTATGCCTAAATCCGAGAAACAAAAGCAGAAATTATTATATATCATCAAAATGCTTCAGGAGAAAAGCGATGAAGCCCATCCGATTAAAATGGAAGCGATTCTTGAAATGCTTGATCGAGAAGGTATTAAAGCTGAGCGAAAGAGTATATACAATGATATGGATACGTTACGTGATTTCGGCTATGACATTGTGCTTGCCAAAGGCAAGAATGGCGGATATTTTCTGGCGTATAGGGATTTTGACGTAGCAGAGTTAAAGGTTCTTGTGGATGCGGTACAGGCGTCACGTTTTATAACCACGAAGAAGTCCAAGGAACTAATCGGTAAAATTACAACTTTGGCCGGAGAACACGAGGCGAAGAATCTGAAACGTGAAGTTTATGTTATGAATCGTATTAAGTCTGAAAACGAGGCGATTTATTATAATGTAGATAAAATTCACAGTGCAATTGAGGATAATAAACAGATTACGTTTAAGTATTTGGAATATTCCGTAAATAAAGAGGCGGTTCCAAGACGAAACGGCAAGACCTATAAAGTAAGTCCACGTGCACTTGCGTGGAATGAAGAGAAGTATTATCTGATTGCCTATGATGCGGAAGCGGATTTGATTAAGAATTATCGTGTGGATAAGATTAAAGATATTACCGTGACGGAGGAATCACGCATTATTCTTGAAAAGGATCGAAATTTCGATGTTGCTGAATATTGTAACAGAGCCTTTGGAATGTATTGCGGAGATGATGAAACCATTACGGTACGGTTCCCGAATCACTTAATCGGTGTAGTGATTGACCGGTTTGGCAAAGAGGTAAATATATATAATTCGGGTGATGATTCTTTTGAAACCCGTTTGAATGTATCTGTCAGTCCGCAGTTGTTCGGTTGGCTTACCGGATTGGGGGCAGATGTTAAAATAGTAAGGCCGGAACGTGTGGTTGAACAATATAAACAATATATTCAGGAAATTATGAAACAATATAAATAATCAGGTTGTTTTTACACCCTTAAATGAAATTCATTTAGGGGTGTTTTTGATATTATAAATTATTTTACAGATTGATAAATAAAATATTAAATTTATAAGATAATTTTTATAAAAACAACTTTATTCGTGTTGACATTAACACATACAACATCTATACTATATCTTGTATCACAATTTAAAAAAATATAATTTATTGGTACAATATATAGGATTTTATGTAAATCAAATCAAAGGGGAAGAAGTGTATGGAGAATAAAACAGATTACGGTAAAATTTATGTGCCTAAAATGGCTGTCAAAGTTGTAAAGAAAGACGGCAGCAAGGAGGAATTTAATGTCCAGAAGGTCATTGATGCTGTAAATAAGTCTGCATATCGTGCGTTAACTAAGTTTACGCCGGAAGATGAAGCGCAGATTTGTAAAAGTGTGGTAGAGAGTATTGATGAAATGGGAGAAGAATTGATTCCCATTGCTAAGATGCATAATATCGTTGAGCGTGCATTAGAGGGCGTAAAACCTATCGTTGCAAAGAGTTATCGCGATTATCGTAACTATAAGCAGGAATTCGTTCGTATGCTTGATGATGTATATAAGAAGAGCCAGTCAATTATGTACATCGGCGATAAAGAAAATGCAAATACGGACTCTGCGTTGGTTTCTACTAAGAGAAGTTTGGTATTTAACCAGTTGAATAAAGAGCTTTACCAGAAGTTCTTTATGACCACGGAAGAAATTCAGGCATGCCGCGACGGATATATTTATGTACACGATATGTCTGCACGTCGTGATACCATGAACTGTTGTCTTTTTGACGTGGCAAACGTGTTAAAAGGCGGTTTTGAGATGGGTAATATCTTTTATAATGAACCCAAGTCTTTGGATACCGCATTTGACGTAATCGGTGATATTGTATTAAGCGCTGCAAGCCAGCAGTACGGCGGTTTTACCGTGCCTGAGGTGGACAAGATTCTTGAGCCTTATGCGGAGAAATCCTACGAGAAATATGTAAAAAAATATCTTGCTATGGGTGTATCTGAAGAAGTGGCAAGAAAAGAAGCCGATGAAGACATTATTCGTGATTTTGAGCAGGGATATCAGGGCTGGGAATACAAGTTTAATACTGTAGCAAGCAGCCGTGGCGACTATCCTTTTATCACAGTGACCGCAGGTCTTGGTACCGGTAAATTTGCACGCCAGGCTTGTATTTCTATGCTTAACGTGCGTAAAAGAGGACAGGGCAGACCGGAATGCAGAAAGCCGGTATTGTTCCCTAAGATTGTATTTTTGTATGATGAAGACTTGCACGGACCCGGCAAGGAAATGGAAGATGTTTTCAATGCCGGCGTGGAATGTTCTGCAAAGACCATGTATCCCGACTGGTTAAGTATGACAGGCAAGGGCTATGTTGCAAGTATTTATAAGCAGTATAAGAAAGTAATTTCCCCTATGGGTTGTCGTGCCTTTTTATCTCCCTGGTATGAAAGAGGCGGTATGACGCCTGCGGACGATCAGGATCAGCCTGTTTTCGTCGGCCGATTCAATATTGGTGCGGTATCCCTTCATTTGCCTATGATTTATGCGAAGGCAAAGCACGAAAGCAGGGATTTCTATGAAGTGTTGGATTACTATCTTGAGTTAATTCGTCAGCTTCATATCCGTACTTATGCATACTTGGGTGAAATGCGTGCCTCTACCAATCCTTTAGCATATTGCGAAGGAGGTTTCCTTGGCGGGCATTTAAAACTTACTGACAAAATCAAACCGCTGCTTAAGGCTGCAACAGCATCTTTTGGTATTACTGCACTGAATGAATTACAGCAGATTCATAACGGTAAATCTCTTGCAGAAGACGGTAAGTTTGCAATTGAAGTAATGGAATATATTAATAAAAAGGTTACGCAGTTTAAAGAAGAAGACGGCAATTTATATGCTATTTACGGTACCCCTGCTGAAAATCTTTGCGGTTTGCAGATTAAGCAGTTCCGTAAAAAGTACGGTATTATCGAAGGTGTTTCTGACCGTGAATATGTATCCAACAGTTTTCACTGTCATGTATCGGAGGATATTACGCCGATTCAAAAGCAGGATTTGGAAGCTCGTTTCTGGGATTTGTGTAACGGCGGTAAAATTCAGTATGTAAGATACCCGATTGATTATAATTTAGAGGCAATTAAGACATTAATCCGTCGTGCTATGGATATGGGCTTTTATGAGGGCTTAAATATGTCCCTTGCGTATTGTGACGATTGCGGACATCAGGAACTTGAAATGGATGTGTGCCCTAAGTGCGGAAGCAGTAATTTAACTAAGATTGACCGTATGAACGGATATCTTGCTTATTCACGTGTTCACGGTGATACCCGTCTGAATGAAGCAAAAATGGCAGAAATCAAAGAACGTAAGTCTATGTAAGCAGGTGTGTGTCTACACATATACGACATTAGGGTATTGTTATAACAACTAAAAAATTAAGAGGAATGAAATAAAATGAGATATCATAATATAACCAAAGATGACATGCTTAACGGCGACGGTCTTCGCGTGGTTCTTTGGGTATCGGGCTGCAGTCATTGCTGTAAAGAGTGCCATAATCCGATTACCTGGGATCCGAATTCCGGTCTACCCTTTGATGATGCTGCCAAGGCTGAAATCTTCGAGCAGTTAGATAAAGATTACATTTCCGGAATTACGTTTTCCGGCGGAGATCCCCTGCATTTTGCCAATCGCGCGGATGTGGCTGAATTGATGAAGGAAATCAAAGAGAAATATCCCCATAAAACGATTTGGCTTTATACAGGTTCTTTGTGGGACGAAATTTATATGGAAGATTATATGCAGTATGTGGATGTATGCGTAGATGGTGAGTTTCGCATTGATAAAAAAGATACGAAGCTTATGTGGAAGGGAAGTTCTAATCAGCGCGTGATTGATGTGAAAGCAACTCTTGAAAAAGAGGCGCCTTATGTGCCGGTGCTTCATTGTGAAAATTATTCAAAAGATGCTTTCGGTTCCAATACAAGAATGTGCGAGGCATAAAAGAAAATTTTCTTTTGATATAACAATAACAACGGCAAAGAGGAAATAAAAATGAACGATATTATAAAAGAAATCAAGATTAAATATTTCGATGATGAAATTGAGAAACTTTGCTATATTGACGGTAAATCAGACTGGATTGATTTACGTGCTGCAAAGGATGTGGAACTGAAAAAGGGTGATTTTGCGTTGATTCCTTTGGGCGTCGCAATGCAGTTGCCGGAAGGCTATGAAGCACACGTAGTGCCCAGAAGTTCGACTTTTAAGAATTTTGGCATTATCCAGACCAATCATCAGGGCGTTATCGACTGTTCGTATTGTGGTGACAATGACCAGTGGTTTATGCCTGTTTTAGCGGTTCGCGATACTGAAATTCATAAAAATGACCGCATCTGTCAGTTTAGAATTATGGAAAACCAGCCCAAGATTCAGTTTACGGAAGTTAAAGTCTTGGAAGGCGAAGACCGCGGCGGACATGGAAGTACAGGTACGAAATAACGAATTTATACTGATTTGCAGGATGCAGTAATTTTCATTGCTTTAAATGAATACAAATGCTATAATTTGAAATGTAAAATTTTTACATTTGTGAAAGGTGGATTACGAAATGGAAAAAACAAAATTTGGCGTATCAGCAGGACTTTTAAGTATGATTTGTTATTTTACAGGTTATACAAGTTTAACTGCAAGTATTCTTATGTTGATTTTGGCTTTGGCATGGTCTGAGTCCGTAACATTAAAGAAGAATGCGTGTCAGGCAACAGTGTTATCTATTTTCTTTAGTTTGATTTTTACTGTATTGAATTGGATATCAGGTGCATATGAGTCGTTGCTTAATATGATTTTTGGTTTGTTTGACGAGTTGCTTGATGTTTCTGAAGTGCAGCAATGGTTTATTGACAACAATGGATTTGATTTTTTGATCGGATTCCTTGGTTTTGCAGAATTTGTATTGATGATTGTGTTTGTAATTCTTTCTCTTAAGAATAAAGTGGTTAAGATTCCTTTGATTACAAAGTTTATTAACAAGCATTTTGATGCGGAAGAAACTGTTGAAACACCTGCTGCAGAAGAAACAGTTGCATCATCTGTTGATGCAAAAACAGTTGTAGCAGACGCACCGGTTGAGGAGAAACCTAAGAAAACAACCAGAAGAACAAAGAAAACAGTTCAGGCTGAAACAACAGAAGAAACCAAAACAGAATAATTTTTACATAAGATGAGAAAAGCACTGTATGTTTCGTACAGTGTTTTTCTCTGTAATATATTTTTTGAAAAGATAGTATTACGTAGACGTTATATTTATCGAGGAGATTTCGTAAGGAGGATAAGAAATGATTCAGGTTAAGAATCTGACTAAGTTATATGGTTCGCATATTGCTGTAGATGATATTTCTTTTAAGGTTAAAAAGGGCCATATTTACGGTCTTTTAGGCCCGAATGGTGCCGGTAAGAGTACCACAATGAATATGATTACGGGATACATATCACCCACAATCGGTTCCATTACCATTAACGGACATGATTTGGGAACTAAGACGTTGGAGGCAAAGAAATGTATCGGCTATTTGCCGGAGAATCCTCCTTTGTATCAGGATATGTACGTGAAGGAATATCTTGAATTCGTAGCAAAGCTTAAAAAGACGGATAAAAGTAAACGTAATGAAGAAATTACGGATATTATGAAGAAAACCGGACTTACGGAGGTCTCAGGCCGTCTTATTAAGAATTTATCTAAGGGATATAAACAGCGAGTGGGTATTGCGCAGGCGCTTCTTGGGGATCCTGAAATTGTCATTTTGGACGAGCCGACTGTAGGTCTTGATCCGGAACAGATTATTGAAATCCGTTCTTTGATTAAAAGCCTAAAAAAGAAACATACGGTTATTTTAAGTTCACATATTTTATCGGAAATCAGCGCAGTTTGTGATGATGTATTGATGATTGCCCATGGTAAGGTTGTGGCTATGGATACCACAGAAAACATTCTTAAAATGAACAAGGGCGGACAGCAAATTACAATTACCGTAAAAGGTCAGGCTTCTAAGGCGGAAGAAGTATTGAAGAAGTTAAAATGCTTGGAAAGCTATAAGCTTGTATCAGAGAAGAACGGACAGGCAACCTTTGAACTTGAGGCAAAAGACAGTAAAAAGGATGTACGCGAGGAGATTTCCTTTGCATTGTCGGATGATAGAATTCTGATTATCGAAATGAATGTTTCCAAGGCCTCTCTGGAAGATGTATATTTAGATCTTTTACAGGAAAGCCGTGAGGCAGAAGAGGCAGAACTTGAAGAGGAAAGTGATGCAAGAGAATCGGATTCCGACGAGGAAACGGAAGTAATAGAATCCGAAGAAAGCACAAATAATGATGATGCATCGGAAGATGATAAAGAAAATAATGAAACGGAAGGAGAAGAATAATGTCAGCAATTTATCAAAAAGAACTGAAAAGTTATTTTAAATCCTTGTCCGGTTGGTTATTCCTTGCGGCCTTAACATTTTTTGGTGGATTATACTTTTCGTTGAATAACTTAATTTATGGAAGTCCTTATTTGTCAGAGACATTGGCGAGTATGTTAATTGTGCTTTTGTTTTTGATTCCGATTCTTACCATGCGTTCTTTTGCGGAAGAGAAGAAGTTTAAAACAGACCAGCTGTTATTAACGGCACCGGTAAGGGTTTCTTCGATTATTTTTGGAAAGTTTTTTGCGATGGCAACCATAATGGCAATTGCAACTTTAATATTCTCAATGGGTATTATTTTGGTTGCTATTTACGGTAGTGTGCCTGTTGCGGAAACTGTGATGGCATTGATTGCATTTTTCTTATACGGCTGTATTTGTATTGCAATCGGTATGTTTTTATCATCGGTAACGGAGCACCAGTTTATTGCAGCAATTTTAACCTATGGATTTTACATTTTTATGATTCTTGTACCTTCCTTCTGTGAGGTATTGTTGGGTGCTGACAGTTGGTTGGTAAAAGTATTAAGCATACTTGATGTTACAACACCCTTTAATATGCTTTTTTCAGGCATTATTGTACCGACAGATATTGTTTATATTTTCTCGGCACTGTTTGTGTTGTTGTTTTTGACCTGGTTTATGGTAGGTAGAAACAGTTTCCAGCTTACCAATAACGGCAAGAAGAATCTTTTTAAGACTGCAATCGGAACAGTGGTTGTAATTGCGATTGTGATTGCTTTTAATATTGGCGTCAGACAGCTTCCTACGGAATATGCCCAGATTGATATGACACAGCATCATTGGTATTCTATAACGGATGAAACAAAGGCTGTTTTGGATACTTTGGATGAAGAAGTTACAATTTATGTAATTGGCAGCAAAGAGACTGTGGATGACGGCGTTAGACTGTATTTGGATGCTTACAAAAAATACAGCAATAAAATCAACGTCGAATACAAGCCGTTGGATACTTATCCTACGTTTGCTGCAGAAATGACAGGTTCCTATATGGATGAGTCGGGAATGATTGTGGTAAAAGGTGATGATTACCGGACAGTTTCTTACGGGGATTGTTATGTGATTGAATACGGATATGATTCATACGGAATGTTAATGGATTATGTATCGGGCATTGATATTGAAGGTCAGCTTACTGCAGCAATCGGTTCTTTGATTTCGGATGAGAAGTATACCGTATATTTCCTTGAGGGCCATAATGAAGTGCCGATTTATGAAAGCTTACTTTCAAGATTTCATAAGGGCGGATATGCAACTGCAAATTTATCACTTCTGAAAGAAAAAGAAGTGCCTGAGGATGCGGTTACACTTGTTATTAACGGACCGGAGAATGATTTGTCTGCTGCCGAAGTAACAGCGATTAAAGAATATGTGAATCGTGGCGGTAATCTGATTATGATGGCATCTCTTGATATCAAGGATACGCCGAATTACGATGCTTTAATGGAAAGTTACGGTGTAAATATTACAGAAGGTTCTGTATTGGAAAGTGACATGTATTATGTGTACAATGAAGTTCCTTTTGCAATCCTTCCGGACAATGAGTATCACGACATTACAGCTTCGGTTTATAACAGCAAATATACCTTAATGATTCAGTCGAGAGGATTTACGGTAGATGAAACCGCAGAAGGTATGGATGTGTATCCTTTGTTTAGTTCACAGGATAATTCTTATGCAAAGGTGCTTACGCCGGAAGCACTTGTAGAATTTGAAGATGGCGATGAGGTCGGACCTTTTATGCTGGGCGTATGTACTGAGATGTATACGGATAGCGGTGAATTGGCAACCATTACAATGATTGGCAGTCCGGCCTTTATCTATGAAGAAATTGATATGATTGTAGCTAACGCCAATACGGATGTTTTCTTCGGTGCGGTGAACTATGGTTCGGATGTTGAAGTAGTAACCACAATACCGGCAAAGAGCATTGAGCCGGAATATGTTATGGTAAATTCGGGCTTAAAATTGCTTTATACTTCTTTAATTGTATTGTTATTGCCCATCTGTATGGTGATTACAGGCATTGTAATTGTAATTGCGCGACGAAAAAAGTAAATTAAACCACGAACAAGGTTGATTTTGTCCTTCTTTTATGTCAAAATAGGAAAAGGTTTCAACCAATGAATAGATTAAAGTGAGGCGTTAAAATGGCTAAAATAAGAACACGTTTTGCACCTTCCCCTACAGGAAGAATGCACGTAGGAAATTTACGTACTGCACTGTACGCATATTTGGTATCCAAGCATGAGAAGGGTGATTTTATCCTTCGTATCGAAGATACCGATCAGGAAAGATATGTGGAAGGCGCAGTAGATATTATTTATCGTACTTTGGATAAAACCGGTCTTCATCATGATGAAGGTCCCGATAAGGATGGTGGCGTTGGCCCTTATGTACAGAGTGAGCGTCAGGCAAGCGGAATTTATCTTGAGTATGCTAAGAAATTAATTGAAAAAGGAGAGGCATATTATTGTTTCTGTGATAAGGAAAGACTTGCCACTCTTGAGCGCGAAGAAGGCGGTAAAACAATCAATGTTTATGATAAGCATTGCCTTCATTTGTCTAAGGAAGAAGTGGAAGCTAAGCTTGCGGCAGGCGTTCCTTACGTAATCCGTCAGAACAATCCTACCGAAGGAACCACTACCTTCCATGATGATATTTATGGTGATATTACCGTAAACAATGATGAATTGGATGATATGATTCTAATTAAGTCTGACGGTTTCCCGACTTATAATTTTGCCAATGTAGTTGATGATCATTTGATGGGTATTACGCATGTGGTTAGAGGTAATGAATATCTTTCTTCTTCACCGAAGTATAACCGTTTATACGAAGCTTTCGGCTGGGAAGTGCCCGTATATATTCATTGTCCTTTGATTACGGACGAAGATCATAATAAGTTATCTAAGAGATGCGGTCACAGTTCATATGAAGACTTGATTGAGCAGGGATTTTTAACAGAGGCAGTCGTTAACTTTGTGGCATTGCTTGGTTGGTCGCCTGCGGAAAATAAAGAGATTTTTACGCTGGAAGAACTTGTTGAGGCCTTTGATTATACGCATATTTCCAAATCGCCTGCAGTATTCGATTATACCAAGTTAAAATGGATGAACAGCGAATACATTAAGGCTATGGATTTTGATGCATTTTATGAGAAGGCAGAACCTTTCTTGAAAGAGGCATTGACAAGAGATGTAGACTTGAAAAAGATTGCTGCTATGGTTAAGACCAGAATTGAAGTATTTCCTGATATTCCGGGACTTGTAGACTTCTTTGAGAATGTTTTGGAATATGATATCGAAATGTACACACATAAGAAGATGAAGACCGATGCGGCTTCTTCATTAACTGTTTTAAAAGAAATTCTTCCTGTTTTGGAAGGTGTGGATGACTATTCAAATGATAATCTTTACCAGACTTTGGTTGATTTCTCACAGGAGAAGGGATATAAGAACGGTTATGTTTTATGGCCCGTACGTACCGCTTTGTCCGGAAAACAGATGACACCGGCAGGCGCTACCGAAATCCTTGAGATTCTCGGAAAGGAAGAATCGCTTAAGCGTATTGCGGCTGCGATTGCCAAACTTGAAGCAGAGGCTTGATGAAACACAGCAGAAAGCTGTAACACACGGAGAGGGCCCGTTACTTGTAAGTGCGGGCCCGGGTTCCGGCAAGACAACAGTTATCACACACCATATCAAATTCTTAATTGAACATCTGGGCATTCCGCCCAAAGAAATCCTTGTAATTACTTTTACAAAATCAGCGGCAATGGAAATGAAAGAACGTTTCCTTCAATTAACCGGCGAGAGAAGTACGCAGGTTGTTTTTGGTACTTTTCATGCCATATTTTATCAAATCTTACGTAGGTCCGGTGGCTTCGATCACAATAGCATCTTAAAAGACAATGAAAAATATACAATGCTTCGGGACATTTTGAAAGCGCAGAAGGTTTACTTTTATGAAAATACGTTTGCAGAAGATTTGCTTGGAGAAATCAGTCAGGTAAAGAATAAAAATGACAGTAAGGAGTTTCAATCTGCACTTCTGGATAAAGAAGTGTTTCAAACTGTGTTTCATGAGTATCAAAGGCGAAAGATAAGTTTACATAAAATCGATTTTGATGATATGGTAGCAAACTGTCATCAATTACTTTTAGAAGATGCTAATGTTTTACGAAAGTGGCAGGAAAGCTTTCGTTTTATTCTGGTGGACGAATTTCAGGATATTAACCCTATGCAATACCAGATTGTAAAATTACTGGCTGAGTTACATCATAATATATTCGCGGTAGGGGATGAAGACCAGTCCATTTATTCGTTTCGCGGGGCGAATCCAAAGATAAGTTTTCAATTCTTAAAAGATTATCCGGAGGCAAAGCAATTATTTCTTGCCATTAATTATCGTTCGAATAAAGGCATTGTAGAATCGGCAAAAAGATTGATTTCGCACAATAAGGATCGGTTTGCTAAGGATATTCGGGTGAATGATAATTTGAAAGATATTAAGGAGTTGATAAAAGAAAATAAAAAATCAGCAAATGAAAATATTAATTCAAGTAAGCATACTGGGGATTCTGTGCAGATAAAGTATTTTCAATATGAACAGGAGTCCTATGAAGAAATAGTACGATATTTAAAAGAAAAGAAAAATAAAAATGAACTATCAAATTGTGCAGTGCTTTTCCGTACGAATATGATATCACCATTGTTCTTTCAGGAATTAAAAAAGAACAGTATACCCTATAGTATGAAGGCAAAAAATAAAGACTGGAGAGAAAATATGGTTGTAAAAGATGTGCTTGCTTATTTTTCATTGGCAGAGGGAGATTTGAGCAGGAAACACTTTTATCGGATTATGAATAAGCCGGTACGTTTCATTTCAAGGGATATGATTTCGAAAGAATATATGACTTGGGCATTGCTTGAAGAAAATGCGAAACGATATTTTTCTGTGCTTGAACAGGTACGAAAACTTCGTAGTGATTTAGAATATATCAGACGCATGCCTGTATTTGCGGCACTTGGATATATCCGCAGGGGAATCGGTTATGATAAATGGCTTAAAGAGCAGGGCAATAAAGTTTGTCAGGACGGATTGGAAACCCTTGATATGCTTAAGAATATTGCAAGTGATTGTGAAACATTTAAGGAATTTAGGGAAGTGCTTGAACTATCTGAGATGGAGCCGCAAGAATGCACGGAAGATACCGTAGAAATTATGACTTATCATGGGGCGAAAGGCTTAGAGTGGCCGGTTGTATTTCTTCCTGACGTTGTAGAAGGCAATGTTCCGTATAAAAGGGCTCATACCAAGGAAGAAATCGAAGAAGAACGCAGGATGTTTTATGTGGCATTAACAAGGGCGAAAGAAGAAGTATACATTCATAGTCTTAAGAAAGACGAAAGGCATAAAAAATCCCCTTCCGTATTCTTAAAAGAATTGTTGAAAGGGGAGTAGTAAACTTATTCTTCTTCGCCGTCAGGAATGATTTCATCATATTCCTGCTTGTCTAAAAACTCATCGAAAGCATCGGCAACAGCTTCATATACATTGTCATCGTCAATGTATTTCAACTGAGGTTCATCATCGGGATCATCATCGTCCTCTTCGTATTCATAGAACCATACATCGCCGTAGTTTTCATCATCTTCATCCACCATAGGAAGAAGAGCGATGTAATCCTTGCCATCTACTTCCAAAATAGTAATGATAGCGCAATTAACGATTTTACCATCTTCTAATTCGAGTTCTACGGTAATGTCTTCCGCTTCTTCATCGGGAATGTTATTTATAATATCTGCCATAGTTATTTCCTCCGTCAATAAATAAAATTTCTAAGCATATTTTATCAGTATAGTACATAAAATGCAAGTTATATTGTGAATTGCATAGAAAAGCATTTTATGATAAAATATAATGGCGTATGGAAGAAATGAGGTATAGGAATGACAGAATTACAGATTACAAAAGGTACAACCTATCCTCTGGGCGCTACAATTACGAAAGATGGCGTTCAGTTTGCTGCAGTGCTTAACAAAGAAGGCGACTGCGGTGTTGTTTTGCTTGAAAAGAATACGGGAGATAAATTAAGAATTCCTTTTTCAGACGGAAACAGAATCGGCAATATTGCCTCTGTTTTTGTAAAAGGACTTGATACTTCCGCTTATGATTATAATTTTTACTGTGATGAAGAAGAGTATGTGGACCCCCACTCAAAGCGAATTATCGGTAACGAGAAATGGGGAGTTAAAGAGGAAGAAGTTCAGTTGCGTTCCGGATTCGGAACTGTATATGATAACTGGGAAGGTGATGAGCCTTTGTGTATTCCTTATGAAGACAGCGCGATTTATTGCCTTCATGTCAGAGGTTTTACCGTGCATCCTTCTTCCAAAGTAAAAGGCGCAGGAACTTATCAGGGCATCATTGCCAAGACGGATTATTTAAAGTCCTTGGGCGTGACAGCCGTAGAATTGATGCCGGCATATGAGTTTGAGGAGTATACACCGCCTAAGAAAGAAGAAAATAAGGATATTATGTCCTTTTTTGAAGAAAAACCCGTAATGCCTATTAATTACTGGGGCTACAAGGAAGGTTATTACTTTGCGCCGAAGGCTTCTTATGCCTATGGTGAAGATGCATGTAAGGAATTTAAGGATATGGTGAAGCATCTTCATAAGAACGGCATTGAAGTGATTATGCAGTTTTATTTTCCGGATAATGTGAAACAGGGATTTATCTTTGATTCCATTCGTTACTGGGTAACGGAATATCATATTGATGGTGTGCATTTGAAGGGAAGTAAGGTGCCTATTTCTTTTATGGGTACGGAGCCTTTGTTTGCAAATACGAAGATTTTTTATCATTACATTCCTGAGCAGGAGATTTACGGAACCCACGAGGTGCCTGCTTATAAGAATATGTGCATTTATACGGACGATTTTATGTATAATATGCGTAAATTCTTAAAGGGCGATGATGATATGTTGTCAACTATGTTGTCCTTGACCAAGCGTAAGCCCGAGCGTGTGGGTAGTGTTAATTTTATCACCAATTATTATGGTTTTACCTTGAATGACTTGGTGTCTTATGATAAAAAGCATAATGAAGACAATGGTGAGAACAATCACGACGGTGCGGACTATAATTACAGCTGGAACTGTGGTTTTGAAGGTAAAAGCCGTAAAAACGCCGTACTTGCGTTGCGTAAAAAGATGATGCGCAATGCACTTATGCTTGTGATGTTGTCTCAGGGAACGCCGGTTTTACTGGCGGGTGATGAGTTCTGTAACAGCCAGAACGGTAATAACAATCCATATTGTCAGGATAATGAAATTTCCTGGCTTAACTGGAATATGACAAAACCGGGCAAAGAGATGCTGGAGTTTACGAAGGAATTGATTGCGTATCGTAAGGCGACGGCTTTCCTGCATGCGAAGAAGGAATTTACAATGCTTGATATGTATCATTGCGGTTATCCGGATATGTCATATCATGGAGAGGAAGCATGGAAGGCAGAGCTTGCAAATTATAACCATCATGTAGGCGTTATGTACAGCAGTGTACAGGCAGACGGTATGGTGAAACTTTGGTATGTTGCATATAATATGCATTGGGAGAAGAAACAGTTCTCGTTGCCCAAGCTTAGCAAGGGCGCAAAGTGGCAGGTTGCATTGACTACCGGTGAACAGGTGAAAGAACTGGAAGGCGCGACCAAGTCATCTACTTATGAATTGGCAGAACGCAGTATTACAATTTTTGAGAGTGTTTCTCATAAATTGTAGAATAATTTTTTATGATAATAGAACGCGATACAGCGGTATAACGGAGGATATATAGAATGATTGACGGTAAGAAAGTACTTTTTAGCGGAATGCAATCCACGGGGTCATTGACTTTGGGAAATTATCTCGGGGCATTGAAAAACTGGGTTTCATTAAGCGATGATTATGAATGTTTTTATTCAGTGGTTGATATGCACTCAATTACAGTGCGCCAGGACCCCGCAGAGCTTCGTAAAAAAGCAAGAAACCTTTTGACATTATATATTGCAGCAGGTTTGGATCCTAAGAAAAACTGTATTTATTATCAGTCACATGTTTCGGGACATGCCGAACTTGCATGGATTTTAAACTGCTTTACTTATATGGGCGAATTAAACAGAATGACACAGTTTAAGGATAAGTCTGCAAAACATGCGGATAATATCAATGCCGGCCTTTTTACATATCCTGTATTGATGGCTGCAGATATTCTTCTTTATCAGGCTGATGTAGTGCCTGTAGGTAAAGACCAGTTACAGCATTTGGAACTTACAAGAGATTTGGCACAGCGTTTTAATGCAATTTACGGTGATGTATTTGTAGTTCCCGAACCTTACTTGGGTAAAAGCGGTGCAAAGATTATGAGTTTGCAGGACCCTACCAAGAAAATGTCAAAGTCCGATGAGAATGTAAATGCAAGTATTTATCTGACAGACGATACCGATACCATTATCCGCAAATTTAAGCGTGCGGTAACAGATTCGGAAGCAAGAATCAAGTATTGTGAAGAGCAGCCCGGTATCAGTAACCTGATTGAAATTTACAGTGCATGTACCGGAAAGACTTTTGCGGAAGTAGAAGCAGAATTTGCAGGCAAGGGATACGGTGACTTCAAGCTTGCGGTAGGTGAGACAGTGGCAGATACTTTGAGACCTGTTCAGACGCGTTTTGACGAGCTTTGCAAGGATAAGGCATATATTGACGGTATTATCAAAGAAAACGCTGAAAAAGCCAATTATTACGCAACCAAGACCCTTCGTAAGGTACAGAAGAAGGTTGGTTTCCCCGAGAGAGTACGTTAGTATTTTGATAAAAGCGTGTTTGGTTGATGTTAGAATGAAACCAATGTGCTAAATGAAATATCGAAAAATAAAATATAAAGTAATTAAAACAGCCCCGATTCATAAGAACCGGGGCTTGATTTTTATAACATCTTATTCAGATTTGATTTCTTTCCAAAGATTGTTGTACATTTCGTCGCCTTCTTCACCAAGGTAAGAGAAGGTTTCAAGGTTTTCGTACTGAGAAAGATCAGGGAATGCGATGGTTGAATTACGGATATCGTCATCTTCAATCAATTCTCTTGCTGCATCGTTGGGAGTAGAGTAGGTAATGTACTCAAAGTTCATAAGCGCAATGTCAGGACGGCACATAAAGTCGATAAACTTTTCTGCGTTTTCAACATTTTCAGCATCTTTTAAAATGCACCATGAATCAATCCAAACATTAGTACCTTCCTTGGGAATTACGTATTCAAGGTCGGGGTTTTCTCGCTGTGTATAGATTGCTTCACCGGAGTAGATTACACCGATTGCAGCTTCGCCACCAATCATTTTATCACGAACCTGGTCAACTACGTATGCCTGAACCAACGGTTTCTGTTCGATTAAAAGATCTTTAGCTGCCTGAAGTTCTGCTTCGTCCATAGAGTTCATAGAGTGGCCGTTTACTTTTAAAGCAACCATGAAAGCATCTCTTACGGAATCCTGCATTAAAATATTGTTTTCGTACTTCTCGTCCCAAAGAACTGTCCAGGAATCGATGGGTTCATCAACCATTGTCTTGTTGTAAAGAATACCAACGGTTCCCCAGCAGTAGGGTACTGAATATTTGTTTCCGGGGTCGAATTCTTCAGACTGTATATAATACTGTTCGCCGATGTTTGCTGAGTTGGGAATGTTTGCCCAGTTGATTTCCTGAAGTAAATCATTGTCAATCATCTTCTGAATCATGTAATCGGAAGGGCATACTACGTCGTAGTTCACTGCGCCGGCTTCTACCTTGGGATACATGATTTCGTTTGTTTCATACTCATCATATACCACTTTGATGCCTGTTTCTTCTTCAAACATTTCGATGGTTTCGGGGTCTATATATTCACCCCAGTTGTATACGTATACAACACCGTTTTCGCCGCCTGATGAACCACCGCAAGCGGAGAGAATTGTCATGCCTAAAACGGAAATAAGCATAACTGCAAGAGCTTTTTTTACAATTTTTTTCATAATTAGTTTAATCCTCCTTAAACTGTTTTCTTAGATTTATCTTTAGGTGTTCTGTTCACCAATAAAAGAAGAATCAGAACACTGACAAATATAAGCGTTGATAATGCGTACATCTCAGGCTTAATACCCTTACGTACTTCGGAATAAATCTTGGTGGAGAGAGTATCCACGCCGGGGCCTTTGGTAAAGTGCGTAATGATAAAATCATCCAGCGACATGGTAAAGGCCATCAAAAGACCGGAAAAGATGCCGGGGGCAAGGTCCGGTAAAACCACCTTGAAAAAAGCTTTCAAAGGCGGTGCACCCAAATCAAGGGCCGCTTCATAGGTGGAAGGATTTAACTGCTTCAATCTCGGCATTACACTTAAAATCACATAAGGAATGTTAAACGTAATGTGAGAGAGAAGAATCGTTACTAATCCAAAACGCATCCCTACGGTAATAAACAGAAGCATTAAGGAAATACCGGTTACGATTTCGGCATTCAACATCGGAATGTTGGTAACGCCCATCCAAAAGGTACGTCCCGTGCGGTTCATCTTGTTAATAGCGATTGCGGCAATGGTGCCGATGATAGTCGCAATAACGGAAGAGAGAATCGCTAATACGATGGTGTTGGTCAAAGCCTGCATAATGGCTTCGTTCTGGAATAATTCCACATACCATTTAAAAGTAAATCCGCCCCATTTTGCCCTGGACTTGCTTTCGTTAAAACTTAAAACAATCAAGGTTGCGATGGGAGCATATAAAAATACAAAAATTAAAGCAACATATATTTTACGGAGAATCTTTGTCATAGTGCTGAGCCCTCCCCGTCTTTGTCAAATATTGCGGTGATAATCATACTAATCACAATGAAAATCATTAATACCATAGACAAACCACTGCCCAAATGCCAGTTGTTGGCCTGCAGGAATTCCTGTTCAATAACGTTACCGATGAGAAGAATTTTACTTCCGCCCAGTAAGTTACTGATGATGAAAGTGGTAAGTGCGGGTACGAAAACCATTGTAATACCGCTGATAATACCGGGTACGCTTAAAGGAAGCGTAACTTTGATAAAAGTCTTAAAATTATTAGCGCCTAAGTCCTTTGCCGCATTAATGACATTAGGGTCGATTTTACAAAGTACATTGTAAATCGGTAAAATCATAAAAGGAAGGAAGTTGTAAACCATACCTAGAATGATTGCGTAGGGGGTGTTGATAATTTCCAGTGCAGGCAAATGTAAAAAGCCTAATACCTGATTGATTACACCGGATTTCTCAAGCAAGGTCTGCCATGCAAGGGTTCTTAACAGGAAATTCATCCACATGGGAAGAATAAAAATTAAAACAATTAAACGTTCCTGATTTCCCTTCATATTGGCAAGTATCATCGCAAGGGGGTAAGCCAGTAAAAGACAAATAATTGTACTGATTAAGGATAAAAGCAATGCAATGCCCAAAGCTTTCATATGTTCAGGGGTTGCAATTGCAGTAATATTTTCTAATGTAAAAGCGCCGTTTTTATCGGTCAGTCCATAGTAAAATACCATAATCAAAGGAATGATGATAAAAGCAATGGACCAAAGGATGTAGGGAGACGCCATGAGAGAATTTAATTTTTTATTCTTCAATGGGTGCTGCCTCCTCGTCTTCAGATTCCGGTTTGTTCATAATCTGGATATTAAAAGGATCAACCTTAATACCAACCTCGGTTCCAACAGGGAAGAGAGAAGTAGAGTGAACCAGCCATTCAAAACCGTTTGCCATAACTTCCATTTCATAATGTACACCTTTGAAAATAAGGTGGGAAACAACGCCGTTAATGGTACCTTCACCGGGACGGACAAGTTCCACGTCTTCGGGACGAATTACTACGTCAACAGGTTTGTTGTTACCAAAGCCCTTATCAACGCAGGCAAAACGTGCGCCTAAGATTTCAACCAATTCGTCCTGAATCATAGTAGAAGCGATAATGTTACTATCGCCGATGAAGTCTGCAACGAAAGCGTTTTCGGGTTCATTGTAAATCATTTCGGGAGTACCGATCTGCTGGATGTAACCCTGGTTCATAACAACAATGGTGTCAGACATTGTCAAAGCTTCTTCCTGATCGTGTGTTACGTAGATGAAAGTGATGCCTAATTCGTTTTTGAGACGAATCAATTCGTATTGCATATCCTGACGGAGTTTTAAGTCCAAAGCACCAAGGGGTTCGTCAAGAAGAAGAACCTTGGGTTCGTTAACGATAGCACGGGCAATGGCAATACGCTGTTGCTGGCCACCGCTTAAAGAATCCGGCATTCTTTTCTCATAACCGTCGAGATTAACCAATTTTAAAGCATATTTGATTTTATCATCGATATAAGCCTTGCTTTTGCCTTTGATTTTAAGACCGAAAGCAATATTTTCGGCAATATTCATATGTGTAAACAACGCATATTTCTGGAATACGGTGTTTAACTGTCTTTTGTGAGGCGGAATATTGGTAATGTCAGCTCCGTCAAAAATCACGCGACCTTGATCGGGAGTTTCAAAACCGCCGATGATACGCAGGGTAGTAGTTTTACCGCAACCGCTGGGCCCTAAAAGAGTTAAGAATTCATTTTCACGGATATATAAATTCATATCATCCAGAACCAGTTGGTTTCCGTATGATTTGCTGATGTTCTCTAAATTAATTAATCTGTTGCTCATACTGTAATCTCCTTCGTGTCACAATCTAAAAAGTAGGAGGGGTACTTACCCAAAGGAAGGTTGCCCCTGTTTTGCCTGCTGCCTCTATATAATGAGAGGAAGAGGAGGTGAAATAAAAAGACTCGCCCTTTGAGGCTTTGTAGGTCTTTTTACCAATGTGGATACGTATGCTTCCGGATAAGACATAACCGAACTCATCCCCTTCGTGAGGGTTATCGGGGTAGGTACTGCCACCGGGCTGAAGCGTTACACGTATGGGCTCCATCATATTTTTCTGGGCGTTGGGAATAATCCATTCTATTTTATTACCGAGTTTATCATCTTCTTTTTCGAAGTAATCTTTGTCGTGGAAGACAATTTGTGTATCTTCCTCATCACTGAAGAAATCTTTTAAATCCGTACCGAGACATTGTAAAATATCCATTAAAGAAGCGATGGAAGGAGAAGTTAAGTCTCGTTCCAACTGTGAGATAAAACCTTTGGATAATTCGCAACGGTCAGCAAGTTCTTCCTGGGTAAGTCCTTTCTGGACTCGCAATTCTTTGATTTTTAACCCGATATTCATAACGCGCCCCATTTCTTAAAGACAACAATTTTAAACTTTTTGTTTACTTTTACTAAACAAATCAAGATTTATTATACGCTGTAAGAGACAAATGTCAATTAAAAATAATACATATTTTATAAAAAATATAAGGATAGTACATAATTGAAATAAAATAGTGGGTAAAATGATATTTTAGGCTCGTAAAGGATGACAAAACAGAAAGAATTTAATCATAAGAAGTAAAAAACAATTAACAAATATTTTAAGGTGTGGTATCATTAATCTATATGGCATAAATGCGGAGGTTGCAAAGATGGCAAATCAAAAATATGTTGCATATGTTTCAACTTATACGAAGAAGAATAAAAACGGCATAACAATTTACGATGTAGATGTCGAGAAGGGGACTATGAAAGAAAAGGGTAGTGTTGAGATTACCAATTCTTCTTATTTAACATGTTCCCACAATAATAAGTATCTGTATTCCATAACCGATATGGGTGTAAAAGGATATCGTATTCATGAAGATGGTATGTTGGAAGAAATTAATTATGCTTCCATCAACGGTATGCGCGGATGTTATCTTTCTACGGATTATGATGATAAATTCCTTTTTGTGGCAGGTTACCACGACGGTAAAATTACGGTTTTAAGACTGGCGGAAGACGGCAGTATCGGTGAAATTACGGAAGAAATCTATATGGTTGGTATGGGTGATGTTATGGAAAGAAGTTTCCAACCCCATGTTAATTGCGTAAAAATGTCCAGGGATAACCGTTATCTTCTTGCGGCAGACAGCGGAATGGACCATGTAAATGTATATGAATTAAATCAGATTACAGGTAAGTTAAAGCAGATTGATATTATCCGTAGCGATGTAGGAAGCGGTCCGAAACATATGGTATTCTCTAAAGACGGACAGTTTCTCTATATTGTTCACGAAATCAAGAATTATATTGATGTCTATAGCTATAAATTTGTAGAGAAGTATCCTGAATTCGAGAAGATTCAAACTATTTCCTGCATAAATCAATATCATGCCGGAAGAACTGTGACCAGTATGGTGAAATTAACTTTGGACGGCAAACATTTAATCAGTTCAAATGCGGGAGATAACAGTGTTGTTGTTTTTGATTTAGACACGACTACGGGTATGCTTACCAAGAATTTCTGTTTGCCCATCAGCGGAACTTATCCTAAGGATGCTGCTATGTTCCCGGATTTAAAACATTTGGTTAGCTTAAATCATGAGTCAAATACCATGACTTTCTTTATGGCAGATTTGGAGAAGCATATCATTGCCATGAGCAGTAAGGAAATTAAAATTGAAAAACCCAACTGTATCATCTTTTATGAATTGAAGTAGAAAAATAAAAAGATGATTTTATAAAAGTTGATTATGATTTCATTAAATTGTTTATAGCGGAGTATTTACGAGAATGTATAAAGTGTTAAAAACAGAAGGCAATGCCAAGCGTGCTGTAATGGAAACGGTGCACGGCACCATCCAGACTCCCGTTTTTATGAATGTAGGAACCGTTGCGGCGATTAAAGGTGCGGTATCTACGGCGGATTTGGAGCAAATCGGCACCCAGGTGCAGTTGTCTAATACCTATCATTTGCACGTTCGTCCGGGGGACGAAGTGGTAAAAGATATGGGTGGCTTGCATAAATTTATGTCTTGGAATAAGCCAATCCTTACGGATTCCGGCGGATTTCAGGTGTTTTCCCTTTCGGGATTGCGAAAAATTAAAGAAGAAGGGGTATATTTCCAGTCACATATAGACGGCAAAAAGATTTTTATGGGGCCGGAAGAAAGTATGCAGATTCAGTCCAATCTGGCATCCACCATTGCTATGGCTTTTGACGAATGTCCTTCAAGCCGTGCGGACCGTAATTATGTACAGGCGTCTGTTGACAGAACCACAAGATGGTTACAGCGTTGCAAGGATAAAATGGCAGAGTTAAATGCAAGAGAAGATACCATTAATAAGAATCAGTTGTTGTTCGGTATTAATCAGGGTGCGATTTTTCATGATATCCGCATTGAACATGCTAAAAGAATCAGCGAATTTGATTTGAACGGATATGCTTTGGGCGGACTTGCCGTAGGCGAAAGCCACGAAGAAATGTATGATGTATTAGATCATACCGTACCATATCTTCCGAAGGACAAGCCTACCTATTTAATGGGTGTGGGAACACCGGCGAATATTCTGGAGGCGGTGGAACGAGGTGTTGACTTCTTTGACTGCGTTTATCCGACCAGAAACGGAAGACACGCGCATTTGTACACCAATCAGGGTAAAATCAATCTATTAAACGCCAAGTACGAAAGAGATTCAAGACCTATTGAAGAGGGCTGTATGTGTCCCACTTGTCAGCGCTATTCCAGAGCCTATATTCGTCACCTTTTAAAAGCAAAAGAAATGCTTGGAATGCGTATGTGCGTAATCCACAATCTTTACTTCTATAATAAGATGATGGAAGAGATCAGGGATGCGTTGGATGCCGGTGAGTTTAAGGCATATAAAGCACGTAAGTTAGAGGGCATGGAACAGAAGAATGATTAAAAATTTGTGAAAAGTCCGTAAACAAGGAAAAAGTGCTTGCTTATAAAAGAAAAATTGTGTATTCTAGTTAAGATTGCATTGTTAAAAAATGGATATGATATATTTATCTTATAGATGCGAAATATATTGTGACAATTTGGAGGTAAGAAATGAACTTATTATTAACAGGTGAAGCGGCAGCAACGACTGCAGATGCAGCACAGTCTGGCGGAATGTTCGGCGGAAATACTTTGGTGATGATTATTTATATTGTTGTTTTTATTGCAATATTTTATTTTATGTTGATCAGACCTCAGCAGAAGGAAAAGAAGAAATTCAACGCTATGATGTCATCTATGGAAGTAGGCGATATTGTTGTAACCACCAGCGGATTTTATGGTGTATTAATTGATATTACTGAAGAAGATGTTATTGTGGAATTTGGTAATAACAAGAACTGCAGAATTCCTATGAAAAAGGCTGCAATTGCGCAGATTGAAAAGGCAAATGCTGATAATTAAGAATATATAGGGGGCGTTTAAATACGCCCTCTTTGTTTTTATACGGAGTACAAAAGAATGAAGAAAAAGAAGTGGCTGACGGCCGGGATAGTTGTTGCGTGTGTGCTTGTGGCTGTGACCGGTATTTACTTTGGTTTGGCCGGATATTATTCGGAGCGTTTCTGTTACGGGACGTGGATTAACGGAGTATATTGTACCGGTAAAACCGTTGAAGAGGTGAATACGGAACTTGTGACACTTGCCACGTACGATAAGATTACGGTTATTGACCGGAAAGACAGCCGGTATGAAGTGGCTTTGGAAGAAATTGAATATGGTATGGATTATTCCGATGCATTACAGGAAATTAAAGGCGGACAAAAGGCATTCGAATGGATTCGGTATTATTTTACGGAACAGAACTTTGAGGTGATGCCTGTGGTTACATTTTCGGAAGAGAAACTGACAGATATTCTTTATAAAGCGGACTTTATGAAGAAAGAGGTTTTGGCGGTAGGAAACCGGCCTGAAATTGTTCTGGAAGAGGATGGATATCATTTGTATGACCATACGGTAAACCAGATTGTGCCGGAACGGGTTTGCAAAGCGGTTTCAAATGCGTTGCATAACCTGGAACAGGAAGTTTATGTAGCAGAGCAAAAGGGTTGTTACGTTACAATGCCTGTAACGCAGGAGAATTTGGACATTTATAAGTTGTGGAATGATATTTTTGCATTCCAGAGTTTTGAGCTTACATATATTTTAGGAGACCGGGAAGAAAAGATTGACAGTGGTGTGGTATCCAAGTGGATTGCTATCGATGAGAATACGGGCGCTTTTATAAAAGATATGCAGGGAAATCTTGTGCTGGATGAAGCAAAGGTGCTTGAATATGCGGTTTCTCTTGGTGAGAAGTATGATACCGTTGGTAAACCCAGAGAATTCATGTCGACCAGAGGTGATTTGGTAACGATAGAGAAGAGTACCTACGGAAATGACATTGATGAAGAGGAAGAATGTGCCCTTTTGATAGAAGATTTTACATTGGGTCGAAGCGGTACGGAGCGTGAACCGGTTTACGCTTCCAAAGCCTGGAGTCAGGGCGAAGATGATATTGGCGGAACCTATATTGAAGTTGATATGACAGAGCAGATGTTGTATTACTACGTGGATTATGAACTTACGTTGGAAACCCCTGTCGTTACGGGGAATATGCGTCGCGGCTGGGATACGCCTGCTGTGGTATGTTCCATTTACGGTAAAGCCAGAAACCGAATTCTTAGAGGTGCTACCTATGCAACCTTTGTTTACTACTGGATGCCGGTTTACGGCAATATCGGTTTGCACGATGCGACTTGGAGAAGAAAGTTTGGAGATGATATCTATATGACAGACGGATCTCACGGTTGTATCAATATGCCGAAAGATAAGGCAGGCGAGCTTTACGGAATGGTGGAGATGGATACGCCTGTGGTATTATTTTATTAGTGAAAAAATATTGTTATTTTTTTGTCATTTTATGATTTTTATAGTTGACGAATAAAGTGCATAATTGTAAAATGGATTTTATGGTGATTACAACCTTAAGGAGGAAAGAAAATGGCTAGAGTATATAATTTCTCGGCAGGTCCGGCTGTGTTACCGGAAGAAGTATTAAAAGAAGCGGCAGAGGAGATGCTTGACTACAAAGGAACCGGTATGTCGGTTATGGAAATGAGTCATCGTTCCAAAGCTTATGATACAATTATTAAGGAAGCAGAAGCTGACTTAAGAGATTTGATGAATATTCCTGATAATTATAAGGTATTGTTTTTACAGGGCGGCGCACATCTTCAGTTCGCTATGATCCCTATGAACCTTATGAAGAATAAGGTTGCGGATTATATTGTAACCGGTATGTGGGCTAAGAAGGCACACAAGGAAGCACAGAAGTTCGGTACTGCAAACAAGATTGCAACTTCTGAAGATGATAACTTCTCTTACATACCTGACTGTTCGAATCTTCCCATTTCTGAAGATGCTGACTATGTTTATATCTGTGAAAACAACACAATTTACGGTACAAAGTTCAAAACTTTACCGAATACAAAGGGTAAGACACTTGTTTCTGACGTTTCAAGCTGTTTCTTATCAGAACCTATGGATGTATCTAAGTATGGCATTATCTATGGTGGTGCACAGAAGAACATCGGACCTGCAGGTGTTGTTATCGTAATCATTCGTGAAGATTTGATTACAGAAGATGTTCTTCCCGGAACTCCTACCATGTTACAGTACAAGATTCATGCAGATGCAGAATCTCTTTACAATACACCGCCTGCATACGGTATTTATATGTGCGGTAAAGTATTCAAATGGCTTAAGAAGCAGGGTGGCCTTGAGGCTATGAAGGAATACAATGAGAAAAAGGCCAAGATTCTTTACGATTACCTTGATGAAAGCAAGATGTTCAAGGGTACCGTTCGTAAGGAAGACCGTTCTCTTATGAATGTTCCTTTCGTAACAGGCGACGCTGATTTGGATGCAAAGTTTGTAAAAGAAGCTACAGAAGCCGGATTTACTAACTTAAAGGGTCACAGAAGCGTTGGCGGTATGCGTGCAAGTATTTACAATGCTATGCCTATCGAAGGTGTTGAGAAGTTAGTTGAATTTATGAAGAAGTTTGAAGAGGAGAATGCGTAATGTTTAAATATCATTGCTTAAATCCCATTGCCCAGGTTGGCTTGGATAATTTTGATTCCAATTATGAGAAGACATACGAAATCGCTGAAGCAGAAGGTGTACTTGTAAGAAGTGCATCTATGCATGAAATGGATTTTTCGGATAACTTGCTTGCTGTAGCAAGAGCAGGTGCCGGTGTAAACAATATTCCTTTGGATAAGTGCGCAGAAAAGGGTATTGTTGTATTTAACACACCCGGCGCTAACGCAAACGGCGTTAAGGAATTGGTTCTTTGCGGTATGTTGCTTGCTTCCAGAGATGTTGTTGGCGGTATTGAATGGGTAAAAGCAAATACTTCTGATGAAAATATTGCCAAGTCTGCAGAAAAGGAAAAGAAGCTTTTTGCAGGTACTGAAATTGAAGGCAAGAAGATTGGTGTAATCGGTCTTGGTGCTATCGGTGTTAAGGTTGCAAATGCAGCACAGACACTTGGTATGGAAGTTTACGGCTATGACCCTTATGTTTCCGTAAACGCAGCATGGAGCTTAAGCCGTGGCGTTAAGCATGTATTTGCAGTAGAAGAAATTTATCAGGAATGTGATTATATTACAATTCACGTACCTGCATTGGATTCTACCAAGGGTATGATTAATGCGGAAACCATCGGTATGATGAAGGACGGCGTGATCATTCTTAACTTTGCAAGAGACGTTCTTGTAAATGAAAATGATATGTTGGATGCATTAAAGAGCGGTAAAGTTCGTAAATATGTATCTGACTTCCCGAATCCTACAACAGCAGGACAGCCCGGATGTATCGTAATCCCTCATCTTGGTGCATCTACAGAAGAGTCAGAAGATAATTGTGCAAAGATGGCTGTTAAGCAGATGATTGAATACCTTGAAAACGGTAATATTGTAAACAGTGTTAATTATCCTGCATGCGATATGGGTGTATGTACCAAGGCAGGTCGTGTTGCGATTTTCCACAAGAACATTGCAAATATGATTACTAAGTTTACAGCTTGTTTCGGTGATGAAGGCATCAATATCGTGGAAATGACTAATAAGTCCAGAGGCGAATATGCATATACTATGATGGATATTGAAAGCCCCGCAACAGAGGAAATTATTAAGAAACTTTCTGAAATTGAAGGTGTATTCCGTGTTAGAAAGGTGAAATAAGATAAAACATTAGATTTATAAATGTTTTTTATCAGTTACATTAAGATAATAAAATATATTATGCTTATAAAAGCCCCTTGATAATGTTTATCAAGGGGTTTATAATATTTAATGGACTTTTATAGTCTAAAATGAGAGCATTATACGCAAAAGCATTGTTTGTTAAATGTGAGGAGTGATGTTTTAGTGTTTAAAATTTTATTTGATGAATATCAAAAACATAAAAAATTAATCTTGTTATACATATGTTTGTGCATTTTTACATCGGTATTCTGTGGTCCTTTTCTCAACGATTATATGCCGGGAAGTGCAGTGATTACAGCAACAGAAGATGCAACGAATGTTACTTTGTCAGAAGGCGAAACTTTATCTACGCTTACACAGCAGATTTTGGGGAATTCCATTTCTTCCATAGCGGGGGGATATGCCAGTGTGGTTGCAATTTCCTGTGAGCCTTTTACAGCGCTTTTGTTTCTGGGAATTATTGAAACCGTAAACCGTTGGTGCGGTTATCCTTTGGATATGATGTCTACACCTGCGGGAAATCCTATTGTTTTGCTTGTGATTGCAATATTCTGGGCTGCAAGTAAGTTGATGAAATCCAATGAAACTACTCAGGTATTCGGTATGGTGACCTTGGGCGAACTTGAGAAGTACCTTGGTTTGGTGTTTATTTTAGTATTGGGCGTTTTAAATGTGACCGGCATTTCGACAGGAGTAATGGATGCAGTTCTTTCAGCGGCCTCGCCGGAAACTATAGCAGAACCTCAGACTGCAACCTGGGTAGCTGTGTTATCCATTGTATGGTCTGTATTTTTGGCCATTTTATCGGTGGCGGTATATTTTATTATGAAGACCGTAATGTCGGGAATTGATGTGATTCAGATGTCGTTATCCTTTATTCCCGGTTCTGCGTTCTTTTTTGAGACCGCAAAGAGCTTGTTTGCCATCTTTTTGATTACCGTAAATGTAATTTTCCCACCTTTGGGTATTGCTTTGAATATTATCATTTTTATCATCGGATGTATTTTATTTAAGAGCTGTTATTATGCGGTAAGATATTTTAAGAATATTTATTTCAGACCGTTGGTGAAACGTATCAAAGGTTTTGATCCGCAGATTTCGTTGCTTTCCAAGAAATTACCGAAGCGTATCCGCAAATATTGTGAAGCAGAAGGGCTTGAGATTCAGGCTGCGATGCCTGTATATCCCTTGAAATACGTGGGCGAAGAAAAAGTACGCAAATATGATAAGTGGTGGCTTGTGATAGCGGATGATACTCCGTATTACATGCGTAAGCGTATGGGAAAGAAGAAAGTCCGTAAAATAAGCCTGCCTTCAAGCGAACAACAGCCTGTATATATCCGTAAAGGATTGTGGTGCTACGAGATTTTCTCGTATTTACCGGATGAAAAGAACCTTGCGAAGAAATATCCGAAAAAAGCATTTTCTTTTGCTTTGAGTATGGAATATCTGTATAAGAATGAAGAAATTCTGCAGTTGACAGGCTATGAAAATTATAATTTGATTCAGGAAGCTGCCAAGATGACCAAGAGACAGCAACGTGAAGCAAGACGTATGCAGCGAAAAGAAGCTTTGCTTCAGAAATTGGATAACGTTAAGAATTATTTTGTTGAGGATAAAAGTAAAACGGGGTACTAAATGAGACTGTTTCGCCGATTGAAAACCAAATACGGCATTACGCATCCTTTTTGCGTGCTGAGTTTATTGGCATGCTTGGTTTTCTGCGGTCTGATTACAGGTTATATGTTAAAGCATTATATCCCCGTGAGTGATGCTGCAAGGATGGTAGAAAACGCAAATGTAAACACTGAAGAGCTGCAGGCTTTTGGTGAAGAGGTATTTGATACGATGATCGGTTCCTATGCCCAGGCGGTAGCAATCGGTATTGAACCATTGCTTGCGGTGATTGTACAAGGTCTTGCCGGCTTGGTAAATGCGGTAATTGGTATGCCTCTTGAAGTAGAAGCTACCTATTTTTCTATACCGGAAGTATTTTTCATTGTATTGGCTGTTTTCTTAATTGGTAAACTGATGCAGTGTTTTGAATGTACACGTTCTTTTACAATGTTGACTTATGGTGAGATTGAGAGAATATTCGGCTATCTTTTGATGGTTATGATTTCCTGTCAGAATATTACCAAAATCATTTATGTTTGCGACAAACATAAGCTTATGCTGGAGAATCTGTTTGGTAGCGTGGGAACTGAATGGTTTGTTGCGGCGTTTGTTTTTTGGACGGGGCTCTTTTCGGCGTTTTTCGGTATTATGATTTTCTATATAACCAAAACACTGGTGCTGGGATTACAGATTATGCAGTTATCCATAGCATTCTTCCCTTTTACGTCGTTCCTTTTTGAGGTGTTAAGGAGTAGCGCAACCGTGTTGTTTGCGGTGTTTAACTTGTTATTCCCGAAGGTTGGATTTGCATTTAACTGTGCGGCTTTTATAATCGGAATCGTATTTCTTGCCCAGACTAGCAGTAGTGTGGAATATTTCCGCGTGATTTACTTGGAGTCAATGTTGATTCCGTATTACCGTTTCAAAGGTAAAATTACGCAACTTTATAAAGATGTTCCTAGGGAAATACGTAAAAAATGCATGAATCTTAACAACATCATTATCCCTGTTTTTTCCATGGACCGATTTGAAATTGGTGATATTGATGTAGCCGGACACGAACAATGGTGGATGGAGATTGCCGAGGACGGACTGCATTTTTATCGTAAAAAATTCCTTTCGCGGAAGGTTGAAACCTTCAGCATAGGAAAAAATGAGAGAAAATGGTATTTTAAGGATAATTGGAAGTGTCTTGAACTCTTTGATTTAAACGGTCCGGAGGAGAATATTATCCGCTTATTTAAAAAACCGGAGCGTAAGCTTGCGTTTGTGGTAAGCAGGGAATATGAGGCGATTTTTACGGATGTCACAGCGGGTATGGGTGCGATTGATTATAATGCCCTTAAAGCAAAACTTACGGAAGAACGCCGTATACATATGGAGAAAGATAATAAAGCATTTTATGCTATAACACAATAAAGATAATTTAAGCCACAGGAGGATGAAAAATGGCAGTATTAAAACCGTTTCAGGCAATCAGACCGAAGAAAGGATTAGAAGAGCAGATGGCAGCCCTTCCCTATGACGTATATAACAGGGCAGAAGCTAAGGTTGTTGTAGAGAAGAACCCTTTGTCATTCCTTGCAATTGACAGAGCGGAAACACAGTTTTCTGATGACGTGGATACCTATGCAGATTGCGTATATGCTAAGGCCAAAGAAATGCTTTGGGACCGTGTTGCCAAGGGCGAATATGTTCAGGAAGAAGAAAAATGTTACTATGTATATGAATTGGTAATGGACGGACGTTCTCAGGTGGGTATCGTTGCCTGCGCAAGCATTGATGATTACCAGAATAATATCATCAAGAAGCATGAAAACACCCGTGCTGATAAGGAAGTAGACCGTATTCGTCACGTCTCAACCTGTGAAGCACAGACCGGCCCTATTTTCCTTGCTTATCGTTCGAATAATGTAATCAATGAAGTAGTTGCAAATAAACGTGCAGAAGTGCCTTTGTATGATTTTGTGGCAGATGACGGCATTGCACATAAGGTTTGGGTCATTAATGAAGCAGACAGTCTTGCAAAGATTGAGAATGCATTCGCCCAAATGAATGAAATTTACATTGCTGACGGACATCATCGTTGTGCATCAGCTGTAAAAGTTGGTTTGAAATTAAGAGAAGAGAATCCTTCTTATGACGGAACCGAAGAATTTAATTTCTTCTTATCTGTTTTGTTCCCGGACGACCAGTTGATGATTATGGATTATAACCGCGTTGTCAAAGATTTAAACGGCAATAGTGAAGACGAATTCATTTCAAAGCTGGAAGAAATTTATGATGTAGCACCTATTGGCAATCAAGCACAGTATCCTACCAAGAAGGGCGAAATCAGTATGTATCTTTTCGGTGAGTGGTATCGTTTGGCTGTAAAGAAAGAATACACAAGCAATGACCCTATTGACGGCTTGGATGTGTCTATTTTACAGAATAACGTACTAGGACCTATTTTAGGTATTGACGACCCTAAAACAGATAAAAGAATCGATTTCGTAGGCGGAATCAGAGGATTAAAAGAATTAGAACGCCGTGTGGCAGAAGATTGCAAGGTTGCATTTGCAATGTATCCTACTTCAATCAACGAGTTGTTCGATGTAGCGGATGCAGGACTTCTTATGCCCCCTAAATCTACATGGTTTGAGCCTAAGTTAAGAAGCGGTATTTTTATTCACAGCATTCGTACAGATAAATAATTTGAAAGGAAATAACAATATGACCAAGAAACAATATGCCAAAATGGACTGGGAAGCAATCGAATCAATCGTATATTCAGATAATGCGCACCCTTTTGATATTTTAACACCACAAAAAAGCGGTAAGGACACTTTGATACAGGCGTTTTTACCTTTTGCGGAGTCTGCTGAGGTGGTTTTTGAAGGCAAAGACGAAGCAATTCCGATGGAAATGGTGGACGAGGAAGGTTTTTATGCTGTTTTCGTACCCGGAACCGGCAAAAAGTCATATTGTTATCGAATTTCTACCAAAGATGGCGAAAAAGTTTCTATCAAGAACCCTTATGATTTTGCACCGGTAATTCCCAAAGACGGCTTTGAAGATTTTATTGCGGGCAATTGTACGGATGCATATCGTATTTTAGGTTCACATACAATGACTTTAGAAGGCGTTGCCGGCGTGAATTTCGCAGTTTGGGCGCCTAATGCATTGCGTGTCAGCGTAATCGGTGAGTGGAATCATTGGGACGGTCGTGTAAATCCTATGCAGAAGCTGGATGAATACGGCATATTTACCCTGTTTATTCCCGATGTAAAAGCAGGAGATGCTTATCGTTTCGAATTAAAGGTAAAGGGCAACGAAATTCTTTTAAAAGACGACCCTTATGCAACGCTTTTAAACGAAAACAGTTATGCGATTGTTAATGAAAGTTCTGCGTTTGAGTGGAGTGATAAAACATTTGTTAAAACCGATGGAAAGAAACTTATGGGACAGCCTGTACAGATTTGTCAGGTTTCTTTACAAGACATTGTCGCAGAGGCTTCCAAAGGCAAAAAGAAGCTTGTCACAGTACTGAAAGAGACTGTTGCAAAGTTAGGTGTATTAGGATGTACTCATGTAGAACTTGCACCGGTTATGGCGGAATCTTCTTCAAAGGAAGATGCTTATCAGACCTTGTTTTATTATGCAACAACAAGTGCTTTAAAAGAAAACGATGTTATCAAAGAGTATGTAAATGAATGCCATAAGGCAGGAATATCCGTGCTTATGGACTGGTCTGTGGCTTATTTTGCCAAGGATGCAAACGGTCTTGAATGGTTTGACGGAAGCTGCCTGTATGAGCATGCGGATAAAAGAAAGGGCTACCAGCCTGCTTTTGATGCTAACGTATTCCGTTATCAGTGTCCGGAAGTTAAGAGTTTCCTTACCTCCAATGCATATTTCTGGATGAAGAAATATCATTTTGACGGTATTTGCTTTAATGACCTTGCGTCAGTTTTATATTTGGATTACGGCAGAAATGAATGGGTACCTAATCCTTACGGCGGTAAGGAGAACCTTGAATTTGTTGATTTTATCAAGGAAATTAACAATAAAATCAAGGCGGATTTCCCCGGCAGTATAACAGTTGCCGATATTGATGCGGTATGGGCGGATGCATCCGATAAGAATAAGAATTCTTTGGGCTTTGATTTCGTATGGAACAATGGCTTTAAGAAGGATTTTATCGGATTTGTTAAGAGTGAATCCTACGCAAGAGCAGGCAAACTTCTTACCATGCTTTCTGGCTTGGATTATGCATACAACGAGAATTATGTTTTGCCCTTGTCTGCTGATGTGATAGAAGCGGGCGTGTTAAAAGATTTCCCGGGCATTTTGGAAGAAAACTATGCGGCTTTGCGTGCAGCTTATGCCTATACAATGCTGTATCCCGGAAAGAAATTGTTCTGCCCTGATTTCAAAGCATTTGTTGATAACGGCGGTAAAAAAGCGAAAAGAAGTGAATTTGCGGTAGCTTTTGATGCTTTTATGGCTGAAATGAGCAAGCTGTACAAAGAAGAGAAACTTTTGTATGGTTTTGATGAAAAAGCAGGCAGCTTGGAATGGGTAAACCATAAGGCGGATGTTTCTAACGTAGTTACATTTGTTCGCAAGAGTAATAAAAAGAACGAAATTCTGTATGTGGTGGCTAATTTCTCAAATACTGAATATGAAGATTTGAAGTTGGTAGCACCTTTTGCAGGTAAGTATACGGAACTTTTGTCTACGGACAACAGTAAATTCGGCGGAAAAGGCATCTGTAATCCCAAGGCAGTTGCTACAGAAGAGGCACCTTATGATGAAACTGTGAATACATTAACAGTTAAGGCTGCGCCTATGAGCGTGTCAGTATATGCATATAAGCCTTTTACAGCAAAGGAATTGGCTGATATCGCGGAACATAAGCGTCAGTTACGTATTGCTTACGTGAAAGCAGAGCGTGCAAAAATCGAGAAGCGTCGCGATGAAATTATTGCGGAAGCGATTAAAGACGCAGAAAACAGAATTAAGGAACTTGAAAAGATTCTGGAAGAAAAATAAGAAAACGGAGTATGGAAAAGTGCAATATATAGTCCTAAAAGCACTTTTTCGGAGGAAGTATGAATATTGAACAGATTTTAAATCAAGTAGCAGGAAAACTTTCTGAAGGGGTAATGAATCTTGGAGGAAGAATTCTCTTCGTTGTGATTACGTTATTTATCGGCTATTGGCTGATAAAATGGGTAAAGAAACTTTTAAAGAAAATGTTTACCAAGTTTGATGTAGAAGAAGGAACGGCAGGTTTTCTTGCATCAATCATTACCGTTGCATTATATATTGTGCTTGGATTTATTATTGCAGGCACCTTTGGCGTGGATGCGGCAAGTATTGTTGCGATTTTAGGTTCTGCAGGTGTAGCAATCGGTCTTGCAATTCAGGGAAGTTTGTCGAATTTTGCAGGCGGAATTTTAATTATCCTTTTAAAACCTTTTAAGGTGGGTGATTTTATCATTGAAGATAATAAAGGTAATTCAGGTACTGTAACAGAGATCTCACTTTTTTATACAAAATTACAGACCTTGGATGACAGAACCGTGGTTTTACCCAACGGAACACTTGCAAACACAAGCCTTACCAATGTTACAAAGACTCCGAATCGTATGCTTGAATTGAAATTCGGTGTTGCCTATGAGGCTGATTGGAAAGGTGCAATGGGTATTGTTGCGGATGCTTTTAAGACGGATGAAGCTTGTATTAATGCATCAGATGTAGAAGTGTATTTGGATGAATTGGCAGGTTCGGCAATTGTGATTGGCGGACGTTGTTACGTAAAAAATGACGAATTCCGTTATGCAAAGCAGAGAATTCTTGAAAAGGTACTGAATCGTTTTAACGAGGAAGGTATTGAAATCCCTTATCAGAAAATGGTTGTTTTGGAGCCTGATAAGGAAAATAAATAAGCGTTATTTTTGACTTGCAAAATAGTCCCGTAGCGGATATAATAACACAGGACTGTTTTGTTTTGCTGGAATAGCTCAGCAGGTAGAGCACTTCACTCGTAATGAAGGGGTCGTCGGTTCGAATCCGATTTCCAGCTTTGAAACCATATCCGCATTTACGGGTATGGTTTTTTAGAAGAATGGGTTTGTAGGAAGTATAAATGAAGGATTGCATTGCAGTTTGATGCGGTCCGGATTTTAATTAAGATACTTCGGATTGGAGTTTTTATGGCACAGCTTTGGGGCGGCAGATTTACGAAAGAAACCGATGAAGCCGTATATCAGTTTAATGCATCCATTGGATTTGACCAGAAGATGTATCGTCAGGATATCGAAGGCAGTATTGCCCACAGTAAAATGCTTGGGAAGCAGGGCATTATTTCGCAGGAAGACGTTGATGCGATTATTGCCGGCTTGGAAGGAATTTTAAAGGATATTGAAAGCGGCGAATTGGAGATTACCAGCCGTTATGAAGATATACATAGTTTTGTGGAAGCAAACTTAATCGACAGAATCGGTGATGCGGGCAAAAGACTTCATACCGGAAGAAGCCGTAATGACCAGGTTGCCCTTGATATGAAGCTTTATACCAGAAATGTAATCGACAATACGGATGTTTTGTTAAAAGATTTGTTGATGGTATTGCTTGACATTATTAAAAACAATACCGATACCTATATGCCCGGTTTTACCCATTTGCAGAAGGCACAGCCTACCACATTGGCCCATCATATGAGTGCATATTTTGAGATGTTTTTACGAGACAGACAGCGTCTGGCTGATATCCGCAAACGTATGAATTTATGTCCTTTGGGTTCCGGTGCGATGGCAGGCACCACCTATCCTTTGGATAGAGCGTATACTGCTGAATTGTTAGGCTTTGACGGACCCACAAGAAACAGTATGGATTCCGTATCTGACAGAGATTATGTGATTGAGCTGTTATCAGCATTTTCGACGGTAATGATGCATTTGAGCAGATTTTCGGAAGAATTGATTGTATGGAATTCCAATGAATACAGATTTGTGGAGATGGATGATGCGTATTCAACAGGAAGCAGCATTATGCCCCAGAAGAAGAATCCGGATATTGCTGAGTTGGTAAGAGGAAAGACCGGCCGTGTATACGGTGCATTGATGTCTATGCTTACTACGATGAAGGGCTTACCTTTGGCATACAACAAGGATATGCAGGAAGATAAGGAAATGGCTTTTGATGCCTTTGAAACTGTAGGCGATTGCTTGTATCTTTTTACGGGAATGCTTTCAACCATTAGTTTCCGCAAGGATGTAATGGCAAAGAGTGCAATGAACGGATTTACCAATGCAACAGACGCTGCGGATTACCTTGTAAATAAGGGCGTTCCCTTCCGTGATGCACATGGAATTATCGGCCGCATGGTACTTTTATGTATTGATAAGAATTGTGCAATCGAAGATTTGTCTATGGACGAATTCAAGGAATTGTGCCCGGTATTTGAAGACGATATCTATGATGCGATCAGCCTTGAAACCTGCGTTAACAAGCGTTTGACCCTTGGTGCGCCCGGACAGGATGCAATGAATAAGGTAATTACCATGTATGAAGCATATTTAGCAAGATGAAAAGGCATTGTAAAAAGTTCTTGTATATTTTAATTAAAAGTATATTGAATCGAAAGATTTATATATAAAGGGTTTTATAATTGTTTAAAAATTTATAAAATCCGTAAGAAAAAGTTTAGAGGAGTTAAAAGTTATGAGTGACAAGTTACGAGTTGGTATTTTAGGCGGAACGGGTATGGTAGGACAGAGATTTATCTCTCTCCTTGAAAATCACCCTTGGTTTGAAGTGGTTTTAATTGCAGCAAGCCCCCGTTCTGCAGGTAAAACATATGAAGAGGCAGTTGGCGGACGTTGGAAAATGACCACACCTATGCCTGAAGCAGTTAAGAACCTTGTAGTTCTTGATGTAAATGAAATTGAAAAGATTGCAGCAGAAGTTGACTTTGTTTTCAGTGCTGTAGATATGACAAAGGATGAAATTAAGGCAATTGAAGAAGCTTATGCTAAGGCTGAAGTGCCTGTTGTAAGTAACAATTCCGCACACAGATGGACACCTGATGTTCCTATGGTTGTGCCTGAGATTAATCCGGATCATATGAATGTAATTGAATTCCAGAAGAAGCGTCTCGGAACTCAGAGAGGTTTCATTGCAGTGAAACCCAACTGTTCTATCCAGAGTTATGCACCTGTTTTAACAGCGTGGGCAGAATTTGAACCTTACGAGGCAGTTGTTTCTACATATCAGGCAATTTCAGGCGCAGGTAAAACTTTCAAGGATTGGCCTGAAATGGTTGAAAATATTATTCCTTACATTGGTGGTGAAGAAGAAAAGAGCGAAAAAGAACCCCTTAGAATTTGGGGCGAAATTAAGGATGGTGTGATTGCACCTGCTGATCATATTAAGATTACAAGCCAGTGTATCCGCGTACCGGTATTAAACGGACATACAGCATCTGTATTTGTTAAGTTTAAAAAACAGCCTACCAAGGAACAGTTAATTGAAAAGCTTGTAAACTTCAAGGGTGTACCTCAGGAGTTAGAACTTCCCAGTGCACCGAAGCAGTTTATCCAGTATTTGGAAGAAGACAACAGACCTCAGGTTACTTTGGATGTTGATTACGAAAAGGGTATGGGTATCAGCGTAGGTCGTATTCGTGAAGACAGCATCTATGACTGGAAGTTTGTAGGTCTTTCACACAACACCGTAAGAGGTGCTGCAGGCGGTGCCGTACTTTGCGCTGAATTATTGAAGGCACAGGGTTATATCACCAAGAAATAATGCTTTAATAAAAAGGGAAAACTATGTTAATCGGACGTTCGCATGAGTTGGACTATTTAACAAATTATTATAATCAGGCTGATAACAGTCTTATTGTACTGTACGGGCAGAAAGGCTTAGGCGTTAGTTCTCTTTTGCAGGAATTTGCAAAGGAGAAAGATATTGTGCGCCTTTGTGCAAGCCAGTGCAGTCCGAGACAACAGTGCTATCTCTGGTCAAAGAAAATAAGAAATCAGGGTATTTCCATCGGGGAATATCCTGATTTTTCTGCGCTTTTTGAGGCAATTAGTGAATTATATGCCGGTCAAAAGGATGAAGGTAAGACTGTTCTTGTGATTGAAGATTTTCAGTGGGCAGTGCGAAACAGCGATGATTTTATGAATGCGGTGACCGCTTTTCTTGCCGATGAAGAGAATAAAGGGCGTCTTATGATTATTTTGGCATCCAACGCAATTGGCTGGGTGGAGAATACTTTTATATCCAAAATCGGACGTAATGCTTTTGCAATCTCGGGATTCTTAAAAGTGAAACCTATGAGTTTTCTTGATATGGTTTGCTTTTATGATACCAACGATACCAAGAAGTGCATACAAATTTACAGTATTGCCGGCGGAAATCCCGGTTATTGGACACGCTTTGATATAAAATCTGACTTAAAAACGAATATTTGCCGTCTGTTTTTGGAACAAAATGCAGTTTTTGCGTCAGAAGGATTGAACCGTATCAGCGATGAATTGCGTGAATTAAGCGTTTACGGGACGATTCTTGCATCATTGGCGGAAGGCAGAGAGAAATTAAATGATTTATATACGCATACAGGCTTTTCAAGGGCTAAAATCAGTGTATATTTGAAGAATTTAATGGCCTTGGAACTGGTGGAAAAGGTATTTTCTTATGAAACGGCAGATAACCGTAATTCTAAGAAGGGTGTCTATCGTATATGTGATCCATTGGTGCAGTTCTGGTATCATTTTATCTTTCCGCATAGTGATGAGTTAGGTGTTATGAGTGCGGAAGAATTTTATGATACATATATCGCAGAAGAAATTACGGATTATATCAGTGCCGGATACGGTAAAATCTGTGCGGAATATTTGGATATTTTGAACGAAAGAGGGAAATTACCTGTTCAATACACCCGCCACGGTGAGTGGGTTGGTAAAAACGGCCGAATCGATGTGGTTGGCCAGGATGCAAAACGAAATACCTTACTTGGATTCTGTAATACCAGCGGTAAGGCGCTTGATTTGGCTATGGTGGAAGCAGATATTGCGCTTGCCAAAGAGGCGCACTTGCGTCCGGAGCATTGTTTCTTCTTCTCGGCGGATGGTTTTACTGGGGAAGTGGAAGCCTTTGCTAAGAAAAACGATGGTGTGTATCTTGTGGATATGAATGATTTGTAGGAAGTGTTTACTTATAAGATAGGGTGTGTGTAATGTTGGAATCATTTGGATTTGAAGGAGAAGAGTCTTTTGAAGGAAATGCAGAAGCGTATTCTGCCGAAAACACTGTAGAAGTGCCTGAAATAACGGAAGATGCCGTTGAAACAACTGAGGAAGTGTCTGAAGAATCTTTTGAAGAAACGGAAGAAATTGCTGAAATGAAGCAGGAAAAAGAAGACCGTCAGACCAGGAAAATTACTGCAATAGGCGGTATTATTTTTGTGGCGTTTTTATTGCTTATTGCTATCAGCAAGTTGATTCCTTCAGGTCCTAAATATGAATTTATATTAGAAGGAAATACGGTTCAGATTCCTTGTTCGTATTATGATTTTGAAGATTTGGGATTTGAAATGGTGTCTGAATATAAAATGGATAATGTCAGTTCCGGTGATACGACTTGGGTGAAAGCCAGAAATTCTGCAGGGAAAGAAATTGAACTTATTTTATTAAATGATACCATGTCTGAGCAAAAAACGCGTGGATGTAAAGTGATTGGGATATCGGTTGATGAAGGAAAGGCGCCTGATTTCAAATTGACAAATGATGTTAAGCTTGGAATGTCCTACGACCGGGTGACTGATATTATGGGTGTTGGTAGTTCTACTTATTATGGTTCAAACAGTTATACGGAACAGGTTGGTTCTGACACATACAAGATTAGCATCGGCTATGAAAGCCCTGTTATTTCGATTAACAGTGGTTCCACAAATACTTCATATATGGATTATGACAGCCTTACATATTATGCCATGAATAATTTTTGGAACCGAAAAGTGACATCTATTTCCGTAAGGCTTGAACATTAACGGACTTTGTAAAGTGTAAAGGAGAGTAAATATGAAAAAAGTATTTATTATTTTATCCGTAATTGCATCTGTTCTTCTTGTTGGCTGTAATGCAAGGGAAGTGGTGTCAGAACTCCCGGAACAGGTTTCTGAAACAGTAGAAAATACAGAAGATGATGTTACGAGCGAAGAAGAAAGTAATAATAATGCCGGTGATGCTTTGCTTGAAGAAACTATGGAAGAGTTTTTTGGGAATGAAACTTTAAGTGAAGAAACAGAAGATAATGTTGATACTGAACTACCTTTAGAGTTGCAGTCGACCGATAATCCCAAGGTTAATGTAATTTTGAATCTTTCGGGTACCTATACAGATATCGTCGGAAATACGAATAACTATGTTTATCAGATTCCGCAGTTTAATGCGGATTCGGACAGTGCGAAGTTACTCAACGAAAGAATTGTGGAAGATTTGTATGACGTTATTAACGATGAAGTACAGACAATGCCTACGGGATGTTCTTTGTTTTGTTACAGTGTGACCTATGAGGTAGTTGAATATGAAAATATCGTAGCAATTATTGCGTCTGTGCCTTATCCGAATGATATTTTTCTCAGATTTGCATACACTTATGATTTTACGAACAATAAAGAAGTTACAAATACTGAACTTCTTGCAATGAGAAATCTTACGGAAGAGGATTTTATAACGGAGTCTTTGCGACGTGAGAAAGAATATTTTCAGCGTCAGATTGACAGTACTTATCCCGGTACGACGGAAGAAGAAATGAATGCATGGATGCAATCTGCAGTCAGCGATACTACTGTTGATTTGCCGATGTATATGGGTACCGACGGCATATTGTATGTATATGTTCCGTTCCCTTCTTTGGCCGGTGCGGACTGGTATTACAGTCTGGAACAGTTTTAGTCAATATCGTATTTTTGATGATACAATATTTTTAGATGTTACTAAGTATTATGAAAGGATAATACCATGGGAAAAGCGGTTTTTATCGCGGAGAAACCGTCGGTTGCCCGCGAGTTTGCCAAAGCCTTAAAATTGAATACAAAGTCCCATGACGGATATTTGGAGTCCGAAAATACCATTATTACCTGGTGTGTCGGTCATCTCGTAAATATGTGTTATCCCGAAAGCTACGATGAAGCATTGAAGAGATGGTCTTTTGATACAATCCCTTTTATCCCGACGGATTATAAATATCAGGTAATTGATGATGTGAAGAAGCAGTTTGAAATTGTAAAAGGACTGCTTACCCGTGCAGATGTTGACACTATTTATGTCTGCACTGACTCCGGGCGTGAAGGAGAGTATATTTATCGTCTTGTGGAGCAGGAAGCCGGTGTTACGGGCAAGAAGCGTCTTCGTGTCTGGATTGATTCCCAGACCGAGGAGGAAATCGTTCGTGGCATTAAGGAAGCAAAGGATTTGTCAGAGTATGATAATTTGTCAGCCTCTGCTTATTTGCGTGCCAAAGAAGACTATTTAATGGGTATCAATTTTTCGCGTGCCCTGACTTTGAAGTACGGTTATCAGGTAAAAAGCTATTTGAATGCCCCTAAGGGAGTGGTTTCCGTAGGTCGCGTTATGACTTGCGTTCTTGGTATGGTTGTGTTGCGGGAACGTGAAATCCGTAATTTCGTGAAGACCCCTTTTTATAAGGTTTGGGCTAAAATGCAGATTGCAGACTCTGAAATCGAGGGCGAATGGCGTGTAACGGAAGACAGCAAATATTTTCAGTCGCCGAAATTATATAAAGAAAACGGATTTTTAGACAGAGAGACTGCGCAGGAGTGCATTGCCTATACCTTAGAGCGTGAGGCGCAGGCTGATACTATGTTTACACCGCCTGCCGAAGGCGAAAAGCAAATTATTACCGGAGAAGATTTTGGCAATGTGCGCGTGTTCTCCATGGAGAATAAAAAAGAACGTAAAAATGCACCGCTTTTATACAATTTGGCGGAATTGCAGAATGACTGTTCTAAATATTTTAAAATCAATCCCGACCAGACTTTGTCCATTGTCCAGGAATTGTATGAAAAGAAACTTGTAACCTATCCCCGTACTGATGCGAGAGTATTGTCTACGGCAGTGGCTAAAGAAATCCATAAAAACATCGCAGGCTTACAGAATTATGCGGTTTTACAGGACAATGCCAAAGAAGTTCTGGCCATGGGTTCTTATAAAAAAATTGCGTCTACAAAATATGTAAATGACAAGCAGATTACGGACCACTATGCAATCATTCCCACAGGACAGGGATTCCAAGCATTAGGCAGTGTAAGTCCTACCGCAAGACTTGTTTATGAAATCATCGCAAGAAGGTTTTTGGGAATCTTTTATCCTGCTGCCGTGTACGAGAAGGTTTCTTTGGTAACAGAGCGCAGAAATGAGAAATTTTACTGTTCTTTTAAGGTGTTGAAAGAAGAAGGGTTCCGCAAGGTAATGCAGTATTCTTTTGCCAAAAAGAAAGATGCGGACAAAGACCCGGGCAAAGATGATGCCGAGAAAGAGAGTGTTAATAAATCCGGTGCAGAGAATGAGGCGGAAGAAGTGAAGTGTGACGAGGCGTTTTTGAAGATTTTAGCAGGTCTTAAGAAAGGTGACGAACTTCCGCTTAAAGCGTTTGAAATCAAGGAAGGTGAGACACAACCGCCGAAACGTTATAATTCCGGTAGTATGATTCTTGCTATGGAAAATGCGGGACAGTTCATTGAAGATGAGGATTTGCGTGCGCAGATTAAGGGTAGCGGTATCGGCACCAGTGCGACGAGAGCTGCGATTCTTACCAAATTAGTGAATAATAAGTATCTTGCGCTAAATTCCAAGACGCAGATTATCACACCGACACAACTGGGTGAGATGGTTTTTGATGTGGTGCGTTTGTCTATCGGTTCGCTTCTGAATCCGGCCTTGACAGCAAGTTGGGAAATGGGCCTGACCGGCGTGGCGGACGGAAGTATTACCGAAGAAGATTATATGAAGAAACTGACGGACTTTGTGACGAAGCATACCAATAACGTAAAAAGCTTACGCAATCAGAATCAATTAAAGCAATGCTTTGATTATGCAGCGCAGTTTTATAAAAAATAAAAGCAGCGTCATCAATTAAAGTATGTTTTGGAATGTCTATTTTGTTGTCGGTTCTAATATTTAAAAATTTTATATAGCGAGGTGACATTATGTCAGAAGCAATGAAAATTTCAAACCTTATGTCCTTGGAGAACACAATTGCGGCGAAGTTATTCGACGGCAAAGAGTATCCTTGGGAAGTTTTACCCGAGATAGGGAAGTTTATCGTGGAACTTGGCGAGACACTTCCGGAAGACAAGTATGAGAAACGTGGCGAAAATGTATGGGTGGCAAAGAGTGCCAAGGTATTCCCGTCAGCCTATTTAAACGGACCGCTGATTATTGATGAGGAAGCGGAAGTACGCCATTGTGCTTTTATCCGCGGTAATGCCATTGTAGGTAAAAATGCCGTAGTAGGCAACTCGACAGAATTAAAGAATGTTGTGTTATTTGACCGCGTACAGGTTCCGCACTACAACTATGTAGGCGACAGTGTATTGGGCTATAAGGCACATATGGGTGCAGGTTCTATCACTTCAAATGTAAAAAGCGATAAGACCCTTGTTGTTGTAAAATCAGCAGAAGAGAACATTGAAACCGGTTTGAAGAAATTTGGTGCAATGCTTGGTGATTGTGTGGAAGTTGGTTGTAATACGGTATTAAATCCCGGAACTGTAGTAGGGAAAAATTCCAATATTTATCCCACTTCCTGCGTAAGAGGTTTTATCCCTGCAAACAGTATTTACAAAAAGCAGGATAATATTGTTGTAAAAAGCAAGTAATTTTACGTCGAAAAAGGTAAAAAACACTGGATTTTTTCCTTATTTTGTGCGAAAATAGAAGAAGCGGTTATGAGTTGCTTACATAATCGGTGAAATCATGAAGACACACAGGAGAAACCTGTTTGTTAAAGTATATTATGTTTGAAAGGAGATTTTCACATGATTTATTCACATGAAGTACAGAAAATGTGTACAGTAGCACAGGGCGTTAATCACGGTTGTGCTCCTATCCCTGAAGAAGCAAAATGGGTAAAAGCAAAAGAAATCAAAGACATTTCCGGT
>JAZNRI010000051.1:0-58606 GCA_045590655.1 Lachnospiraceae bacterium | reverse complement strand
GATATGATTATCAGTGAAAGAATTTTTAAAATAATTAAAGAAAAGAATATCACACAGGCTGAGTTTGGGAAGCGTGCAGGAATTCCTACCAGTACAATCAGTGAATGGAAAAAGAGAAAGACCAATCCATCCGCAGATAAGATTATGGATATTTGTGTTGCCCTTGAAGTGACGCCGGAGGAACTTTTAACAGGAAGAGGCATTGATGAAGAAAGTAGCTCTACGGAGGCGGAAAGCAAGGATAGAATGACTCCCGTTGATTGGCAGATAATTGATGATTTTCATAGAATGAAGGAAGCGCAGAAAAGAAGGCTGTTAAAGTATATGCAGGCGTTGAAGCAGTTAGAAGAACTGGAGGAGTTGGAGTAAAATGTGGTGATATTTTGGCACAATAAATCTATTTAGGAGTACATCTGGTGAAATCACAATTTGTGATTTCACGATGCCAACAAAAGATGGGAGGGTATTATGGAACAGATGACAGAAGTTATGACGGTAGAGAATATTCAAAATAAAGTATATGTGATACGTGGACAGCAGGTTATGCTGGATTACGATTTGGCTGTGATTTATGGGTATGAAGTTAAAAATCTTAATAGACAAGTGAAGCGTAATATTGACCGCTTTCCTGACGATTTTATGTTTCAACTTACAAAAGAGGAATATGAAAATTTGCGGTGCCAAAATGTCACCGCAATTAAGAACTTAATGTCCAGAAGCATGCCATATGCGTTCACAGAACAAGGAATTTGAACGCTGCTGCACATTTCTGGCTGAGATGATGGAGAAGTACGGAGCACAGGTTTTGCGAGAAATCGCCGTAGAGATTCAGTATGAACCGGAAACTTGGTGTGATGATGCAGAGGGAAAGAGACTTCGGTATGAGGCTTATGCGAGAAGATTTCTGAAACGGTTTGAGAAAGCGGCATAAGTATTACCGGCATCCTGCGAGAGCGGGATGTATACATACGATAGAGCGTTCAAAAAGGAGTTTTATGTGTTTTGAATATTACTAAAATCATTATGAAAAAATGGGTCTCGGTATAAGATAAAATGTTACCGTGACTTTTTTGTTTATCTTTTAATTGACACTAGGTTAAAAAGAATATATAATCGGTTTATGCAATGCATAAATGGAGTGAGTTATGGAAGCAAGAGAAGAATTAAAAAGATTAAGGGAAAGTACAGGTATGAATCGAAAGGAGTTTTGTGAGTATTTTGAGATCCCATATATGACAGAAACAGATTGGGAGTTGGGGAATCGCCGGGTCCCGTCTTATCTTTTACGCTTGATGACGTATAAAATACAAATGGAAAAATTGGCAACAAAAAATTCACATCTCTCAAATGGCAATGATGATATTACAAATTAGAAATAATAGGTCGTTGTTAAAAACAAAGCTTTGATTAATATTGTGTTTAATAAGTAGGCATATATAAAATGTGCGTATGTGTTTTTATATACAGTACTTTAAATAGATGCTATAATATTTAGCAGAATGGAGGAAAGACATGGATTGGACATTAATATTAACTGCTGTAGGTACAGTAGCAACTGTTATATCTACGGTGATTGCTGTAAAAGCAAAAAATGAAGCAAAAAATATTTTAGAACAAGTAAAGGAAGAACATAGTAGGAACATTAAAAGTAATGGCAGGGTTAAGGTTGAAAATAGTGGGAACAATTCTGGCATCATAAGTGGAATTAATTCAGGGGAAATACATAAATGACAAATAATGAATTTAGAATTGAAAATAGCGGAGATAATCAAGGAATAATAGTAGGACAAAATACAGGAACCATTAATATATCCATAAAAAGAGTTGTCAAAATTCCTTCGTTAATATCTACAGTTGTTAAGTCATTGGGAGAAATTTGCTCTCAAGATGAGTACAATGAAAATGTAGATAATCTTCAAGAATATAGACCTGATGAAAAAATCGAATACAATTGTGTAATAAAGTATAAAGAAATAATAAATGATTTTTCTGCATATTATGCAGTTTGTGATAATCATTTGAATGTATATGATGATTCAAATATTAGAGGAAAAGCCAAGATTTTAAAGTGTGTTCGTTTGTGGTACTTGCAAGCAAAAGGAGAAATAGTTGCAGAAAACATACAATCTGGAAGAAGTGAGATTGAGATTGTAAGACAAAATTCGGACAGAATTATTGATATGGTAAAAAGTAGAATATATGATGCAGTTGTAGGTGCAAAAGAATTTGATACAATGTATATGGAAGACATTGAGTTGGGAATAGAGTGTTTTACTTGTTTCTGTTTTATGGAATGTAAGATATTGGAGAGACCTATATGATATTAAATAGTCAAAGACAACCAGATTTTTCGTTATATTGTTTGGGCGGAATGTTGTTAGAAATTTTAGAGAAGCAAAAAATATTATCTATTGAAGAATTGTTAGAAGAATCACAACAACGAATAGAGAAAAAAGTACATGTTGATTTTATATATTATGCGTTGGATTGGTTATATTTATTAGATCTTGTTAAAATTGAGGAGGGAAAGGTGTATTATGAAATTAAAAAAACTGATAGTACGCAAAACAAAACCTTCTGAAGAAGTAATTCGTGAAATAGAGTTTAGAGAAAAAGGGTTGAATTTGATTATAGATGATACTCCTGAAAGTTTGCGTGAGAGCGGTAATAGTGTTGGAAAATCTACAGCAGTGAAAATAATAGATTTATGTCTAGGGGCGAAGTCTGTTCGAGAACTATATTATGATTCGGATACAAGAAGTGAAAATCATGAGGTTAAAGATTTTTTAGAAGAATATAAAGTTCAAGCCGAACTGATTTTAATTGCTGGTAATAAAAAAGAGTATTCTGTTAAGAGAGATTTGTTTTTAAGAGGGAAAAAATATATTTTTGATGAACCTTATTCTGAACATGATTTTTGGGATGAATTAAAGAAAATACTTTATAATCTTAGGGAACCAAGACCGACATTTAGACAGCTAATACCTAAGTTTGTAAGAGTTGAAAACACAGCAGAAGATAAGATGATTAAGTTTTTACCGGTAATGACAAGTAGCGACATATATGACACAATATACTGCTTTTTGTTTAGGATATATAATGAAGAATTACTGAGTAAAAAAGGAGAAATTACAGAACAATTATCCGCTTGTCAAAAAACAATTCAAACTTTGGAAAAGAGTAAAAGTATTTCTTCGTTAAGTGTTTTGAAGCAATCTTTAGAAATTATCAATTCGGATTTGAGGGATTTATATGATAAGAGAAATAAATTGTCATATATGGATGAATATAAAGAGGAGTTAGATACAAAAAGAAAACTTACCTTGCGGATTAGTGATTTGCAAGAGAAAATGGAATTAACAGAGTTTGAAATTTCTAATATAGAAAATAGTATATTGAACTTATCGCGAGAAAAGACAGAAATAAATATTCAAATACTAGAATCAATATATAAAGAGGCCAATAGTTATATTCCTAAATTGCAGAAGAGTTTTGAAGATATGATTAAATTTCATAATTCTATGATTCAAAATAGAATTGACTTCATACAGAAGCAGTTGTGTGGGAAAAAGGAATTATTAGAACAATATTCTTTGCAGTTAGTCAATATTTTGGAACAAAAAGAGAAGATAACAATTGAAGTATTAGATGAGGGGTTATTAGATGAGTTGAATATGCTCAACCGAAGAATAGAAGAGCTGTCATTAAAGAAAGGAGAAATCAATCAGTCTATTCAATTGTTAGAGGAACAAGAAAGTATTAGACAAGACTTAAATAAGGATTTAATTGATATTCAAAATCAGATGGAGAATGATAATATAGACGAAAAAATTAAGAAGTTTAATCAATTCTTTTCTGATTATTGTGATAAATTATATGGAGAGAAATATTTGTTGGCATACAATGAAAACTGGAAAACTGAGAATAAATTTCCGGTTAGTGTTGCGTCTCTTGGAGGAAAGGTAGGGACTGGAAAAAAGAAGGCTATTATTGTGGCATTTGATTTGGCATATATGCAATATAGTATTTGTATGGATATAAAAGTTCCACAATTTGTTATACATGATAAGATGGAGAATACTCATATCAATCAGATTAAGACTATTTTTGAAATCTGTGAAGAAATTGATGGACAGTACATAATTCCTATTTTAAAAGAACGTATTGATAAAGTGGATAAAAAGTATGTTGAAAAAGCAGCAATATTAGAACTGAGTACAAATAATAAATTTTTTGGAATATAATTATTCTATTAAGAAAAGGCGGTTGAGGTGTTGACCGTCTATTTCTTAAGTTGTGGTTGGGACAATAAATTTCGCGTTTGGAACAAATGGAAAGGAATTCTTCAAACTAATAATGGAGGAGTCGCAATGAAAAAACAACTCAAATGCTACATCTACACTCGTGTATCCACCTCCATGCAGGTAGATGGCTACAGCTTAGATGCGCAAAAAGATAAATTGCATAAATACGCTGATTATCAGGATATGATTATCGTCGGGGAATACTCCGACGAGGGCAAATCCGGTAAAAGTGTGGAAGGTCGCCCGCAGTTCCAGCAGATGCTTCAGGATATTGAATTGGGTAAAGATAACATCGATTTTGTACTTGTCTTCAAATTATCCCGCTTTGGGCGAAATGCAGCGGATGTATTATCTTCCCTTCAGAGAATGCAGGATTTTGGTGTTAATCTTATCTGTGTGGAAGATGGTATCGACAGTTCTAAGGATGCGGGTAAACTTATGATTTCTGTGTTATCTGCGGTGGCTGAAATTGAGCGTGAGAATATATTGGTACAGACTATGGAAGGACGCAGACAGAAAGCCAGAGAAGGTAAATGGAACGGTGGTTTTGCACCATACGGTTATCAGCTTATTAATGGCGAATTGCACATTGCCGAGGATGAAGCCGAGATTATCCGCATTATCTATGATAAATTTGCCAATACCACCATGGGAATAGCAGCGATTGCCACATTCCTAAACAACAGCGGATACAAGAAGAAGCTTCGCCAGAACAATACCATAGAAGGCTTTTCCACATCCTTTGTAAAAGGTGTACTGGATAATCCTGTGTACTGTGGCAAGCTTGCTTTTGGAAGAAGAAAGAATGAAAAGATTCCGGGTACAAGAAATGAATATCATATTGTAAAGCAGGACAAGTATATGCTTAACGACGGTATCCATGAGGCAATTGTATCGGAAGAATTGTGGAATCAGGTGCATAAAAAGAGACAGGAAACCGGAGTTGCCAATATCAAAACTCACAGTCTGGATCATGAACATATTTTATCCGGTATTATCAAATGTCCGATTTGTGGAAGTGGTATGTATGGCAATGTAAATCGTAAAAGGCATCCCGACGGCGGACATTACAGAGATTATTTTTACTATGCCTGCAAGCACAGAACCTTTGTGAATGGTCATAAGTGTACTTATCGTAAGCAATGGAGCGAGGATAAAATCAATGCAGCGGTGGAAGAGGTTATTCGCAAGCTTGTGAATAATCCAAAGTTCAAAACGGAGATTCAAAAGCACATTGGACAAAGCATTGATACACAGGAGCTGGACAGAGAGCATACAGGCTTACAGGAGCGGTTAAAGCAGGTAAACGGAGCCAAGAATAAGCTGGCGAATCAGATGGATAATTTATCTGTATCGGACAAGCATTATGACAAGAAGTATGAGGACATGCAGGTGCGTCTGGATAAGCTTTATGATGAGATAGAAGAAATCGAAACTCTGATTGAAGAAGTGGAGACCAGACTGTATAATATTAGGCAGGAGAAAATATCCGGTGACAATGTGTATCAGTTCTTATTATTCTTTGATAAGCTGTACGACAGATTTACGGATATTGAGAAGAAGACATTTATGAAGAGCTTCCTTGCAGATGTGAATATTTACGAGGAAGAGCAGGCGGACGGAAGAATCCTTCGTAGTTTTAAGTTTAGATTTCCTGTGTTTTTCAATGGGAAAGAGATATACGAATTGGATTGGGACAACGAAAGTACCGTTGAGACCGTCTGCTTACTCTCAAAGAAATAAAGAAGGTACTATATTAGTTTAGACAAGAAAATGAGGAGACAATGTAATTATGTCTGAAAAGATAAAAGAGTTTAATTTGAAGATGTATGAAGGCTTAAAAACGATTATCGATTATGGTCTGAGCGAATATATAATTAAAGAGCCTAAGTTTTACAGAGTCTTTTATCTTAATAATCAACTAAATATTGTACAGGAAAATCAGGCGGGATTTAGCGAGAATCAGAAGAAGGATTTTTCGGAACAGTATCTTGAATATTTTTGGTCGGAATTTTCGATGGGAGAAAATGAAGATAAAAAAACATATAAAATAACGATGTTTTTCAAGGATTTTGATCATGGTTCAGGTAACATTCATGTACTTCCGGGCATGATTCAGTTTTGGGAAAAGGCAGAGGATGTCATAGACTTAGAAAAAAGTGATTATTTCGTTGTTGACAAAGGCAAAACATCGGAAGAGCATTCTAATAAACCATATATAGAGCATAAAGGCGGCAGTATATTCTGTGAAGAAGGATGGATTCCGTGTGCATATGATATAGAGCAAAACGAGCAGAAGATGGCCAAAGATTTTTATATGAAATGGGATTATCTTAAAAAACCGGCGGATGAAATAGCAAAAAAATTATTTGAAATCTGCGATGTTAATTATGTGCAGGAAGCAATGAAGGGTGTTAGTGCGTTCAAGGGGATTTGTTTGGATCCAAAACCGGTATGCAACACTTTCAAAGAATTGTTTGATGAAGTATATAATCAAGAACAAAAAAATAAAGAAACTAATTGGACAGAAGTTGGGGGACGAAGTACATACGCATATTTAAAGTGGCAAGTATACAGAGAGAATAAAGAGGACAAACTTTCAACCGGTAAAATGAATACATATTATAAAACCATATACCTGGAGCATTATGGATATTTTGTTGTATATGGTGTTAATCATTGTATAAATTACGACGAAAAGAAAGACTCTTCTTTATATAAGAGAAGAAAAGATATAATTGAGAAAATGCCGGAAGGACCTAAAAAAGAAGATGCTAAAAGAAATTTAGTTTCAGGGCCTAATTATGTTGTGGAATATAACGGAAAAGTGTATTGGAAACTAATGTACGAACAGATTAATAATAAAAGAATACTCTAAGGGATATTTTCCAAAATACAAAGGAGCAAACCACATGACAGTAAATTTTGAATTTCTCGGTCACGAACCGATTGAAAATATAATCACCTGTATGAATTACAAGATGGATAAAGTAGTTTACTTTGGTTATGACGACGTAATCAAGGAGCAGCGAAAACATACGCAGGATTTCTTGAAGAAGCATTGCGGTGTGCGGGAAGTGTCGTTTTTTAGTATGTCTCATAATGACTTAAAATCCGTTTTAAAAACCATGCGGGCAGAAATCGAAAGAGAACTGGAACGCAAAAACAGAATTTATTTTGATGTTACAGGCGGTGAGAGTTTGATTTTGGTGGCATTCGGTATTCTCTCCAAAGAATTTGATACGCCGATGCATACCTATAATATTGAGAAGAATCAGTTGATTGATTTGAACGAGGGAAGCAAAGTGCAAATCAGCAAAGACGGCGTGGAAAGGAAGTTGCAGTTGACTTTAGATTTGCTGATTGAGATGCGTGGCGGTAAAATTAATTATAACTTACATAAAGGCCACAAAACCGACAGTGATACAGAGTTTACAAGGGACGTAGAACAAATTTATAAAGTTGCTAAAAGAAACTGGAGTCTTTGGAATCCGTTTTCGGATTTTTTGCGTTCGAGTATGTATACGGTAAGTGAAAACTTAACGGTAAGTAAACCGGCCCCTGCTGTGATTCAGGATTTATCAGAGGCAAATTCCAAGTTGCGCAGAGTGACGGATTTGAATAAAATGCTGGATGAACTGGAGGCAATCGGTGTGCTTCTTGATGTAGAGCATTCGAGAGGGCGATATGCATTCCGTTACAAAAATCAGAAGATTAAGGATTGTCTCTGGGAGGGTGGAAGCATTCTGGAAATGTATACATATCAACAAGAGTCAAAATTTAGCGATGAATGTAGTGTAGGCGTGCACTTGGATTGGGATGGTGTGATTCATCAACAACCCGGCATTGATGTTGTAAATGAAATTGATGTGCTTACGCTGAAAGGAAATGTCCCTACTTTTATCTCTTGTAAAAGCGGCAAGATGGGGCCGCAACAGGCTTTACATGCGCTGTACGAGCTGGATACCGTTACGAGAAGATTTGGTGGTAAATACGCTAAGAAGGTTTTGGTTACGGCCAATGGCTTGATGGGCGCATATCAGAAGCGTGCGGAAGAAATGGGAATTGAAGTGCGATAGTTGCACAAGAGAGCAAGCAGTAAATGAGTTTAGAATAAAGATGAAAGCGGAGGGGAAATATGTCACGAGTAAATTTTGGGCCTAAGCCTTTTATCTATCCTATGCCGGTTCTCATTATCGGAACCTACGATGAGAATGGTGTGCCAAATGCCATGAATGCAGCTTGGGGAACTATTACGGATATGAATGAAATAACCATTAGCATGTCACCGCATAAAACCACCAAGAATCTTTTAAAAACCGGTGCTTTTACGGTGAGCATTGCCACGGAAGATACTGTTGTTGCCTGTGATTACGTGGGTGTAGAATCTGCCAGTAAGGTTCCGGATAAATTTGCTAAGGCAGGTTTTCATGCGACTAAGAGCGGGAATGTAAATGCTCCTTTGATTGACGAACTTCCTATGGCATTAGAGTGTAAAGTGAAAAGCTATGAAGATGAAATTCTTATAGGTGAGATTATTAACGTGTGTGCTGATGAGAGCATTTTAACTGAGGGAAAAATTGACCCGAAGAAGTTAAAGCCGATTGCTTATGATCCGGTAAATCATACATATGTTGGTTTGGGAGAAGTTGTAGGCAAGGCATTTGCGGATGGGTTGATGTTAAAGTAACCATTGGATGAATTCAGCTTGCGGCAATAGAGGAATAGATATACTTTTTTAAGAATGAGTAAAAGGACGAGGGAGAAAGATGAGTGGACGTTATTTGGTCAATTTTAAGAAACACGGAGCAATCAGAAAAAATACCGGATTAAAAAACGAGGTCTGGATTGATGTGGGGAATGCATTGGAACCGGGGTGTTTCGATCATCACCAAATCAAGGGTTGCGACAGCGCTTTAATGGCAGTAACAGAGAACCTGCAGTATTTGGATGAATTGAAGAAATGCAAAGAAAACGGAGAGGATATTCATGTCTATATCCATGAATGCCCGGATATGGATTGTATAGCCAGTTACTACGTTATTCGTTTTTATTTAGAAAAAACGCAGAAGCAGTTTGATGATATGTTTGGCGTAAAAGGAAAGGCCCGTTCTCTCATACAGTATGTAAATGATATTGATGCGGGAAAAAATAAAGTTGTGCATTATCCTACCTTGTATGCAATAATGTGCTCAATCGGGGACGGAATGGAAAGAACTCCGGAGAGGGACAAGTATATTCTTGAAAAAGGATATACTCTGATTTCGGAGGTTATGGAACGAATCAGCCGGTCTGAGGATATTAATTTAGTGACCTGCGACTTGTCACAGTGGATTGGGGAAGCGTATCAAGAAGAAATCGGCAGAATTAATAAAGCAACATACATATATGAGGAAGCAAAGGAAAAGAATATCATTTCTTTTGAAAAAATATTGTTGTGGACCAAATCGGGAGAATTGGAGGAGGTGCCGGCTGCCATTTGGAACGAAGTTCCAAAGGATTTTAACGGATACGCATATGCACGTGCCGAAGGAAACGTTGTTACTGTTGTGCCTTACTCCATTAAGGGAGAAAACGGTGCTGCGACAACACGCGTTTTTGCATCCATCAACCCGGATTTGGACAAAGAGAAGAAATATACATTAAAGCCCATTGTTGAGATTGTTGAACAAATGGAGCAGATGGAAGAACAGCGAATTTACGAGCATACCGGAGAATACAGACGTGATCATAGCAGACCGCGAGAGTTGACCGGACATTTGGGAGAAGTTCCGTTTTCTGTAACTTCCGATCCCTGGTTTATTAACGGTAATGAGGATCTTTTTGATTCGCCGGGAATGCAATCGTTGCTTGAATATGAAGATATTTTGGCTGTTATCCGTAATAACGGAAGTCAGATTAAAAGATGTCAGCTAATCCGTTACAGCGCGGAAAAGGCAAATGATGTATATAAAAATACTTTAAGCGATAAGCTTTCTATGAGTAAATGGCAAAAAGATGTAAGCGATAAATTAAAGGAAAAGGCTGAATTCCACCTGTTATTTACAGAATTGGATTCGTCATTGATACGCCATAGCAATAAAATTTTAGAAGCATATTGTTTGAATTTGGTCGGCAGACCTTATCACGAATGTAAAGATGAGAATTTTATTCACTTGGATTATAAGACGTGCATTTATGTGGATTACAAGTGCATGATTATATTGGTTGCCACGTATAAAGAAGAAAGTCTTTCTCAAATGGCAATCGGAGAAATTCTAGACCGGGATGATATTTTAAACTCGCCATTGGCAAAATCGGTTAAAAATGTAATTAAACAAAAGTCAGATTTGTATTCTTACGGATTGAAAATCGGTGAATTTGTAAAGAGTAATGAAGCGGAGAATGAGAAAGCGAAGAAAGGCCGGAAGAAAGTAAAACTTTCTGATTTGAATGATGACCTGATTGAATTTTCAAAAAGAGTACAAAAAGAGGATATGATTACCAATTCGACAGAAAAGGAAATCTATGATTTTTTAAAGAACAAATATGGCATTGATTCATTAAAAACAGCTCTTATGGATGAAGTTAATATTCTGGTAAATGCATCAAGAGATCGTTTGCTTCATAAGTTTAATGTTTTGTCAGCAATTGCAGTTCCCTTTGTGCTGATTGCAACCTTCTTTCAAATTGGTTTTATTAAATTGGAGGAAATCATATTTTTTAAGGGCGATAATGCCGTGATTGCCTGGGGTATAGTAGCAATTATTGTAATCATACTGACTGCTTTTGTATGGAAAGCCGGTAGCGGAAAAAGAAAGTAAGGCAAAAACCTTCCGAAGTATAATCGGAAGGTTTTTATGTAATAGCATTTTATTTTAATAAGTTTTTAATAAGGCCTGTTACTAAATCGCCTGTACTATTATCTGAAGCGGCTTTCTTCTTGGTTGAAGTTTTGGCAGAAGAAGCTTTCTTCTTGGCAGTAGAAGTTGATTTTTTGGTTGAACTGCTTGTAGATTTCTTGGCAGTAGATTTCTTCGCAGTACTTGAAGATGACTTCTTGGTTGTGCTGCTTGAAGGTTTCTTTGCAGTACTCTTTTTCGCAGTGCTTCCGGAAGATGTTTTCTTTGCAGTAGTCTTCTTGGTAGAAGCAGCTTTCTTAGTGGACGCTTTCTTGGCACCTTTTTTATCGTTGCTTGTCAAAAGGTTGGTTACAAGGCTGCTGACATCAACATTTTCCAATAATATGCCAACCAAATCACCAACGGCTTCTTTCTTTTCTTCCTCTTCGGTCTGCTGGCCCAAAAGGCTTAAAAGCAAGGGGGAAGCAGTAGAAAGAATCTCAAGAACGGTTGCTGTATCTAAGCCGGATTCTTCAGCGATTTCATTTACTTTATCCTCTTCCTTGGAACCTAAAAGGTGGCCGAGAATTTTAGCACCGTCTTCCATATCAACCTTGCCTAAGAAACCGGACAAGTCGCTGGTATCATCTTTTGCATGGTCTGAAAGTGCTGATGCAAAACCTTTGCTGGTTTTCTTGCCTTTGGCCTGGTCGTTGACGCCGTCCAATAAGGCAGGAAGGGCCTTGGCCAATACCTTGGAAACGTCAGAACCGGAAGAACCGGTACGTTCGCTGACGCCGTCTACGCTGTCGGAACTGAGTAAAGTTCCTGCAAGTTTCATTAAATCCATATTTGTAACTCTCCTCTTATGAAAAATAGTTTTTTGCCGATAAAATAATTATCGGTCAATTGGTTTTATAAGTCAAGGTAAACGACAAAATTCGTCTGATGCCTTGTTTTATACGCCGATTGTAAGTATAATAAAAGAAGTTGTTGTAAACACATTTTAGGAGGAATTAAAAATGGCAGAACCAAAGAAAAAGAAAATCGTGGACGCTGACAGCGGCAAAGAAGTAAAAGCAGGTTCACGTAAGAAAAAAGCAGCAGCGCCCGTAGGAAATGCAACCGGTTTCCGCGTTGGTGCGATTGCATTGTGGGTAGTAGCACTTGCTTTTGAAGTATTGGCTTATTTAGTATTTATTGGCAAGATAAACTTAAACTTTATGCCCACTTTGTGGCAGATGATTGCCTTCCTTGTTTTAGACTTAATCTGCGTAATCGTAGGTTCACAGTTCTGGAAGAAGGCCAACCACATTAAGCCCGCAAGCGAGAAGAATAAAACATTATTCTGGTTGTGGAACAATATGGGTCTTATCGTAGCAGTAGTATGTTTCTTCCCTTTCGTGATTCTTGCATTAACCAACAAAGAGGCAGATAAGAAGACCAAGGTTATCGCTACTGTTGTAGCAGTAATTGCGCTTTTAATCGGTGGTGCTTGCAGTATCGATTATAACCCTGTTTCTGCAGAAGAACAGCAGGCAGCTATGGAAGCAATCAGCGACGACGTATACTGGAGTCCTTTCGGTAAGGTATATCATACACATGATGATTGTTCCTCTTTGAACCAGAGTGATACTTTAACCTACGGTACTGTTGAACAGGCAATCGCTGAAAATCGTACACGTTTGTGCTCATACTGCGCAAAGAGAGATGAAATTACCGGCGTTACCACAGATGGTAAAGACGTAAGTGATGTTGAGTTCGAAGAAGAAGTGGAAGAAGAGGTTGAGGAAGAACTCGAAGTAGAAGAAGATATCGATGCAGAAGATGTTGACGCAGAAGAAGATATCGAAGAAACAGAAGAATAAAATATTCACAAAATATCAATGTAAAAGTATACCGCAGTCGGCTTGGCTGTGGTATACTTTTTTATGTGTATTTATAAAAGTAAATAAGTTAGATTTAATACAGATAAACTCTAAAATGATAGAAGTATAAAAGCAAGTTGAGAGGCATTTTATATGAAATTAATTCCCATCCCAAAAGAAAAATACGAAGACTACAGACTTTCGCTTATGTTTGACTGCTATAAGTGGGACCCCCAGTATTTGGACCACAATACTGTGGCACCTTATGTGTTGGCGATTTCACCCGAGGAACATAAGGAGTTGGTGTCTCTAATCGAGGCAATTGATAAGGAGACAACAGAGGCGGAAGAGTACTTGAATTTGCATCAGGAACTGACCAAGCCCTTGGCGCTTCCGCGAAGAATCCGTAAGGAAATACATAAACTGACCAATTACGAAAGAGACAAGCATGTTCGTTTGAAAAGATATGATTTTCATCCTACCGTGGAAGGAAAGTGGGCGGTCAGTGAAGTAAACAGCGATGTGCCGGGCGGTTATGCGGAAGGTTCTTTTATGCCGAAATTGGCTTTAGAGACCATTGGGCAGGAAGACAAGTATTGGTGCATGAACTTTGGTGAGAATCTGGTGAATGCCATCAGTAGTAAGGTAAAAGCCGGTGGCAGAATTATGCTGGTACATTGTACCTCTTACAGCGATGACCGCCAGGTAATGCAGTTTCTGGGAGACCGCTTAAAAGAAAATGGATTTCATGTGATTTACGGTGCTGCCGATCACGTAAAATTCGAGAACGGCAAGGCCTACAGTACCTTGGACGGCAATGAAGGCGAGTTGGATATGGTGTACCGCTACACGCCACTAGAGTGGATGATTGAGATGCGTCGTAAGTACTACAAAGATTATTACGGTGCTACTGTTCCCACCTGTAATCACCCCATTGCAATGTATGCCCAGACCAAGCGTTTCCCGCTGGTGTGGGACGAATTGGAGAAGGCCGGAATCAGTATGGCTACCTGGCGTGCTTTGCTTCCGGAAACTTTGGAAGTCAAAGATGCAAAGGGCAAGGAAGGCTATATTTACAAGCCTGCCTGTGGTCGCGTGGGTGACGGCATATCCATTAAGGAAGCCTGCATCGGCAACGAATATAAAGAAATTATGAAGGATGTGCGAAGACATCCGAAGAAGTTTTTGGCGCAGAAGCGTTTCTTCGTAGAACCCTTGGAAGGAGAGAACGGAGAGAAGTATAATGTATGCTTAGGTTGCTATACAGTAGACGGTAAGCACGCCGGCTATTATGCGCGAATCAGCAAATCTGCCCGCATTGATTCGGGAGCGGCGGATACGCCTGTTATTATTGAAAGGGGGACCGACAATGACAGATAAAGAGTTATATCGAATTTGGGCACCCCTTGGCAAGAAATGGACCCCCTGGGTGCGGCCGGTGCCTTTCGTTGGAATCCACGATCACTCGAAGGAATATAATTTTACCTTGTTTGAAGTTCCTGCGATGGATTTTCCGGAAGAGAAGTTTGCGGACGCGGCGTTGATTGTGGATTTGCCCGGCGCAGAAAGTGTGGAGGTAGGCATCGCCCTGGCGAAAGAAGGATATCGCCCCATCCCTGCTTTTAACGGAACCATTGAACAGCCGGGTTCCAGAACAACGGTGGATAATCAGTCCGTAGGTATGGGCCTGATTGCCGGTGCCGAAGAACTGTTAAAAATTGACTTGAAAGATGATGCAAGACCGGCATTCCTTCTGGACAGCAACCGTTTGCACCGTCATCGTATTGATGTGACGGTTTTTGATAACAGCTGGGATATTTATCCTCAGGATATGCCATCGGCAGATTATTTTATCAACAACGGTATTCATAAAATTGTGGTAATCGGTGACAGACTGTCCCGTGATTTGAAGAAGATTTTATATGAGTACCAGAAGAAAAAAATAGAGATTTATTTGCAGAAGGGGTATGCGGAACCGAAGAAAGTAAGGGTTCATAAGCAGTTGCCCATTGATGTGGAATAGTATTTGTCGGTAGTGATTGTGTGCAGAATGCGCCGTGCGCCGACGGAAGTGAGGCCTTGAGAAGTGATCAAATTTGACGGACGGATTGTCCAATTCGGGTTTGGCGCAGTGGGTAAAAGTTTTTACGAGAAACTGCGGAAAGAAATCCGTTTTAATGAAAATAAATATTATGTCATAACCGGCAATCCGGACGAATTGGACGCTTTTGTGGATATGGGCGGTATTGCGCCGAATTTTATCGTGGCGGAAGTGGGGCGCGAGAACTTCGGAAGCGTATTCGAACCTTACCTTTCGGAAGGGGATTTGCTGATTGATTTTGCGGATATGGTGGGGACCAGGGATATCTGTGAGTGGTGCGCGCTGCGCAATATCATGTATATTAACACGGGCGAGGCGGATTGGCCTGATCACTGGTACAGCATTTTTAACGAGAATGATTTAAAACATGAATTGAGGGCGAAGCTGGCAATGTCGCCGGAAGTAAATAAGTATCCGATTGTTCTGCATCACGGAAATAATCCGGGGCTGGTGTCCCATTTTGTTAAAGCGGCTATTGAATATGTGGCCCGAACCCAGTTTAAAAAAGATAAAGAGCTTAAAGCACTGATAAAGGCCGGGAAATTTAATGAGGCGGCGCAATATCTGGGCGTGCGCCAAATTCATGTAAACGATGTGGATTTGCAGGAAATGAAGGGCGACTATCAGGATAATCTTTTATACAGTACCTGGTGTATGGAGTCGTTCTGGTTCGAGATGCTCAGCGAAGCTACGGTAAACATTGGTACTCATGAAAAAATCGATTATGAAGAAGAATGTAACTTCGTAAAATATGATAAAGGATATTTGGAATTCCGACGGATCGCTGCCAATGCAAGGTGTGCAACCTATTATCCGAACGGCAGATTTGAAGCTTATTTAGTGCCTCATGAAGAGACGGTATCCATTGCAAAGAACTTGGAAGTGAAAGAGAACGGGAAAGTAGTTTACCGGCCGACGGTAATGTTTCTCTATCAGCCTTGCCCTTTTGCGGACCGGTATTTCAAGGAGGCGAAGGTAAATGAGTATCCGAATCCCGAACCTGATAAGCCGCAGGATTGTGAAGAGGGGCCGGGGCCTAACGTTATTCACGGGTACGTGTATCCTGAGAATTTTCAGGTGGCCTATAAGGAGCATATTGCAAGCGGTACGGAGTATGTGGGTATTCTTTTATTAGGTGAAAAGTTTGATCCGGTATGGGTGGGTAACCGTATTGAGCCTACTTTTTTATATAAAAATAAAAAGGACTCTTACTGGCAGACACCAACCATTACGCCGGTGTCCATGTCGGCGTTGGCAGCAGTGTGCTGGATGTTAAAAAATAAAAACGCAGGCGGAATTTATTTTCCGGATGACATTGCGGATTACAACGGCATTATTAAAATGGCGGAGAAATACATTTCAAAGACCATTTATCAGACATTTTCGAAGGATGAAGTGGCCAAGGCCTTGGGGATTGATTTTGCTGATTTGCAGGTGAAGGATACGTTTTTATGTAACTATTGAGAGTCAAGCACCAAAGGTGCGATTTTGCGAATAGTGTTCTGAATAGTTACCTTTTTTATAAGCGCAGTTTCGTGTCGAATATTGCGTAAAAAATAAAATAATGGTATAATCCGATTAATTTTATACAAGGAGGAATTTGTATGGGAATGGGAGCTGGAATTGCAGTTATTATAGCAGCAGTATTGTTGGTTGCACTTCTGATTGTTATTGCTTTGGTAGTGATGGTAGTGATTACATATAATGGTTTGGTGAAGGCAAGAAATTCTGTGAAGAATTCTTTTGCACAGATTGATGCCCAGTTGCAGAGAAGATTTGATTTGTTACCCAATCTCGTGGAAACCGTTAAACGTTTTGCGACGCACGAGAAGAGAATTCTTGAAAATGTAACAGCAGCAAGAAGCGGGTATTTAAGCGCTCACGACGCAAAAGATAAAATCGCCATGAACAAGCAGCTCAGCGCTACGTTGAAATCGTTGTTCGTGGTGTCGGAAAGTTATCCCGATTTGAAGGCCAACGAGAATTTCTTGAAATTGCAGGAAGAACTTGCTGAGACGGAAGATAAGGTTACTTTTGCAAGACAGTTTTACAATGATGCGGTTACCATTTATAATAATAAGTTACAGATGTTTCCCGGTAGTATCATCGGTAAAATGTTTGGTTTTAAGGAAGAAGAACTCTTCAATATGGCGGATGAGGATGTAAGAACCGCGCCGATTCTTTTTGACAGCAACGAGTTGACCGATGAAGAGAAAGACAGATATCCTCAGAAGTGTCCTCATTGTTTGGGCAACTTGGACGGAACAAGAAACTGTCCTTATTGCGGTGCGAGAGTGGTATAATTTGTTTCGGAAGGTTTCTGCGATATTGTACATAGAAGCATCATAAAAAGAGTTGAGATAAAACAACTAAATAACAGATAATATATATAAAAGCTACGGCATATCACCAGATAAACCGTAGCTTTTGTTTTTAGTGTTTATTTATAATTATTCAGGCCACTATTTGCATAATCGCACCTTTGGTAAGGGCACTGGATAGTTATGAATGTTTCTTCATTCTTTGCGGGTGATTTAGTGACCGCCGCCACCGCCACCGCCGCCACGACCGCCGCCGTAGCCGCCGCCACCGAAGCCACCGCCACCGCCGTAGCCACCGCCGCCGGAACGGGCTACGCTGGAAGCACTGCGGGTTGCTGAACGGAATGAACGTCCGGAAACATGATGGAAGCTTCTGGAACGATAGCAAGGGTTGCTAAGCATTTCACTCTGTACTGCTTCAGGACAGTTAATGCTGATTGCTTTGACAATCTTTTCCGACAAACCAAATGCTGTGGCGTAAACGAGGTATTTTTCCCAAATGGGTAATTCTACAAAGGTACGCTCTTTGATTAAAGTATCACTGTTTAAGAAGTCGTATAATCCACGCCACTTTTCGTATTCTTCCACGCCATACTGCGTTAATAAGATGTATTTACGCGCTCTGATGCGGATTAAAATACCGCAGGCAATACAAACAATACCGATAATAAAGTAAGCACCGAATGCCAAACCAATTCGGGTATTATGCGAAATAAGGTTCAACAAAAGGATTGCTAAAATACCGCAAATCCAAAGGAATACGGAAATTGAATTCATCTGTTTCTTGGGCTGTGTGTAATCAGCCTTTTGCAAGTAACCTTCTTTAATACCGATATTTACAACGGAACGATTCATGTTTCGTACAAAAGTATCTGTGTTGGAATAGTCCTTGGAAACTCTGTACTGGAAGGTGCTCATTAGGATGGAATCACCGGTTGCATGACGAATTAATAAGTTGTAATAATACTCTTCGGTCTGCGTAAGCGGTTCGTAATATGTACTGTCTGTAACCGTTAACTGCTCGGTTCCGTTGGCTGTCATACTCATCTGACCGGCAGGCGCTTTGTTCGGACGCTTCTTAATGATAATTTCGACGCTGTCACCGGAAAGTTGTCTTAACTCAATGTATTTTTTGCGGGCAAGACTCAAAAGAATCGCGGAGTAAATACCGGAGTCATCTTTAGGCTGTTTGTGTCTTGCAAATACCAAAGCAGCAGCAAATTTCGGGTCCAAATCACTTGGAATATCACGATAGAACTGGATATCCACAGAGGGTTCATAGAAATTGTATTTCTTCTTAACCAATGCTTTGGAGGACAGGGAGCAAACAATAATGAGTGCTGATGCCGCCAGGGATAGTCCGAGAATCGCAATTTTGAACAATGTTGCGGTAGTCTTTTCATCTATGTATGAATCGTAGCTGTCTTGCCATTCTTCCAAATAGTTGTAGTCGGACCACATATTGTCGGGAGCATATTCCGTAAAGGCGTGTCTGTCTTCTCCAAAGGAAATGATTTCGAATTCAATAAACTCGTTGTATGACTTGAATTTCAAATCACTTTTATCCAAATCAATGGTAAAAGTATGATATCCGGGATTAGCGGTTGCGGATTCTGTGACGGGCAGCGTGTGGCTGTTGGTGCCATAAGAGTCAAACTTATAGTTGCCGTCTGCGGGCATATCTTTGTCAGGGATCAGAATTTCCGCTTTGTAAGAATCCAAATACTTACAGGTTTCGCCGGAGTACATGGTTAAATATAGATTAGAACAGTCATTGTATCGTAATGCCGCATTATGAAGCTCATATTCGATTTCAAAGGTCATTTCATCACGATATACATCATCAATATAAAACATCAGGCATTCATATTGACGTAATGACTCATTATAAGGACCTTCGCTGTGGAACCATTTGCCGGGGCCTAATTCGGAACTTACATAATCGTAATCATCCCAGTAAAGTTGGGGGCTTTCTTCCCATACAACTTCCGTACCGTCGTCTAAAATCTGTTTTACGGAGTTAACCTCGTAATAAACAGGTACACCGTCTACTGTATCTTCGGGAAGATCACGCCATAATTCCCAGAAACCGTTATCTCTGGAAGCTGCGTGAATATCAAAAGTTAATCGTTCCGTGATTACTACTTTGCCTTCACTGCCGGGTTCATCTACCACAACTGCCCGGTATTCAACATCGGTGATTCTTGCGTAATCAAAGGGATTGCCGGCTGATTGGATAAAAGCACCGAGTATTGTTGACCAGCAGGGTGAAGTAAACATGGCAAAGAAAATAAAAAAGATAATCGTAGAAATAATTCCGGATTTGTTTTCGCTCATCTCTTACCCTCTTTCTGTAAAATTGAATTAAAATAAGTATATTAAAAAAAATGTAGGGTGTAAAGCAGATTTATGCCTAATTTTATGCAAATTGATAAGCTGTGTGTAAGATTTGGTTTTGACACGCCATATGACGCGTGATATACTTTTATGAGTTGCAATTGAATCAAAGAGCTATCAGATATTAAGGAGTTACTATGATTGATAAAATCAAAAAAATCGATAAAAAGAAAATATTGTTTGTTATAGAAATTTTGTTTTATCTTTTCTGCTTTACCAAAATGTGTTTAAACCTTTGTTATGGTGCGGAGGCGATGTACCAAACGTTTAGGGACCATTATAATTACAAGGCGATTGCGTATTTTATTGCTATTTTATTGATGGTAAGAAGAGCCAAAATATGGCACCCTGCGCCTATCGTTTATTCGGTGTTGTATGCGATAGGTTCTGTTCTATATTTTAAAAAATGGCAGTTTGAGATAGAACTTTATAATGCAAATATGTCGAAGTGTATTGCGTACGGGCTGTTCTTTTTGTTGATTGTTGACTTTATTGTTTCGCGTAATCTGGTAAAATGGAAAGAACGTAATAAAGTGCTTACTGTTTTGTTCGTGGCGGCTGCAGTAGTATCTGCAATTTTAAGCCCCGGACGAGCAACTTTGATTTATTTGGTTTGCCCGTTTTTGGCTTTATATTTTGTCAGAATTAGTGAGGACAAATGGAAACAGTTAATGATGTGTATGTCAATAGCCTTATGGGTAAGTACCAATTGGATTATGATTAAATCCTTGATAGACGTACCTTATGAGGGAGGAAGATACTGGGGCGTATTTTTAAATTTATCTACAATCGGTATCTTTTGTACAGGTGCGGCATTGAGTGCTTTTTCCTGGTTCTTGATGATTAAAGGAAAAGATATTAAATCGATGCTTCTTCGCGGGTTAACGATTATCGCTTTTTTGATTCCGGTATATTATGTTATGTTGATTAGTGCCAGAGTGGCACAATTGTCCTTGATTTTGGTGGTATTGTTTGGTTGTGTTTTCTGGCTTGGTAAGCATGACAGCACCAGAATTAAGAAGCGTGTGTTGATTGGTGGTATTGTTGCCGTGGCAGGAATTGGGTTATTTATATTGGTGTTGTGGGGATTATACAACATTAACCCCGAAGATATAAAAACAAATGTAGAGAATGAATTTCTGAGAGAACAGCTTGTATATTGGAACGGAAGGGCAAGAACAACATTTCATGCAAAAAGCGGAACTTTTAAGCAGGGATCCGTTTTGGCAATGATGGATCGATTTTCAAGCGGACGTTTGGGAATTTGGGTTAAATATGGTAAAGAGATGACTTTGGCAGGTCATCCGGGCGTGTATTCTCCGGTTAATGGAAGAATTCATCCACACAACAATTATGTAGCATGGTTATACCAATACGGATTGATCGGCGGAGGCTTATTTTTGAGCTGGTTTATATATCTGTTAGTATGCGTTGCGAAGAAGACGGTGACGACGGGAAACATCAAGTATTTATTCCCTACGTTGTGGTGTGTTATGGCAATTGGTGCTATGTTGACCGAAACACATCCTTGGATTTATACAACAACGTTTATTCTGCTGTTTGTCCAGTATATTTTTATCGTTCAGATTCCAAATAAAGAAGATATGAAATCAGAAGAAAAAGAAAAGGTAAATAATAATTAAATATTCGACAAATCTTTTTAATTATAATATTGACGAGTACCTTAATTATCTAGTATAATTACGACGGATTACTACAATTTGGTTAAAGCAGATTGTTAGTAACCCATAAATAAAATAATAAAGAAAGAGGTTTTAATCAGATGGCAAACATTAATTTGGAAAAGTACGGCATCACCGGAACAACTGAAATCGTGCACAATCCTTCCTTCGAAGTATTATTCGAAGAAGAAACCAGAGCTGATTTAACAGGCTATGAAGTAGGTCAGGAAAGTGAACTTGGCGCTGTTAACGTTATGACTGGTATTTATACAGGACGTTCTCCTAAAGATAAGTATATCGTTATGGATGAAAATTCTAAAGACACTGTATGGTGGACATCAGACGAATACAAGAACGACAATCATCCTATTTCTGAAGACGTATGGGCAGAACTTAAGGCTCTTGCTCAGAAGGAACTTTGCAACAAGAAGCTCTTCGTAGTAGATGCTTTCTGTGGTGCTAAGGCAGACACAAGAATGGCAGTTCGTTTTATCGTAGAAGTAGCTTGGCAGGCACACTTTGTAAAGAACATGTTCATCCAGCCTTCAGCTGAAGAACTTGAAAACTTTGAGCCTGACTTCGTTGTATACAACGCTTCTAAAGCTAAAGTTGAAAACTTCAAGGAATTAGGCCTTAACTCTGAAACAGCTGTTGCATTCAACATCACAAGCAGAGAACAGGTTATCCTTAACACATGGTACGGCGGTGAAATGAAGAAGGGTATGTTCTCTATGATGAACTACTATCTCCCTCTTAAGGGTATTGCTTCTATGCACTGCTCAGCTAACACAGATATGAACGGCGAAAACACAGCTATCTTCTTCGGTCTTTCAGGAACAGGTAAGACAACATTATCTACAGATCCTAAGAGACTCCTCATCGGTGATGATGAGCACGGTTGGGATGACAACGGTGTATTCAACTTCGAAGGTGGTTGCTACGCTAAGGTTATCAACCTTGATAAAGATTCTGAACCCGACATCTACAACGCAATCAAGAGAAATGCTCTTCTTGAAAACGTTACATTGGATGAAAACGGCAAGATCGATTTCAATGACGGTAGCGTAACAGAAAATACTCGTGTATCTTATCCTATCGATCATATCAACAACATTGTACGTCCCGTTTCAGCAGCTCCTGCAGCTAAGAACGTAATCTTCTTATCAGCAGACGCATTCGGCGTACTTCCTCCCGTATCAATTTTGACACCGGAGCAGACAAAGTACTACTTCTTATCAGGCTTTACAGCAAAACTTGCTGGTACAGAGCGTGGTATTACAGAACCTACACCTACATTCTCAGCATGCTTCGGACAGGCATTCTTAGAGTTACACCCCACAAAGTACGGTGAAGAACTTGTTAAGAAGATGGAAGCTAACGGTTCTAAGGCATACTTGGTTAACACAGGATGGAATGGTACAGGAAAGCGTATCTCTATTAAGGATACTCGTGGTATCATCGATGCAATCCTTGACGGTTCAATCGAAAAGGCTGCTACAAAGAATATTCCTATCTTCAACTTCGAAGTTCCTACAGAGCTTCCCGGTGTAGATACAAACATTCTTGATCCTCGTAATACATACGCAGATGCTTCTCAGTGGGAAGAGAAAGCAAAAGATCTTGCTTCTCGTTTCAACAAGAACTTTGCTAAGTATGAAGGAAATGAAGCTGGTAAGGCATTAGTAAGTGCTGGTCCTCAGTTATAATTTTAAATAGCAATTATTCAGAACCTCTCTTGGAGAAATCCAAGGGAGGTTTTTTACTTTTATAACAGATATGTGTCGCAGAAAAAGTAAGGAACAATTTTCGGAGGTAAAAATAGCATAAAAAAGCATATAACTTACATATATAAGTTGTTAATCAAGAATAAAAAGTGTTATACTAATAGAGATGAAAAAAATGTAGTACGAAAGGTGTTTTGGAAATGAAAAAATACTTTGAATTTGATAAATATAACACTACTTATAAAACAGAAATTCTGGCGGGGTTAACTACATTTATTACGTTGGCATATATCTTGATTTTGAATCCGCAGATTCTTTCGGATCCATATGTGATTATGGGCAATGGGGATATGGCTACCAAGGTATATAACGGTGTATTTATCGGTACCTGTTTGGGGGCTTTTGTCGGAACTTTCTTGTGCGCGGTTTATGCAAAGGTACCCTTTGCGCAGGCGCCGGGCATGGGATTGAATGCCTTCTTTGCCTATACGGTAGTGCTAGGGCTTGGATATACTTATCAGCAGGCGTTGGTTATTGTTTTTATTTCAGGCCTTTTATTTATTTTCATTACTGTGGTTGGTTTGCGTGAAGCAATTATCAGGGCGATTCCACAGTGTATTAAAAGTGCAATCACCCCCGGTATTGGTCTTTTTATTACTATTATCGGTCTTAAAAATGCAGGCCTTGTGGTGGGTAATGATTCTACTTTGGTTGCAATGCTTAATTTTGCGGCGTGGCGAGAAAAGGGTGTGACTCCGGAACAGATTAACGCCATTATGGGTGGAATTGTGGCATTAATAGGGCTTGTGGTTATTGCTGTGCTGGCTTATAAGAAGGTGACGGCGTCTATTTTAATCGGTATTATTGCAGCGACCATTGTGGGGATTCCTTTGGGGGTTACGCATTTGTCAAATTTCAGCTTTAACCTTGGCGGACAGTTAAGAGATTTCGCGGAAGTATCTTTGTTTAGACTGGATTTTGCGGGACTGTTTGGCGGTGGAAATTTAGTGGAGACTATTTTTACCGTAGTGATGCTGGTAATCAGCTTCTCGCTTGTTAATATGTTTGACTCAATCGGAACCTTGTTCGGTGCTGCGAAGCAGGCCGGAATGGTGGACGAAAAGGGAGAGGTATATCGTATGAAGGAAGCGCTGTTGTGCGATGCTGTTTCAACTGCGGCAGGCGCGATGGTAGGGACATCTACGGTTACAACTATGGTAGAGTCCAGTGCCGGAGTTGGTGCGGGCGGACGTACCGGCATGACAAGCCTGACTACTTCCCTTATGTTTCTCGCGGCGATTCTGTTGGCACCTTTTGTGGCGATTGTTCCCTCAGCAGCAACGGCACCTGCATTGATTTTTGTTGGTATCGGAATGTTGTCTAATTTAAAAGATGTGGATTTCGAAGATATGAGTAATGCCCTGCCGGCATTTTGTACCGTGATTTTTATGCCTTTTACCTATTCCATCGCAAACGGTATTGCCATGGGACTTATTACGTTTTGTTTGGTAAAAGCTTTATTGGGTAAGTTTAAGGAAATTAAGCCCTTAACTTTAATTGTAGCAATTGTATTTGTATTACGCTATGCTTTTATGGCGATGTAAAAAAGGAGGATACGAAAGATGGCACCTGGGGGCGGAAGAGGAGGAAGATTCCTTACGGAGGAAGAAAAGGCAAATGCACCTAAGGTTACCCTGCCTTTATTAAAAAGAATTTTTTCATATTTGACACCTTATTGGAAACAGATGGCCATTGTGCTGGTGTGCATCCTGGCGTCTTCGGCGCTGACGTTGCTTCCTTCTGTGTTGACCGGTCGTATTATCGACGAAGGTCTGATTGGGCAGGATATGAAGAAGCTGGTGACGTTGATTCTGATTTCCTTAGGGGTGACTCTTGGCGGAAATTTGATTCGTGTTGCGGAGAGTTACTTAAATAACTGGATTGCCCAACACATTACATATGATATGCGAAACAAAATGTACAGGCATTTACAACGCATGTCTCAGAGTTTTTTTACGACCAATAATCAGGGTGATATTATTACACGAATGACCGGAGATATTGCCGGTGTGGAACGTGTTATTACCAGCACCTTCAGTTCTATTTTATCAAACGGAATCACCTTGGGTGTGGCTATGGTATTGATGTATCGTGAGAACTGGATTCTTGCAACAGTGGGTGTGCTGATTATTCCTTTGTTTGCCATTCCGACTCGTATGGCAGGTAAAACCCGATGGAAACTGACTACCGAAGCGCAGGAGTGTAATGATGAAATCAATGGCATCTTAAATGAAACCTTGTCTGTCAGCGGACAGCTTCTGGTCAAATTGTTTGGTAAAGAAGAGTATGAATACGGACGATACGAGAGTGCGAATCATCGGATGATCCGATTAAATATTCGAGAAGGCATGGCGGGCCGTTGGTTTATGGTGGTAATCAATACGTTCTCCAGCGTAGGACCTATGTTGCTATATTTGGTAGGTGGTATTCTTATTATGAAATACGATTCTACCTTGACAGTAGGTGATATTTCTGTAATGGTGGCCCTTCTTGGTAAAATGTACGGTCCCGTAAATTCACTCCTTAACATTCAGGTAGAGTGGATTCGTTCCATGGCTTTGTTTACCCGTATTTTCGAGTATTTTGATATGCCGGTTGAGATTCAGAATGCACCGGATGCTATTACCCCGAAAACAGCAGAAGGTAATATTGAATTCAAACACGTAGGTTTTGGGTATACACCGGAAAGAAAGATTCTGAAGGATATTAATTTTACCTTGGAAAAGGGTAAAAGTATCGCTATCGTAGGACCTTCCGGTTCGGGAAAGAGTACAATTATTAACTTAATTCCCCGTCTCTACGACGTGCAGGAGGGGGCAGTTACTTTCGATGGAGTGGATGTACGGAAACTGGATTTGGATTTTCTGCGTGATAAGATCGGTATTGTAAGTCAGGAGACTTACCTTTTTAACGGAACCATTCGCGACAACCTGCTCTATGCCAAACCGGATGCCACTGAGGAAGAGTTGCTGGAAGCTTGTAAAAAAGCCAACATTTATGATTTTATTGAGAAGCAGGAGAAGGGGCTGGATACGCCTGTCGGCAACCGCGGATTGAAATTATCCGGTGGTGAAAAGCAGCGACTCTCCATCGCGCGTATTTTACTAAAAGATCCGGTGCTCTTTATTTTCGATGAGGCAACGGCGTCATTGGATTCTATTTCCGAAAGTAAAATCCAGGAAGCGATTGATCCGATTATTAAGTCGAAAACAAGTATTTTGATTGCGCATCGCTTGTCGACTATTTTGGCAGCGGATGAAATTCTTGTAATAAAAGACGGCGTGATTGCGGAGCGCGGCGTGCATCAGGAGTTGGTGGATGACGGCGGTATCTACAGCGAGTTGTACGAGACACAGTTTGGCAAGGCATTTGATGAGAAGAAAGAGTAGAACATCAATTGAAAATAGGTATTGTGTAACTAAGTAATAGCAGATATATATTGGGGTATAAAAGAAAGGGGTATTAGAATGAAAGCATTATTTATTGGCGGAACAGGGATTATCAGCACGGCGATTGTAAAACGTCTGGTGAATGAGTTGAACTGGGAAGTGTGGATGATTAACAGAGGGAATCGCAACTCTGTTGTTCCCGAGGGCGTGCATCAGATTATCGCGGATATGAATGATGAGGCTGATGTAGCAAGTAAAATCAAGGATTTGTCTTTTGATACGGTGTGCGAATTTATCGGTTTTCACGTAGAGCAGGTAGAGCGCGATTATCGTCTTTTTAAGGATAAAACAAGACAGTACATTTATATCAGTTCGGCTTCGGCATATCACAAGCCGGCGGCATCTTATGTGATCACGGAAGGTACCACATTGGCAAACCCTTATTGGCAGTATTCCAGAGATAAAATCGCCTGCGAGGAATTCTTAATGAAGAAGTACCGTGAAGAAGGTTTTCCGATTACTATTGTGCGTCCGAGCCACACTTATGACGAGCGTAACATTCCATTAGGGGTTCATGGTAAAAACGGCTTTTGGCAGGTAATTAAAAGAATGCAGGCGGGCAAGCCGGTGATTATTCAGGGTGACGGAAGTTCCCTTTGGACGGCAACTTTTAACAAGGATTTTGCAATCGGTTTTACAGGGCTTATGGGGAATCGTCATGCGATTGGTGAGGCTTTCCACATTACAGGCGATGAAACCTTAAGCTGGAATCAGATTTATGCAACAATCGCAGATGCGTTGGGCGTAGAGTTAAAACCCTATTATGTATCTTCCGAATTTCTGGCTGCTACCGGTGATAAGTACGGCTATGATTTTACGGGTAGTTTGATTGGCGATAAGTCGGTTTCGGTAGTGTTTGATAACAGCAAGTTAAAAAGAGCAGTGCCTGATATGAAGACTACGGTTCGCTTCGACCAGGGTGTAAGAATTGCATTGGATTATATTTTGGCACACCCTGAGGAATGCCAGAAGGATGATCCTGAGTTCGATGCCTGGTGTGATAAGGTGATTGAAGTGCTGGAAAGGGCAAAGTGCGAAATTTAGATTGGTCTGTCAGGCGTACTATTTAAAGCCGGAAGGCTGATTCTGATATGAGATGAGGAATGATTTGCTATGGAACAGATTGAAAGAATTCAATACTATGAAGAGATATTGGATGAAGCAAACAAGGCGGTTTCCGATTTGTCCAAGGCGATTGAACAATACGAAATAGTCAAGGAAAAAATCGTAGAATTGGAAGCATATTACGGAAGTAACACTTGGAGACGTGATTATGAAGATGACGAGGCCGGAAAGTTGCCGGCGGATTTGAAGCGGGGTGTGCTTTCACAGGATGCGGTTTATGATATGCTGACTAAGTATGATATTTTAAGTGCAGAACTTAGGAAGTTGGCCAATAAATGATACCGTATTTTCTATTCAGAAGAAGACGGAACATTATTTAAGTACAGCTGGTAAAAAACATTATTTAAGTACTGTATGTAAAAAGCATTGCCATATAAAGAAAAATTTAACAGAATGCATAAAATAACCTTCCGGTCAAAGCAGGCCGGAAGGTTATTTGCGTATATAATGCAATTTACCACAATAAAAATAGAATAAAGCATTTTAATAAAGGAACAACGTGAAAGATTTTTCAAATATTAATACATATTTAAAACAAGCAAAACAAGAACTGTCGGTTTGTAATTACAATGAAGTGGATGCCCTGGTTTTGGCGCAATTATCCTATTATCCGTTTGAGATAGTTGCTAAAAGAGAAAAGATTTCCGTTCCGGAATTAGCCAAAGAACTTATGCAAATGCCGGATTTTACAAGTGCGTATTCACAGGATAAGCAAACTTTTATAAAAGAACTGATTCATTGCAAGCGTTATAGTCACAGAGAAATTTACAGGATGCAGTCGATTCGTACGCAGGACACCCGCTGGGCAGCTTTTACCATAGATGCAGGGCGAAATGATACGGCAATTATTGTGATGCGCGGTACAGGTAAAACCACCGTGGGTTGGGCGGAGGATTTTCGCTTGGGATATCAGGTAATGGGGACGGGCGCACAGTTGGCGTCCTTCCGCTATTTGAAGGAAACAGATGCACGTAAAATCTACCTCACCGGGCATTCCAAAGGCGGTAATAATATCAGTTCTGCATTTGCAATGTCTAATCCGCAGGTTCGTGATAAAGTAGTGCGGATCGATAATTTTGACGGGCCGGGGGTGAATCCGGAGTTCGCGGGGAATTATAGCGACGGTTATAATGAACTGGGCGGAAAACTAAGGAATTTTTATCCTGAGGGAAGTGTGATTGGCCTTTTGCTGACAGACAACCCGGGGGAAACTTCTTTTATTAAAACCAGCCTAAGAGAAAGTTATCAAAACAGTCCGTTGCTTGGACAACATGATCCTTTTGCGTGGGAAGTAAAAGGGAATTCGCTGGTAAGGACCAAACAATCTTTGACATCCGAAATGCTGAACGACACATTGGATGAATTAATACAAATGACCACTCTGACACAGCGATACTATCTAGTGGAATTAATCGAACGGATGGGGATTCCGGCCATTCTTTCCGGTGAGATAAGGGGAGTGGCAGGGCGTTTTGCTGCCATAATCTGCGGACTGACAGGAGCAAGTAAAGAAGAAAGAGAAGCTTTGTTTTATGCAGTGCTTGCTTTTCTCAAAGGATTGGTTCGCAGGGTTAAGGAATGGATTGCGAAAAGCTCGACAAAAGAATATAATAGAGTAGATAGCTTTTAAAAAGATAAAATCAGGAGTAAACCAATGAGTAAAAACGCAGGACAGAATAAAAAAAGCAAGAAGACAATAGGCGGAGTGATTACAACCATTCTTGCTACCATTATTGTGATTATCGCATCGCTTTTTGGAATTGGCGGTGAGGAAACTGAGAATCCAAACGATAATCTGCAGGGAAATACGGAGATTGTTTCGGAGGAGTATGTCGATATCGATGAGGAGGATTTGCAGGCATTGATAGAGGGGGAGGCCGAGGAATTTTTATCCGAAGTGATAGAGGAGGAGTCTGAATCTGAACTTCTCGAGGAAGGGGAAGTTGTTTCGGAAGATGAGCCGGAAGTTGAAGAGAGCGAGGAATCGGTTAGTGAAGAGCCTGCAGTGGAAGAAGTAACCATGGCAGAGGTAACCTTCCGTAATCAGAAGTTGCTTGACCAGCATTATGATAAACATGGCATTGAAATGGGGTTTGCGTCAGCAGAGGAATATGAACTTGCGGCGTATAAGGTTATAATCCACCCGGATACCTTACATAAAATTGAATCCGAAGATGGCGATGATGTCTATTATCGTGAAGAAACCAATGAATTTGTAGTAGTATCTCAGGATGGATACATCAGGACTTATTTTTATCCGAATGCAGGAATTGATTATTATAACAGACAGTAGTCGAATGAATTATTATAAAGAGGTATTACAGTATGGTAGAGGGCAGTATTTTTTATAGAATGGAGCAATGCGTAAAAGTGCAGGGCGAATTGCCGGAAGATTTTATTCTGGAAAATAAGGAAAATAAAGAGCACGAGTTGCGCTATGCGCCCGGTGCTTTGGAAGGAATTTGCGGGCATCATCTTGGCAAAGGCGGAGACGCGGAGGAAATTTGTGCATTAATCAAGGAATATTTGGAGATGGATCCCAAAGAGGCTTTGATTCTTTTTGAGAGCAGGGAAGCGAAGGATTTCCAGATTGCCACAATTCGTAAGGAATTACTGGAGAGCATTTATGAGAACCGTCAGGAATATGATGCAGGCAAGTTAAAACTGATGGCGGCTACTTTTATTTCCTACGGTTATAAGGTGGTTTCTGTTAAATTGGGGTTGATTTTGTTGACCTTATTTGATTTATCGGACAATGAAGGCGCGAAGAGAATTTTGAAGGTTCTGGCATATTCGGAAGAATTTACGGATTACGTAATTTGGAATACGGCGGGCTGGAAAGAAGAGGAGAAGCAGGACTTTTATTTTGAATTGGCGAAGAAATTAAAAGGCTGGGGCAAAATCAACGTAGTGGAGATGATGAAGGCTGACACTGCAGAGAAGAAAGAATGGCTTCTTTGTCACGGTTGTAAAAATACGGTTTTATACGCATATCTGGGCTATGAGTGCGCAATGAAGTGTGATTTGTATGAGCGTCTGAAGGTTGGCAATTTCTCTGATGAGGAGTTTGCCGGTGCATCGGATATTATAGCAGGACTTTTGGACGAAGGCCCTTGTCAGGGAATGTCCGTAATGGATGAACCCGTGGAGCTGGCACTTTTGTATTTGGAAGAGTGTAAAAAGCACAATTGGGATGCGGAGCAAGTGGCGCTGATTACCGACTTGGCGTCCTATTTTAAAAACAGTGAAATCGAAGATTCCAGTCGCGTGGTTGCTAAGGCGCAGGAAGTGTTGGAGCGTCTGGACTTAAATGTTTTTATCGTGGAAAACATCGAAAACAATACGCATAACTGTATGCGCATTGCAGATATGTACGACATCGATATGTCAGAGCATCTGCTTCGATTGATGAAGATGGATTTCCCGAAGTATTATCAGTTCTGCTATTACTTTTTTAGAAATGATAAATGCATCGATGATTTTATGGAACTTTGCGACCGTAAAATTGACTACGATAAGTACCCAAATGAAATGGGGAATTCCCTTGGGCTTGGAGCCGTACAGGGAGAGATTCGCCTGGATATGATTGTGCAGTATTTAGACAAGCATTACCGTAAGGGAAGCAAGCTTATTAAAGTATGTATCCAGTCGCCCATTACCCGTTGGCGTAATATGGCGGCTAAAGCAATGCTTGGCTGGGTAAAAGAATCAGAAAGAGACTTGCGGTCTATCGACATTGAATTGTATAATGAAGTGAAAAGAGTGTACGAAACAGAGTCGAACGAACAGACCAAAGCAATGTGGGAGAAGCTTTTATAGGAGGAGATAAAATGGCATTCGGAAGAAAAAACAGACGCATAGGCGCTAAGGCGGCCGGAGGTGCGCTTAACGCAGCAATGGGTGCGATGGGAGCTTTTACGGCGGCAAGTCGTCCCAAGCCTAAGACATCACATTTTGCATCAAGTTTTTCAAATCCGCCCAAACATTTGAGAACACAGTATAACCCTACGGTGAATACTGCATCGAATATTGTAAGCAATGTAGGAAGAAGTATTATTAACAGTAACAGAACTTATAGCAGTCGAAGCGGATTCGGCGATGCAATGGGAAATGCCTTGGGTACGGCTATCGGTTCTGCAATTGTTATGGGCGTAAGCAGTAAAATCCAGCAGAGTCAGCAGGAATATGCAGATAAAAAGGCTGCGGAGGCATTGGCGGCACAACAGGCTGCAGCTGCGGCTGAGCAGGCAAAGAAGGAAGAAGCCTTCCATGCAATGAATAAGAATATGCCTAATTATGATAAAGAAAAGATGGTGCATCTTATGAACGGCGCAGGGCTTACCGAGGAAGAAAAGGAGAACTATCCTTTGAAATGCCCGCACTGTTTAGGCGTGCCCGACGGAACCAGATATTGTCCTTATTGCGGTGGTAAATTGGTTTAATCAAATAAAAAGACGTTATAATCTTCTGAAATTATAACGTCTTATTTTTATATTGAACGCGTTTCGGTAATTCTTTTGCGATATTCCTGAGGAGATACACCTTTTTGCTTTTTGAATAAGCGACTGAAATACAGCGGATTGTCATACCCTATAATACTGCTGATTTCGGTGATATTGTAGCTTGTGGTTTCCAACAAGCTTTGGGCATTTGTAATACGCAGGGAGAGAATGTAATGCATGGGTGTGGTTCCCATCACCTGCTTAAAATTGCGTATAAACCAACACGTACTGATTCCTTTTTCAGCGGCATATTCCGCAATGTTAATTTCTTTATTATAGTTTTCATCGAAATATTTTGCAGCAAGTTCAATTTCGTGTTCAAAATAATTTCGGTTTTTGGGAATTGTCGATCCGATTTGTCTGTGTATATTGATAAACAATTCTTGTAATAACAAGGCACATAGTTCCTGATAATTTTCTTTGCAAGTCTGCAATTCTTGAATCATCTGCTTATAAAGTCTCTGATATTCCAAAGAAGTTCCAACATAAAAATAGTGCAAATCATCTGATATCCCATATTTTCGAAGCATACTTTTAACATCGCTTCCGGTGAAGTGTACCCAGAACACTTCTGTCTGGTCTTCCCCATAATATTCGTATTTCTGAAATTCTTTTGGCCGATATATCACCATCTGTCCGGCATTGAGTGTAATATCTTCGTTATTAAAAAAGAAATGTCCTTTTCCGGCAGCAATATAAAGAAGCTGATAGTCCAGGCGCCCTTTAGGACGCAAAGTAGGTACGATACGGCGATTAAACAATTTATAGGTTCCGCAGTTGCAGACAATCAGCGGTTTGCTGGTGTCTTTAAAATCTACTCTGGAATGATTCAAATATGCTTCATTGATATACATAGGCTTCTCCTTTTGTGAAAAATATACATTTTTGTGTATTTTTCATTGTAAAAAATGACGTATTCTCGTTTTCTGCACAATATAACTGTATCATTTTGTGCATATTTAGTCAAATTAAAACAATGGAAAACGGCTATTTTGTGGGTTATAGTATAAAAAAAGATATGGAGGGGTTCCAAATGACAATTCAAAAACATTACGAAAACATTCACGTGTTACATGAAAATACAATGCCGAATCGTGCATACTACATTCCGGCGACATTTCCGATGAAGGATGTGGCGAGAGAAAGAGAGTCTTCCGACCGCATGCAACTGTTAAACGGAAATTGGAAGTTTCGGTATTACGACAGCATCTATGATTTGACACATGACTTCTACAAGGAAGAGGAAAAAGTAGACGAATATGATGAAATTCTGGTTCCGGGCGTGTGGCAGATGCAGGGATATGATTCCCACCAGTATACCAACATTCGTTATCCGTTTCCTTTTGATCCGCCTTATGTACCGAAGGAGAATCCTTGCGGCACCTACATTTGCGAATTTGAGTATAAAGCAGATCAGGCGGCACCTAAAGCGTTCTTAAACTTTGAAGGTGTTGATTCCTGCTTCTATGTTTGGTTAAACGGTGCTTATATAGGCTATAGTCAGGTATCACATTCCACCAGTGAATTTGATGTAAGCAACCTTTTAAAAGAAGGAAAAAACCGCCTGGCTGTTCTGGTTTTGAAATGGTGTGACGGAAGTTATATGGAAGACCAGGATAAATTCCGAATGAGCGGAATATTCAGAGATGTATATCTGTTAAAACGACCGAAGGAATGTATTTACGATTATTTCGTACATCCGACTTATGAAGATAAGAAGGGTATGCTGGCAGTGGAACTGGAATTTGCAGGAAAGAGCGTACCGGTAACGTTCCGTTTATTAGATGCAGAAGGAAGCGAGGTAGCAAGCGCAAAGGAAACGAAGAACAATGTAAATGCTACTGATGAGAGATATACGCATTTGGTGGAAATGGAATTCCAAAATGTTAGTCTTTGGAATCCGGAAAATCCTTATCTGTACACCCTGCTCATTGAGACTGATGGTGAAGTTATTACAGAACGCGTGGGGTTCCGTAAAATTGAAATTATCGATAGAGTAGTTTATTTTAACGGAACACCGATTAAGTTTAAAGGGGTCAATCGTCATGATTCCGACCCTGAAACAGGATTTGTAATCAGTATATCCCAGATGATAAAGGATATGGAATTGATGAAGCAGCATAACTTCAATGCAATTCGCACCAGCCATTATCCTAATGCACCGATGTTTTATCAGTTGTGTGATGAGTTTGGCTTCTGGATTATTGATGAGGCTGATAATGAAAGCCACGGACCTGCTGAAATTTATCATAAGGATAACAGCGATGAAAACAAGTGGCATCATTGGAATGAAGCGATTTCTGACAATCCGGAGTACATAGAAGCTACTTTGGACAGAACGGAACGTTGCGTTCACAGAGATAAAAACAGACCTTGCGTTGTAATTTGGTCTATGGGAAATGAGTGTGCTTATGGTTGTACGTTCGAAGAAGCGTTGAAATGGACCAAAGCATTTGATCCTTCAAGACTCACACATTATGAGAGTGCAAGATATCATAATCGTGATAAAAAATATGATTTTTCAAACATTGATTTATTCAGCAGAATGTATCCCGGATTTGAAGAGATTCAGGAATACATCGACAGCAATCCGGATAAGCCGTTGATTTTATGTGAATATTGCCACGCTATGGGCAATGGCCCCGGGGATTTGGAAGAGTATTTTAAGTACTTCTACGAAAACGACATTCTTTGCGGTGGCTTTGTGTGGGAGTGGTGTGACCACGGTATTTATCACGGTAAAGCGGAAGACGGCAGATCCATCTTTTATTACGGCGGAGATCATGGTGAAGAAGTAAATGATACCAACTTCTGTATGGATGGTTTGGTATATCCTGACAGACGACCGCATACAGGCTTGTTGGAATACCGCAATGTATATCGTCCTGCAAGGGTTAAGTCATACAATCAGCAGGAAGGCTTACTTACTTTACAAAATATGCTTCAGTTTACCTGTCTGAAAGATACAGTAAAGGTACAGTATCAAATTTCCTGTGACGGCTATGTTACTAAAATGGGCAGTCTCGATATGGAAGATAAGGTGCCGGGCGAAGAAATTCAAATTCCTTTTAGTGCAGACGTTCCCGAAAAAGGCAAAACGTATCTTAAACTTATATATGAATACTGTGGTAATCATTCGTTGATTCCTCAGGGAACATTATTAGGATTTGATGAAATTCTTTTGAAAAACAGCGATGGTGAAATCCAAAAAGAGAAATTATTCCGTACAATTTGCGGCAACACTGCTGATAAGAAAGCAGATTTGTCCGTAGAGAATACTTTGGCTGAGCGTCTTTTAGAAGTGGAAGAAGATGCCGTGCGCATTCGTATTAACGGCAATAATTTCAGATATGTATACAACAAACATAAAGGTGTTTTCGAGAGTGTGCAGTTTGAAGGAAAAGAATATTTTACACAGCCTATGGATATTAACATCTGGAGAGCACCTACGGACAATGATATGTACATTAAATCCGAGTGGTTCCGCGCATGGTATCATAGGACAGTTATCAGAGAGTATGAAACAACTTGTACGCTGACAGGATATGAAGTTTTAATCCACAGCAAACTTTCAATGGCGGCACCTACCGTACAACGGATTTTAGATATTAATGCCACATGGAAAATTGCAAATGACGGCCGAATTGCACTTTCCATGGCGGTAAAAAAGAACGAAGAGTTGCCGTTCCTGCCAAGATTCGGTGTACGAATTTTCTTGCAGAAGGAATTCGAACAGGTGCACTATTACGGACTTGGTCCGGTAGAAAGTTACCGGGATAAATGCAGAGCTGCGTCTCATGGCATTTACAAAAGCAACATTGAAGAAATGCATGTGGATTACGTAAGACCGCAGGAAAACGGAAGTCATACCGATTGTGATTATGTCAGCCTTTCGGACGGACAATACGGATTGCTTAGCTTAAAGGAAGAAAAGACATTCTCCTTCAATGCATCTGTATACAGTCAGGAAGAAATGACCTGCAAAAATCATAACTACGAATTGCATAAGAGCAACAGCAGTATTCTTTGTCTTGATTATGCACAAAGTGGTATCGGTTCTAACAGTTGCGGACCGGTTTTACCTAAGAAGTATCAGTTAAACGATGCAGAATTTGATTTCAGCATTCAATTAGTTCCCTATAAAACATGTAATCAGTAAGAAAGGATAAGGTGGGGTTACGATGGAAGAGAAAAAATATTTAAAATGGTACAATAAAATTGGCTACGGCTCAGGGGATGTTGCAGGAAATGTAGTATATGCGTTTCTTACCTCCTTCGTTATGATTTATTTAACCGATACGGTTGGATTAAATCCGGGCATTGTAGGAACATTAATTGCAGTTTCTAAGTTACTGGATGGTGTTACGGATGTTTTCTTTGGCACAATGATCGACAGAACCAAAACTAAGATGGGTAAGGCGCGTCCTTGGATGCTCTGGGGATATATCGGTTGCGCAATTACGTTGGTGGCAATTTTTGCAGTACCGGTTAATGTCGGAGAATTTGCGCAATATGCTTGGTTCTTTATTGCTTATTCTTTATTAAACGCAGTTTTCTACACTGCCAATAACATTGCATATTCCGCATTGACAGCATTGATTACCAAAAACAGTAAAGAAAGAGTGCAGATGGGCTCTTACAGATTTATCTTCGCTTTCTCTACAAGTCTTTTGATTCAGACCATTACTATCGGTTTTGTGGATCTGATGGGCGGTGGCGCAGAAGGTTGGAGATGGGTAGCAATCATTTATGCGATTATCGGTCTCGTTGTAAACACTATTTCAGCACTTTCCGTAAAAGAATTGTCAGAAGAAGAATTAAAAGAAGAACGTGAAAAAGAAACCCAGGATGATAAGTTATCTTTGTTCCAGACTGCAAAGATTTTGTTCACAAACAAATATTATGTGATGATTTGCGGCGTGTATATTTTGCAGCAGATTTACTCAGCAATGATCAGTGTCGGTATTTACTATATGATCTATATTTTAAAAAATGAGAATCTCTACGGAGTATTCTCATGGGCAATCAACATTCCTTTAATTATCGCTTTGATTTTCACCCCGGCATTGGTTGGAAAATGGAAGGGAATGTACAAATTAAATCTCACCGGTTATATAATCGGAACCATCGGCAGACTTTTGGTGGTAGTCGCAGCTTATATGGGAAGCGTTCCTTTGATGTTGCTGTTCACCGCAATTGCAGCCTTTGGTATGGGACCTTGGCAGGGTGATATGAATGCAGTAATTGCAACCTGTTCGGAATATACATACCTTAAAAAACAGAAGAGAATTGACGGAAGTATGTACTCTTGTACTTCTCTTGGTGTAAAATTAGGTGGAGGACTTGGTACAGCAATTTCCGGATGGTTGTTGGATTTCAGCGGATATGAAGGAGAAGCTTTGGTACAGAGTGCTTCTTGCATCAATATGATACAATTTATGTATCTTTGGTTGCCGGTTATCATTTGTCTGTTGATTACATTTATTATGGCTGGATTAAATGTAGAAAAGGCAAATCGTAAGTTAAAGGAAGAAATTGAAGCAAATAAAATGCAGAGTGCATAACAACAATTTAGGGAGGGTATGAATATGAAAACAACTGAAGTAAAAGCAATGATTGAGTCAGAAATGTTGGATGATAAGCTAATGGAGTTATATGTGGATTACAGCAGATTGGCATATCAGAAAAACCGCTATATGAAGGCGCTTGAAGAGTACGAAAAATATTATGACGAATATGAAATTAACTTATTCAGTGCGCCCGGCAGAAGTGAAATTTCCGGAAACCATACAGATCATCAGCAGGGAAAAGTGCTTGCAGCATCTGTTAATCTGGATGCCATTGCAGTAGTGGCTAAAACAGAAGACAATATCATACGCGTGGTATCAGAAGGTTTTGATATGATTACCATTCCTTTAAGTGATTTGTCATATAAAGAAGAGGAAAAAGAAACAACCACTGCACTTGTCAAAGGTGTTGTGGCATCATTGCAAAAAATGAATTATGGAATTGGCGGATTTCAGGCATACATTACCAGTGATGTGTTAATCGGTGCGGGACTATCTTCTTCTGCAGCATTTGAAACCATAATCGGAACAATTGTTTCTCATTTATATAATAACGGAAGAATCGGTAAGGTTGAAATTGCCATGGCAGGACAGTGCGCCGAGAATACATATTTCGGAAAGCCTTGCGGCTTAATGGATCAGATGGCTTGTTCGGTAGGCAGTATGGTAGCAATTGACTTTGTAGATCCGTTATTCCCCAGAGTAGAACAGATTAAATTTGATTTAAATAAGTTCGGATATAGTTTATGTATTACAGATACCAAGGGCTCTCATGCTGATTTGACAGCTGATTATGCTGCCGTTCCAAAGGAAATGAAAGCGGTTGCCGCATATTTTGGAAAAGAGGTTCTGGCTGAAGTGCAGGAAGATGAGTTTTATCGTAATATTCCGGAAATCCGAAAAGAATTAGGTGACAGAGCTGTGTTGCGTACCATTCATTTTATGGAAGAAAATAAGAGAGTGGTAAAAGCGGTTGACGCGCTGAAAAAGCAGGATGTGGGAAGTTTTCTTACACAAATCAAAGAATCCGGTTCCTCTTCTTTTAAATACTTACAGAATGTCTATACCAATGCTGATGTTGAGCATCAGAATATGTCCGTAGCATTGGCAGTCAGTGACAGTATTTTAAAAGAAAACGGTGTGGCAAGAGTGCATGGCGGCGGTTTTGCAGGTACAATACAGGCTTTTGTTAAAAATGCTTTTGTGGAAGAGTACAGGAACCGTATGGACGGTATTTTCGGAAGCGGAGCATGTAAAATTTTAAAAATCAGAAATGAAGGCGGAGTATTAATTTTATAAAAATAAAGAAGAATCAATGAGGAGAGAAAAAGATGAGTATTTTGGTATTGGGTGGAGCCGGATACATCGGCTCTCATACGGTATATGAATTGATTGATGCAGGTGAAAAGGTGGTTATCGTAGATAATCTTCAAACGGGATTTAGAGCAGCGGTACATCCGGAAGCAAAATTTTATGAGGGTGATATCAGAGACAGAGCATTTATGGATTCTGTGTTCGAGAATGAAGAGATTGATGGCGTCATTCATTTTGCGGCAAGTTCGCAGGTCGGCGAGAGTATGAAGGATCCGTTAAAGTATTATAGCAACAATATGTGCGGAACAGAAGTCCTTTTGGAAAGTATGATAGCACATAACATTGATAAAATAGTTTTTTCGTCTACGGCAGCAACCTACGGCGAACCGGAGAGCATTCCTATTTTGGAAACGGACAGAACAGAGCCTACTAATTGTTATGGTGAAACCAAACTGTCTATGGAAAAGATGTTTAAATGGACTGCTAAGGCGCATAACTTAAGATTTGTATCTCTTCGTTATTTTAACGCCTGTGGCGCACATCCGAACGGTAAGATCGGCGAGGCACACAATCCGGAAACTCACTTGATTCCTTTGATATTGCAGGTTCCCAATGGGCAAAGAGATGTAATCAGTGTATACGGGGATAATTACGATACCAAAGACGGAACCTGTGTCAGGGATTATATACATGTCAATGACCTTGCTCAGGCACACATTCTTGCCATGGAATATTTAAGAAACGGTGGGGAAAGTGATATTTTTAACCTGGGCAACGGCGTTGGCTTCACTGTAAAAGAAGTGGTTGATGTGGCAAGAAAGGTAACCGGTCATCCGATTCCCGCCCGTATGGAAGAAAGACGTGCCGGAGATCCGTCCACATTAATTGCATCCAGCAAGAAGGCAAAAGAGATTCTCGGATGGAACCCCAAGTACAATAACTTGGAAACTATCATTGCAACAGCGTGGAATTGGCACAAGTCGCATCCGGAAGGATATAATACAAGGGGGTAACGGTATGATTACAAAGTTAATTGGTGAACTTGTAGAATATGGTTGTCAAAACGGTTTGGTACTAGAGGATGATAGAATATACATTACCAATCGATTGTTGGAGTTTTTTGGATTAACAGATTATGATTTTGAGATTTCATCGGATACAGCCTGTACAAAGAAACAGTGCAGGGAGTTAGTAGATATTTTGGAAGAGATGATGTCGTATTCATTGGAAAACGGTATTCTGTCGGAAGATACGCAGACCAACAGGGATTTGTTCGATACCAAAATTATGGGTTTGCTGACACCGCAGCCTTCCGTTGTAAGAAGCGAATTTTGGAAGCAATATGAGAAATCACCGGAGCAGGCAACGGAGTATTTTTATAAGTTAAGTCGTGCAAGTAATTATATTCGTACTGACCGTATTGCAAAAGACGAGAAGTGGATTTGCGAGACGGAATACGGACCGATTGATATCACAATTAATTTGTCGAAGCCCGAAAAAGATCCCAGGGATATTGTAAAAGCAGGACAGAGCAAAAGTTCCGGTTATCCGGCATGTCTGCTTTGCAAAGAAAATGAAGGTTACGCCGGACATTTTAGCCATCCGGCAAGACAGAACCACCGCATTATTCCTGTGACATTGAATAATGAGCCGTATTATATGCAGTACTCACCCTATGTGTATTATAACGAACATTGTATCGTTTTTCATGAGAAGCATATTCCTATGAAGATTGATAAGGCAGTATTTGGAAAACTACTGGAATTTGTTGAGCAGTTTCCACATTATGTCGTAGGCTCCAATGCAGATTTGCCAATCGTGGGCGGCTCGATTTTAAGCCATGACCATTTCCAAGGCGGAAGATACGAATTTGCAATGGCGAAGGCGGAATATGAATATACTTTTACATTGAAAAAGTACGAAGATGTAAAAGCAGGTATTATTAAGTGGCCTATGTCCGTAATCAGATTGCAGGGCGCTGACCGTGAACGTATTGTGGAAGCGGCAGAGCATATTACACAGTGTTGGAGAAAATATTCTGACGAAGCAGCGTTTATTTATTCCCATACAGAAGGTACGCCGCATAATACGGTAACTCCTATTGCGCGAATGCGAGACGGATTATTTGAACTCGATTTGGTTTTACGCAATAATATTACCACGGAAGAATGTCCTTGGGGCGTGTATCATCCGACAGAAGAGTATCACCATATCAAGAAAGAGAATATCGGTTTGATTGAAGTAATGGGGTTGGCAGTTCTTCCTTCACGTCTGAAAAAAGAAATGACCCGTTTGGAAGCAGCGATTTTAAACGGAGAAAAGATAGAGGAAATTGAAGAAATTGCCAAACATGCCGACTGGGCATACCAATGGATTCCGCATTATGATATTACAAAAGAAAATATTCACGATATCGTGCAGAAGGAAATTGGAAAAGTATTTGTTAAAGTGTTGGAGTGCGCCGGAGTGTATAAACGAGACCGTAAAGGTATGGAGGCATTCCATCGATTTATAGATGCTTGCAAAGACTGATACAAACGTCCTCATCATGTCTTGCATATATATTATAAAAAGGCGTAACATGCGTTGCGTCTTTTTTAATGAAAAAAATGTCGCAAACATTTCATCTGTTGCAACCGCGCTTCGACACAAATCGCGAAGCCTGTCTGCTATACTTATGACTCCCGGACTGTTGTTTGCAAGGAAACGTACATTGTTAGTGCTTTTATTTGATTATATGCAACCGACCGGAGAAATAGGACATGCAGGAGGATGTGGATATGGGTTTGGATAAAAAGGAGGAAGCAAAGTTGCTGCCTGCATATGGGAGAAAGCGGATTCTGCTTCTGGCAGATGCGTACAAAGAGCTTTCATATTCTTTTCGGGAGATGGAGGCGGAAGCCCCTACAGGCATTATGGACCGCAGGGAACTTGTTTTTCAAAAAATTTTACATGAGAACCGAAGAATTATGGAACTTCGCCTTAAGGAAATGGCCAAAAGTATGGAGGAACTGGCGGAAGAAAGCCTGACCTACAGTGTACCAAATGCCAGGAAAGTACGTATTTTAAAAAACGGTTTATCCAAACATGGTATTCTTTTAAAAGAAATCTTTCTGCTTCGGCGAAAAGGGGCACTACAGTTTGTATTGACCATGCGTGGGCAACGAAATGCGGATTACACCACCGAGGATATTGCCGGTGTTTTGACGGAATTGTTTGGGTTTCCTTTGGTATCGGCTAAGGAGAATTTGTTTTTTGTGGCATACGAATATGATACATATGTGTTTGAAAGTCGTGGCCGCTTTCAATTTAAAACAGGGATTGCCGTGGCAACAAAGGAAAACGAGGCGGTATCAGGAGATAATTGTCTTGTGTATGATGTGACGGGAACGAAAAAAGTTTGTATGATTTCTGACGGGGCCGGCTCAGGCGCGGAGGCATGTCGCGATAGCGAGAGGGTATTGGAACTGGTAGAAAAATATCTGGATACCGGTTTTACCATGCAGGAAGCGGCGGATATGGTGAACAGTCTTTTTGTCGCCCAGGGAAGGGAACAGAATATGCCTTCTCTGGACGTGGGAATGCTGGATTTGGTGGAAGGAACTGTAGCGTTTCGTAAGTACGGGGCCTGTGACAGTTATATCCGTCGGGACGATACAATAGAGCGTGTTAAAAATATAGGCTTCCCGTTGGGCTTTCATGTGAACGGTTTGGAAGGTGAAAATGCGGTGTATATAGAAGATACATTAAAAAGTGAGATTGATACTGACGGCCTGTTTGATACCATCTATGAATTGACAGAAGGGAATTGCATATTGATGATTTCGGACGGCGTCCTGGAGTGTTACGGAGACGAAAAATCACTTTTGCAGACTTTTGCTAAGATGGAAATTGATGATGTGGAGGAAGCAGCAAATTTCCTAATGCAATGCACAATCCGCAGATGTGCAGGGCGAATTCGCGACGATATGACCATTGTGGTAGGGAAACTGACGGCGGTTGTTTCGTGATGCTTTGTAAAATGGCTCATAACAGTTGTTATAGGACAAACTATATGAGCAATGCGGCTATACTTGAAAATTTCACAATTTTTAGATATATTTAGAACATGGTTAAAAATGTCGCGGAATATATGCAAAAACATCATATGCTGAAAAAGGGGGATACCGTAATTGTCGGTGTTTCCGGTGGGGCGGACTCGGTCTGCCTTCTTTCTGTGCTGTCAAAGCTGCAGGAGGATATGGAGCTTAACATCATCGTTGCCCATATCAATCATATGTTTCGCGAGACGGCTGTGAGGGATGAAGAGTTTGTACAACAGTTGTGTAAAAAAATAGAGATTCCTTGCGAGATAAAACGCGCGGACGTAGCGTCGCTGGCTAAGGAACAGGGACTTTCCTTCGAAGAAGAGGGACGCAGTGTGCGATATGCTTTTTTTGAGGAATTGCTGGAGAAATATGATGGGGATAAAATTGCGGTTGCCCACAACAAAGGTGATTGTGCGGAGACTATGCTTTTTCATTTGTTTCGCGGAAGCAGTCTGAAGGGACTTGGTGGCATCCGCCCGGTAAACGGTGTTGTAATCCGTCCTTTGTTGGATGTGACAAGGCAGGAGATTGAAGATTATCTGACAGCAAATCAAATCAGTTGGCAGATTGACGAAACCAATGAATCTGTGGAATATGCAAGAAATTATATCCGCCATGAAATTATGCCTTTGGCAGAGAAATTATATGCCGGGGCCGAAGCGCGAATTGCGGATGCGGCAGCAGATTTGCGAGATGCTGAGGAGTATCTGGAATATAAAACGAAAGAGGCTTATTTACAATATTGCAACTTGCAGGACGGCGGTGTTTTGATTCGGGATAAAATAGTATCCGAAGAACATACTGCTATTGTTTCGAGAGTTTTATACCAGGCAATTGCGGTTGTCGGCGGAACGGTCCGAGACATAGGAAAAGTGCACGTGCAGGAAGTAATGAATTTGTTCGGAATGCAATCCGGGAGGATGATTTCTCTGCCGGCAGGAATGGTGGCCTATAGGATTGCGGAAGGCATTTTTATCCGTAGAGAGAATGACGGCGGTGAATGTGCCACCGGTCGAGGTGCGGACAACAGCTTTTGTGCCGGCACTCCACAAACTGCCTTGGGAACCGGCGTTTCCATAGCGTTACTTTCAAAGGAAGACTTGGAGCGTGGCGAAGAGATTTCTTTTATGTTGCATAATTTGGGAGATGTTCGTGCAAGGCTGCTTTTAAACTACGAATTGAAAAATATTCCGCAAAAAACATATACGAAATGGTTTGATTATGATAAAATAACCAAGTGCCCTATTTTTCGGAAACGGACGGAAGGCGATTTTTTAACCGTGAATGATGAGGGCGGACGCAAGAAATTAAAAGAATATTTTATCCAGGAAAAAATTCCCGTGTATAAAAGAGATGAAACCTGGGTTCTGGCGGATGACAACCATATTATGTGGGTTCCGGGCTACAGAATCAGCAGTTTTTATAAAATAACGGAAGAAACGAAACGTGTTTTGGAAATTACCATAGGAGGAAGAGCTGATGGAGAAAATTAAAGTGTTGATTTCAGAAGAAGAAGTGGATAAAAGAATTCGTGAAATGGCAGCAGAAATCAGCAAGAAATACGAGGGTAAAACGCTCCATTTGATTTGTGTGTTGCGTGGCGGTGCGTTTTTTATGTGTGAGCTTGCAAAGCGTCTTACCGTGCCGGTAACCATTGATTTTATGTCGGTATCAAGTTATGGTGACGGAACCGAATCAAGCGGACAGATTAAGATTGTCAAAGACTTGGACGACAGTATTGAAGAAAGAGAAGTTCTCGTGGTGGAAGATATTATTGACTCCGGAAGAACTTTAAGCAGATTGATGGAGTTGCTGGAAAGCCGCAGACCTGCAAGCCTTGCCCTTTGTACTCTGCTTGATAAGCCTGAGCGTAGGGTGGTGGAAGTTGATGTGGATTATACAGGTTTCCAGATTCCCGACCTTTTTGTGGTAGGCTACGGATTGGATTGTGCGCAGAAGCATCGTAATTATCCTTATGTTGGCGTGGTAGAAATTGAATAAAAGAGAAAAGTGCAGTCGGTCTTTTATAAAATGTGAATGGCAGATTGTGTTGAAATAGAATATACAGATAGGAGATAATTTAGTGAATAAAGAAAGAAGAGCGGGAGTAGGACCGATTTTCTTCCTGATTGTGATTTTGGTTTTAATCGCAGTATGGATCGGAAGTCTTGATTTCGGGAGCTACTCTTTTACAAGAGGTGATTTGGAAGCCGCTGTGGAAAAAGGCGAGGTGGAGTCCGTAATCATCGAACAGACCAAGGAGTCTGACGGTGGTAAAATTCAGATTGTTACTACCAACGGAACAACAAGAACCTTAAATGTTACAGACGTTAAAGGCATTGAGAATTACTTAAGAGAGAACGGCTTGGACCCCATTGTAGGGGAAGTGCCTCAGGATAACTGGTTCCTTACTTATATGTTACCGCCGTTGATTATTCTTTGTATCTGTGCATTTTTCTTTGTGATGTTTATGAATGCCCAGAGCGAGGCTGCCGGTGGCGGAAGCAAGATGATGAACTTCGGAAAGAGCCGTGCCCGTATGATCAAAGACGGAAAGACAACCTTAAAAGATGTTGCCGGTTTGAAAGAAGAAAAAGATGATTTGGAAGAAATCATCAAGTTTTTAAGAGACCCCAATGCTTTTACCAAGGTTGGCGCAAGAATTCCCAAGGGTGTGCTTCTTGAGGGCCCACCGGGAACCGGTAAAACATTGCTTGCCAAGGCAATTGCAGGCGAGGCAGGCGTACCTTTTTATAGTATTTCCGGTTCTGACTTTGTGGAAATGTTTGTTGGTGTGGGTGCATCCCGTGTAAGAGATTTGTTTGAAGAAGCAAATGCCAACAAGCCTTGTATTGTTTTTATCGATGAAATTGATGCCGTAGCAAGACGCCGCGGTACCGGTATGGGTGGCGGACACGACGAGCGTGAGCAGACCTTGAACCAGTTGCTGGTAGAAATGGACGGTTTCGGCGAGAACAGCGGAATTATCGTGCTTGCGGCAACCAACCGTGTGGATATTCTTGACCCGGCGATTCTTCGTCCCGGACGTTTTGACCGTAAAATCAGAGTGGGAAGACCTGATGTGGGAGGACGTGAAGAAATTCTTAATGTACACGCTAAGAATAAGCCCCTTGGCGATGATGTGGATTTGAAGAAGATTGCACAGACTACCGCAGGATTTACAGGTGCGGATTTGGAGAACCTTTTAAACGAAGCGGCAATCCTTGCGGCCAAGGAAGACCGTGCATATATCAAGGAAGAAGATGTTACCAAGGCATTCTTAAAGGTGGGCATCGGAACCGAGAAGAAAAGCAAGGTGGTTTCCGAGAAGGAAAGAAAGATTACCGCATATCATGAGTCGGGACACGCGATTTTGTTCCACGTATTGCCTGATATGGACCCTGTGTATACAGTATCTATTATTCCTACAGGCGGAAGTGCGGCAGGCTATACCATGCCTTTGCCTGAAAAGGATGAAATGTTCCATACCAAGGGCCAGATGAAACAGCACATTATGGTTTCTTTGGGCGGACGTATTGCTGAAGAGTTGATTTTTGATGACATTACTACAGGTGCATCCAGCGATATCCGCAAGGCAACACAGGTTGCCCGGGATATGGTTATGGTATACGGTATGTCAAGCTTAGGTGTGATCAACTATGACAGCGACGGTGATGAAGTATTTATCGGCCGTGATTTGGCCCAGACCAGACCTTACAGCGAGAAGATTGCCGGCGATATCGATATGGAAGTCAAAGCAATCATCGACGAATGTTACGCTAAGGCCAAAGATATTATTACGGAGCATATGGACATTTTACATGCTTGTTCCGAGTTGCTTCTTGAGAAAGAACGTATCACAAGAGAAGAATTTGAAGCGTTGTTTGAGAACCGTGGTGAAGCTTAATAGGAGCTTTGCTTACGTAAAGAAGCGCTGTTGGCAAAATGCTTAAAAAAATAAAAAAACGAACCTTAAAAGTCGTCATTGTGAAAAATGGCGACTTTTCTTTGTGCAAAATTACTGAAAACAAATACAAGGTTTTGTAATATTTGTGAATTCCGTGGATTGCGAAAGGGGGTATCGGGTGCTATACTTCTAGATGTAACCCCCCCAATACATTATAGTTTTTTGCTATACCCCATAAGAGAAATACCTTCTCTAAAAAGGACAGTTCATTTATGAATTGTCTTTTTTTCTTTGTGTGGAAAAGTGCGCCCGGCAGTATTCTATGTTATTGAATGCTGTGCCGATTATTTTATATTCCAACAGAACGCGCTCTCGCTCGAGTGAAACCGTAGCGGATACTAAACTCACCAAACGAATACAATTCGTTTGTTCGTTAAGTACCGACGCTTTCACACGGTTCTTTATGGAATAAAAATATCTGCACAGCATACAAAGAAAAGCTCCCGGGCGCATTTTAATTACATATAAAAATCCAATTCATAAAAAGGGTGTTGACAGATTTTCTAAAATATATTAAGATAACAGCGTTACGTAACATTGTTATCTAAGGTGAAATGAATGGGTGCAGATAAAGAAACCAGAGAAAAGTTAATAGACAGTGCCCGCAGGGAGTTTATGGAGAAGGGATATAATAAGGCTTCTCTTCGTAAAATTTGTGCGGACGCGGGAGTGACCACCGGTGCGTTGTATTTCTTCTTTGAGGATAAGGAAGCTTTGTTTGGTGCAATCGCTGACGGACCTTATAATGAATTGATTGCAATTCTTAAGAGCCACTTTGAAGAGGATGAAGCATTGATGGAGCAGCCCTATGATGCAGAGGAAGGCGATCACGACGCATTCGTAGAAGAACTGGTGCATCATTTGTATCAGAACTACGATGTCTTCCATATGCTTCTTACCAAGGCACAGGGGTCTAAGTATGAGAATGCGGTGGATGATTTGGCAGATATTTTGGATGAGACATATACAAAGATGTCTGCAAAAATGGGTTCCCATTACGGCGGAAAAGTAAACAAGGCTATGGTCCACTGGTTGACGCATATGATTTTGGATGCTTTTATTCATATGATTACCCACGAGAAGGATGAGAAGAAAGCACTTGCGCATATTAAGAAAGTAATGAATTTTATAACAAAGGGCTGGACAGCCGTAATAGATAAGTAGCCGCGAAATAGCGGTTTACTTTTTAAACATAACATAACAGTGTTATGTTATGTGGTTATTTGAAGGGAGTCTTCCGGGACTCCTTATAACATAACACTTACATAACAATGTTATGTTGCAAAGCAGCAAATATTAAATTGAAATATATTCACCAATAAGGAGGCAAATATGTATTTAGAAATCAAGGATGTGAAGAAAAGTTACGGTAAGGATTCCAGCTATATTCAGGTTTTAAAAGGTGTGACCACCGGCGTAGAGCAAGGACAGATGTGTGTTATCCAGGGCACCAGCGGTAGCGGTAAGTCAACTCTTTTAAACTGCATTGGCGGATTGGACACTATGGATTCCGGTTCTGTTAAAGTGGACGGAAAGGAAGTTTTCGGTTTAAAAGGCAAGGCACTGTCGGATTATCGCCGAGATAATCTGGGCTTCATTTTTCAGTTTTACAATTTGGTGCCTAATCTCACCGTCCGTGAGAATATCCAGGTCTGCGAATATATTTCCGGGAATCCTTTGGACATCGATGAATTGTTGGATACACTCGGCTTGACGGAGCATCAGAATAAATTTCCTTCCCAGCTTTCCGGTGGTCAGCAACAGCGTTGTGCCATTGCCAGGGCGTTGGTCAAGAATCCGAAGCTTTTACTTTGTGATGAACCTACGGGCGCGCTGGATTCCAAGACATCAAGGGACATATTGATTTTGTTGGAAAAAATCAATGAAAAATACGGCACCACAATGTTGATTGTAACCCACAACAATTCCATCAAAAATATGGTACATAAAGTCATCATCATAAAAGACGGTCTGGTTAAGAAGGATTATGAAAATGAAACCCGCGTGCCGGCGGCTGAATTGGAGGATTTATAATGAACAAGGTTTTAAATAAAAGAATTCTCAGGGATTTAAAAAGCAATTTTCTGCGTTATCTGGCCTTGTTTCTGCTGATTGTGTTGGGGATGTACATTGTAATCGCCATTGTGGGTGCAGCGAACACCATAATCACGGGAACGGAGCTTAAGGCAGAAGAAAACAAGGTCGAAGACGGGCAGTTCGGTGTTTTTATACCATTGACAGCGGGACAGGAAGAGGAAATTCAAGATAAGGGCGTAACCCTTGAGAGAATGTTTTCGGTGGATTTAACACAGGAAGATGAATCGACGCTTCGCGTTTTTGCCAATCGTGAGGAAATTAATTTGGTTTATGTGGATGATGGACGTCTTGCCGAAACCAAAGATGAGGTGGTTTTGGAGAAACGATATGCTGCAGAACACGCATTGGCGGTGGGTGATACGGTTGAATTGGCCGGTAAAACCTATACCATCACAGGTATCGGCTGTGTGCCGGAGTATGATATGCCCATTGCCAAATTCTCTGATATGGCAGTGGAAAGCAGTCTGTTTGGTCTTGCTTTTGTGACGGAAGAAGCTTATGAAGAGATTCTTGCATCCGGCGAAGCGGGGATTGAGGAGTATTGCTACGCCTACCGTTTGAACGGTGCCATGACTCATGATGAATTAAAAGAAGAAATTAAATCGTTTGAATTCGATTATGAACAGGTGGATGATGTCTATTTTCAAGAAATGATTGAAGACACCATCGGACGTAAAGATGATATCCGAGAGGGCATTGCGGAATTGTCGGATGGTGCCGAAGATGTGGAAAGTGGTGCCAAAGATGTGGTGGATGCGCTGGAGACTATGGGTATTATGCAGGGTGAATTGTATGATGGAGTGAAGGATTTATCTGACGGTACTGTGGAACTTTCGGACGGCGTACAGGAATTGCAGGATGAAACCGATGAATTGTTGGATGAATATCTGACAGTAGACCTTGATAATCTGACATCTTTTATTAAGGCGGAAGATAACGGAAGAATTCATGCGGCTGCCGGAGATTTGCAGACCAATCACAATATCGGATTACTAGCCGGCGTTGTGATTATGATTCTTTTTACCTACGTGATTTCGGTGTTTGTGATTCACCAAATCCAGCAGGAGAGCAGTGTAATTGGGACGCTGTATGCTTTGGGTGCCAAGAAGCATACTTTGGTGAGTCATTATATTTTATTACCGACAATTATTTCCTTTGTCGGCGGGCTGACAGGTTCGGTTTTGGGCTTCAGTGATTTGGGGATTCCCCATCAGATGCGGGATACCTATTTGTATTTCTCGGTGCCTGATTTGGAGCCGGCCTATGCGCCCTGGCTGATTGTTTACGGTGTGGTTATGCCACCGGTGATTTCGGCAATTGTCAACTATATTGTAATCAATAAAAGATTATCGCGTACGGCGTTATCCCTAATTAAAAACGAGCAGAAGATCAGCTATCGTAACAGCATCAACTTAGGAAAACTTGGTTTTCTTCGCCGTTTTCAGATTCGTCAGATGCTTCGGGAAGCAAGAACCGGCATTACCGTTGTGCTGGGCATGTTCATCACTTTACTGATACTGATGATGGGTCTGAATTGTTACGTATTGTGTGAAAACGTAAGAATAGAAAGCGTGGAAGATACGAAGTTTGAGTATATGTATTCCTTAAAATATCCGGAAGAGGAAGTGCCTGAAGATGCGGAAGCTTGCTATATGGAAAGTCTGTCCAAGACAAATTTGGGTTATACTTTAGACGTCAGTGTCATCGGTATCGACAATGACAACAAGTACTATGACGCAGAACCCGTAAAAGGGAAAAGCAACGTAATCGTAAGTTCTTCCGTAGCCCAGAAATATAACTTATCTGTTGGCGATAAATTGATTCTGACGGACAGTGCCAATGATATGGATTATGCATTCACCGTAAAAGGAATTGCAGAGTATTCCGTAGGCCTTACCATTTTTATGGATATTGACAGTATGCGTGAGTTGTTTGACGCAGACGAAGATTATTACAATATGCTTTTATCCGATGAAGAGCTGGACATTGAAGACGGACGAATTTATTCCGTAACCACCAAAGCAGACATTGAGCGTTCTTCTTCCGTATTTTCGAAGATGATGCGTCCGATGGTAACTATGTTGATTTCGGTTTCGGTTGTTGTTTTCTTTGCGGTTATGTACCTGATGTTGAATGTAATGGTGGACCGTGCGTCTATGGGTATTTCGCTGGTAAAGATTTTCGGATTCCGCACCGGTGAAATAAGAAAGCTTTATTTAAACGGCAATGCAATTATTGTAGCGGTTGGAGCTTTAATCAGCATTCCGTCGGCCAAATGCATTATGAATTATGTGTTCCCTTCTTTTATAGCAAATACGTCTTGCGGGATTAATCTGACATTTTCACCGGGCTTTTATGTGGGAATTTTCGCAGGAATTATGGTGGTATATTTTATTGTAAATACAGTGCTTGTGGCGAAGTTAAAGAAAATATCTCCGGCAGAGGTACTGAAGAATAGAGAATAAGTTAAAAAGACATTGTCGAAGCTTGTGGCAACGGCAATGTCTTTTTACAAAGGAGATCTATTATGATGGAGGACAAATTACAATTTTAAGATGCCTTCATGGTGACAAGAAAAAAGTTGCGGAAATAATCAGCATGTTCCTTGTCATAGAACGAACAAAGGTCGGTGGGAGCTACTTCATAGAGGCAGCATAAGGCAAAAAAGTTGTCAATGCGGGGAAGACAATCGCCTCTTTCCCACTTGTAGACTGACTGTGGTGCCTGAAGACCGAGGGCTTTGGTTACGTCCTTAACGGATAAACCTTTTCTTTTACGAAATGTTTTCATGTTCTGGCCGGTTTTGACCGGATCAATACTAATTCTACAATCTGTTGCTAACATATGCATTCTCCCTTCTTTTACGCTGTTTTTTGGTTGTGGTTTCTAAACAGACGGGGGCGCCGGGTGTTTATGAAACCGGGTTACAATTTTATCCTAAGTGCTGAACATAGGATAGCCTATTTGCTATACAATAAAACGGACTTTCAAACAAAATTTATCAAAAATCGACAAGTAATTGACAAAATTCGCACTCAAATGCATTTTATGTACGCAGGGGATAAAAAAATGAGAACGGCCTGTCCTCATCTCATTTTTGGGGGGTGAATATAATGTAGCATAATGGTTCAAATTCATCTATGAACTTATAGTTTAATTTTGGGAAATTTTTCCGGCTGAAAAAAATTGTCAAACTGTGTCCGCCGAAGTACAAGAAACACTTGCGCACCCCCTTGAAATATAATAAAATAAAGGGTAAAGTGAGGTATTTTGTAATGAATATAAATCATTGTTTTGAACTGGAAAAAATCTGCAATTATATTTCGACAATGCGTCCCCTTTTAAACAAGAGGGCTCTCTTTTCCGATACCACTGCAGACTACGTTTCACCCGTAGAGCCTAAGGTGGGCGATATGGTGACGATACGTTTCCGTTCCGGGCGTAATAATATAGATGCGGTAAACCTTGTCATTCGTGAGGACAGCTACGATATGGAGAAGGTTGCGCAGGATGAGCAGTTTGACTATTATGAGTGTCTGATAAAGGCCGGCGAAGAAGAAATTCAGTACTACTTTGAGATTAAAGTAGGAAAGCTTTGCTGCTTTTATAATATGCGCGGTGTAACCCGCGATTTGCAGGAGTACTATAACTTCCGCATTATCCCCGGATTCTCTACACCGGATTGGGCGAAGGGCGCGGTTATGTACCAGATATACGTAGACCGTTTCTATAACGGTGACCCCACCAATGATGTAGAAACCAGGGAATATATGTATCTTGGTGACTATTCCCAGAAGGTGGAAGACTGGAATAAGTATCCTGCGCAGATGGGTGTCCGTGAGTTCTACGGCGGTGACTTGCAGGGTGTTTTGGATAAAATGGATTATCTGGAAAGCCTGGGCATTGATGTTATTTATTTTAACCCGCTTTTTGTATCGCCTTCCAACCATAAGTATGACATTCAGGACTATGATTATATCGATCCCCATATCGGTAAAATCGTGGAGGATGAAGGTGAATTATTGCACGATGGCCAGCGTGAGAACCATATGGCCACCAAATATATTAACCGTGTAGCTAATAAGAAAAACCTTGAGGCAAGTAATGCATTGTTTGCCGAAGTGGTTGCGGAAGCGCATAAGCGCGGTATGAAGGTTATTCTTGACGGTGTATTCAACCACTGCGGTTCATTTAACAAGTGGTTGGATAAGGAACGTATTTACGAGAATCAGAAGGGCTATGAGAAGGGTGCCTATGTGGACAGAGGAAGTGTGTATCACGATTACTTCCGTTTCCACAACGAAAGCGGTCCCTGGCCTTATAACAATACCTATGACGGATGGTGGGGACATGATACTCTGCCGAAATTGAATTACGAAGCGTCCCAGGAGTTGTATGATTATATTCTCCATATCGGACGTAAGTGGGTGTCTGCGCCTTACAATGCCGACGGATGGCGTTTGGACGTGGCAGCGGATTTAGGGCATTCGCCGGAATTCAATCATAAATTCTGGGCAGATTTCCGTAAGGAAGTGCGTAAGGCAAATCCCAATGCAATCGTGCTTGCCGAGCATTACGGTTCGCCCAGAGCGTGGCTTAATGGCAAGGAATGGGATACGGTTATGAACTATGATGCTTTTATGGAGCCTTTGACATGGTTTTTGACCGGTATGCAGAAGCATAGTGATGACTATCGTGAAGATTTACTGGGTAATGCGGACAGTTTCTGGGGTGCTATGGCTCATCACGGAACCAATTTTACAACGCCGTCATTACAGATTTCCATGAATGAGTTGAGTAACCACGACCATTCAAGATTTTTGACAAGAACCAATCATAAGGTTGGCCGTATGCATACCTTGGGATGCCAGGCAGCCAATGAAGGCGTGAATAAGGCAGTGCTTCGCGAGGCGGTAGCGGTACAGATGACCTGGCCCGGTGCGCCCACCATTTACTATGGTGATGAAGCAGGTGTATGCGGTTTTACGGATCCCGATAACCGCAGAACTTATCCTTGGGGAAATGAAGACCAGGATTTGATTAACTTCCACAGAGATATGATTAAGGTGCACAAGGCCCATCAGGAAATCCTTACAGGTTCCTTGATGAACTTGGGTGCTGACTACAACTATATTGCGTATGCCCGTATTCAGGCCGGGGAGCAGATTGTTGTACTGGTGAACAACAACTACAACGAAATTACCAAAGAAGTCAGCGTGTGGGAAGCCGGCGTTCCGAAGGAATATAAAATGCAACGTTTGATTTTTACGTATGCAGACGGTTATACCACAAACGAATTTGAATATGATGTTATTGACGGAAGAGTCAAAGTAACCCTTCCGCCTACTTCGGTTATCGTGCTTAAGGCTGTGAATCCCAGAACCAAGGCAAAGAAACAGAATGCTGAAAATGGGGCTGAGAATACAGGGGCAGTACAGAATGCTGAGAATGGTGAAATTATGGCAGATGGTGTTGTAGTAGAAGGCGAAAATGTTGCACAAACTGATTCTGCGCCGGATGCTTGGGAAGTAGCGTCCAATATCTACGGTAAACAGGAAGAAATCGTACCGGAAGAGAAAAAGGGTGAAGACGGCAAAAAGAAACGATTCCCGTTCTTTTAGGGAACGAAGCTTATGATAAAATAAGCTAGAAATCGGGGGTTAAAAGAATGATTACAAAACAGGTCATTCAGACATGTATTGATGAATTAAAAGACTTGACGAAAGTGGATTTCTGCGTAATTGACGTGCAGGGTGTGATGATGGCCAGCACTTTTAACAAGGACAGCTTGGACATCAGTCATATGAAGAGTTTCTTTGACTCGCCTGCAGACAGCCAGATTATCGGCGGGAACTACTTATTTAAGGTAAAAGAAGACGGCGAAGTGGTGTATGTTTTGATTTCCCGGGGAAGTCAGTCAGACGGATATATTTTTGGTAAAATTGCCGTAAATGAATTGCAGCATCTTTTGGTGGCGTACAGAGAGCAATACGACCAGACTAATTTTATGCAGAATCTCCTTCTGGATAATCTGCTGTTGGTGGATATCTATAACCGCGCCAAGAAACTAGGGATTCCGGCCCAGGCCCGCCGTATGGTATTTCTTACGGAAGTGCCCGAGGATAAAAGTCGTGAGGCCCAGGAAATTATCCGCTCCGCTTTTGCAGAGAAGATGGATGATTACGTGACTGCCGTGGATGAGAAGAACGTGATTCTCGTGCATACTTTGGAGAATGATGAAAAGTATGAGGATATGGACCAGATTGCACGAGTACTTCTTGGGCTTATGCAAGAAGAAGTGTTGGTGAAATCCCGCGTATCCTACGGTACCGTTGTAAAAGAATTGCGTGAAATATCCAAATCTTATAAAGAAGCGAAAATGGGTTTGGACGTGGGCCAGATTTTCTATGAGCAGAGAGATATCATTGCGTATGATGCCCTTGGTATCGGCCGTTTGATTTATCAGTTGCCGGTGAATTTATGCCGTATGTTTATTCAGGAGATTTTTGGGGATGATATTCCTAAAGAATTGGATGATGAAATGTTGATGACCGTGAATAAGTTTTACAATAATAACTTAAACGTGTCAGAAACTGCCCGTCAGATGTATGTGCATCGAAATACGCTGGTGTATCGTATCGAGCGTTTGCGCGAAGCTACCGGTTTGGATATCCGTACCTTTGATGATGCGCTTACGTTAAAGATTGCTTTGATGGTAGTGAATTACACCAAGTATTTGGATGAACAGATGGGCGACTAAAAGTCGGAGGCAGAATGAAGAAGAAATATTTAGTTGCAGTTGTATGTGTGATAGCGACAGTTGCGTTGTGCGGTTGCGGTTTGTTTGGTAAGCCGGAGGAGGAAATACAGGAACTTCCGGAGGATGTAGTTTCGGAAGAGATTGTGTCGGAGTCTTCGGAAGATGTGATTGCAGAGGAAACGGATGAAGAACCGGAAGAGACAGCCGGCGGTGCAAGAGGATATTTTACAACTACGGATTTGTATGGAAATACCGTGACGCAGGAAATATTTGCGCAGTCAGATTTGACTGTGGTAAATGTTTGGGCGACCTATTGCGGACCCTGTATTAACGAAATGCCCTATTTGGGCGAACTGGCGGAGGAATATGATTCTTCCAAAGTACAAATCGTAGGAATCCCTACGGATGTGTACAATCAGGAGTATTTGGATTATGCCTTGTCTTTGGTTAATGAGACCGGTGCGGATTACACCCACTTGCTGATGTCGGAAGAATTGTATAACTGGGGACTTACGGAAATCCAGTATGTGCCCACCACGTTTTTTGTAAACAGTGAGGGGGAAATTCTGGATTCGGTTGTGGGTTCCATGAGTAAAGAAGATTGGAAAGCATTAATAGATGAGAAATTGGCGTCCCTGTGACGCCAATTTTGCTATTGTTTACAGAGGAATGAAGGCAAAGTGTAAAAGGTTGAAAGGAGGCCTTGATTGTATATGAAGAAATATAAAATTCACCCGCTTTTCTGGATGATGGCAGTCTGTGGCCTGTTTTTTATGGTGCTTGGTGTGTGGCGTGAGGAAATTGTGATTTTATATCAAAAAGCAATTTATATTTGTATGGAGTGTATCGGTATTGGCTAATTTTCTAAAGAAAACAATTTTTAAAATCAGGTTGGCAATCCAGATTGCTTTTACGGCGTTGAGTAACGGATACGTTATGGGTTTCCTGAAAGGTAAAATCTATCAGGGGCCGGGCAAGAAACTGTGCCTGCCGGGGCTTAATTGCTATTCCTGTCCCGGTGCGCTGGGATCTTGCCCCATTGGTTCATTACAGGCGGTCCTTGGGAGTCCGAAGTTTCAGATGTCCTTCTATGTGGTTGGGTTCTTTCTTTTTACAGGGGCGATTCTGGGACGCGTGGTGTGCGGCTTTCTGTGTCCTTTTGGTCTGGTGCAGGATTTGCTGTATAAAATCCCCTTCTTTGCCAAGCGTAAAAATATGCCCGGCCATAAGGGGCTTGTGTGGATAAAATATGTAATCCTTGCGCTGATGGTGGTTATTTTACCTATGTTTGCGGTAAATGCCTACGGAATTTCGGACCCGTGGTTTTGTAAGTACCTTTGTCCGTCCGGAACTTTGTTTGGCGGCATTCCTTTGATTGCCACCAACGACGGATTGCAACAGGCTTTGGGAGGTCTGTTCATCTGGAAAATGTCCGTTCTTCTGGTAATCCTTGTGTGGTCCCTTTGGGTATACAGGCCGTTTTGTAAGTATTTGTGTCCGCTGGGCGCAATTTACGGCTGGTTTAACCCGATTGCGCTGTCACGGTTTCAGATGGACAAAGAAGCCTGCATCGATTGTAAAAAATGTAAGGCTGCCTGTCCGATGGATATTCCGGTATACGCCAAGCCCAATTCTGCGGAATGTATCAAGTGCGGTAAATGTCTGCAGGCCTGTCCTACGGATTGTATAGAAGTTGCGTTGTGGGCGAAGAAGAAAGATGAAAGTCGAGACTCGGCAGAATCCTAAAATAGTATGATAAAGCGTAGAGTTCCTTATAAATTGGGAACTCTACGTTGCGTTGGTAGACAAAAAACTGTGTTTTGATTAGGATGTGATTTGAGAGGAGGACAAGCATGGATCTGAAAAAAATTGGTGATTTTATTTCAGCGCAAAGAAAGAAGAAAAATTATACCCAGAAGCAACTTGCTGACATTCTTAATGTCAGTGACAGAACAATTTCCAAGTGGGAATGTGGCAAAGGATTTCCGGAAGTTTCATTACTACAACCCCTTTGTAAAGCATTGGAAATTTCAGTGAATGAATTGCTGGCGGGTGAACGCTTGGATAAAGAGAGTTATATGAAAAAAGCAGAACAAAAAATGGTTCATCTGGTAGAAGAAAAGAAAGAGAATAGAACGAAATTAATTCTGATTTTCTTAATGGGACTTATATCCATTGTTTCTTTTGTGACGCTGATTGTTGCTGTAAATACATATACGGAAGTAATAAGCAATCAGGCGAAAGGGATATTGGTGTTTATTGCATGTGCCGTTTTTACGGTTGGTTTGCTTGCGCTGATGGAGGGAGGACGCACATTTGGATATTATAAGTGTTTACATTGTGAAGAAACCTTTGTCCCCGGTTTCATTAACTATACAGTAGCAATAAATATTGTTGCGTTAAGAATGATGCGATGCCCACGTTGTGGCAAATGGAGATGGTGTCTGAAGGTGCTGACA
>JAZNRI010000050.1:0-45388 GCA_045590655.1 Lachnospiraceae bacterium | reverse complement strand
TTCATCTGCTACGATGTCTGTGAAAGCCTTTAAAGCCTTTTCTGCATCTTTCTTAGATAATCCTGCCTGATCAGCCATAGCTGCGATTAATTCTGTCTTGTTCATTATTGAACTCCTCCTCTTACTTTTATAGGATGTTTTTAGTTTACTAGGTTGCGTAAACAACCACTATACTAGTTATAGTTGTTTTTCCGTAATTTGTCAAGAAAAACTTGGACAAAACCACGATTTTTCGGGGTTTTTTAACTTTTAGGCTACAAAGATAGTCCGGTTTAATTCCAACTATCCATCCATTCTACAATTTCTTCTGTATGTGCGTCTTCTAACATTATGTGACTTCCGCCGTAATAATATAACTCAACAGGCTTTATTTCGCCTTCATAATATAAAATTCCGTAATAATAAATGTCCGGCGCTTCCGGATAATTATTGGTATCAAGCTCTTTTAATAGATTTTTTTCTTTTGTGCTTACCCATCTGCTTCATCGTAAATTTCCTCCCAGGAACAAAAGACTTCCAACGTATCATTTCCCGAAATAATATCTAACTCTTCGTTCAAATAATAGTGAATCGGTAATCCTCCAAGACCATACGTAAACCTTGAACTATATGTTACAATCATACCTTCGTCTGTGAAGTAACATTTTACATATTCTTCCATCGACGGATTCCCTTTATCTCCGGCCTTATCGTATAGCCCAAATGCATATTCATAGTAGGAATCAAACTCCTCTTTGGAATACTGGTCAGGTATCTCGTTTATTTTCTTCTCATATGCTTTCCACATAAGCGCAATTAAATCTTCTCTGGAATAACTTTCGCCTAAAATATCTTCAAAGGAAACCAACGTTCCTTCTTCCAAATTAAAAGTAAGATAACGGGAATCCTCGCATATCATTTCACCCTGCCATGTATAATCCCCCGGAATATGAGTATACATATGCACAACCAAGTAACGTTCTCCTACATATATAACCTCATGTGCGCTTATATCGATTGTTCCTTCTTTTTCCTTATCCTTCTTTTCAATTACATCTCTAATCTGTGCATTAATTTGTTCAGCATTTGTAATATCATAAAACTGCAGATATGAAATCCTTCCACTTTCTTTATTTATAATATTGGTATGCTCACTTTGAAAAGCTTCCAATTGCATTTTGGGCTGCATATCCTTTTCTTCATTTGCATTTAATAATTCAACCGCTTCCTCTTGTGAACATAATCGATATTCTCCCTCATCCCATAAAAACATATCCGCGTAAGAATGATACATATCTACCTTTCCGTCTTCATTTAAATCCTTAATATAAAACCGCGGTACATACGAAATAGGATCGCCAAGAAATCCTCTATCATCTATCTCACATTCTACTCTTTCTTTCAATCTATCCACATTATTGCCTTGCGAAAAAATTTCATACGCCGATGCCCCTATATAACCGCCTTCCCTATCGATTAGAGCCACATATCTCCTTACTATATCCTTTGAAGAAATCGTATATATAATCTCTTCAATATAATCACATACCTGATAATCATATGTCTTTATAAATACGATTTGCTCATCTTCTTCCAATTCTAACTGTTGTAAATGCGTTTCCTCCATCAATTTATTCGAAAGCTGCAAACCATACATCCCCCAATTTTCCGGCTCAATATAATAAATCTTCGAATAATCCTCAAAGTAAATGACTTCTTTATATTTTACATCTATTATCTCAATTTGTGACAAAATACTGTATATACCGGAAGTAAAGTTTTCGCTACTATCTATATCAGACTGAGAGTCTTTATTATTTTGACAACCGAATAAAAGAGCAAATATTACTGATATGTAAAATAATAAAAACACTTTTTTTCTTTTGTGCTTATCCCTCTGCTTCATCGTAAATTTCCTCCCAGGAGCAGAAATGCTCTATTACATCCTCTCTGTCATCTCCGTACTCTTCAGGTTCAATCATCTCTAAGCGTTCATTCAAGTAATAATTAACCGGTGGCACAGGCCAACCAAACCGCACCGAACATCCATATACAACCACCATTCCATCATCCGTGAAATAACACTGTGCATAATCTTCCAATACCGGATTACGATTTCCCTTATCTTCAGGCATTAGCTCTTCTGCACTCTGTAAATCCTCATTGTATTCTTTCAAAACTCTTGCATAGTATTCATCAAACAGTTCCTTGGAATATTGATCTGGTACTTCATTCATTTTATTCTCGTAGGCTTTCCACATAAGGTTTGTCATATCATCATAGGCATAGTTTTCTCCTAGTATGTCTTTAAGTGTAATCATATTTCCCGTTTTTAAATCAAAGGTCAGATAACGCGAACCATCATCTACCGGTGGTTCTGTATAATATTCCCCATCACTGGTCCGTGTACGCATAAGTACCACTAAATATTTCTCACCTACGTATATAATATCATCTATACTCATACTCACGTAATAATCCTTATTTTCTTCTGCCAGTTTACGAATCTGTTCGTTTATACGTTCAGCATTACTGATATCATGAAACTGTGCATATACAACGTATCTGTTTTCAATTTTCTTGATAGATACATGCTCTTCTATAAAGGTATTCATTCTCTCCTGTTCCGCTAGTTCCTCCTGACTGCAATAATCTATCCACTGCCAATCTAATGCCTCTTCTTCGGGACGCCTTTCAAATCCGCCATCCTTTCCAAAATAAAGCGCAACCGGAAAAGACGGTCTATATAAATCAATATAACCATCTTCGTTAAGGTCGCTAATCACATATCCCGGTACATATGTGTAGTAAAAAAATTTATTACCTATTTCCTCTATTTCTTCTAGTATATATTCCTTTAGTTCCTCCTCTTTATTCTCCCCCAATACATAAAAATATTCTTCCTGCTCTTTGGTAGCTCCCCTAAACGTACCCTCCCGATCCATTATAATAATATATTCTTGGACCATATTATCCGCCGTTATGGTATAAATAAATTCTTCAATATAATCACAAACCTGATAATCAAATGTTTGCAAAAAAACAACCTGCTCATCATCCGCAAATGTCATATGGTCAAGTCCTGTTATTGATGCAATCCTTGTAGAATCTTCCAAACCATACATCCCCCAATTTCCCGACTCAATATAATACGTCTTCGAATACGGTTCAAAATTCCAGACTTCCTTGTACTTCACATCTATTATCTCAATTTGTGACAGAATACTGTATATACCGGAAGTAAAGTTTTCGCTACTATCTATATCAGACTGAGAGTCTTTATTATTTTGACAACCGAATAAAAAAACAACCACTATTAAAATACCAAGTAGAATCACATACTGTTTTCTTTTGTGCTTATCCCTCTGCTTCATCGTAAATTTCCTTCCAGGAACAGAAGAGTTCCAAAGTTTCATATTCCTTTATAATATCTAATCTTTCATCTAAATCATACTTAACAGGCATATCTCCAAATCCGTATGTAATATAGTCACTATATGTCACGACCATACCTTCATCGGTAAAGTAACATTTTATATAATCCTCTATGACAGGACTTCCGACAGCACTATGAACATCATAATGCTCAAATACGAATTCATAATAAGAATCAAATTCCTCTTTGGAATACTGATCCGGCACCTCGTTTATTTTTTTCTCATATGCCTTCCACATAAGTGCCACCAAATCTTCTCTGGTGTAATTTTCACCTAAAATATCTCCAAAAGAAACCAGCGCTCCCTTTTCCAAATCAAATGTAAGGTAACGGGAGTCCCTGCATAGGATATCTCCGCGCGCAGTATGATTTCCCGGAGTATATGTATACATATGCACAACCAGATAACGTTCCCCCACATATATTACATCACTTGCACTTATATTGAATGCTTTCTCCCTTTCCTTATCTTTCATTTCAATTACATCTCTAATCTGTGCATTTATTTCTTCGGCATTCGCAATATCATAAAACTGTAAATATGTAATCCTTCCATTTTCTTTATTTATAATATTGGTATGCTCACTTTGAAAAGCTTCCAATTGCAATTTTATCTGCATTTCCTCCTCTCCAATTGCATTAAGTACTTCTATCCCTTCTTCTCTTGAACACAATCTGTATTCTCCTTTATCCCATAAAAACATATCGCCAACGGAAGAATAAATATCTACATATCCATCTTCATTTAAATCGCTTATTTTATAACGCGGTGCATATGTAATTGCGCCCCATATATAAACACTCTCATCCATCAGTTCTATTACAATTTCTTTTAATCTGTCTGTATATGTTTGTCCAGCAGCCATAACAAAATCCAATTCATATGGGGTTATTCCCATCACATTTCTATCTCTGTCCAGAAGAAGACAGTGTGATTTTACAATATCATCCGGCGTAAACGTATAAAATATTACTTCAATATAATCACATACCATAAAATCATACGTTTGCAAAAAAACAACCTGTTCTTCTTCCTCTAACACAACCTGATCAAGACCGGTTTCCCTTGCTACTTTCTCAATATCCTCCAAACCATAGTTTCCCCAATTATCAGGCTCAATACAGTACTTTTTGGAATATGGTTCAAAATGCCAGACTTCTTTGTATTCCATCTGCACTATTTCTTCTTTAAATAGAATGCTATCCATTCCAATAATAATTTTACTATTTTCATCGTATAACGGTTCCTCATCATAACCCTGACATCCGATAAATATAAATACACAACAAAAACATAATACAAATACAGCTACTTTTATTTTTAATACACACAAACTTTTTTTATTCTGATATAACGTTATAAATTGCTTCATAGACTTTCTCCCTTTCACCTTGCGTAGTTCCTAGTATTTTTTCGGTTATCTGCTCTATCATATCATCCACATCTACTCTATTTGGACCAATAAAATAATACCATTCTGCAGATATAAAACAATATTTATCTATAACATATTCGGAATAACAGCCATTTTCTCTGATATCCTGCGCAGCTTCTACATCTCTGTACGTCACCTCTATATAATGTGCGAACCGATAATAATTTTCTTTATGTGTTAATTGTAAAACGCCTGCCCCTCTATACTTTATCAAATCACTTATTTCATAAGGGCTAGCCGGGACATTTCCAATATACGTTTTTAACTCATTGATACGCTGTATAACCAGATTATTGCAAGTATAATGATCTTTGTTCTGACTATAAAGAATATTTGAAAATTCTTCTTCACTAAGGGATATATTTTCATTATAATTATCCAAATAATCAGCACTATGATTTAATACATATGAATTAGCCAAATTTTCATCAAACATTTCATCCAACTTTATTTTAGTTGAAAAATCTTCTAATTTCTCACGTGTATATTTTCCACCAAATGTTTCTACATAAATCTGTGATAAAAATAATGCTTTTTTGTCATTTTCATATACTTTATTCCTATGGAAGATTTCAACAATTTCTAATGTATTCTCCATACTTAGAAAATCCGGATTCCACGCATAAGGATATTCCATTGATAATAGCTGGCTCTGTAACTGCACTGCCTCGACATAAATATCTGCCTTCTCTTTTAATTTTTCATACATTTTCTGCTGTACTGCAGTCGGAATTCCGTCTGTTATATATAGCATATATTCATAAGGACACACTCTTTGTATATAACTATGAATGGCATTGAAATATGTTGCAATTTCTGTATCAGACAAATGCTCTGTTTCTTGACGAATTTCTGCTATTTTATACACGCTTTCCATAATGTAATCAGATAATGCTTTGATCTCTGCCTGTTCCGGATCAAGTAAAAACATTGTCGCTATATGTTCCGTACCCACTTGACCTGTGCCACTCCGCCACACATCACTCTGAAAATATACACTATTCTCTCGAATTTCATTGGTATATGTATTCTCCACTTCATATAAACCATCTATCAGTCTCTGCATAGCAGAAACTATGATTTGCCCCTCATATTCGCAGTCATAATTTGACAACTTATGATTCATATCCTGCGCTCTTACAATTAATTCCTGCTCTCTGACAGACGCAGGAAGATTCTCACATATGTCCTCGGCTCTATAAAGCAATCCCGATACTTCTTCAAACACGGCTTGTCCTCTGCGGAATAATGAAATAATACTCAACATCATATCATCAGTAATATTATAATGAATTGCTTTTTTATCGTTTATACTCATCTCTTTATCCTCTGTGTCATTCATCAGAATCTGTTTACACTTGCACTCTGTTCATCCACTTCCCGAAATCCTTCCGTGGCCTCTCCCACAAACCGGTAAATTTCTTTGAGACATTTTATATACTCATAAACTGTCGCTTTTTCTTTTGCAAGTACAATGCTCAGCTCATTTGTAAAACTTCCTTCCATCTCATTAAGTAACTCTTCCAACATTTTATAATCTGCTTCTGCTTTATCCATTATATTGGTATCTATATACTGTTGTATTTCGTCTACCTTTGCTTCCACATTTACGTAATTAATATTTATATCTGACATAATATTCCCCTTTTATATATTATCTGCTTCCTGCATGAAATTAATATAATGATAAACACTTTGCTCCATTTTATCGAATCCTTCCCCCAAATGTGTTTTCACCATTTCATCCCATACTTCCAGAATTTCCTCAATCGTCTTGGATGTCTCCGTTGCATGAAATCCGCCCTCTGTATGTAGCAACTCTTTCAATTCGTCCTCACAATATGCAATATTCCTCAAAAGGTATTCATGCAACTCTTTGTATTTATTAAGAAACGTAGAATACTTCTCTACCGATACTTTGATATTTTCCATATATCCCCCTATAACATCATACTTAAACTTTCTATCTCTGCATCAAGGCTGCCGATATGTCTTTGTAGCCTTGCAATCTGCTGTTCCATACTATAAATAATTCCGGATAAATTCTCAGTATACTCATACATTCTATCTCGGGATTCTTCGAACCTGTTTTTGATTTTGCCCGCTCCCACACCTTCAAAAATATCCGGCACTACAATCTCTCCCAGATAATCATGTCGAAGCGACTGTTCAAGCAAGGTTTTTAACTCCCACCGGGAATCTTCCATCTTCCCCCTTAAATGCTTCAGATAATTCATATTATCAATACAATTATTTTGTTCATTTTTTAATCGGGATATTTTATTTTCTATTTCGGCTCTTCGTATACGCTCCGCTTCTTCCCTTTCATAATCTGTCATAAGTTCATTTGCATAATCCATATCCTTGGTCACCTCATCTGTTCTGTTTTCGTCCATCATAGGCACTCTGTTTTATATAAAATCCCCCCTTATTATATTTTCATTTCTATTTATTTTTTTCAATAGCATTTCGATAAGTGTACTGTTTTTTTCGCTAAGTGTATCTAACTCTTCGTTAAAGTGATGATTTTGCTCTAAAAAATTAAGATTCTCCCTCTACTTTCAATCCGCTGTTTCCAACTAAAAATTAAAAAGACAGATAGCTAAACTACCTGTCTTTTTACTTATCCATTATCGTTTTCAACCGTAAGCTCCCACTTCCAATTAGCATTTACAAATTACATTTTCAACAACAAAACCATTTTTAATCAAAATACCAATGGGCACTTTCTAAGTTACTCCACTCCGGACAGGGATACCACTGTCGCGTCTCTTTATCCCAGCCTTCTTTTTCCAATTCCCATTCCCAGGAATCCATCCAAAGAATAATATCTTTAGCAGTTTCATCATCTAACATACTTATTGTTTCACTATAAGTCCATAATCTTTTTGTATCTATTGTTTCTTCGTTGTATATCAAACCATAATAAATTTGAATCACTTCACCGGGTGCTGCACCAATTGTATCCACTTGTGCCGTAATTACCCCTTCCGGTATTTCGCAAAACTTATAATATTTCTCTATCACTTCTTGACTCGGAATCTGGCCAACAATCTCTCCAAAACTATATGTACCGCTTTCTAACATAGGAATTAAGGGTTCGTACAGATAATCATAATAAATATTACCTTTGTTATCCACATATATCACAGCTCCGCCACTCTCGTCCGGAACTGTTTCCGCTATCGCAAAAAGAATAGTTGGCTCATCCTCCGCTGTAATTTGAGCAGAAGTATTACACCCCATAGATAGTATAAAAAGTATAAAGCATTGTATTAAAAGTATCGTCTTAATGATTTTTCGCATTTAAACCTCCTTCTATAAGTAAAAACAGTATAGCAAATATACTTTTATATAGCTGGTTCTACTTCTCATACTTCCTTATAGTTTCTTCCTCGCAATCAATGCATTTGTTTTTATTGTTCTAAATACAAACGAACACATCCTAAATTACTCCAATCCGAACAAGGATACCATTGTTCAGTTTCTTCATCCCAGCCTTCTTTTTCCATTTCCCATTCCCAGGAATCCATCCAAAGAATAATTTCTTTTGCTGATTTATTATCCATTATACCTACCGCACTATCATAACTCCATAACGGAACCACTTCATTTCCTTCTTCATTATACCTCACAGCACAGTAAAACTGAATTGGTTCCGTAGGTGCCGCACCGAAAACATCAACATGTTCACAGTATACATTCTCTGGAATTTCACAAAACAAATCATACTTGGCAACAATCTCTTCATTTGAAATATGTCCCACATATTTACTATTGGTAAAAAGGTTATTTTCTAATATAAGGGCATAATCCTCATATAAATAATCATAATATAAATCTCCGTGATTATCTAAATATATAACTGCGCACCCTTCTTCGAAGGGGAGCGCCTCGTATATAGCAAAAAGAATAGTTGGCTCATCCTCCGCCGTAATTTGAGAAGAAGTATTACACCCCATAGATAGTACAAAAAGTATAAAGCATTGTATTAAAAGTATCGTCTTAATGATTTTTTGCATTTAAACCTCTTTCTGTAAATAAAAAACAATATATCAAATCTACCTTTATATAACTGCCCTACTTCTCATACTTCTTTATGGTTTCTTCCACGCAATCAATCAACAGCTGCTCAGAATAAATCTTCTTCTCCGCCGCAATTGCAGAAAGCTCCATCAGCATTTTACCAAGCTCCTTTTCAAGCTCTTCCTGCGGAATATCCTTCCCCTGCTGTTTTAAAGCCTCAATGCTTGCACCAAGCTTGTCCAAAGATACATCATAGTCAAGAATAGGCTCATAAACCTTGTTGACTTTCTTAAGAACCTTGGATGCCCGGGTAAGGGCAGGGTGCTCTGCCGGAATTTCACGCAAAGGCGACTCAATCCAGGTCTTGCCTTCTTTCTCTTTTTTCTTAATGTCGTCCCAGTTGTTTAAAACGTCCGACACGCCGGAAACTTCCGTAGTTCCGAACACGTGGGGGTGGCGGCGCACCATTTTACGACTGATTTCATTTACCACGTTGTCCATGGTAAAAAGACCCTCTTCGCCGGCAATCTCTGCATGCATTACAATCTGTAAAAGCAAATCCCCAAGTTCTTCGCACATATTGTCCGCGTTGCCGGTTTCTTCCAAAATACGAACGGAAGATAAGAACTCATAAGCCTCCTCCAGCATACAGGGACGAAGGCTGTCGTGAGTCTGCTCTCTGTCCCAAGGGCAGCCGTCAGGCGCCCGCAACGCCTTAATGATTTCAAGAAAATCTTCATAACTGTATTTCTCTTTGTGTACCATATCTTTGCTCCTCATACTTCTCTTTAATGTATCATAGGCGAATTATACAATCCGCCTATTACGATCCTGCTATTTATTTTTACTGTCCAATCTCTAACAAGTCCGAGAAAGAATAGTGCACGTCCTTGTCATCGTCTTCTAACTGAATAGTGTAGCTTCTCGTCTGATAACCCGTCTTTCTAAGGGTAATCACCACGCTGTTTTCCGGCTTGCTAAAAGAAATAGGGGCGATGCCCACATAACTTCCGTCCACATATATTTCAGTGCCTGCAGGCCCGTCCACGTACACCTTGGCACTTGTGCCCGTGGTTCCGGTACTGCCGGTAGCAGAACTGTTGCCGGAACTGTTACTGCTGTTTTCGGAACCGCTGTTATTCTCTGACGAACCGGAACTGCTTTCCGAAGACTGGCTGCTATTCTGGGAACTGTTGCTTTCGGAAGAATTTGAACCGTTCTCTGACGACTGACTGCTGTTCTGCGAAGAATTCTGGCTTGTGCTTTCCGAACTGTTCTCCGATGATTCACTACTGTCTTCCGACGAATCTTCATCATCGTCGTCTTCTCCGTTTTCGGTCAAAGTAAGCGTAACAGACGCCGAAGGCTCACCAACCTTAATATAACTTGCCATAGTATCATAACCGTCTGCTCGGCAAATCAACTGATGAATACCGTATTCCATAGACACCGGCGCGCCGGTATCCACTTTCTCGCCGTCCACAAATAATTCCGCATCTGACGGATTTAATACAAACAATACGTTGCCAAATTTTTTCTCTACATCAATATCGCCCAAATCCAGAGTCACTTCCTGATTACGGCCGATGGTCACACTTTTTACACCGGTAATACCGTCGTTGCTGATTAACACCTCATAGGACCCTTCCGGCACCGTAAGAAGCATGTCCTCCGTTACGGAACGGATGATTTTATTGCCCACTTCAATCCAACCGCCGATAAAATACTCATCGTTCTCCAGACGAAGATAACCATGCCCGCTCTGCAGATAAATACTGTAGATGGTATGGTCCTTACCGCAGATGGATATCACATCACCCTTGCTCAATTCCATTTGGTCCAGATTCATATTACCATCGGAAATCGCAAGAAAATCATCCAGCTTATATTCCTCATTTAAAAACATAAGACGGCTGTCGTTTTTGATAAACTCTTCAAACGCAATGTCGGAATACACGAAATAATCCGGGGAGACATTCAAAGAAAGCAGTTTCTTGTCACTTTTATCAAAAGTAATATCCGCCACAACGCCGCAACGCACCTGTTTTGCCGACATCGCACTTCCGTACTTATCGTTAAAATGAGTGACGCCGTCGTAGCTTAAGGTATAGCGAAGCCCCGTTTCAATGTTCTGAAACGTAATGCACTGCTCACCGGTATCCATGGTGACAAGAATCGCCGTATCTTCATATATGTAATTGGCCGTCTGCTCAGATACAGGCTCCTCCGATACAGGCTCTTCGTCCCGCCCGCAGGATACTAAGCACATCATAAGCAGACACATCATAAGTAGCTTTCGATACTTTTTCATCATCGCTCTCCGTAGGCAATATGGTTTGTAATTTACATTGTAACACATTTATATCTCATCATCAAAAACTTTACGCAAGAACACTGCCTTGGAATTCTCCAGCCGTAAAATATTCTCAAGTTTCGCCATATACTGGCCCGATAAAAAGGCCTTGTTGGAATTGTAATAAAAGTTAGCGATTTTGCGGAATTTCTCAGGATAAGCCAGACGGTAAAATAACTGCCGTTTCTCGCTGTCACTAAGGGGATTTACCGCCTCGTATTCTTCCAGAAGTTTCGCGCCAAGAGCCACGTCCCAGTCCGCCTTCTCCAGGGTTTTACGCATAAAAAGCGCAACGTCCCGCACTCTGCTGTCCCACTGGCACTTTTCGAAATTAATCACTGCCGCCTGCTCTTTTCCGAACAAAACATTGTGATACTGATAATCGCCATGGGCAAACTGCCGTTTCGCCTCAATCTCACCGTAGAGACCGCCAAAATCCTCTTCTTTGATCCGTTCCTCAACCTTAAGTGCCTGAGAAAGAAACACATTATAAGCATCCAAAAGTGCCAGCTCAAACTCCGTCTTGCGCCCGCGCCCGCGGATAAAAGAACGAATCTTTTTAAGACCTTTATTCTGACGCTCCACATCCGCTTCCAAATCGAATCTATGTAAGCCCTCCGGCAAATCCTCTTCCGGATAGAAAAGCTCCTCGTGAAGAAGCGCAAGGGAATGCATGGCAAGCTTCAAATCTTCCACATCCTTAGGGGAACACTCTCTTCCCTCTTGATAGTCCTTGACCACATAGCCCATACCTTCTCTGTCGTAGGATATGAAATTCCCCTCTTTATCCGGCACAAGAGTATCCACAAAGACTGCTGCCTTGCCTGCCACAGCCTGCAACAATACGTCCATCATCCCAAGCTTAGACACCGGCGCCTGGTACTCTTTCATAATTTTAAGGCCCTTGTCGGTCTCGCACACAAAAGCGCCTCTTACCTTTTGACTTTTTAATACCGTAAAGTCATAGTTTTCCAAAAGGGTGATGGCCCTGTCATTCATTTTATCTTCCTCCTTAGGCTTCATACTCACAACATACGAAATTACAGAAACCTTACAAAAAGGTCCTTCGCTTCTTCCGCTATGATATTGTATGAATGCCCTTGGAAAAGTATGTTAAAATCAGGGCAGGAATTTCTTTAAAAGATATTCTTTCTCATTGTGCTCCGGGGACTCTATTACTTCTTGTAACATGGCGTCCAAAACTGCGCCGATTTCCTTGCCGGGCTTCATGCCGCAGGCAATCAAATCCTTGCCGCTCACCGCCAAAGTCGCCTTGGATACACATTGACTCTTCGCGCAGATTTCTTCGTAATCCTTGCGGTTTGCCTCCAGGTTGGCAAGTTTTGTATCTCTTTTATAATTGCTCTGGGCAGAAATGTCTGCTTCCTGCACTTCGAACAATTCAGGAAATGCCTCTTCGCCAATGCGCGCCATTGCACGACGCATATACTTCAATCCCGGCACAATTCTTTCATCATGATGGCGAATCAGAATGCACACCTTACGAATGGTGTCATTGTCGAATTTCAATCGGTGAAGGATTTCTTCCGCCATCTCTTCTGACTTCGCGGGGTGCCCGTAATAATGGTCAATTCCTTCTTCGTCCGTCGTAATACATAAGGGTTTCCCAAAGTCGTGCATCAGCATGGTAAGTCGCAACACCTTATCCTCCCGGATATGCCCGGTGGCAACCAGGGAATGCTCGCCCACCGTATACATGTGGTGACGGTTATGCTGCTCGGTCTCCATTGCCAAATCAAACTCCGGCATAAAATATTTCGTAAGTCCTAATTCATAGGCATCTTTCATCATAAAAGGATTGGGCGAAACCAAGGTTTTTACCAATTCCACCTGGATACGCTCCGCACTGATTTTCTTAAGATTTCCGGCAATTTCCTTCATTGCCTCGCGGGTTTCTTCTTCAATCGTATAGCCAAGCTGCGCCGCAAAACGCACCGCACGCATCAGACGCAGGGCGTCCTCCGTAAAACGCGCTCTCGGGTCGCCTACGCAACGAATTACCTTACGCTCTATATCTTCCAAACCGCCAAAAATATCCACCAGCCCGTCCGTATCGTTATACGCCATGGCATTGATGGTAAAATCCCTGCGAAGCAGGTCTTCTTTCAGATTCCTTGTAAAAGTAACTTCCGTCGGATGTCTGCCGTCCTCATACTTACCATCAATGCGATAAGTGGTGACTTCATAACCCACTTTGTCAATCATAATGGTTACGGTACCGTGCTCAATTCCCGTATCAATGGTGCGACGAAACAGCGCCTTCACTTCTTCCGGTGATGCGGAGGTTGTAATATCCCAATCGTTGGGCTCTCTTCCAAGAATCGAATCCCTGACACAACCGCCCACGGCATACGCTTCAAAATTATTCTGTTGTAACGTTGCGATAATCTCTTTTACCGCCTGTGGCATGCTAATTTTCATGGGATACCTCCTTTCTGTTAATATAAGGACGATACAAATAAACAATTCAACGCGGGCACGCTCTCGCTACGTGTCACACACAACGGTACATAAGGTTCTAAAAAACAGAACCTAAGTACCGGCGGTTCCCCAGTACCCGCTGATTGAATCTGAATTCTTCAACATCGCAATCATATCCTTAAATGTCCCCCGCGGTCCTTCCCAAGGATATTCTTCCCTTGCGTTAATATAATCCGTCACCAAATAACAGTTTAACCCTGCCTGAGACGCTGCATACATATCTTCTTTCTCATCATTGCCAATCATTAAGCAATCCTTGGGTTCCACGCCCAAACGCTTGCAAATCGACTCATAATACTTTGGATTGGGCTTGGCATAACTTTCGGTTTCATAGGCTGTAATTAAGTCAAAATCCTCTTCTTTCAAGCCTACGAAAGATGCCCTTGCAAGCTGTGCCGCCATAGGGAAAATCGGCTGTGATGCCAGCACCACATAATCAGCGACTTCCCTCGCCGCTTTTACCGCTTCCATAGCCAAAGGATTCTCTGCGGTCACTGCTTTTACATCATAAAATTCTTTTTGGTAAAAGGCATCTGACGCCTCGATAAAAGCGGTCGCGTCCACGTTTAATTCCTTCGCAAACACCTGCCAAAATACTTCGTAGTTGGTGTGACTGCCGTCATTTTGGATCATACCGCAGGTGGCCTTCCAAATTGTTGCAATCAAGGGCTCTTTTTCCACACCCAGGGGGCATAATTTGCGCGCCAGCCCGCCAAAATAAGTTTTAATAAAAAGTTCTTCGTCCATAGGCAGAAGTGTTCTGTCCATATCAAATAAAATTGCTTTCATAATGCTCCTTTTAAACCAGGGACGTTTTAATTATAAACCGGTCTTTATTTACTTTCACGAATCATACGAACATACTCCTCGCCGGGAAGAGGCTTGCTGTAATAGTAGCCCTGAATTTTATCGCAGTCGATTTTACGCAAATACTCTACCTGTTCCTTTTTCTCTACGCCTTCCGCAAGACAACACAGACTCAAATCCTTCGCCATAGATATAATTGCCTTAATCAATTTACATTCCTTCTTCTCTTCGTGATCTGCATCGATGCAATCCACGAAACACTTATCGATTTTAAGCGTATCCAAAGGCATATTTAATAAAAGACTTAAGGAAGAATAACCGGTTCCGAAATCATCCATAGATATCTTGAATCCAAGGTTACGCAGTTCCCTTAATAAATGGAACATTTCTTCCTCGCCCTCGTATACTGCACTTTCCGTTAATTCAAATTCAATCAAATCGTGAGAAATGTCATACTTGTCCACACATCCTACCAGTTGTTCCAAAAGATGCTTATTTTCCATTCTTCTTCTGGAAAGGTTGACGGATACAGGATATAAGGGCAAGCCTTCTTCTTTCATATCCCCTAACAATTTACAGGTTTTCTCCAGAACAACCTGGTCCACTTTACCGATTACACTGTTTTCCTCAAATACAGGGATAAATTCTCCGGGGAAAATCAGTTTTTCGTGCTTATAATTCCAACGAACCAAAGCCTCCGCACCCACAATAGTTTCCGTATGAATATCATATTTCGGTTGCAGATAAACCAGAAATTCATCATTTTTTATCGCCTGATCCAGGTAGGTGAGATAATACTTACCCTGCTTCATTTTTTCATACATTTCACCGGTATAAAAGTGAATTTCCGTACAATCCCTCTTTTTACCCAGTCTTTGGGCAAACTTCGCCCAGTCCGCCACGCGGTCGTTTTTGGAAAGGGAATCTTCTGCCGTCACAACTCCGCAACGGTAATATACACGAAAGCTTTCGTCACAAGGCAGTATCGAAATCCGGTCAAAGAACATCTGAAGTTTCTCAAGCAACACTTCCTTGGGCATAGCCTTGGTCATCATCGCAAAATTATCATTGTCGCAACGAACGGAATGATAAACCCAATCTGTTTCTTTTGACATCTGCTCACAAACCAGTTTTAGAAGGTCATTTCCGTTGTCGTGCCCGTACACCTCGTTAATCATTCCGAAATCCTTGATATCGAAATGAACGAAGCAATACTCAAACTCAGCCGGAATATGTCTGCGGTCAAGCTTGCTCCACATATAATTCCAATTGTAGTGCCCCGTAATCGTATCATGATAAACTCTGTGATAGAGTTCTTCTTTCGACATAGCGTCTATTTCTCTTCCGTTTTCCGGATGTGCAATTTCATATGCACCTTCGTGCTCTCTGCTGAATTGTTTCATAACGAATCCCCCTCGCAAACAAATCCACAAACCTCCGCTTCTATTTTAACACACATCTTTATTTTACACTTATAGCTTTATTTCTTTTACCACAACAACTTCATGTTTTCTTTTACACAAACACATCAATCATTGAGAAAATAAATAAAATGAGAATCATCACCGGCAACACAAATGTCATATACGGACGCATCCATTTCTTCACCTTAAGACCTTTGCCGGCATTGGCTTCTGCTTCAAACTTATCCCAGCCCCAGCCAAAACGTGTGGTACAGTATAAAACATAAATCAAAGTACCTACAGGCAATAAAATATTACTTACGATCAAGTCTTCCAAATCAAGCACGGTTGAAGTACCGCCCAAGGGATGGAATCCTGACCAGATACTATAGCCGAAGATACAGGGAAGAACCAGCACCATCATAGCAAATGCATTGATAATACAGGTCTTTTTACGGCTCCAGCCGGTCACGTCCATCGTACAGGAAATGATATTTTCAAATACGGCAAGCACGGTAGACAATGCCGCAAAACTCATAAATACAAAGAACAAACTTCCCCAAAGACGTCCCATAGGCAAATGGTTAAAAATATTGGGCAAAGTCTCAAAAATCAAAGGCGGTCCTGCGTTTACGTCTACACCGTATGCCATACAGGCCGGGAACATAATGAGGCCCGATACAAAAGCCACAAAAGTATCCAAAACCGCTACATTTACGGCCTCACCCATAAGACTGCGTTCCTTGTCCAGGTAACTGCCGAAAATCGCCATGGAACCGATACCGAGACTCAAAGTAAAGAAAGCCTGTGTCATTGCAGCCACAATCACCTTACCGATACCGACTTCCTGCATTCTTCCAAAATCAGGCACAAGATAGAACTTAAGTCCTTCTGCACCGCCCTCTAAGAAAATACTGTTGATTGCCAGGGCCACCATAATTACCAGCAGGGCAATCATCATATATTTGGTTACGCGCTCGAGACCTTTTTGCACACCGATTGAATTAATGCCGAAGCAAACAATAATTACGGCAAAGGTAAAAAGAATCATAGGTACGGGTTTGCCAAGCATTCCGTTAAAAATCGCCGAAACACCGGCCGCATCCGCGCCTTCAAACTCGCCTGCGGCAGTTTTCACAAAATACTGTAACATCCAACCTGTTACGCAGGTATAAAACATCATAAGAATATAGTTTCCGGCCATCGCCATATAACCGTGAATATTCCACACCTTTTTACCGGGAGTAAGTTCCTTGTAAATTTTAACGGGGCTCTTCTGGCTTGCGCGGCCCAAAGAAAATTCCACCGTCAATGCGGGAACACCCATTACAATCAGGAAAAACAAATAAATCAAAACAAAGGCACCGCCACCATTTTGTCCTACCATATAAGGAAATTTCCATACATTACCAATGCCGATTGCGCATCCGGCACTTAACAGGATAAAGCCGAGACGGCTTCCCAAACGCTCTCTTTTCATAAAACACCTCATTCGCAAAAATTCAAGGCGCATTCTTTTATCCACCATAAAATGCGCATACCCTATTATTATACACAAAATAAAATCCCGTAGCAACTGTTGGAATTATTATGAAAAAAGACTCCGGCAATATGCCGAAGTCCTTTTATCAGTTATTTCATATTCATTTATAAAAATCTTACTGCTGTAATCTTGCAGCTTCTTCGCGCAAGCTTTCCATAATCTCCGCAAGTTTCTGAATGCTTTCCTGGTTCTGGTCGCAACTTTCCAAAGTAGCAATTGCACTCGCACTCACTTCTTCCGTTACCGCAGACACATTCTGGATACTTTCCACAACGGCTGAATTTGCTGCAGATGCTGACTCTACCGCTTCTTTTAACTGAACAGCCTGCTCGGAAATCTTACGGGCACTGTTTCCGATTTCTCGGAAGTGTTCTGCCGTCTGGCCAACGAATTCATTCTGATTCTGATTGCTTGCAAGTAATTCCTCTACCGCTACAACCACTTCATCCAAAGATTTGCCTACATTAGCGATTAAGTTATTGATATCATCGGTTGCATGATTGGTCTGTGATGCCAAGTCGGAAATCTCACCTGCTACTACCGCAAAGCCCTTACCTGCTTCACCGGCTCTTGCAGCCTCAATACTTGCATTCAATGCCAACATGGAAGTCTGCCTTGCCACCTTACTGATTAAGTTAACAATGGTAACCATTTTGTCAGCGTATTCTTTTAACTCATCCATTTCCTTCGCTACCAAAGCACCCTTTTCTTCAGATACTTTTACCTGCTCAAGCAATTCGTTCATTACGCCGTCAGCAACACTGATGCTTTCCTCGGTGTTTCCTATTTCTGTAACGATTTCATCGGTAGAAGCGCCAACGCCTTTGATATAGCCGTCGATTTCTTCGGTGCTGCACTGCTGTTCCGCAATGGCTGCTGCCGTATCGCCTGCACCGCCTGACAAATCTTCCATAGCATACTTGGTTGCTTCGATTGCCTTACCAAGCGTTTCGCTTTCACCTGCTGCCATCTGGATATTCTCTGTAATGGAAGTTGCAACTTCCATAGTAGTCTGAAGCAATTTCTCAGACTGATCTCTCTGCAGATCTGCTTTCGCTGCAGTCTCTTTGCCGATTTGTGCTACTTTGCTGATGGACACAATGCCAAATACACTTAAGAAAATAACAAACGCAATTACAATCTCAGCATTCGCAAGCTCATCCGCAGACAATCCGCCGTCCAATGCATTCTTTACAACAATAACAACATTTAAGATAAAAGAATACACACCCATAATGATGCTAAGCTTCAAATCCACATAAACCGTCAATATTACAAAAACAACGCCAATGTAGCAAAATGCCAGTGCTGAAGTTGATGTAAACAGTAAATAAGTATAAAATACCAAAAATCCCACGCTCAAAACATAGCGGATAATTGCATTATCTTTCTTAAGAATATACATCACCCACGCAATAATGGGGGGAACAATACAGGTTGCCAATAAGATAAAATAATCTCCTAACTCTCTTGCCTCTTTTAACACCTCAAGAAAATACGCTGCCGCTAACAGTAGTGTTGTAACTGTCATACAGATTAAAGCCGTCTTGTTACGGCTGATATCTGCGTTCTTCTTAATTGATAAATCCATTTTTGCCATATGTAACCTCCGTTTTTATATGTTTTTCCCTTTATTTATAAAATTTTACTGCAAAATCTTCAGTACATTGGAAATGGATTTTTCAAGCGCCTCATTACCGCTCTTATCTACTTCCAACTTGTTACGCTCGCTGTGGGTAAGACAACCCGCACCGTTAACGCAACCGCCCACACAGGCCATACCTTCGATAAAATTCCCCACATCTATGCCTTTATTGGCCTTAAGCAACGTCATCTTGCATTCCGCAATACCGTTACAAACCACGGGACGCAACTCAAAATCCGTCACTCCCTGCTCCTTGATGGCCTCTTCCACAGCCTCGGTCAAACCACCGCTTCTTGCAAAAATTCTGCCGAAGTAGGAAGCAAAATACATATGCCCTTCTTCCAGGGTTGTAATATCAATATCCTTACTGTCAAATAAGGCCTGCAATTCTTCAAAAGTAATTACACAATCCACGTATGGCCTGATGCTTTCCTGCTGGAATTCGGTCTTCTTTGCGGTACAGGGCCCGATGAAGACAATTTTACAATCCGGATGCTTATCTTTTAGTACCTTGCTTAACGCAACCATAGGCGAATCGTTGTGTGAAATATGCTTCACCATATCAGGGAACTGCGTCTTGATGTACTGCACAAACGCAGGACAACAGGAACTTGTAAGAAATCCTTTCTCCACTAATTCTTTCGCTTCCGAATCCGCTACCATATCTGCGCCCAAAGCAACCTCAACCACATTATGGAAGCCCATTTCGCGAAGTCCCGTTACCACCTGGCCAAGTTTCGCATATTTAAACTGGCTGGCAATGGAGGGTGCTACCAAAGCATATACTTTATAATTTTTATTATTATCGCTGTTCTTAATCAGTTCGATGGCATCCAAGATAAAAGATGCGTCTGTAATGGCGCCGAAGGGGCACTGGTATACGCAGGCACCGCAGGAGATACATTTCTCCTCATCAATCAAAGCTGCCTGATTCTCGTCCATACTGATTGCCTTGACCTTACAAGCATTCTGACAGGGACGGACATTGTGCTTGATGGCACTGTAAGGACAAACCTGTGCACATTTCCCGCACTCGATACATTTGCTCTTATCAATGTGGGCGTTCTGGTGCTCGTCATAGGTAATGGCATCGCGGGGACACACATCTCCGCAACGGTGGGCAATACAGCCTCGGCAGGCATTGGTTACTTCATACCCGCCTACGGGGCACTCATCACAGGCAATGTCGATTACCTGAACGATTTTTTTGTACCCTTTTCCGTCCATTGTGGTATTCATGGCGATTTTCACGCTCTCGCCCAAAACCGCTCTTTCTTTGTACACGCAACAGCGCATGGTCGGCTCACGTCCCGGAACAATCGCTTTGGGAATTTCAAAAGCTGCATTTTCTAAATTCCCCTCCCAGGCTCTTTTAGCCACTTCGCGCAGTACCTTGTATTTTAAAACCTGTACTTTGGTATCAAATTTTCTAATCATTTCTATTATCCTTTGCAATTATGACAGCATCGCCAAACGGTCTGTCAGCTTTTCTTTAATGCAGACTTCCGCATTACGCAGGAACTCAATGTATTGGTCAGGCGGAAGCGGTTTCGAGAAATAGTATCCCTGTAAGAATTCACACCTCATACTGCGAAGCATAAGCACCTGCTCGAAGGTTTCCACACCCTCTGCCACGATTTTAAGACCAAGACTTCTAATCATAGCTGCCGTATGTTCCAACACCTTCATTGCCTTTTCGTTGTCAGTCGCAGACCAGACCACGCTTTTATCAATCTTTACCAGGTCAAAAGGAAACTCAATCAAATAATCCGCATTCGAGAACCCTGTACCGTAATCATCCACTGCGAAAGTACAGCCGGAATCAATCAGGTTAGACATATTGTTCATAAGAATTCGATTATCCGAAGTCGAAAAGGTCTCTGTCACTTCGAAATCAATCATATTGTAAGGAATCTCGTAGCGGTCCATAATGGCCTTCAAATGTTTATGTAAGTCTTCCTGCATACACTGCACCATAGACAGATTCACTTCCACATAACGGATGCCCAAGTCGGTCACCTCGCTGGACTGTAAAAATTCGCAAACCTTATGGAATACGATATCTCCAACCTCAAGAATTAAGCCGCTTTGCTCTGCAATGGGAATGAATTCATCGGGTGGAATAAAACCAAGTTCCGGATCCTGAAGTCTTACAAGGGCCTCTGCCGCGCTGAATGCCTGATCTTCAAAAGAGTATATAGGCTGGAAATAAACATCAAAGCTCTTATTTCGCACCGCACCTTTTAAAATATGGCTGATAATTGCACTTCTCTGGTGTTTCTCGATAGCTTCCTTTGTTGCCTCAATTACATCATAGCAATTCTCTTCTTTCGCCTGTTCAAGCGTTGAAGTAATGGCATTTAACATTTCTTCGCGGGTAGATGCTACTTCAGGGAAATCCACCGTACATAAGCGGAGTGATAAGTTTACGGCAACCCTGTTTACGCGGAACGCCGTAACAAAACGCCATTTTAACCAGTCTGCATACTCTTCAATGTCTTTGCTGTTTTTATCAAAAATATATGCGAATTTAGTTCCGTCAAGATGATACAAGTCACCCTTTAGTTCTTTCAGGCAATCTTTCACTACAACAGCAAGCAAGTCATTACCGCTTTCCACACCCATGAATTGGTCTACAAACTGAAATCCTTCGATTTCAAAAGCAAGAACGGTAAAACCGCGTTTTTTACCGGAAAGATTGACAATCTTCTGTAAAAAGGCCTTCATGTTAAAAATATCCAATTCCTTATCCAGATACTCATCCGGGTTCTGCAAAGAATGGAACAACATAAAGAACAAAAGCGACGCCACGAAATTAACCAGCAACAACTCATTCCAAACAAACTGAACCAAAATTGCAACAATTGAAATCACTGCAATGACACAAGTGGTAATAAGATGCATATTGTTAATTTTACGTTTGGAAGTCAAAATAGTAAAAATACATCCGCCCAACATAATAAACGCAACCACGTAAAGGCTGATATGCAAGGAACCGTGATGATATACATTGTCTTCAAAATAAAAGATTAACTTCAACCAGGGCGTTGTTAAAATTACAAAATTAATGTAAAGAAGAACAACAGAGTTGATTATTTTTACAACTTTACCATAAGGTTCCTTGTTTCTTTCCGTAATCAAAAGAATATATATAAAATAAACTATGTAGGTACAGTTGAATGCCAAGAAAAATGTACAGTTCACCAGGTAATTAAACCAAAGAGGAACCGTATAAATATGAGACAATGTATAAACCGAAATGACATCGAAAACAGAGGCAGTGATAATCAATGCCCCGATTGTTAAGAACAGCCTATTTGATTTGCTGGGAAAATGCTTCTTGGAATAGAATAATCCCCCCACGATAATACATATGAGAATTGCCGCCAAATCATAATGATAAATATAATTCATATGGCCTCCCGCGTTGTAAGTGTTATCCCCTTTAAACACCTATACACAATCATTATAACTTAATCCGTTATAAATTGCACTCTTTTTGTATTAAAATTCTGCTATTTTCTGAAAATTTTATCCTTTTTCCGGACCTTTTTTATATTTCTTACCACTGCGCTTGCGTGAAAAACCCTTATTTCTGCTTCAGATACATAGCAATGGCAACCACAATAATAATCGCATAACCGATAATACTGAATACGTCCGGCACCTGATTTAAGAAGAAGAATCCAAGAATCGCCGCAAAAATTACCTGGGAATAATCATATACGGATATCTCCTTTGCGGGCGCATAAGTATATGCCGCCGTCACGCAAAACTGCCCGCCGGAAGCCGCAAGTCCGGTAAGAATCAGGAATCCCCACTGCCACCATTCCATGGGCTGATAATTAAAAATTACAATCGGCGCCAGAATCACGCTGGTAAATGCCGAGAAGAAGAACACGATAAACGTGCTTTTCGTACCTTTTTGACCCAATTTACGCACACAGGTGTATGCAATGCCTGCGCCCAGGCCACCAATTAGGCCCGCTACCGCAGGAATGACTTCCATGCCAAAAGTGGGTTTTACGATAAAAAGGCTTCCTACAAAAGCCAGTACTACTGAAAGCCACTGGAACCAGTTCGCCTTTTCTTTCAGGAAAATCGCCGAAAAAATAATGACAAAGAAGGGTGCCAGCTTATTTAACATGGACGCATCGGAAATATTCATATGGTCCACGGCGTAAAAGTTGCAGACAAAGCCGATTCCGCCTGCAAGGGAACGCAAAAAGAGTAACCAAAAATTATCCTTGGTTACTTTTCTCTCTTCTTTCGTAGTGTTTTTAAATAATACAATTCCGGAAAAAATCAGCGCCACCGCATTGCGGAAAAACGCCTTCTGTATCACGGGCACATCTCCTGCCAGATTCACGAACAAATTCATCAATGCAAAGCAGAAGGCACAGCCGATAATACAGAGAATACCTTTTTGTCTGTTACTCATTTCTTACACATCTTTCAGACTTCTTGAAAGAAGTCATACTTTATTTATGCAGGTCAACATGGCAATTTGCCGGCCCGGCTTATTTGCAAACTATTCCAACAATTCACAAATTGCTTCCACCGTGGCAGCCTGCTGCTCCTCTGCAGACAATTTGGCAACACCATCACCTCTCTGGGCACCGTAATTACCGAAATTGCCGTGATTACCGCCATTGATCACCAGTTCTGTCATATCGGTGGGAAGATTGCTTCTATAGGCTTCATAGTTCTCCATATTCAAAACGCAGTCCATGGAACCGTAAATACTTAACACTTCCAGATTATCCTTCGTCAAATCTTCCGTGGAATAGGCAGCCAACAGAATCACGCCGCGAAGTCCGCCGGCATTTTCATGGGCATAGGTTGATGCCATAGCGCCACCCAGGGAATGACCGGCCAGATACCAGTCTGCCACCTTCGGGTAATCCTTACGCACGGCATCCGCCTTATCCGCATCCAGAACTGCCAGTTTCAAAGGCATTTTCACAATAACACAAAGATACCCTTCTTCTGCTACCGCGTGCATAAGGGGTGCGTACGCCTCAGGCTCCACGCTTCCGCCGGGATAAAAGATAATACCCTTATTATAAAATTCTCCCGCCGGCTCAAACGCAATATAATTTGCCGTCTCTTCCACGGTAACGTATTTACTGCTCTCCAGTGCTTTTATTGCCACCGCGTCCGCAGAATATGCGCCGTTATCCACCTTTTCCAATAAAATCACAACAGCGGTTATCATTATAAAAATAATAAAACATACAATCCGAAAAATTCTGTTCCTGAACATAATATACTCCGTTTTCACTTCTCTTTTGGGTTAAATTTATTTTTAAATCTCTCTTTCACTTTTCTTAAAAAAGCTTCACCGGCACACCTTTTACTTGCTAATTCCCTGTAAAAATGCCTCTATCTCTTCACGACCTGCCGCAACACTGCCCTGAATCATCTTCACGGAACCGCCGCCTCTGCCGTTTAATGCTGTATTCATATCCTTGGCAAATGCACGCAAGTCCGGTTCTTCCACGGTCTCATTTTTACCGATGATATAACGATAGCCTACTCCGTCTTTCCCCATAAAACCGGCCACAAGCCCGGGCACAACGGTAACACCTTCGTTAATCAGCGTACGCATCTGTACCTCATCCAAGGCCTCATCAAAAATCATATGTACAGTCTTGTCGGGGTGATTACGCACCGCCTCGTGCATTTTATCCAAATGCAAAGCCGTAATCTGTCTTTTTAATGCGGTAATGGTCTCGTGCTGGTCTTTTAACTGTTCGCTTACCCTTGCTGCCGCCAAGTGACATTCCTCACGCTTTGCCGAGAAAAGACGCATCATTTGAGTTATTTCTTCGTGTAAAATGCCATAGTCTTCCCGCGCCCATTTACCGCACTTCAATGTAAAACGGGTACCGCCTCTGTGACTCATAAAATCCATCACCTTAATCAGGCCGATTTCTCCCGTGCGCTGCACGTGGGGTGCGCAACAGGCACAAGCATCATAATCTTCAATCAATACAACGCGAATATCCTCCGTAAGCTCTAACTTGCTACGATACTCCAGTTCATCGGGGTTATCAGGATATACTGCCGTAATTTCCACATTGGCATCCACGCCTTCGTTGGCAAGTCTCTCTAATTTAGCAAAATCCTCCGCAGATAAACTTCCGTTTACATCCACGGTGACACAATCCTTGGACATGTGAAAACCTACGTTTTCATAGCCGTATAACTTATGAATCAGTCCGCAGAACAAATGCTCCCCGGAATGATTCTGCATTCTTTCATAACGCAGGGCAAAATCCAGTTTCGCCAGCACTTCCGTTCCTGCTACCAAGGGCTCTTTTACATAGTGTAAAATAACCCCGTCCTCTTTCTGAACATCTGCCACGGGCAATTCTTTTACGATTTCCAGGGAAGATAAATCCTCTTTACTGCCCTTCACAATGCAAAACACGCCCTCATCCGCCGGTTGTCCTCCGCCTTCCGGAAAAAACATAGTCCTGTCTAATACAATTCCGTAAAATTTTTCTTCTTTTCCATCTGTTTGCCGGACAACTTCCCTACATTCTAAAACCTTGGCGACACACTCTTTTGCGTATGCATTATCTTCATAAAGCACTTCCGTAATGCCATTGTTTACTCTTTTATTATTCATATCGTTTCTCCAAATCCGCCATTACACCTGCACTTCAGATGTTCTCTTCTTTTTGGGCACCACAGGCTCTCCCACAATCTGATTACGTCCGCCGGTTTTACCCTTGTATAATCTCTCATCCGCAAGACGAAGCAACTGGTCCATATCATCTTCCGCACCGCCCGGGGTAAGACCAAAGGTCATGGTAACCTGAATCGGATCTTCAAAACGCTCGTCCGGAATCTGTAACTTACGAACATTATCAAGCACAGCCTTGATTTTCTCGAGACCTGCCTCATATTCCGTCTCATCAAACACAATCAGAAATTCCTCGCCACCCCAGCGGGACGCAAAACCTTTGCCTGTCATGGATGCTTTCATAGCCTTAGCGACCGCCACAAGCACCTTGTCACCCACCTCATGTCCATAGGTATCGTTAACCTTCTTAAAAAAGTCAATATCGCCCAAAGCGATGCAGAAACGGGTTCCCGTAGCCTCTGCCTTGGACATAATTTTCTTAAGACGCTGATTCGCGCATCTGCGGTTATAAAGCTCCGTCAATGCATCTCTTTCTATCAGCACGTGAAGAGACTTCTGCATGGCAATGATAGATTTACCCATATCGGAAATCTCATCGTTACGCCCCATAACCGTAGGATGGGGTTCCTTGGACAACTCGCCCTTTGCTACATTTGCCAGGGCCTTCTGCAAATTACCGATGGCTATGGCAAGATTTTTCGAATAGCGGAAAGAAATAAAGCCCACTACAAGCATACCTGCCACAATCACGAAAGCAATGGGAATAACCGCCTTAAAAACCATATCCTTAATAATTTCTGCCGGTTTGGCCACCGCAATCATACCGATACAACCGCCGTTTTCGGTAAGAAGGGGCATATAATAAGCACAATACGCCTTGTTTCCGATGTTTACTTCATCATAAAATTTCGCTGTTTTCAAATCCAAAACGTCACGGCATACAATGGTACTTACACCGCTACCTATTAAACGCTGCCCCTCCGCATCTTTGATGGTGGTCAGCATTCTGACATCTTTATAAAAGATGGTAATCTCCGCACCTGTAGCCTCTTTCAAACTATCGATAATTGTAAAATCACCGGTAATTTCTTCATCACCCTTATAATAAAAGGCAATATTATCCGCCGTCTCATAACGGTATTCCCCGGGGTAAACCGTATCATAGGTAGCCGCGACGGATGCCGCAATATTCTTAAGCTCGTCCTCTACTTTCTCATGCATAACCCCGTTAAAACGCAGGGAACAAATAATTAGTACCAGCAAACCAAAAAGCATCAAAGGCACGATTGCCATCGCCGGTATCATTTTATATATACTGCTTCTTGCCTTCTTCTCCATAAAAACACCCCTGTTCTTCTGCCATACTTTTATCTGTTGAATCTTATTAGATTACTTTTTTAACACTATTGTCAGACTTTTATTTTATCGCATTATGATTTGAGACACAAGAGTAAACCGCAAATTAAAAAGCCACCGGCGCATAGCCGATGGCTTAAAATTCATATGTATACGTTGCAACTGTAAAATCCGGCCGCTACGCATCTGCCGTGCTTCGCAGCTGCTTTCTTTTTGCTTGCCAGCTTTACTTATCTGCCTGTAGGTAAGTAAGGTGTCAATGCGCTTGCAAGACTTGAAACAGGCATGGTCTGTAACCAAATACGTCCGGGACCTGTAAGTACTGTGTTGAAGAAGCCTTCTCCACCAAACATCTTATTTCCAAGACCGCCGCCAACAGACTGAGTATCCATTTTAACGGTTCCTTCCATAGCTGCAAGACTTCCGGTATCAACTACCATAGTCTGGCCGGGCTGTAATTCATATTCAACTGTGCTTCCGTCTACTTCAAGGAAAACATAACCCTGACCTGAGAACTTCTGCATAATAAAGCCTTCACCGCCAACTAAACCTGCACCAATCTTCTTCTGGAAATGAACTTCTACATTAACGCCCATTTCAGATGCAAGGAAAGATCTCTTCTGTGCGATAATATTCTTGCCGCCTGATACATCAACTGCAAGGATATTTCCGGGAACGCCTGAACCGAATGCGATCATACCTGCGCCACCCTGTGCGGTATAGTTGTTTTCAAACATAGATTCGCCTGTAAATGCCTTACCAAGCATTTTACCGATTCCGCCACTCTTTGTTTCCATCTTCATGTTGGGTGACATCCAGCACATAGCGCCGCTCTGGCACTTAACTGTCTCGCCACCTGCGAGATTCATAACAACAACGGGAAACGGTGCACCTTTAATTTCAAACTGCATATTATAATTCCTCCTTTTGTAAAAGTTTACACTTACGGAATTTATTTTATCACACTTTTCTCACAATTTAAACATAATTTTATCATCAAATCATCAAATTTTTATCACAACTCTTACCCTTATTTATACTACAATTTTCATTTGTATCTTTTTCAAATGAAAAAGGTTTTACCGACGTTATTATACATCGGCAAAACCACTTGAATTTTCTCTTAATATTCGCATATCATATTCACTATTTATGATACAACTTCTTAGTCTGATACACCGGCTCGCAGGTCAGATTGATACCAAGCTTGCGGAATATGTTTTTGTCCACCTGGGATAAAATGACACTGGAGTGCACTTCGGAACCACGTAAATTCGGCAACTGCTCCATAGCACGCTTTGCCTTCTCATCCGTTGCCGCGCAAATGGATAAAGCAATCAGCACTTCATCGGTATGAAGTCTCGGATTTGCGTTACCAAGATGCTTAATTTTCAACTTCTGGATCGGCTCAATAACGGTGGGCGCAATCATATGCAACTCATCTTCCAAGCCTGCCAACTTCTTTAATGCATTTAAAAGCAATGCCGAAGATGCTCCCAAAAGCTCACTGGTTTTACCGGTAATGATTTCACCGCTCGGTAATTCCATAGCTGCCGCAGGTGCTCCCGTTTCTTCCGCTCTGGCATTTGCCGCACCGATAACAGGACGGTCATCTACGGTAATGCCGGCCTGCTTCATAAGAAGCTCAATCTTCATCACCTGGACATCATCCGCATTTCCCTGGCGTTTTGCACACAAGGCATCATAATATCTGCGGATAATTTCTTCCTTAGCCGCTTTACTGACAGCTTCGTCATCTATAATGCCGTAGCCAACCATATTAACACCCATATCGGTAGGTGACTTGTAGGGTGATTCGCCCATAATCTCTTCAAACATTGCATTCAGAACCGGGAAAATCTCCACGTCGCGGTTATAATTGATGGTGGTCTCACCATAAGCTTCCAAATGGAAGGGGTCAATCATATTTACATCATTCAAATCCGCGGTTGCTGCCTCGTAAGCTAAGTTTACGGGGTGCTTCAAGGGCAGATTCCATACGGGGAAAGTTTCATATTTCGCATAACCCGCCTTGATGCCTCTTTTATACTCATGATAAATCTGAGAAAGGCAGGTAGCCATTTTACCGCTACCGGGACCGGGTGCCGTAATCACTACAAGAGAACGGCTTGTCTCAATGTAATCATTCTTTCCGTAGCCCTCTTCGCTGACGATGTGGGGGATATTGGAAGGATAGCCCTCGATATGATAGTGACGGTATACTTTTAAGCCGAGAGACTCTAATTTCTTCTGATACGCCACAACGCTGGACTGGCCGGCAAACTGGGTTAAAACCACACTGCCCACATACAAGCCGTAACCGCGGAAGGCATCAATCAGGCGCAAAACGTCCATGTCATATGAGATACCGATATCGGATCGCACCTTGTTCTTCTCGATATCACCGGCACTGATGACAATTACAATTTCAGCCTGGTCCTTTAACTGTACAAGCATGTCAATTTTACTGTCAGGCTTAAATCCGGGCAGAACTCTCGATGCATGATAGTCATCAAACAGCTTACCGCCAAATTCCAGATACAGCTTGCCACCAAAGGCCGCAATACGCTCTTTGATGCGCTCAGACTGCATTTTCAAATATTTATCATTGTCAAAACCGATTCTTCGCATGATACGTCTCCGTCTCTTCTTAATATCTTCCTCTAACAACATTCATTGTAAATATTCAGAACAGCATTCGCAAAATCGCGCCTTTGGTGCTGAATATTTACAAATAACAAATTTAATCATACCTAATTTCAGGCCGAAAAGCAATATTACATTTATATTTTTTCATATAAAAAATCTGCCATTTTTCCTTGTTTTTCTCCCGCACTCTGTTATAATTAAAGTTACCCGGTTGCATATCGGCTATCCACAGACGTTATGTCCGGACTGTTAAAAGGGAAAACAATGAAATCACAAGGAGAGAGCCTATGACAAAGCAAAAGGACAAGGGGATTAACCATAAACTCTATCTTGCCAGAGATTCCGTTGTGGAATACCGCTCATTTGAAAATGAAATGTCCTTCTACGACGCTGTAAAAAATGGGGATTTAGAGACCGTAGAAGAAGAAATGCAGAAATTCCAGAAAGAAGCCTTACAAGGTAAGGGTGTGCTTTCCGACAATATTGTCAGAAATCTTTTATATCATTTTATTATTTCCACCGCAATGGTTGCCCGTTTCTGCATCGAAGGCGGTATGGATCACGAAATGGCATATTCCTTAAGTGACTACTATATCCAGAAGGCTGACCACTGTACCACTACGGAAAGCCTGAAGAAATTACAGTACACAATGGCTGTGGACTATTGCAAGCGCATGAAACAGATGAAGAAGATTAATATCTATTCCAAGAATATCGTTCGCGTCATCGACTATATTTACGATAACCTTCACAAACCTTTAACGGTTAAAATCATCGCAGAGAATGTAGGAATCAGCGAGACCTATCTTTCCAAGCTTTTCAAGAAAGAAACCGGCACTTCTGTCAGTTCTTACATTCGTTCGCGAAGAATTGAGGCAGCACAGAACATGCTGAAATTCTCGGAATATTCATACGAAGAGATTTCGAATCATTTATGTTTCTCTTCGCAAAGCCATTTTACAAGTATTTTCAAGAAAGAGACCGGCTGTACTCCCAAGGTATACCGCGACCAGAACTTCAGAAAGAATTTTACCCAGGAAAACGGCAAGAAGCATTTTTCGTAATGTTTTCCTACCAAAAACACTTTTAATGATTTTTTTAAAACAAAAACTCCACCGGCACAACCGATGGAGTTTCTTTTGTTATTGTAAAAATTATTCTGCTTCTTTTTTAGAAATGTATTCGATAATATCACCTATAGTATTAACGCCTTCCAAATCCTCGGGAGGAATTTCAACGCCGTATTCTGATTCGAATGCCATAACCAACTCTAATAAGTCAAGAGAGTCTGCACCTAAATCATCCTTTAAAGATGTATCCTCTGTAATTTCTACACCTGTGATATTAAGCTGTTCTACAATAATTTCTGTAATCTTTTCTAACATTTCTGTAACTCCTTTGCTGAGAAACTTCGGGATTTTTGCTATGTATTTTCCCTATTACGCTATGAGTATATTATCTGCATTGTACTTTGTCAACTACTTTTCCAAGAGATATTGATAAACATCTCTTTTTGACAAGCCTCGGTCCTTAGCAACCTTCTTCATTGCCTCTTTCCGGTCAATTCCCTGCTCTTCATAAAAAGCCATATGCTCCTCAATGGACAACTGCTGCCATTCCTTCTGCTTCTCTTCCTTACGAACTTCTAAGCTTTTACCCTCAAGCACAAGTACATACTCGCCCTTCGGTTCATTTTCCTCATAAAAGGAAATCGCTTCCGACAGAGTTGTCGGCATTATGGTTTCAAACTTCTTTGTCAATTCTCTGCACAACGTCATCTTACGCTCACCCAAAGTATCATACAGCTCTGCAAGTGTAGCTTTGAGATGATGGGGCGCCTCATAAAGGATAATTGTCCGGCTTTCTTCTTTTAGATCCGCTAAAATATCTCTTCTCTCGTTTTTATCCGCAGGCAAAAAAGCCTCAAAACAAAAGCGTCTCGTAGAAAGTCCCGACAAAGTAAGAGCCGTAATGCAGGCACAGGCGCCGGGCAACGATGTTACGGGCACACCGTTTTTATGACACATCTGTACAAGTACTTCTCCGGGGTCCGAAATCGCCGGTGTTCCCGCATCGGTAATCAAGGCGATGTTCTTGCCTTCCTGAAGCATAGAAATCAGTTTCTCAGCCTTCTCTACCTTGTTGTATTCGTGATAGCTTGTCATAGGCGTCTTAATTTCAAAACGGTTCAAAAGCTTGATGCTGTTGCGGGTATCTTCTGCCGCAATCACATCCACCTCGCGAAGGGTATCCAGCACGCGGAATGTCATATCGTCCAAATTTCCTATGGGTGTTGCACACAAATATAAAGTTCCGCTCATTGCTTTCTCCTTTCTTCGGTATAATGTTTAAATAAATTCCAAACTTAAAATCTTCTTATCTTCTTTACTTAATGAAACTACCTTATTCTTCCGGCTTTTCTCCGTAAATTTCGTATATTTCCCGGGTATATACACCGGGTTTCTCATACACAATCATCGGCTTTTCCACGGTCATGCGGGATTTACCGCCTCTGGCACCTTCAATCAGCACCATATTGGGCTCTTTATCCACATAAGGGTACACCAGGCACATTCGCTTAGGCTCGATTTTATATTTCGACATACATGTCACAATTTCTGCCAGACGAAACGGTCTGTGCACCATATAAAATTTACCGCCGGGCACCAGTAACCTTGCGCTTCTTGAAATAATATCTTCCAGCGTACACTTGATTTCATGCCTTGCAACCGCCTTCGGTTCGTCAGGATTGGCAATTCCGTGCTGTCCGATCATATAAGGAGGATTGCAGGTGATAACATCAAAGGAAGCAGCCTCAAAATAAGTCTCTGCTTCCTTAATATCGCCGGTCACAATTGTAATTTTGTCTTCCAAATGATTGAGAGCAACGCTACGCCTTGCCATTTCGGCGCTTTCTTCCTGGATTTCTAAGGCAGTATAACTGCTTCCTTCATACCGGGCTTCCATAAGAATCGGAATAATTCCCGTTCCGGTGCCGATATCCAACACCTTATCCTCGGGCTTTGCCTTGGCAAAATCCGCTAAAAGCACCGCGTCCATGCCGAAACAAAACTTCTGCGGATCCTGAATAATCTTATATCCCTTGCGCTGCAGACAATCAATTCTTTCATTCTCTTTGAGATTAATTGTCATTTCCGCCATTGTTTCCTTCTTGTCTGTCACGACGATGGTGTCGGTTTCTGCGGTTACGATGATGCTTTCCGTTTCTTTCCTGATTTCCTTCGCCGTTGTTTGGCTCAAAGTGAGGCTTATGCTCTTTTCTTTCGCCTTCTTTACCGCCATTTTCAGCTATATTGTTCTCCTGGGCACCATGGTTTTTATGATTCTGGCGCTCATTACGCTCATGGTGATTATCATGCTTCTTTTTCTCAAAATGAGGTCGCTGAGGCTTATCTTCCGTACCATCCTTCTTGGCATCTTCCGCATCCTGACGCTCTAATTTCTCTAATTCAGCCAACTCTTCTGCCGACAAATCAGACTTCTCCTTGCTTACATACTTTTTCTTAAAAGTAAGCTGGTCTACGTGATATTCCTTCAGTTCCTTCTCATCGCCCTCTTCAATCAAAACCTTGATTCTCTGACGAAGAACGTTAACGCTGTGCACTTCACCTTTTAATCCGTCATCAGTAGATACGGTATCACCTACGTTGGGAAGCTTACGGTTCAACTCCTCGTAAGTCTCTTCCTCATTTTTGAGGCAACACATCAAACGACCGCAAACGCCCGAAATCTTAGTAGGATTCAAAGATAAATTCTGCTCCTTTGCCATCTTAATGGATACGGGAACGAATTCGGAAAGGTAGGAATGACAGCATAAAACACGTCCGCATACGCCGATTCCACCCATAATTTTAATTTCATCACGAACACCGATCTGGCGCAATTCGATACGGGTTTTAAAAACAGCCGCCAGGTCTTTTACCAGCTCACGGAAGTCAATTCGTCCGTCCGCCGTAAAATAAAACAATACCTTGTTGTTATCAAATGTATACTCCGCATCCACAAGCTTCATATCCAGCTCATGCTTGCGAATTTTCTCAAGGCAAATATCATATGCCTCTTTTTTCTTCTCAAGATTCTCCGCATTCTGCTTATCGTCTGCCGGTGTGGCAACACGGATTACCGGTTTTAAGGGCTGAACCACGCGGTCGTCCTCTACTTCACGGATATCGCTTACCACAAGACCGTATTCCATACCTCTTGCGGTCTCCACGATTACGTGCTGGCCTTTTTTAATTTCAAACTCCAGAGGATCAAAGAAGTAAATCTTTCCTCCCGTCCGAAAACGGACACTGATTACTTTTATCATCTATAATAATACCTTTCTAAACTAGTTTTCTTTGATTGTCATAAGCAACAGCTCAATGGTCAAATCAAAGTTTACATTTGCCCGAAGTCTTGCTTTGGCTTTCTCCAACGCATCAATAATGTTCTCGATGCCTTCGTAAGATGACTTTTTTGCCACCTTCTTAATATACTGTATTTCATTCTTAAAAATCAAGCCGTTTACATCGTTTGTCGCCTTGAATAAAAGCACATCGCGGTACCAGATGGAAATAATATCCAGATAATCTTCAATGTCAAACTTGTATTCCTTGATTTTTTGAATTGCAGCCACAACTTCATGAATTTCCATTTCATCAATGTATTTTAAAAGTGTAACCGCGTCATCACGCATTTTATCAAAATCTTCGTTAGACACCATAACCTTGGCACGTCCCAAGTTTCCGCGGGCAAAAGCGACACTGATGTCAGCCTTATAATCAGGCACACGCATTTCCTGCATCAAAAATTCTTTTAACACCTTGTCGGGCACCGGCTTCATGGAAAGATTCACGCAACGGCTGATAATGGTGGGCAACATTGCTTCCATTGATGTGGTTAAAAGAAGGATAACTGCATAAGCAGGGGGCTCTTCTAAAGTCTTTAAAAGGGCATTCTGCGCCTGTACCGTCATCTTCTCCGCCTCATTCATAATGTAAATCTTATAAGGCCCCTGATAAGGCTTAATCATAATGTCATTATTAATCTGGGTACGGATATCCTCAACACCAATGGTATTAGGCTTCTCATGAGACACAAAGATAATGTCGGGGTGATTTCCGCTGAAAGCCTTTACGCAGGACTGACATGACTGACAGGGCGGATTCAACTCATCCTCGCACTGAAGGGCAGCCGCAAAAATCTTCGCGATAAACTCCTTACCGGAACGAAGTTCGCCGTTAATCAGGTACGCGTGGGATACGTTACCCTCTTTCATATTCTTCTGTAACTGTTCTTTTAAATGTTCCTGTCCAACGATATCTCTAAAATCTGCCATTCGTGTCACCTCCTGGGTTTTATATGAGTCGATATAAATAAACAAATCAACGAAGGCACGCTCCCGCTACGTCTCACACGTAGCGGTATATAGGGTTCCAAAATACGGAACCCAAATACCGACGGTTCGCCAGTACCTTCTTATGATTGCGTTTATTTATATCTCGATTTCTTAAACTTCACAGATTGTTTACTCATTCTGTGCCTTACGTTTCAGCCATTCATATTTTGCAAAGCGTTTCATAAATTCTAATTTTAAGTGAAGACGTCCAAAAGCAAGCCCCTGATCTCGTCAATTTTATTTAAAATCGCGATGTTGTCCTGCTCGTCTTTTACTAATTCCTGCGCCAGCTCGTCCAAAAGTTCGTCCACCTTGCGGATAATCCCGTAAACACGGTGTCTTCCGCGTCTGTCCAGATAATTCTCCCTGCTGAACTCATGGGAATGGGTCACAATCTCATTCATAAAATCCTTAATCAGCATACGATACTTCTTCATTTCGCGGATATCCATACGCTTGCCGACTTTCTTGCCCTGCATGGTAATCTCTTCCATCATCAGGGTGATTTTGGTCTGCAGCTCATGCTCCGCAATATTGCTTGCCAACGCAAATTTAAAAGCCTGGTCGCCGGTTTGCACCTGGTTCGCCTGTGTCGGTTGCGTAATCTGTTGTATATTATTAACTTTCATATCCATACCGACACCTCCCCGGCTTCATCTTACTCAAATTTTTCGGACCACACTCCTTTTAAGTGTGCCCCTTCTTCGGCATTCACAAATCCCTATTTATTCTATCGGCTCTAGGTTCTCTTTAATATAGTCCTCAATCTCTGCAATACAAACATCTAAGGTTTCATTTACAAAAATTCTCGGAATATTGGCCTCTTCAATCAACTCCCGGCGGAAGTCTTCCTCGTCCGCAAGGAATCTTCGGCACATTTCCTGATACTTGGGCTCTGCCTGATTACGCTCGCGGTTTAATGCACGCTGCAGACGCACACCGTTATCCACTTCTACAAGAATCGGCACAACCGCTTCCTGCCCGAAATATTCCACTGTTTTCTTATACGACTCCAAAGTACCGATAATGAGATAATTGTGCTTTTTTAAATTGATTCGTCCGTCGTTGACGGTCATATACTTCCAGTTTCCGTGATAAGTCTTATAGGCGCGAAGCTCAATAATCCGGCCCTCGTCCGCCAACTTACGCACTTCTGCGTCATCGATAAAAAAGTACTCTCTGCCGTCTTCCTCGCCCTCACGAATGGGACGTGTGGTATAGGGCACAATCTTTCGTAATTTAAACTTGTTCTCGGTAAGGATATGCTTATAAATCGTATCCTTTCCGCTTGAACTTTTACCCATTAAATAAAATATTTTTCCCATATGTTCCCCCAAACAATGTTTCTTTCCCGGCAATATATACTGCCTTGCGCCTGCCCGTAAAAACAGGCCCTCTTTTATTCTGACATAACCGCTATCCTTTCACAGGCGCCGTCCGCCGGTCCTTGCAATTCGTAGCCTTCTTTCTGCAACTTCACAAAAGCTTTCATCATCTCTTCGGAAATCACCTCTCCCGGCACGATAAAAGGAATTCCGGGCGGATACAGGTAAATGTATTCACCGCTGATTCGTCCCGCCGTCTCTGTCAGTTTTATCTTCTCACAAGTTTTATCTTCCATAACCCACGGATTGTATTTTTTCACCGGTCTCTCTTTCAAAAGTGACGCCAGTGTCTTTTCTTTGGTTCTACAGGCCGTCAACCCTTTTTCATTTTGTCCCGATTTCGCACACTTTGTATCAAGTTCGCCATCCAACTCAGCCAATGCCTTATACAAACGCTCGAATCCTTCTTCCGTATCAAAAATCGTCATAATTGCCAGCACATAACTGCCCGCACACATTTCAGGCTGCAAATGATAGCGCTCTCTTAAAATCGTATGCAACTCTTTACCGCTGTAAAAGTCACCGCCGCAAATCACGACTTTACCGGGATCGGAAGTTCTTCTTACCTTAATGTGAGTCAGCGCTTCGCACCTTTTATAAAAGTGTTCTAACCGCCCCGCAAAGGCCTCAAACAGCTCAGCACCCTGATTCTGCAAAAGAGAGATACACTCATCCATATATGCCATAAAAACATAGGACGGACTGCTGGTCTGATAAACGCCCAAGTATTTCTGCACTCTTGTAAGCTCCACCCGTTCGGAACAACGATGTAAAAGCGCCGTCTGTGTCATGGACGGAAGTGTTTTATGCAGGCTTTGAATCACCAAATCTGCGCCCAGCTTTACCGCACTCTTCGGAAAGTCCTTATGAAAACCAAAATGCGCACCATGGGCTTCATCCACAATCAAAACCATATCTCTTTGGTGTAAAAGCTCTGCAATTTGCTCTACTTCGGACACCATACCTTCGTAGGTCGGTGATGTAAGAATCATACCTTTGATCCCGCCGTCACCTTCCGCACTTATTCCACTCTTCCGGTATAAATCCACGGCTTCCTTTTCATTTGCATCCGACACCGAGTCATAATTCTCCAACACATCCAGTACTTGTTTAGCTGTTACTCCGACACTTATGTCATATTCCTCATCCACTTCCGGATAAAGATACACAGGCTCCAATCCTCGAAGTTCAATCGCATGGTAAACTGCTTTGTGACAATTCCTTGCCACCAAAACCTTATCGCCTCTGCGAAACGCAGCTGTAATTGCCACCAAGAGACCGCAGGTACTTCCGTTTACAAGAAAGAAGCTTTCTTTCGCACCATATAAACTCGCCGCACGTTTCTGTGCCTCCAGAATAATGCCGGAAGCATGATACATATTGTCAAAGTCGTCAATTTCCGTAATGTCCAGTGCAAAAGTATCATTCCCAAGCCTTTTATGTCCGGGCATATGATAAGGATAAAAGTCTGATTCACTTAAATTCTGTAATTTTTTAAGGATGCCTTCCAACTTTTTCCTCCTGTCCAAACAACCGGTCTTGCACTTCTTTAATAAGCATATTTTCTTGCTTTTTCTTAGTTGTAAAACTGAACATAATACGACAAGGTTACACCATATAATGATATCACATTTTAGGTCTATGGTCTAGGGGTTTCGGTGAAGGAAAAAAGACGCGTAATATCCATGTGGTAAATATAAAAACCAAAAGCCCCGCGACTGCAAGACTTTTGGTATTTTGCATAAAATATTTATTTGTTTCTTTAAATCAATTAATCTATAAGCACGATAAAAGTGATTCCATTGTGAAAATTTCTACTCTTCCTTCGTATCATAGAACAATACGCCAAGAGTTCCTCTTCCGCAGTGACTGGAAATAACGCCGCCGGCTACGGTTTCGATTACTTCATCAAAGTAGTTCAGACTCTTTAAGTAATCTTTTACCTCTTCCACAATTGCCTGATCCATATCTGTGTGAGTTACGAATACGCGGGTTTTATCGGCGCGAAGAAGCTTCTCTTCCATTTCCTTGACATATTTTAAGATGACCTTGTTGTACTTTCCTCTGTACTTCTGGCCAACGCCCATTTTACCCATTTTAACATCGATACGAGGCTTTAACTGTAAAGTATTGGCAAGCAATGCGGTTACTGCAGTACAACGTCCGCCTCTTGCAAGATAAGTAAGATTATCAACAACAAAACTTGCGCGCACAAGGGTTCTTGCCTCAGAAATTGCTTCCACAATATCCTCTGCACTTTTGCCTTCTGCTGCCATACCTGCTGCCCTCAACACCTGCAAACCGATGCCAGTAGACAGATTCATTGAGTTAATAACGAACACTCTGTCATATTCCAACTCGCTTGCCGCAAGACGAAGTACGTTACAGGTGGTACTCATATCCTCGGAAATACCGATATAAATTACATCCTCGCCGGCTTCCTGAAACGGTTTTAAGAAATTAATTGCATCCTCAATTCCCGCAGCTGCAGTCTTCGGCGTTGTCTTGTTTGCATCTGCCCAGTCAAAAATCTCAAGTGGCGTAACATCCACCATATCAAAATAACTCTTATCATCCATCACGATGCACAAAGGAATGACTTTAATGTCATATTTTTCTTTTAATTCCGGCGACAAGTCACAAGTACTGTCTGAAACAATTCTTACTTTTGCCATAGTTTATATCCTTCCCTCTTCTTTCATATATACCGCATTCCCTTACTGATAAATCTTATGTATTATCCTCTTCTTTGCCAACTCTGCGGTATCTGTGCGAAAAAGCCGGAAGCTGTTCTTTTCCGGCTTGTAACACACTTACATACATATTGTAATATCATATTATAAAATTTTTGTAAACTAATTATAGCTGATAAAAAGATTTCCGCGCAAGTTCCTTTTACATAGGATAAAAGAATTGCATCCGCAGCTCTTTTCCGCTATTTTTACAGAAATTGCAACAAATCCTGTGACATCTTCTGTTCCATTTCTACAAGTTCCCTGGCAAGGGCAACACTTTCCGCATCTGCCTTGCTGTATTTGTGTATGTTTTCCGTTGTTGATTTTACACCCATATTACATCCGTCAATAAGGATTTCTGCAATTTTATGGGAATCTTTCTCCATCATCAGTTTTACATCCGTGCTGATTTTGGCAAAAGCACTGGCCATTTTAGGGGGATCCTGTGTAGTCTCCTGTGCACGGTTCAACAAACGGTGGCATTTATCGCCGAAATCATCATGTCGCTCCAGGTACTTGTCAATTACCGCAAGCAAACGGCCCTCTTCCGCGTAGGAACGGACCTGCTTCATACTTTCCACACCCATTTTACAACCCGCATCGCACTCTTTTAACAACGCAATCGTATCTGTATTCATATCGCATACCTCCAATCAAATCTTTGATGGTAGTATGCCTCTTTTTCTGCTAAAATATGCCTCTTTTTAATCTTTCAAAGTACTTACTCACATAATTTGAATGCAGCGGACATTTTATCCGCTGCACTTTTCAATAATTCACTATACATTCAATAATTTTACCAGGCCCTGATATGAGAAATCCCTTGCTTCTTCCCTTGTCATTTCTCCGGCATAATACTGATTAATAATGCAATAAATATAACCTGTTACTTGTGTCGCAAAAACACTCCTGCGCATTACTTTTCTTTCTTCCGAAAGAACCCCTTCCTTAAGTCCCTGCTCCATAAAATCATCAATCATACCTTCCACATGGGCAACAGGACAGGTTGTGCTCTTCTGAATCTTCTCAACTTCAATGCGGAAATTATCTTTTACCTCGTAATTTCCCATAAAAATCTTAATCAAATTGCCCGTTGCCTTGGTGTTTGGCACCTTTTCTTCCAGATAATCCATTAAAAGATAATACTTTTTTTTGAATTTTTTATCTGATTTCATTATTTTTTCAACACCCAAAATATGCACATATGTGTCATAAAATAGCGCTTTTACAATAATTTCTTCTTTACTTCCGAAATATTCGTACGCAGTCCCCTTACCAATGCCGGCACGGCTTGTTATATCGCTTACCTTAATGCTGTTGATGTCATAATTCTCCTGTACCATTTCGATAACAGCCTTATACATCAACAGTTCTTTTTCCGCAATGCCCTCAAACAACGATAGGTCACTGTTTCTTTTATTTGTATCCATTTTAAACCTCTTCTATCTTATGATGTACTACAGTTCCTCTTCCACCATGCTCTTATTCTTATTGAAAATATCATAAATACAAGGCACAACAATCAGTGTCAAAAGAGTACCGTAAATCAAACCACCCGACATGGTAATTGCCATAGGCTGCATCATTTCAGCACCTTCTCCCATACCTAAAGCCATAGGAATCATAGAAAGAATAGTCGTCAACGCTGTCATAAGAATCGGGCGCAAACGTGCCTTTCCTGCTTCAACAATCGCTTCCTTCTTTGCCATACCTTCACGACGAAGCTGATTGATAAAATCTACCATAACGATACCGTTATTTACGATAATACCCGCCAACATAACGAAACCAATCATAGCAATAACGCTTACTTCATAGCCGCAAAGATACAGGGCACCAAAACCACCTGTAAATGCCAACGGAATTGTAAACATAATGATAAAAGGTGACAACAGTGACTGGAACTGCGCAACCATTACCATATAGATGAAAATAATTGCAAGAAGCAACATCAATGCCAGCTGTTCCATTGCATCCATAATCATTTCATCTTCGCCGGCCATCTTTAAAGTATATCCTTCGGGAAGGTCATAATTATCCAGTTTCTCCTGAATTTCGTTACTTACCAAAGTAACGTTATGATCCGCATCAATGCCGGCAGTTACGTTAATATAACGAGTCTGCGCCGAACGATTGATAGAGTTCATGGAAATACCTTCTTCAAAAGTTGCAATTTCCGTAATTTTAATTTCTTCCTCTTCACCATCTTCGTTGGTATAAGGGAAGGTAATTGCTTTGATGTCTTTTAAAGTTACTTCCGACTGTTCTTCGCTCATGACATAAACGTCATAATCTTTTACATCGGTTGATACCTGAGTAGATGCCGTGTCAGATGCCATTTCCATATATACAAGCTGGAATACCTGGGCTACCGTCATCTTATAATTTGCCGCTTTTTCTTTATCCACATGGATGGTAAGCGACGCCGTTGTATCTTCCAATCCATCATGGACCTCAACTGTACCTTCCGTCTCTGCCACAATTTTTGCCACGTCCTGTGCAATTTCTTCCAATTTGTCCAAATCACGTCCCTGTACCTGAATGCTGAGACCGCTACCTAACATTGCTGTCATATCGGAAGATTCAGAACTGATATTAATCATACCGTCAATGTCTTTGGTCTTTTCCTTGATTTCATCAATGATGTCATACATAGAGCGGTCGCTTTCGGGATCCAAGAGAATATAATACGTAACAGACTCTGCACCACTTGACATCATACTCATAGTACCGCCGCCACCGGCCATTGCACCGATAGTTTCAATGCCTTCTATATCTGAAATTGCCTCTGTTGTTTCGTCTGCCAATGCCTTTAACTCATCAAAGGTCAGAATTTCATCTTCATTGGGGCCTACCGACATAGAAATCTGATCAGCTTCCATTTCCATATCCATAAACGTAAAACCTCTTGAGAATGCTGCCCAAGTACTTACCACAAGCAAAACAAGCGAAAGAATCAATACTAAGGGTTTCAGTCGTAAAATATAGTGAAGCATATTTCCGTACCAATCCCTGAACTTATCGTATAACTTGGTCTTAGGCTCTACGGCATTTTTAAGCATACCTGACGCCATCATGGGCACAAAAGTCAATGCAACAATCAAACTTGCTGCCAGCGTAAAGGCAATGGTTAAAGCAATATCCACGAAAAGCTGTCTTGTAATACCGTCTGTAAAAATAATCGGCGCAAATACACAAACCGTAGTCAAAGTAGATGCTATAATCGCACCGCCTACCTGGGATGCACCCTCTACAGCAGCCTTCTTTGCCGACATACCAAGCTTCTTTAATCGGTAAATATTTTCAATAACTACAATGGAGTTATCCACCAACATACCAATACCCAGCGCAAGGCCCGATAAGGAAATTAAGTTTAATGTAATATCCGTAAAATACATTAATACAATAGCAAAAACCACACTCATGGGAATTGAACATGCAATTACAAAAGTGGAACGCCAGTCTTTTAAGAAAATAATCAAAATAATAACTGCTAATAGAGCACCCACAAGCATATTCTGCACTACGGATTTTACAATCATATCAATGTAAACACCCTGGTCCATTAAGACAGCAATGTTTAATTCGGGATTACTCTCTTCTAAGCTTTCAAATCTTGCTAATAAGTTATCTGTTACTTCACCTGTGGAATAACCGGTCTGCTTCTCAAAAGAAAGCATAATAGCAGGATTTCCGTTCACACGGGAGTATGAGTCTGCGGCATTATCCACAAGTGTAATATCTGCGATATCCTTCAGGTATATAATACCTACGCTATCCATTCCCATATCCATAAGAACAAGATTTGAAAGATCGCTGTAAGAAGACACTTCATCACCAACGCTGACCATATACTGTGTATCCCCGTCCATTACGTAACCTGCAGGCATATAAAAGTTCTGCGCCATAAAAAGATTATTGATCATATCCACAGTAAGAATCTGTGTTAAATCTGCAGAATCTTTTGCCGACTCTTCTGCATCATCAATCTGCTGTTCTCCGGCTTCAATCTGCATCAGTGCAGTGGAAAGTTGCGAAGAAGCAGTACTCATTTCAATAACTGCATTAATCTCAGCTTCTGTAAGCGCAATATACGCATCATTTAAAGTAGCTTTACCCTCATCTACCTGATTTTGTGCATTTTGGGCTGTAGCAATACCCTTATTTAATTGGGCAAGCATTTTGGTCAAAGCGTCAATGGCCGGACCCAAATCATCTACTGAATTAATTGAGATTCCCATAGATGCATAAGCCGAACCACTTTGCGCCAAACCGGCATTAATTTGGTCTAACGCCCCCTGCGCCTGAGCCAAAGCCGCTTCCAACTCAGCCTGCGTCATTCCTGACATCTGCTGATATTGTTCATCCGCCCACCCTTGGGCCTGTCCCATTTGCAATATTCCACTTAAAGTAGCTATAGTTTCTTTTAAAGTATTGGCTATTTCATTCGTTTCTTTTAATGCCTTTATGGCCTGATTCAATGACTTCTTATTTGTATTAAGTTCAGTAAGCGTCTGAGTGAGCGTATTTCCACCAATACTCGCCTCAATCTTACCATTTACAACATCATTGGAATTAGATGCTAATTCGGAAGCCAATTCACTTTGTGCGTTCTCCAATTCCTTCTGTCCATTTTCAATTTCTGCTCTTGCGTCCGCAAGTTCTGCCCTCGCCTCTACAAACTTCTCATCAATTTCAGCAAGAATTTTTTCATTTAAAGCGTTTACTTTATCTTCATTAATGATAACCGTATAATGCTCGTCAACGGTACCGGTCAAACTAACCGTAGCAACACCTTCCACACTTTCAAGAGAGGGTTTTAATTCGTTTTCCACATATTCAGCAATCTCAATCTGAGACATACCTTCAATATCAGCAGACGCAACCATAATCGGAAGCATATTAGGGTCTAACTGCATAATCATGGGCGCACTAACCGTATCTGCCCAACCACCTTTTAACTGATCCAGTTTTTGCTGCATTTCAATGACAACAGAATCCATATTGGTATCCTGTTCATACTCCAAAATAACCATTGAGTAGCTGTTAGACGAAACGGAGCTAACACTTTTTATATTAGATGTAGTAGCCATAGCAGCTTCAATGGGTGCAGTAATACTTTTTTCAATCTCTTCCGGACTTGCACCGGGGTCTGTTGTTATAACCAACGCATAGGGAAGACTCATATTAGGTAAAAGGTCTGTTGTCATTCTCATAAGAGATACGACGCCTAATACCAATACTAACACCACCCCTACCCAAACTGTATAAGGTTTTTTTACGCTGAATTTTGAAAACATATTATGCCTCCGTTTATTTTATATACATTTCTTAAGCTTTGAATATAAATTTATTAGTTCCACAAGATAAATAACATAAATAAAATTCTTAAATAATATAAAATACTATCTAAAAAATTCCCATATATGTATCCTACACTCATATATTCGAAACAATCTGACTCAGTATAGAATAAAATTGTGTTCATATTGTGACTGACCGTTCGGTCAGTTATGGGCAGAAAAAATGGAGTTCATCAGAACTCCAATCAAAAATGCCCAGAGCCGGAATCGAACCAGCGACACGAGGATTTTCAGTCCTCTGCTCTACCAACTGAGCTATCTGGGCAATTACTTCCTAAGAAGTTAGTAGCGGGGGAAGGATTTGAACCTACGACCTCCGGGTTATGAGCCCGACGAGCTTCCAGACTGCTCTACCCCGCGTTAATACGGTTTGGATAAACCTGAACTTTGTGTAGTGATACTTCCCTACCAAAAGCATTTCTCTTAAGAAATGAATGGGCGGAGATGGATTCGAACCATCGAAAGCGTTGCTAACAGATTTACAGTCTGCCCCCTTTGGCCACTCGGGAACCCGCCCATAATGTATAAATATTTAATTCGTATCTTTCGATACTAGTGGGACCTACAGGGCTCGAACCTGTGACCCTCTGCTTGTAAGGCAGATGCTCTCCCAGCTGAGCTAAGATCCCAAATTTGCAAACGACCCAGATCGGACTCGAACCGACGACCTCCGCCGTGACAGGGCGGCGCTCTAACCAACTGAGCCACTGGGCC
>JAZNRI010000049.1:0-35472 GCA_045590655.1 Lachnospiraceae bacterium | reverse complement strand
GGTAGACCAGACTAAAGAATATCATAACTTGTTGTCTATAGAAAACGATAATGTTACACAACTATTCTTCTGGGATAATAATGTCGTTATGATGGAAGAAGAGGGCAATGCAAATTATTATATACAGGATGTGCTGGGAAGTCCTATGCATTTGATGGATATGGATGGAAACAGTCATGAAAGCTATGGATATGATGAGTTTGGTTTGCCAATTTACAATGATTTGTGGGTGGAACAGCAATCGTCTTCACCTAATAGCAAGAATGCATTCCGCACAGAATTACAACCTTTTGGCTTTACCGGATATCAGATGGATGAAGCAGGCAGTTTGTACTTTGCACAGGCACGAAGATATGATGCTCAAACCGGAAGATTTGTTAGCGAGGATATTGTAAAGGGTAGTATAGAAGCTCCATTTACATTAAATTCTTATACTTATTGCTGGAACAGACCGTTGGACTTTGTGGATTTGAATGGAAGATGGCCAGAGTGGGTAGAAACAACTGCTAAAGTTTATACCATAGTTTCGGCGGCAGTGCTTTTCGTTTTATTTATCATATTATTGCCTGAGCTGACGGCAGTAGGAATATTAGTAATGGCGGGGGCTGTTGCTGTTACCATTGCAGCAATTTTTTGTGCCTGGGTAAATGAACAAAACGGTGGAAGTTATATAAATGGCTACATAGGAGGTGGCATTGGAACTGCTGGTCAAACGATATTAGGAATTATAAATCCATGGCTAGGTATTTTGGGTGGAGCACTAAGTGGATTGGGTTCAATGGTAACCGATTTGTTGGATAATATTGATAATACTAATGATAAATATAAAACGTGGGAAGAGATATTAAACGATGCCTCAACTAGTTCAATGTGGGGGATTATATTTAGTTTGCCTGGTGCTTTTTGGTCATGGGCTATTCCTACAACAGAAGCTGGTGAGGCTATGTTGCGAGAATTAATGGAGGGATATACTACAGAATGGGGACAAATGTTAATACAATTTTATTCTGCAGTAGATAATTTTTTTATTGCATACAGTAGTTTAAGTGATAATACCGCAAATGAGGATGTGGAGGGAATAAAGGAATGATATTAAAACTAAATGATTCTAGCCTAGGTTATCAAAAAAAATATTATTATGCTATGATGATTATTTCTACAGTTGTACTTTTTATTATGTGGTTAATATTTTGGGGTGTACTTTTTCGGTGGGAATTCCATTATGAAATTATAGTATTAGGAGCGATTGGAGCGTTTTGCATTTTTCTTTTATGGATTCTTTTATTTATACATACATTATATAACGGAAATATCTGTGAGAAAGAAGGGATACGATTTTATAATAAATTCCATAGTAATTACCTATCATATGGTGATATTGAATGTGTTTTTATTTTAAATGCTGATATAGCGCATGGAAGAGGTGTATCAAATATGCCTTGGGTAGGTGTAATAGGAGAATCGTCGGAAGCGGTCATTAATTTATGTAAGAATAGAAAGAGACAAAAAGTATTGACTGCAAATGTTATAAGATATGAGTTACAAGAGCGAATTGGATTTTACTATTTTTATAATTTTTTGGATTTTTTAAAAAAAGAAACAAGGTATATTAAAAACTATGGCTTTGTATGGAATAACGATGTGACTAATTTGCTAGATAATTATAAAGGTGAATATTATATTGCGGCATCTGTTGTAAAAATATATGAAGATAAAATCAAGAAATTTTGCGAGTTATATGGTATAAGGGATGAAAGAATACATATATTGGATGATTCTGTAAACGATACATTTAGGAGATGGTAAGAGATAAATTTTACAATGTGAAGAATACTAATATAGTTGAATTTGGAGAATTATATGGAGATAAAAGTGAATGAAGCTGTTAAAAAGATTTGTAAAGAAGTTTAATAAATTGAAGAATAAGTTACAAGATAATCTGGATAACATAAACAGTTTTTATTATGTGACGGAATATCCTTTGGATTTATGCCTTCAGTATATGCAAAATGATAATGTATATGATGTTTTTTCGTATACATGGGAGAAAAGAGAGGGCTTTTATCTTCTAACATTTGTTCAGTACAAAAATAGTTTTCGACAATTATCCTCCTTATTTGCGCCTTCTTTTATAGTGCAATTTGAGAACGTAGAAGAAAAGATAGGTGTAAATGTTAGTTATGTTAGTAATATTATGCAACCTTTTCCCATGGTAGATGTATATAATATTGATGCTTTTTGGGAGAAAAAACTAAATGCTAAGAGAATAAAATAATAGTAGGATTAAGACATGAAAAAAACACAAATAATCAAAGAAATAATAGGTAAAAGACTAGAGCCTTATGGTTTCAAATATTTAAAGACAGATGGTCCCTGTCGTATTTTTGTGCGGGAGATAAAAGGCGTGCAAAGATATTATGAACCGGATAATGATACGGTAACTCAATATATCAATATTCAGGAAAGTAATTTCTCAAAGAGGATGACGGTTGGTTTATTTACGGATGTTTATGGCTTTGAAGTAGAACATCGACTTGAGCAAATTAAAGAGTATAGTGAAACAAAGTGGCTGGAATACACCGATGAAGAAAGTTATAAGGAACAGCTGAAAAAGTTGGTAGAATTAATTATCCAATATGGTCTTGCTGAATTGGATAAAAGGAGTATCGAGGAGAAAGTAATTCCTACCAAAGTAATGGCAGAAACATTATATAATGAGCATAAAAAACTGGATCAGATTTTTGTAGATAAGTATCAAGTTAATATTAATCCTAAAAGTGAAGGCGATATAGAAGAATGGTATCAATTAGTTAAAGAAATTATCATAAAAAGTACAGAAGAATCCTACGAAGAAGCGAAAGAATTGTTGCTTCAAATAGCGGCATTCATTGGGGAGCGAGCTTGTGAGTTATGTGAGAAAAAGTGGATATTACCGGCACATATTAAAAATCCAGCAGTTGTTGGAGGTTTCCGTATTCGAAATTTTCACCACTTGCTTTAGTAGTAGAAGCTTGGAAATATAAATGTGATGAGAAATGTTATATTCAGCTTGTAAAAATTTTTGAAATAATGAAAAAAGATTTTACAAAACAAAATGAAGATAAATAAAAAAGGAGATGGTTCAGCGCTTTTTTGCTATTAAAAGACAGGATGGGTAAAGTAAATATAAATTATATGAATGGGGATACGATGGAAGAAAGAGTGTGACCTATCCAAATGGAGAAAGGGCAGAATACCAATATAATGAAAAAGGGCAACTTAGTAAGCTACATACAGAACAAGGATGTATACAGTACCAGTATGATGACCTGGGTAACCTGATAAGAAAAGAACTTCCAAATGGTATTGTTACGTCATATTCATATAATTTATTGGGAAGAATCCGGGAAATTAATCATACGGGAAAAGATTTTGCAGAGCAGTATTCTTATCAGTATGATGCATTGGGAAATAAGGTATCAATTAATAAGAAACGCTATGGCTTCGAGGCAGACAGTGGGCATTTTGAATATGGATATGACGCTTTAAACCGTCTTACTTCTGTCAGAAGAGATGGAAGTTTTAATTTTATATGGTTGCAATTCAGGATATATTGACTATGTAGAAATGAATCCGGCTTCTGAATGTAGTCGGAGAATATATAGTGCACCGGTGTTAGCAAGTGATGGTACCGTGGGAACGGAAAAGTTGTATTTAAATTTATCCAAGAGATCATATACATCGTTAGCAGATAATAATTTTGAATATTATTTACCTGTTCGTGTGGAGCGTGACAATTATGGTTGGGTAGTATATCAGAATTTTGGCAATAATGTTGAATTTTCGGAAGGGTTAGGTAAAGAATTTAATATAACAACTATGCTTGATGAAATAAATAATAGTGTATGTTCAGACTAAAAGAATTTCAACTATAAGGAGGTATAATATGAGAAAAAATGTAGTTTTAGTAATGATTCTAACTATTTTTGTAGCTGGCATTTTTATGTTTTTGCTTTGGCGTCAAAAAAATCTAAATAGCGATTTGTGTGCATATACGGAAAGTTTATTAGATGTTCAATGGAAAGAGTATATAGAGGATGTAACAGGTGAGATACTTACGGATGAAGAAGAATATGCATTGCTTAAGTTGAAGGTAAAAGAAGGATGTGAACAAGAAATTATTGATATTTTATACACACGATGCGGAAAAAGTATAGATGTTTCTTCTTTTGTTATGCCAGGATATAAGGAGCACATATATGCGATGGAATTAAAAGAACTAGATATTTTATATATTTTTACAATTGCTATGGACGGAAAAAAGGTAAAAACAAGGGGGGTAACAGTTTATATAGCTAATGATGATAGAAATCAGACGTATATATATATTTTTGGATAGGAAGAGGAATTATAGTTGAAAAAAACACAAATAATCAAAGAAATAATAGGTAAAAGACTAGAGCCCTATAGTTTCAAATATTTAAAGACAGATGGACCCTGTCGCATTTTTATGCAGAAAATAAAAGACAGGTAATATGAATAACAAAGTATATTTAATAAGCGGAGTAAGTTTTTTAATTATAATTCTTGCAATGATACTTATTTATTATAAGCAAAATTGTGTGAGTGACATATATAAAGAATATCAGTATCCAAACGAAGATTTTTTTGGCAAAGAATTGTATTCGGAGATAGATTATAAATGCTCAGAGTATGAATTAGAAATTGCTAATATGGTTATAGATAGGGCTAAGGAGGTTTCAGATTATATTGATATAATGGAAAATGCGGAATCTAAATTAGGTGATGTAGGAGCACTTAGTAGATATTATTATTTCAATTCGGAAAATGCAGTAATGCAGGATGTTGATTTTCAAATTGTTACTTGTAAAATTAATTCGGATGAAGGTCATGTCTGGGTAGTATATAACCTTGTAAGATATGATAAGGAGGGGGAACCGATTAATAGTTGTTCTGATATTTTGACTCTTTGGAATATTGAGAAATACGGGGATGAATGGCGTGTTGTACAAGTAAGAGAAGCACCTTAAATATATTATGATGATTGGTATAATAAAATGCGTTGTATCCTAGATAGTACTAAAAAATATTTTGACTGTATGAAGGAATGTTATGAAAAAAATAAGGAAATCAAATGATAATAAAAAGGAAATGAATATTATTGAGAAGGTAAGGAAATCTCAACTGGAAGCTGCGAGCCGATTCGAATGGAGAAAAATATGTCGTGAATGTTCCGGTTTTTTGAGATGTACGTTGGAAGAAGAGAGTGAAAATATCATTTTTAATTATGATGTACATAATCTGTTGCCGTGGAATGATATTCGTAAGGAAAAAAGAGACATCATGATTTCCGCATTATTGGATGTGGGAAATTTAAAAAAGAATGCAGAAGAATATAGTTTTGGTCTGTCTCCGGATAATATGTATTACGACATTCAAGGGAGAGTTTATGTCAAATTCAGAGATGTTTATAATGCGGGAACTTCTTATTCTAAGGATGTTTTTGTGCGTCAATATAAATCATTGATTGGATGTACTCTATGCAAGAAATATAAGTTTGAAGATTATGACAATGGCGGGCAGGACCTTTTATCAGAAGACTGTTTTCTGAGAGAAATCCAAAAATGTACAGAAATCGAACAAATTGTATTTTTATTACAAGAAGAGTATGTGCGTTATAGAGAGGAACGACGGGAACGTATTGTTGAAATATCCAAAGCAACGAATAAAGGTCGAAAAACTGCATTGTTTATAATATCTACAATTCTGATAGTCTGTTTGCTTGTGATCTGTTATTGGTTGACATGGGAAAGACCCTATGAAAAGGCTGTTATCGAAGCAAATGAAGCATATCTTCGTTCTGATTACGGAAGTATTGTTGAAGCGATGGAAAAGGTGGATGTTGCAAGAATGAATACTTATCAGAAATACATTCTTGCAGTGGCATGTGTGAAAAGTGAAAGTTTTAACAACGAGAGTATGGCGAATATATTAAATACAATATCTTTAAACGGTGATGAGAAAGTTATGGAATATTGGATTTATATTAACCGTCTGAAAACGGATAAAGCTGCAGATATCGCTATGCAATTATCCAGCGATCAATTACTTTATTATGCTTATCTGAAGGAGAAAGCACTTATTGAAAGCGATACAACATTGACCGGACAGGAGAAAGCAGAACTTTTGGCTGGCGTAGAGAATAAGTTGGAAGCATTGGAACAACAATACATAGACTTAATAGAGGAATAATATATGGATTACATACTGATAATGACGGAAGAGGGATATGAACAGATTCCGGTTATTGATAAGTTTATTTATAAAGAAAAGGAATACATAATTAGCGAAATGCAACCATATCAGTGGTGTATCACAGAGGATGGCGATTGCTTCTTTTATCTTCCTTCCGGGGCACGTTATTTTCGATATGCGGAAGAAATAACAATAGCTACTGCAAATGCGGATATAATTATTCCGAATTTAAAGTATTCGTTAGTTATGGAGAATAATAAATTAATAGTATATGGCATTAGTTCTGAAGCGTGTCTTTTTATAAATCGAAAAAGAGTGGAAGAGAAAAGAAAGATAACGGAATTGGAATTACAGCCTGGTGATCAGATTATGATAGAGAATATATATCTGGTTTGTCATAAGGATTGTATAGAAATATATGCGAATGAGCAGGAAATCCAAATTTTATTGGAAGAATGTGGTGAAATGGAAAAAAAATTTGATGGTTTTCCGCATTACATCAGGTCGCCACGTCTGGTAATGAATGTACCTAACGATAAGGTAGAAATAAAAAAAGCACCGACTGAGGAAAAAATGTCAAAAGGAAGTCTTTTACAGACAATATTACCTTCGGTTATTATGCTATGTCTTACGATTGTTGTCTCCATTCTTATGAAACGCGGATTGTTCGTTATTATGTCAATCGCTTCTACCATTATGACAATGATTTTTACGATTAGTAAGTACATAAACGACAAGAAGGATTGTAAAGAAAAAACAAAAATCAGAAGGCAGTTATACAAGGAATATTTGCTAAATAAGCGAAAAGAATTATATGAACTGCATCAAAAAGAAGTAAATGCATATCGTTATAATTTCCCGGAATTGAATGACATTGAGAGAATGATAAATAACTATAGTAATCGTATCTATGAGCGTAGTGCTTATGATGATGATTTTCTTTCGATATCTGTTGGAAAGCGTAGAGAAAAGGCAAGTTATTCTGTTCAGTATGATTATGACGAGTTGAAAATACAAAAAGACGAAATGGAGGAAAAGGCTAAAACGGTTGGTGAATTATTTACTCACATAGATGATAAACCGGTCGTTGTGAATTTAAAGAATGCACATCTTGGTTTGGTTGGCGAAAAAGAGTTAATTCATGAACAATTAAAACTAATTGTTGCACAGTTAACGTTTCAACAGAGTTACCATGACCTTCAAGTTATCTTAGTTCATGATCAAAAATATGATGAGTCGTTTCGTTGGATGAGATGGTATCCTCATCTTTGTATAAAAAGCCTAAATATGTCCGGTGATATTAATTCTGAGCAAATGAGAGATCAAGTATTGGGTAGTTTACTTCAAATATTAAAGGATAGATTTTTGAAGGTAGAAGAAAACAATAAGCAGTCAAAATTCTTACCACATTTTGTTTTCATTATTGATGAGCCTAAATTAATTATTGATCACTCTATAATGGAGTATTTAAACAAGTCGGGACAGGAACTGGGATTTTCAGTTATCTATACAAGTTATTTGAGAGGAAATCTCCCGGATATTATTGGAACAATTGTTGAAGTTCAGGATTCGAAAGAAGCAGTTTTACTTATGGATGAAAATCGGGTTGTAAATAAGCGATTTAATTTAAATCATGTAGGAGAATGTAATTTTGAATGGATGGCAAGAAATTTGAGTGTTTTGATTCATGATTTAGGTGTGACATCAAATATTCCTGAGAGTATAACCTTTTTTGATTTGTATGGGGTAAAAAAGCCGGAGCAGTTCTGTTCGGAAAGCAGATGGTTAAAAAATCAGTCACATAAGTCATTGGCAGTTCCTTTGGGTGTTAGAGCGGAGAATGATGTTGTTTACTTAAATCTACATGAAAAAGCCCATGGACCGCACGGTCTTGTGGCAGGAACAACCGGTTCCGGTAAATCAGAAATAATACAATCATATATTCTTTCTTTAGCAGTTAATTTTCATCCGTATGAAGTTGGCTTTCTTTTGATTGACTATAAAGGCGGAGGGATGGCAGGTCTTTTTAAGAATTTGCCGCATCTGCTTGGTACAATTACCAATCTGGATGGTAGTGAAAGTTTAAGAGCATTGGCTTCTATTAAAAGTGAATTGGCTCGAAGACAAAGGGTTTTTGGACAATATAATGTTAATCATATAAATGCGTATAATAAATTATTCAAAAATGGGGAAGTGAAAGAGCCGATACCTCATCTGTTCCTGATTAGTGATGAGTTTGCAGAGTTAAAAAAAGAACAGCCGGAATTTATGGATGAATTAATTTCTACTGCTCGAATCGGTAGAAGTTTAGGAGTGCACTTGATTCTTGCAACACAAAAACCGACAGGTGTTGTTAATGATCAAATTTGGACAAACTCAAAATTTAAGTTAGCACTGAAGGTTCAAGATGAAAGTGACAGTCGCGAAATTATCAAAACTCCGGATGCGGCATATATAACACAGGCCGGACGTGCTTATTTACAGGTTGGTAATAATGAAATATATGAATTATTCCAATCTGCCTGGAGTGGTGCTGAATTTGCTACAGATGGGTATAAAAAAGCAAAGGACAACAGAGTTTATTTGATTAACGATCTGGGGCAGGGTGAGTTGTTAAATGAAGATCTTAGTGGAGAAGAAGAGGTGATGGGAGTTAGGTCAACTCAGTTAGATGTTACGGTGGACTATTTAAATTCCATTTTTCGACAGGAAGGCGTCGAAGGTGTTCGCAGACCTTGGCTTCCACCACTGCCATACATGATTGAAAGTCCGTTAATTGAGCTTGTAAATGAATCTAAGTGGGATAGGGTAATTCCATATGATGTCAAGAGACAGGCTGTGATGACTATACCTATAGGAATGATTGATATTCCGGAGGAACAATTACAGAAAGAATATGTTGTCGATTTGGCGAAAGAAGGAAATATAGTGTTTATGGCTTCGGCCGGTTATGGAAAGACAATGTTTCTTATGACGTCAGTGATTAGTCTGGCACTGCAAAATCAGGTAGAGGATATAAATTTTTACATCCTTGATTTTGGAAATAGTGCCTTGATTCCGGCGAATGCATTACCCCACACTGCGGATTATATTGTTTACGATGATACTGAAAAAATAAATAAGTTCATAAATATTATCCAGGAAGAAGTGACTTATAGAAAAAGATTACTTGCAGAAAAGATGGTTCAGAATTTTACTGTATTTAATCAGACAAATGAATCACATATGAAAGCAATTGTAATTGTGGTGGATAATTTTGATGTAGTAAAAGAACTTGGAACAGAAGTTGAGAACTTCTTTACAAAGATATCGCGTGATGGAGCCGGATTAGGGATTTATCTGATTATTACAGCAACCAGAGTGAATGCTGTGAAATATTCAATATTGAATAATTTTAAAATTAAATTGGCCGGTTATCTGTACGATCAAACGGAAGCTAATACACTTGTGGGCAGATGTGAGTATCAATTGCCTGAAATGGGTGGTAGGGCTCTGATAAAGACAAATAATGTCAATATTATGCAGATATATACTATGGTAAAATTTGGCGATGACATAGAATATAATCGGAATATTAAGGAATTAATTCAGAAGATAGCAGTCAAATATCCCGATAGAAGAGCTCCAAGAATTCCGATTCTGCCGGAAGGCTTCTATCATGAAATGTTACAAGATTACGCAGATGGAAAAGAACCGTTTGATCTTGCGGTGGGGCTGGAAGTGGAATCTGTTACCAGAGTAGGTTTCTCACGCATGCAATCTCCTTTTGTTATTATAGGTGAAAGTGGAAAAGGCAAAACCAATATGCTTAAAGTATTGTTGCACCAAATGTCAGGGAAAGCAAAGGCTTATGTATTTGATTCTTCTGCAATGAGTTTATACGGCTTTAAAGAAGAATTAGGAATATGTTATGTGCAAAATGAAGAGGACTTTGAGGACTTTGTAGATGATATGAGAGCATTATGTAATAAGCGTAAGCAAGCATTAAAAGCTGAAATGGGTGCAAATGGTACAATACTGCCTATGGAATTTTATCATCAGCAAGAGCCGGTCTACCTTGTCATTGATGATATGGATCAGTTTTTGGCTGCGGGAAAAGCATTTGAATCTGAATTATTTGGCATTATGCAGGAAGTTTGCGAGTGTGGAATTGGTGTGATCATTACAGTACACGCAACAAAACTTAAGGGTATTGATCCTTTAACCAGATGGGTTAAGTCTGCAGCAAATGGATTAGTATTAAGTTCACAAGGAACATTGAATATATTCCCTGTTCGTATACAGAGAGAATATCCCCAGATGGGATATGGCTTGTTATTCCACAATGGTGAGTATATAAGGGTAAAATTGCCGGAATATATTATGAAATAATTAATCGCTACAAAATATGTGATAGGGAAGAAATTAAAAATATTATTACACAAAAGAAAGAGGTGACTTTGTTATGAATTACAAATATAAAATAGCATTATCTTTTGCTATGCCTGAGCAAGAGATAGTAGAGACTGTATATCACTATTTAAAATCGAAAGGTATTACTGTCTTCTTTGCACCGACAGCAGAGGCACAGGTGGAACTTAGTGGCAGAAATCAAAGAGAAGTATTTTTTGATGATTGCTGCGACTTTGGCAAGAATATAAAATACATTTGTATATTACACCGGAGGATGTTAAAACATTATCTTTTTGCGATGAGGATGGTAAATATTATGATTTGGATGAAACACAGGAACAAGTATTTCTTAGTTTCTGGTATACGTTGGTTGAAATGGATTTAACATATGAGCAGATAGTGGGAGTATTGGCTAACATATACGAGGAGTCGCAGTTTTCTTGTACTAATGCACAAGATTCACGGGGATATTGAAGATTATTTTTTTATGTAGATGATAAAATAGGATATGGTCTTTTGCAATGGACTGTTTCCGAAAGAAAAGAGGGATTATTGAATCTGGCAATAGAACAGGGGGGAAGCGTATCGGATTTAAATATTCAATTGGCATATTTTAAAGAGGAAATGTCAGATAGTTATCAATCTGCCTGGCTAGCACTTCTTGAAAAAGAGACTATACGTGACGCGACTTTTCATTTTCTGGATAAAATTGAAAGTCCACAAGTAAATAATATAGAAGATAGAATGCTATATGCGAACAGTATTGCGGAATGGTATGAAAGAGAGGTTTTAAAAGAGGAATGAGGAAAAGAATAGTAGCGATTATATTAACACTATCTCTTGTGCTTTTAGGATGCCAAACACAATATGATAATGAACAAAGTGTAGTGAATGATGCAATAAATCAATTATCTATGATTGAATACTGGCAGAATAATAATCTGTCGGATGCATATGAACAAACAGCATCAGATAAAGAGGAAAATGCTAAACTTACATCTGAGGAAGCAATTCAAGAAGAAATATCTGTTATCAGTTCGACCATGGAAGAGATTGAAGAACTGGGGCTTTCGGAAGAAATGCTTGCATTCTGGCTGGTGATGAATGATAAGAAGCCGTTTATAGATACGGATTTGGGAGGGCAGGAATTCTATTTCAGTGAATATCATTGGAGTTGTGAGGCTGAAGAAGTTTTGTGGAATGACAAGACTATTCTTTATGTGTATTTGGTTGATTTGGATCAGGATGGGAAAATGGAGCTGATTGTAGAACCGAGGAGACCTGAAAAAACTCAATTTTTCCATTATGAGGATGGGCAGGTATACAGTTATACTCAAGTGACGCGTGGAATGAAAATGTTTCGTGAGAATGGTATTTACAATGGTAGTAGCTCAGCATCTGAGGGAGGATGGTATCGAATTGTAGAATTTACTTCGGATGGATATGCGGAAGAAGAACTATGCTATATGGATGATGGTCAATACACAATAAATGGAGAAATTGTTACAGAAGAAGCATGCTATTCTCTGATTGATGAAATAGTGGCGGTTCCAGCGGCAGAATACTATAAGCTAGAAGGAACAGCGCAGGGGGGAATCCTGAATGAAGTTCTGTTAGGCGATATATCAGAGACAGAGCTTGCTATGTTGCGTGGGGCACCGATTGAGCCCTTATCAGATGAAGGTGTGGAGTATTCTTTGGGGAATGAAGAAGCACAAGCCTTCCGAAGTGTACTGGCAGGCGAGACGCCTTTTATCAGTGTAACGGATGATAATCAGGAATTCTACATGGATGAGTATGATGCACAGCTGGGAGACCCGGAAGACATTGATTATAATAAAGTATTATACTTTAGTGTCATTGATTTAGACAAGGACGGTGTACAGGAGATTGTTTTAAGCAGAAGTTTTGGTGACACACAGATATTACATTACCGGTCCGGAGTTGTATACAGTTATATGTATGACGATCCGTATGAGATATATATTGTTACGCAGGATGGAATATGCAGTGGTTACAGAAAGGATGATGACATACCTTATTACACAATTACCTCTTTTGGAACAGACGGATATACAGCGAGAGAAGTAGAGTATCAGGGAAATCCAAATGATAATTCTGTGCGATATCATTTTTATTCGGAGGAGAATGTTGATAAATATATACAATAAAGTTTGGAACTATTACAAACATATATGAAGACCTTTATATGAAGAGAAAAGAACTGCACTTATCGAAAATCAGGGTACACTTATGCAAAACATATTGTCGAAAGTTGATAAAAAATATATAAGTAGAGGATAAATACAATATTAAAAATAAAGGATTTTTATATGAAAGCACAAAAGTTAGAACTGGGCACAGAAGAATTCGATGAAATAATTGAAGATATTAAACAAAAGAATTAGATTCTTTAGTAGGTATCGTTGAAATGTTACCTAATTTAGATGTGGGAGAGTGTATTGTTGTTGGTGATGCAATTATGTTGCTGTCGAAAATTATACTGGAGCAACTGGATGAAAAACCTAAGAGTGTCACAATTGAATTTTGGGAACGGTGGTATGATGGGATAGATACTGTTTTTGATATTGATGCAACAATGTTGAGTATGATAAAACAGTCGAGAAGTTAAAAGGATGGATAATCTAATATTATCTGTACAAATATGTGAGGAAAGTGATATGGATAAAACACTAGAAAAATACTACGATATTTATAAAAGAATGAAAGATTTTGACGAAAATAAAATTCCTTTATGTGCGGCCGAAACACATATATCTAATTTTTGTCGTATGCCCTTAATCTCTGATTTTGAAGGTAAGTATTCTTTTTCTTCTTCTGGCAGAAATAGCTTCATTGGTGGTGAATTTGTAGAGGAATTAAAAGAATTAATATCACAAGAGTGCAAAATTTTATTTGATGCAGAATATACAAATGCGGAATCATTAACAGGTATAAATTGTTTTACAGTATGTGCAATGTCACTTCTGCAGTCCGGAGATCATGTATTATTAACAACTCCGGAACAAGGTGGTCATGCATCTATGCCAATCATTCTTAATACATTAGGCGTTACCTATGAAACAATGCCTTATGATTTTGATAAGTATCAAATTGACTATGCAAAAATAAATATGCGTGTAGCTAGAGGCGATATTAAATACCTAATATTTTGTCAATCAGATGTGATTTATCCGCCACTTTTACATAATATTAATCTCCCTGAACATGTGGGCATTATTTATGATGGAACTCAAACCTTAGGATTAATTTCCGGAAGTGTTCTTCCGAATCCATTAAAAAAAGAAAATGTTGTCTTAATTGGTGGAACACATAAAACATTGCCAGCACCTTCATGTGGTCTTATAATGACAAATAATAAAGAATATTGGTGTAAGTTAAGTAACAATATTACGCCCAACTATTTAAGGAATATTCAGCCTAATCACATGGCAGCTCTACTTTTGGGTTTAGTAGAACAACGATTAGTTGGTTGCGATTATCAGAAAAAAGTAGTTTCACTAGGAAACCAATTAGGTAAAGCTTTAGAATGTAAAGGATTTAAAGTGGCTCAAATTAAGAATAATGATTATACCTTTACACACCAAATTTTCCTATTAATGTCTCCTAGTGAAACCAGTGATTTTTTTATCAATGCAATGAAATATAATATCACATTAAATGATAAACATAAGTTACTTTTTAAGAATGATGGAATTCGGCTAGGTACACAACAAATTGCACGCTATGATTGGAATTCAACAGAAATAAATACTTTGGCCGAATTATTGCGGCTTATTAAAGATGAACCAATTAATTCAAATAAAATAATCGAATTACGAAGGCAACTTATTACAAAAAAAATCCCACATTTTGAATATCAAAATATTACTATAATATAGTCATTATTCTATTATCAAAACAGTTTTGTACCGATTCAGCCTCGGGTTCTTCAAGTTGAATCAAATTTATACGTTGCAATAATTGCCTTGCATATGTGTTTCTTTTACACATTTCAAACATAGTATTTGCATCCAGTAAATCAAATTTTACATCAACTTTTTTACAGTTTAAAAGATAGTGGACTATTAAATTTACTTGCAATTTTAGATTATTATCGTACGTGAAAGTTAAACTCTTTTTGTAATCTGCTATAGCATGCTCATAATCTGCATAAAGCCGATATATTTCGCCGCGAAGAAAGTAAGCATTAGCAGATAATCTACTGTGCCAAGCTTCATACTTTTCAATTACATTATTTATTTTAGAAATTAGCACCTGCGGCTCTTGGGGATGTTCATTGTAGTATATATATATAGCAGTATTACGTTCCCACTTTAATAAATCATTATCAGAATGTTTTAAACTACTATTTTGTAAGCAGATATACATATTTTTAAATTCCTCCAAAGAGTTTTGCGAGGATGTAGGCACATGTAAATCATTAATAAAATATTTTGCTACAAGTATCCCCAAAGAATCTGCCATTGCACTATAAGAACGACCTTTTAAACTATATAGTATTTCAAGTGCACTATCACATTGCCAAAGATGTTTGTGATAGTGCGCTTTGTGTAATTCTATCTCATATTCTATATTGTTTCTTTGGAACTTATTGAGTTCTATAGTTGATAATAACGCTATAGCATCTTCATAATTATTTAATAAATGTTCGCAATCTGATTTAATAATAATATACTTATAGAACAGGTCGTTATTATTTTGAAAATCTTTTTTATATTCTTCTTCAAATTGAGATATATCTGTTTGGGCAGATATATATTCACCCGACAATAATTTGACACGAATTTTATTGAGTTTCTCGTCATATACCGTATATTTATCATCTGCAATATCTTTAATCCAAGTTATCGCTTCTTGACGACTTAAAATATTATGTATTTGCCCAATATTTCCATTGGTAAGACGATGTAGAATTTTCATTTCTTGAGAAGATAATGCAGATATACCTGTATATTGCTCTCGAATTTTATTATGTAATTCTTCAATATTCTCAACTTTAAATGGGCTGATATCGTGTTTATAAAAGTCAAAAGAACATTCTTCTTTCATTATATAAACAAGCTGAAAATGGTATACTGATTGTTTTGTAAGTATAAATTCTATGTTTGTAACATGGTCAAACACCAATACAGTTAAAGAGTCTACAGTATTTTGAATAAAAAATTCATCCACTTCAGATTCACTTTTCTCATTCATGTCAAAATAATACGCTCTATGATATGAAACTTTTATTTTGTTTTCTTTAAGAAATTTCGCATCTTTTGGATGATTAATAATATCACATAATTTTTGACCCAACCAAGATTTTCCGGAATTATTTTCACTACCTTTAATTTGAATAATATGTTCTTTTCTCTCTAGCATTTTAATAATAGCATTTACATCTTCTATCCTGTCTGTAAAGGTCTTATCACTATAAGGATTTTTCTTTCTTTTATCCGCAATACGGATTTCTTTGAATATGGGTATCACACTAAAAATTAATGGTAGTAGCATAACAAATATATTTAAACAAGCATATATTGTATTTTGGTTGCTCCAATAACCTATAAAAAATGCAGCAACTATAAAAACCTCTATTAATAAAATAATTCCCATTTTCTTCATATTCATATTCTCCTTGGTTATTTGCTTGTACAGATAATATTAGATTATCCGTACAAAACAACATTTTTCTCAATTCCTATTTTTTTTATCATTCTGAATTTATCTTTTGAACCTTATTATCAATTCATTCGTTTCTTATGTATATTTATCCTTCCCCCTCACACCCTAAAATCCTTTCTCGGATGCTTTGTCGTCAAGATATCCCTTTGTTTCGCCATTGCCACATGAGTATAAATCTCCGTGATATGAATGGAACTATGCCCAAGCATTTCCTGAATATAGCGGATGTCAACATCCGCTTCCAAGAGGCTGGTGGCGAAAGTGTGACGGAACATATGTGGGGTAATGCGCATATCAATGCCGGCAAGAGAGGCATATTTACGGATTGTGCGACGCACCGTCTGGTCGGATAAGGGGCGGCCGGATTGATTAACGAAGAAGAACCCACAGGCATCTATTTCCCGGTGGAAAATATTCCGATATTCCGTAAGGATGTGATACACTGCATCGCTGCCAATTTGGATGTGTCGTTCTTTGGAACCTTTTCCGTAGATAAGAATATTACGGTTTATAAGATTAACATCTTCCTTTCGGAGAGCGCAGAGTTCAGAAATACGCATGCCGGTTGCAAACAGCAATTCAATGACGGCAATATCGCGAAGGCAATTCCGATGCCGGAAATCAGTTGTTTCCGCAGCATACTGTTGATACATCACAACCAGAAGGTTTTCCAGGGTTTCCAGTGGGATGGTTTTGGGAAGAATTACAGGTTCACGGAATTTGATTTGCATTTTATTAAAAGGATTTATTTCAATATCATTGCGATACTCCAGATAGCGGAAAAATGCTTTGAGGGAAGCGATTTTGCGCTTTACGGTTTTGGGCTGGTAGTGTGCGTGGAGCTTCTTAATATGTTCCTCTAACAGAGGCGTAGTAATATCAGCCGGATGCACGGCAGGTAGCGCGTAAAGAAATTGGTTTAAATCGATACGATAAGCTTTTAAGGTTTTGGAATCTAAGCGTTTCTGATATTGGCAGAAATCTAGATATTCGGTAGTCTTCATCTCAAGGTAATTCATTGTAATGCTCCTTTTTGGTTTTTTGACCTATTGTAGCAGATTTATAAGAAAAACATATTTTTATCTTTTTCGACATTGAAAACTTGTCACAAAACATATATAATGGGATATGTGTGACTATGTGCACAAAGGATAGTTTGTTGGAGGATAAACCTATATGGGAAATGTAAAACGTATTTATGTTGAGAAAAAGGCTGACTTTGCGGTTAAAGCAAGTGAGTTAAAAGAAGACCTTAAGAATTACCTTGGTTTGAACAGTGTAGAAGAGGTCAGAGTTTTTATACGTTATGACGTGGAGAATTTATCAGAGGAGATTTTTGACAGAGCGTGCAAGACTGTATTTTCAGAGCCCCCTGTTGATAAGCTTTTCTTAGAAACAATAGAAGTGCCTGCAAACGGCCGCGTATTCTCTGTAGAATATTTGCCCGGACAGTACGACCAGCGTGCAGACTCTGCAGTGCAGTGTATCCAGTTCTTAAAAGAGGACGAGGAGCCTATTATCAAGACTGCAACTACATATTTGATTTGCGGTGAATTAAGTGATGCGGATTTCGACAGAATTAAGGCATATTGTATCAACCCTGTAGATTCCAGAGAAACAGGTATGGTAAAGCCCGATACTTTGGTAACAGAGTTTGACGTGCCCGCAGACGTGGCAATTATGGATGATTTTATTACAATGTCAGATGCAGATTTAAAGGCGTTATATGACAGCCTTGGTCTTGCTATGACTTTTACGGATTTCTGCTTTATCCGCGACCATTTCAAAGAGGATGCAAAGCGTAATCCTTCCATGACCGAAATTAAGGTACTTGATACCTATTGGTCAGACCACTGTCGTCATACCACATTCTCTACAGAGTTAGAAGATGTAAAATTTGACGAAGGTTTTTATAAGCCTGTTTTAGAAAAAACATACAACAACTATCTTGAAACCAGAGAAGAAATTTTTGCCGGAAGAGACGACAAGTTCGTTTGTCTTATGGACCTTGCCCTTATGGCAATGCGTAAGCTCAAAAAAGACGGCAAGTTGGAAGATATGGAGAAGTCTGATGAAATCAATGCCTGCTCCATCGTAGTGCCCTTAGAAGTGGATTACAACGATGGCAAGGGTGTGATTACCGAAGAATGGTTAATCAGCTTCAAGAACGAGACACACAACCATCCTACCGAAATTGAACCCTTCGGTGGTGCGGCAACCTGTCTTGGCGGTGCAATCCGCGATCCCTTGTCAGGACGTTCTTACGTATATCAGGCAATGCGTGTTACAGGTGCAGCGGATCCTACCGTGCCCATCGCAGAGACAATGCAGGGCAAGCTTTCACAGAAGAAGCTTGTAAAAGGCGCAGCAAGCGGTTATTCATCATACGGTAACCAGATTGGTCTTGCAACCGGCCTTGTAAAAGAAATTTATCACCCGAACTACGTTGCAAAACGTATGGAAATCGGTGCAGTTATGGGTGCAGCACCCAGACGTAACGTTATCCGTGAGAATTCCGATCCCGGCGATATCATCATTTTACTTGGTGGTCGTACAGGCCGTGACGGTTGTGGCGGTGCTACCGGTTCTTCCAAGGTACACACAGTTTCTTCTATTGAGACCTGTGGCGCGGAAGTACAGAAGGGTAATCCTCCTACAGAGCGTAAAATCCAGAGATTATTCCGTAGAGCGGAAGTCAGCAAGTTAATCAAGAAGTGTAATGACTTCGGTGCCGGCGGTGTTTCTGTTGCAATCGGTGAGTTGGCTGATGGTCTTAGAGTAGAACTTGACAAGGTTCCCAAGAAGTATGAAGGTCTTGACGGTACAGAATTGTCTATTTCCGAATCACAGGAAAGAATGGCAGTAGTAGTTGACCCTAAGGATGTAGATGCATTCCTTGCATACGCTGCAGAAGAAAACTTAGAGGCAGTTTGCGTAGCAACCGTAACAGAAGAGAAGCGCCTTGTGCTTGTATGGCGTGGTAAGGAAATCGTTAACATTAAGCGTTCTTTCCTTGATACCAACGGTGCTCATCAGTCTACCAAGGTAGCTGTAGATATGCCGGATGAAAAGGACAATTACTTAAATAAAATTGCCTGTGATGCAGTAGCAGATGCAGTGGCAAACGGAGACGCAAAGAAAGCATGGATTGAAAGCGTTCATGATTTGAATACCTGTTCTCAGAAGGGCCTTGTGGAAATGTTTGACTCTTCCATTGGTGCAGGTACAGTGCTTATGCCTTACGGCGGTAAGCATCAGTTGACAGAGACACAGACCATGGTAGCAAAGGTGCCCGTTCTCGGCGGTAAGTCTGATGCGGTAACTATGATGAGCTATGGTTTTAACCCTTATTTATCAAGCTGGAGCCCTTACCATGGTGCGGTTTATGCAGTAACTGAATCTATGGCTAAGATTGTGGCCGCAGGCGGCGATTACAAGAAGATTCGTTTTACCTTCCAGGAATACTTCCGTCGTATGACAGAAGATCCTTACAGATGGAGCCAGCCTTTTGCAGCATTGCTTGGTGCATATGATGCACAGATGGGTTACGGACTTCCTTCCATCGGCGGTAAGGACAGTATGTCCGGTACTTTCCAGGATATCGACGTACCTCCTACATTAGTATCTTTCGCAGTAGATGTTGCAAAGTCACAGGATGTTATCACACCTGAACTTAAGAAAGCAGGCAACAAGCTTGTAAAATTCTCTATTGAGAAGGATGAATATGACGTTCCCAAGTACGATAAGGTTATGGCACTTTATGATGCAATTCATGGTATGATGCAGGCAGGAATTGTTGAATCTGCATATGCGTTGGATGCTTATGGTTTGGTACCTGCAGTAAGTAAAATGGCTTTTGGTAACGGACTTGGCGTTGCAATTGAGGATTCTCTGGAATTGTCAGCATTATTCGCAAATGAATTGGGCAATATCGTTGTAGAAGTTGCACCTGAGAATGTAGCAAAGATTGCTTGTGACTATACATTGGTTGGTACTGTAACAGAAGGTGACTTCTCTTACAAGGGAACCGTAATTTCACATACTGAAATTTTAGATTCCTTTAAGTCTAAATTGGAGAAGGTATTCCCCAGCCGTGTAACTTTTGATGATACTAAGATTGATATTCCTGAATACAATACAAAGGATATTTATATCTGTAAGAATAAGGTTGCAAAACCTCATGTATTTATTCCGGTAATGCCCGGAACCAACTGCGAATACGACAGTACAGCAGCTTTTGAGCGTGCAGGAGCAACTGTAACAACAGGCATCTTTAGAAACTTAAGCGCAAGCGATATTAGAGAATCTGTTGATATGTATGTAAAAGAAATTGCTAAGGCACAGATTATCATGTTCCCCGGCGGTTTCTCAGCAGGTGATGAGCCTGACGGTAGTGCGAAGTTCTTTGCAACAGCATTCCAGAACGAAGCATTAAAAGAAGCTGTTATGAAGCTTTTGAACGAAAGAGATGGTTTGGCACTCGGTATCTGTAACGGTTTCCAGGCACTCATTAAGTTAGGTCTTGTACCTTTCGGTGAGATTGTGGGACAGACAGAAGATTCACCTACATTGACATTCAACACCATTAACCGTCACATCTCTAAGATGGCTTATACCAAGGTTGTTTCCAACAAGTCGCCCTGGTTACAGCTTGCAGAGGTTGGTAAGACTTATACAAGCCCTGCTTCCCACGGTGAAGGCCGTTTCGTAGCACCTAAGGCTTGGATTGAGAAGTTGGCTGCTAACGGACAGATTGCAACCCAGTATGCAGATCCTGATGGAAATGTAAGTATGGATGAAGAATACAATATCAACGGTTCTTATGCTTCCATCGAAGGTATTACATCACCTGACGGAAGATGCTTTGGTAAGATGGCACACGCAGAACGTCGTGGCGACGGTGTAGCAATCAACATCTATGGCGAACAGGATCTTAAGATCTTTGAATCCGGTGTGAAGTATTTTATGTAATGTAAAATATGTGAATCGAAAGGTTTACGGATTGAAAAATGCGGTTTAAACATGTGAAATAATTAAACTTATTGAAAGTATAAAAGAAGAGATGATGTGAATATACATCATCTCTTCTTTATTATATGAATGTTAATTTAGAGTCCATAACTCGGATTTGTTTATTGCATTCATAATCTATATTAAAAATTTGTAATAATTTTTAATTGGTTGTTTGATTTTTTGCAGGCTTGGTTTTTAAAAACTGATAAACCTGCTTTAAAATTGTTTTAAATTGTTGATATTCTTCAGCAGTCATCTTGGCAGGCGCGTAGAGCGACTTTTCAAGAAGGCGGAAGAGCACTTCAATTTCTTCCTTTTGGTCTGCGGTAATATCAAGCGGTGCGAGAATATCTTTAATATGCTGACACAATTCATCCGGTAAGGGATTCGGATTATCAAAGGCTTTCTTTGCTTTTACCTTACGACAGAGATCTTCATAATCCTGATAAATCAAGTCAGAGTATTTCTCTTCTTTTAACAGTCGGTGATTCTTATACAATTTCCACAAATAACGTCCTAAGAACAACAGACCGATGATTCCGGCAACGGAAGCAATCATAATGATAAAAGGTGTTGCGGAAGTTTTAAATGAGAAGGAGAGCAGGGATAATTCTTCTCTTTCGTAATCTTCAGCATTATAATCCTCGCCAATGATATTATTCATTGGAAGCGGCGTTGAAAATAAATTATCAAAAATACCGCCAAAGTCGAAGTTCGTAGGATTATCTTCCATAAAATCAGGAGGTGTCATCTCAAAAGGTACAAAGCCATAGCCTTCTAAGTAGATTTCTACCCAGGCATGAGCCTGTGCATCGGTAACATCAACGGTTAATACACCCTTTTCGGCAACCTGAGTGGGTCCCTGGTACCATTCGTCGTAATTTACATCAATACCTTGTCCGTTTGACATGGTAGACAAGGGAATACAGTAACCTTCCACATATCTTGCGGGAATTCCCATGGTACGCAGTAACATTGTGGCAGACGCTGCAAAATGTGCACAAACACCGCGTTTCTGTGTAGTCAAAAAGTATTCCACGAAGTCCTGACGATAGGGTGTGGTTCCGGGCGACATGGTATAGTCAAAGTCTTCCACATAGTGAGAATAAATTGCCCGCGCTACCGCAAGCCGGTAAGCATTAATATTTTCAGGGTCCGCAGGAGCATCGTTGAATTCTCCGGAAACAATACCGGGGAATTCCTGCTCGACACAATAATCTTCCAGAGAAGAACGTATTTCGTCAGGAACCTGTAAGCAGAATTGATTTACATACACATCGTAATATTCAGGAAGAACAAAAGCATCTGTTTTTTCGTCATATTTACCCAAGTAAGGTGTGTAGTAGACGGTTTGCACCGCCTGGGAATCTGCATTATCAGAAATAACACAATCTGCATCGGATGAAAAGTAAGGTAAAAATACATCATCACCGGTATCGATACATACAATCTCCATTTTACCCGAAGAAGCCGTTGCAGGTGCATATTGTGCATCGTAAGACGCAATGGTTTCGCGATCCATATAAATCAGATTGTTGCTTGATGTTGTTTGATAGGAAGAGGCAACATCCGCAGGAACAACTTCTATTGCTTCCGGAAAAGTATTTAAGTAAGAATGCTCCGTCCAAAGGTTATTGGAATAATGGCTTCCCGTAAAACTTTTTAGGTAAACTGTGTTATATGAGTAGGGTGCAAAAGTTACGGTAAGGTCGGTTTCGAAGTCCGGTCGGATGGAGCTGACACCACCCAAACGACCATGGTTTAGCCCGCCGGTAGAGTCATAACGGTCAAATAAACCGGTAAAACCGCTTTGTACAAAAGTTTTGACATATTCATCGGTAGTTTTCTTGATTTCGTTGGTAGGTTGTTCCGGAACTTCCGAATAATAGGAATTATAAAATCCAAGACCAATAATCGTGGCAAATGCAAGAGAAAACAGCAAGGTCTGTAATGTTCCTTTTGCACTGCTTTGATAGGTATAAGTAGTAGTTTTCTTCCTGCGGAAACGCATATATTCCGGCGTATGCTTGCCTTTTACCTGCATTTTAAAATGCCTGCTTGCCTGCTGAATCCCAACGCAGATATATACGGCAACCAACATCATTACACAGTAAAGAGGAGGCCTTTTCTCGATATAAAAGGCAATTTCCAGGAACGGAAAGGTAATTAGAATGGTTTCTAACAGATTCATATAACCGGAAATTGTTACATTTAAAAGTATTGCGAGGAAAGCACCGATTAGAATCATAACCACCGTTACCGTCAGATATCGGTTGGTAATAAGCTCCTGTGCTTCTCGTAAGGACAGCAACTTAAAATAATCGGAATATTCTCCATACACGATGTTGGTTATGGCCTGGAAACCGGAGTTTGCATACGGGTAGTAACGCACCAGCTCATAGGTAAATCCGAACAGAAGTAGGAAGTATCCGATATAAAAGACAATTTTGCGGATATAAAGGAATGACGCAAACAATGATATAAAAAGCAAAAACAGCGTAACAACCGTGGCATTATAAGGAATATCGAAGGCTTCCACCGTGCCGACTACAGTACCGTAGCATGCCAAAAAGACCATCAGTCCGCGTAACATACAGATGGCAAAGCGCTTCAAACCGTCTTCGTTGTGGACAGTTCCCACATATAAGCCGTTTTGCGCCAGTTCTTTAGTTTTGCTTCTTTTTTCAAGAAAAGGTGGCATGATATACTCCAATCGCTGGTTGATTTAAGTTTCTTTATGCCTTAAAGTTTAGGAATAAATTGAATTTGCATTATGTCAACCAATAATAGTCTCGCTGTCAAGTCGTTTTAATTCAGTGCCGCAAATCTGCAGAATGACTGCGGATTTCTGGGCAGAAGCAAAATATGCTTCTTTTGCTTCATCTGAGCCTTCATACAAGGGCATAAAAAAGAAGTGAATCAATGTTTCCATAATTTGACTTTCTTCCGTGATTAAGAAGTAAGAGAATTCGCAGGCAGCAGCATTGTAGAGGCAGACTTCATATCGTTCCTCGCGCTTCCAAAGCTGTTCCATTACGGAACGCAGTACAATGGCTGTATCCTGAATTCGTTCTTTGTCACATTCCGGCAATACCACAAGTGAAAGAACAGTGGTATGAGCCATTTCTTTTACTAAAAGATCGTCTAGCTTGGCGGACAGTTTCCAGTGGATTCGCTGCAAACGGTCACCCGGACGATACTCGCGGATTTCTTTAATGTCTGATGATAAATTACCTTTGTGATCGGATTCCGTAAATTCTTCCATTCCGTCGGTTACAGGGGCTGTGGAAGGTAATGCCACGTCCGTTGTTGCGGGCATAACCGGAACCTGTACTTTCAAAGGCAGGGGTATTTCTTTCGTTATAAAATGTAAGTAATCCGAAACATATAATGCTTTGGCTTCTAAGGAAAGCATACCGCAAATCGCGGTTTCTACCGGTATTTGGATGCGGTTTGTCTTCCGTGGGAGAATCGGAAGCGAAAGTTTGTGGATTACATCATTCGGCTTATAAAAGTTCTGAAGTTTAAAGTCTAAAATGCAGGCAAAAAGCGGAAAAAATGAATTATTTTCACATTCCAGAACAAAAGGAACCGTGTTTCCGTTTTCAACAGAGACTACTTCACTGTAAATATTCACTTTTACTTTGGAGATTGCAAGATGAAAAAAACAAATACTCAAAGAGGGTAATATGATCAAAAGAAATAAAAGCATCAAAAGAAAGGGCTGCTGAAAAATCATAATGCAGGCCCAGAGAATCAAAATTCCCAAAATATATCCGATAATGCTAAACCAGTGTTTTTTCAATATTTTACCCTTCCTAAAAGAAGATTTGATTTGTGTGCTTTTTGCCAACAAAGACTATATCTGCATTATCCAGACGCATCTTTATGCCTTGGGAAGCGGAATGCTTTCAAAGGCTTGTTTTAAAGCGTCGCTTACGGAAATACCGCTTGCTTTGGCCTTCGTGGATAAAATAACACGATGATTTGCCACATATTCAAATACATCGCGAAAATCTTCAGGAACTACGTAATCACGGTCATTATAAAATGCGTGCGCCTTAGCCATTTTCATAAGAGCAATGCTGCCGCGGGGGCTTAAGCCCAAAGCAAAAAGGTCCGGATTACGTGTGGCTTCCGTTAAGGAAACCGCATACTCGTACAGTCCGTCTGAAACGTGGGTTTCGGAAACCTTTTGCTGGAACTCAAGGAGTTCATCACGATTGATGGCTGCTTCCATATGACGAATGGTGCTGTGGGAGTCGCCTTTTAAAATATTGATTGCACTTTCGTGATTGGGATAGCCCATAGAAAGGCGAATCATAAAACGGTCCAACTGGGAATCCGGCAATTTCTGGGTTCCGGATGCACCGATGGGATTCTGTGTCGCAATAACAAAGAAAGGAGTAGGTAAATCCCTTGTCACACCGTCAACAGTAACATGTCCTTCTTCCATTACTTCAAGAAGGGCGGACTGTGTCTTGGGTGAAGTACGGTTGATTTCGTCCGCAAGAAACAGATTGGCATATACGGCGCCTTCGTGGAAGGTAAAATTGCCGGTGTTCTTGTCGTACATATTAAAACCGGTCAAATCACTGGGAAGAACGTCGGGAGTAAACTGTACACGCTTGTAATCCAAAGACAGAACTTTGGCCAAAGCAGTAACAAGAGTGGTTTTACCTACGCCCGGAATATCTTCCAACAAAATATGACCGCCTGCAAGCAGAGCACAGATAACGGCATCAATGATATCATCCTTTCCGTGAATTGCGGTACGGATGGTGTTTTTAATTTCAGAAGTTTTTGAAACGGTTGACATTTTTATGTTCCTTTCTTCAAATGATTTTGTGAAAATATCGTCAAGTCTAATAATACTATTTTTTTGCTTTTTATGCAATGTTTATCCGAACTTTGCGACAAACTTCGGATATATCTTTTGCGGTTATAGAAACGTGTAAAATGGTTGTTTGCTTTTCTTTTATGTGATATACTTTTAATAAGTATGCGCAGAAGGAGGATACAAGATGAGCCAGAATAGGAAATTAAATACGGTTACTGCCAAAATTCTTATGACGGGTCTTGGTATTCTTGTGGGATGTCTGTTGGCATGCAGTATTCATTTGATTACCGTGGGTAAAATTTGTGAGCGGAATGCGGAAGAGGCGTTACTGGGTCATATGCAGGTGGCCTTAGAGGTAATCAATAACGAAGTAGAAGAACAGAAAGAAGTTACGCAGGCTTGCGCGGATGCAATTCTGTACAACAGGGATAATAAAGGGCCGGTCTCTATTATGTGGGACTGTATGAAAGAATACGAAGGTTATGAATTTTATCTGGCAACGCCGGATGGGGTTACACATTATGCCAACGGTATTCATGAGGCAGACGGTGCGTACGAACAGTTGTCAGTGATACATAATTATGAATATACCAATGATTTTATCTGTATTACCCAGGAAGGACATAATGTAAAAGGCGAGCATTTATCCTATTGGGTAGGGGTTTATCAGCTTCAGTTGGAAGGCTATGATAAGCCTTGTCTTTTAATGAGTCGAAGGCCGAATCAGGACATTTTTGATGATGAATGTTTCTCGTATTTAAGTGATTTGGGTGTGTGCAGTATTATTACCAAAGATGGTGTTATGGTGACTGCGGATGATAATTACGTACGTGAAATGGGATTAGGTCATTATTTTTTTGACAGTTTGAAAGAATACAGTAATGGTAGTGAAAACAGCGAGAAACAAATTAACAGAATGCAGACTTCATTATCGACGGCAACAGAAGGAACCATTGAAATTAAGTCCGATGAAGGACGAAATGTTTTTGTGGCATATCAGGAAATCCGCGGAACAAGAGATCGTTTCCTTACGGTAGTGTATCATGAAGACATTCTTTTTGATATGATACAGCCGGTGTTGTTTAGAAGTTTTTTGCTTTGGGTTATTATTTTGGTCATTATGTTATGTACCATCGGTTTCGTTTGGTCTCAGGCAAGAGATGCTCAGAAGAATGTGGAACGTCTGGCTTTCGTAGACGAAGTAACCGGAGGACAAAATTTAAATTATTTCCGTAAAAAAGCTACTGATATTATCAATCAGAATAGAGAAACTCCGTTCCTGATTTATCGATTTGATATTTTAAATTTCCGATACATAAATGAAGCCTATGGACATTCCAAGGCGGATGCCGTATTAAAAGCCTGTGTGCAGGAGTTTAAGCGCATATACAGCGATAACGAATTATGTGTGCGTATCAATTCCGACCATTTCCTTGCACTGGTAATTAACAGTGCCGAGCGTAAAAACAATTACCAGGCGTATACTAAGGCAATTGGCGAATGCGCAAGAGTGAATGATGTCCGTTATCCCATCAGACTTCGTATGGGTATTTATCAGGTACGTAAGGATGACTATGATATTGATATTATGATTGACCACGCCAATGCGGCGAGAAAATCCATGACCGGTAAAGAAAAGGTCTTGGAAGCTACATATTCTGAGAAGATTGTATCTAATATGAAGAAGGTGGATGCTATTGAATCTCAGATGCAATCTGCAATTATCAATGATGAATTTAAAATATATTTGCAACCTAAGTGGGATATTAAGAATGATTGTCTTGTTGGGGCAGAGGCTTTGGTACGTTGGATTAAAAACGACGGTTCTATGATTTATCCGTCGGATTTTATTCCGTTGTTTGAAACCAATGGTTTTATTGAAAAATTGGATTTTCATATGTTGGAGATGTTATGTAAACGACTTCATGACTTGGAGCAGGATGAAAAATATAAATTAGTGCCTATATCCATTAATCAGTCACGTATTTTGATTAATAACCCTGATTATGTTAAGAATGTAGAAAAGGTTATTTCAAGATACGATATTGATGTAAAGAACCTTGAAATTGAAATCACGGAAACCGTATTCTTTGATGAAAAGAATAAAATGATTGAAGTGGTTAAACAGTTGAAAGAGTTGGGACTAAATCTTGCCATGGATGATTTCGGTTCCGGTTATTCGTCTTTGAATATTTTAAGGGATATTCCTTTCGACATTCTGAAAATTGACCGCGAATTCGTAAGTGAATCCGTTGCGTCCAAGTCTTCCATTGTCATTATGCAGAAGATTATCGAAATGGCGAAAGGATTAAAGCTTAAGGTTATCTGTGAAGGTGTAGAAACGAAAGAACAGATTGATACATTAAGAGATCTTGGCTGTACCATGGTGCAGGGATATTATTATGATAAGCCGATTCCGATGGACGATTTTCTTGAGAAATATTGTCGTGCGGGTATGGTTTGTAAAGAAGATGAGGCGAAAGAAAAGCCGGAAGTTTCGGAAGAAGTTGTTTCGGAAGAGAATATTGATGCTTTGGAAGAAACTGTTTCGGATGATAAGCCTGAGGAAGTATAATTATGAATTATCAGTCAGAACTTGAAAAAATACTTGCCAAGGACAGCGAACAGGGGAAGGCGGTGCTGTTGCATAGTTGTTGTGCGCCTTGTAGCAGTTATGTACTGACGTATTTGCGACAGTATTTTAGGGTGACGGTATTTTATTTTAATCCTAATATTACTGCAGATACCGAGTATTATAAAAGGGTGGAAGAGCAGAAACGCCTGATTGAAGCACTGAATGAAGAAAAGAGCGGTTATAAGATTGATATAATCGAGGGTGATTATCAGCCGGAAAGTTTCTTAGAACTGGTAAAAGGGTATGAGCTATGCCCGGAAGGCGGAGAACGTTGTAAGTTGTGTTTTAGGCAAAGATTGGAGGCAACTGCTTCGCTTGCAAAGTCGCAGGGCTTTGATTATTTTGCAACCACTTTGACAGTGAGTCCTTTGAAAAATGCAACGGTTTTAAATGAATTGGGACTTGCTTTGGCAGAGGAATATGATGTATCTTATCTGGTGTCGGATTTTAAGAAAAAGAACGGATACAAACAGAGTATTGAGTTGTCGAAGAAATACGATTTATATCGGCAGGATTATTGCGGCTGTGCTTTTTCCAAGGCGGAGAGGGAATTGCAGAAACAGAAGAATGCCGAATGATTATTTTATAAAAAGTAAAACACCGCAGCGAGCGGAAACGGAGGAATAAATTAGCAATGAAGAAGTTTTTGGACTTGTTATCAAATGAAGTGGGTAGTGCTTTTGAGAAAGCAGGCTATGAGAAGGAGTTGGGAAGGGTAACCATTTCCAACAGACCTGACTTATGTGAATATCAGTGTAACGGTGCCATGGCCGGTGCGAAGAAGTACAAAAAGGCCCCTGTAATGATTGCCAACGAGGTGGCAGAATTTTTGAAAAATTCGGAAGTGTTTGAGAAAGCAGAGGTAGTACCGCCCGGATTCTTAAATTTAAATGTAAGCGGTGAAATGATTCAGAAGTACTTAAATGAAATGGCTTCAGAAGCAAAGTTTGGTGTGGAAGCACCGGCACAGCCCAAGAAGATTATGATTGACTACGGCGGACCCAATGTGGCAAAACCCCTTCACGTAGGACATTTGCGTTCTGCGGTTATCGGTGAGAGTATCAAGAGAATTGCAAGATATATGGGACATGATGTAATCGGTGATATTCATTTGGGCGATTGGGGCTTACAGATGGGCCTTATCATTACCGAGTTAAAATTGCGTCAGCCGGATTTGGTTTATTTTGATGAAAGTTTCGAAGGAGAGTATCCTGCAGAAGCACCTTTTACCATTTCCGAATTGGAAGAAATTTATCCTACTGCAAGCGGTAAGTCGAAAGAAGATCCTGCATACAAAGAAGAAGCGATGCAGAATACGTTTAAACTTCAGAATGGTGTGAGAGGATATCGTGCCCTTTGGAAGCACATTTTAAATGTGTCTGTGACAGACTTAAAGAAGAACTATGAGAATCTTTCCGTGGAATTTGATTTGTGGAAGGGCGAGTCTGATGTTCATGATGTAATTCCCGAAATGGTGGATTATATGAAGAAGGAAGGCTATGCCCACGAGAGCGAAGGTGCTTTGGTTGTAGACGTTAAGGAAGAGACCGATACCAAAGAAATCCCGCCTTGTATGATTCTGAAATCTGACGGCGCGGCGCTTTATAATACCACAGACCTTGCTACCATTATGGTGCGTATGAGAGAGTACAAGCCCGATGAAATTATTTATGTTGTAGATAAGCGTCAGGACTTGTATTTTGAGCAGGTATTCCGCTGTGCAAGAAAGACCAAATTGGTAGATGAGAACACCTCTTTGAAGTTCTTAGGATTTGGTACAATGAACGGTAAAGACGGAAAGCCTTTTAAAACCCGTCAGGGCGGCGTTATGCGTCTTGAACACCTGATTGCGGATATTAACGAGGAAATGCTTAAAAAGATTCTTTCCGGCCGTGAAATGGAACGTTCCGAGGCGGAAGAGACATCTAAGGTTATCGCATTATCGGCTTTAAAATACGGAGACTTGTCAAATCAGGCGAGCAAGGACTATGTCTTTGATATTGACCGCTTTACTTCTTTTGAAGGCGATACAGGCCCCTATTTGCTTTACACGGTAGTGCGTATTAAGTCTATTTTGAAGCGTTATGCGGAGAATGGCGGTTCTCTTGAGAATCTTGTGTGCAAGAATTACAGCAATACTTCCGAAAAGAACTTAATGATGCAGTTAGTATTGTTTAACAGCGTAATGGAAAGTGCTTATGAAGAAATTGCACCCCATAAAATCTGTGCATACCTTTACGATTTGGCCAATGCTTTTAACAGCTTTTATCATGAAACAAAGATTCTTTCCGAAGAAAACGAAGACAAGAAAGCCGGCTGGATTGCCCTTTTAAGTCTTACCAAAGATGTGGCAGAAAGTTGTATGGATGTGCTTGGTTTCAGCGCACCTGAAAGAATGTAAAAGTGAAAAAAACACGGATTATGGCGTTTGCGCTTGAGAAATGTAAATATTTTGAAAAAAGTGCTTGACACTTTCACGTGTTTTTTGTATATTAATAAGGCAGTCGCAAAAAGGCTATGGGATCTTAGCTCAGCTGGGAGAGCATCTGCCTTACAAGCAGAGGGTCACAGGTTCGAGCCCTGTAGGTCCCACTCATACTTTTTGCGACTATCATATGGCGAGATAGCTCAGTTGGCTAGAGCACACGGTTCATACCCGTGGTGTCGAGGGTTCGAATCCCCCTCTCGCTACGACAAGAAAAGGAATCCAAACGGATTCTTTTTTTTGTCGTATAGAATGAAATATGAACCCGAGACACCAGGTCGTGGTGGAGAGGGCGCTAGACGTCCGGGGGGTGCTGAACGTCCGGGGGACGTTCGTTTAGCACCGACCGAAGTGAAACGGAGAACCTCTGCTTAGCGCCGACGGTCGCGAAGCGTAGACCCGAATCCCCCTCTCGCTACTTTTATAAACTTGTAAGTCGAAAGACTTGCAAGTTTTTTTTGTTGCCCATATTGACATTTTATCCGCAGAGTGTTATAACTGTATCAATATGACTGATACACTTAAATTCAGCAATAATACATTGCCTGACATAGGGAGGTAACATGATGCAAAAATACAATAAAAGGAAACGATGGCTCGCGTTTTGTATATGTTTTACTATGCTTTTTGCCATGTTTGGTTGCGGAAATAACAACGAAGCTGTTGAGGAGGAAGGCAACTTTTACCTCACCGACTTTTATGATGTGGATGGAAATCCTTATATTTCTGCCATGAGAAGGGTAGAGGATACCTTTTATATGGTGAGTAGTGTATACAAGGAAAATGTAACGGAATACAGCCGGCTTGTTTTTGATTTGAATGACAGAAGTATGGAAGAAATCCTGTTAGAGACAACAATGCAAGCAACGGATACATCTGATGATGGTTTTGTGGCAGAAAGTATTTATGCATCCGAGAATGTTGTTGGCGGCATGGGTGTCGTTATCAACTCGGACGGTTCCATGGACGCGCGGGAGTTTTTGACGGAATTTGATGAAAACTGGAATGAGATTTTGCGTCTGGATTATTTTAACCGATATGATCAAAACGGCAACCTGATTTCCTCAGAACCATTTAAGGAAATATTCGATATTCCTGAGGATTCTTACATTGGTTTGTTTGATAAGGATGCCTTGGGAAATTACGTTATCGGCGGAACCGGAGAAACCATAAAAGTATATTCTTCTGATTTTAACAAAATCGGAGAAATAGAAAAGAGCGAGCAGGTTGTGCAGTTATGTTTGAATGACGCGGGTACTATGGTAGGGTCATTTATTAGTGAAAAAGGAGAATTTATTGTTGTACCCATTGATACCCAACAGTTAAAAATGGGAGAAGAAATTGTGCTTGAAAAAAGTCAGGGCAGCACCTTAATCTGGCCCGGTCCGGACAATTTGATTTTTTATGAAAATGGCTCCTGTATTTATTCCTGTGATGTCTATACAGGCGAACAGATAAAACTGTTTGACTGCGCCGATATCGATTTAAAAGTAGATTGTATTAACAACATATTCTTCTTAGACGAAAGTCGGTTTTTACTGCACTATCATGACTATATCAGTGGCACAACCAGTCTGGTATTTCTGACACAGGTTGACCCAGCAGTGCTTGAAGCACGTACGGAATTGATATTGGCAACCATATATCCCAGACAGGATATACAGAATGCAGTGGTGGCTTTTAACCGCTCGAATATGGAATACCGGATTATCCTGGTGGATTACGGTGTAGAAGATTACGATTATGCCGAATCAATAGAAAATCTGCAAAAAGATATTGTGGCAGGCAATGTACCAGATATTATTGATATCGGAAGTAACAATTATCCCTGGCAGAATTGGGCATCTAAGGATATTTTAACGGATCTGTACCCGTTGATGGAGGCAGAAGGCGGATTGGAAAAGGAAGACTTTCTGGATAATGTGCGGGAAGCATATGAAGTGAATGGTGAACTGTATATTCTACCCTCTACGCTGACATTGAATTGTATGATGGCTAAGTCTGTAAATGTAGATGGAATTACAGTATTAACACCAGATGCTATGTTTCGGTTGGAAGAAGGTCTTGCAGCGGATGCAAATCTGTTTTTCTGGCATAATCAGGAAAATATTATGATGAATATGGTGTATCATAATCTGACGCAGTTTGTGGATTATGAAAAGGGTGAATGCTATTTTAATACACCGGAATTTAAGGAAATACTGGAATATGTACAAGCACAACCTGAAGAATTTGAATTCGAAGAGGGGGCAGAGATAGCTGCATATCTTCGCACGGATAAGGCAATTTTACATGACCTTACAATGAGTCAATCTGCGGATTATCAGTTTTTTAAAGAGTTGTTTGGGGGAGATGTAACCTGTCTTGGTTTTGGCAACGAGGATACGGAAAGTCTTGAATTAACATTATGCGGAAGTGCCCTTGCTATAACAGAGAGTTGTCAGTATAAGGATATGGCATGGCAGTTTGTAGAATTTTATGCCACGGATGCGGGACAAAATGCCGGATTGGGATGGGGTATACCTTCTACCAAGGCTGGGTTTGAGACATTTCTTACCAATGCAGGAGAACGTGAAGATATCGCACGATATACTGTAGGCGATGTAACTCTGGAAATCGGTAATGCCACAGAAGAAGATATTGAAGAGATGCGTGAATTAATGGAGCGTGCCGATGTCTGCTATTATACGGACAATGCTATTGTAAATATTATACAAGAAGAAGTGACGCCTTATTTCAAAGGCCAGAAAACAGCGGAAGATGTAATGGATATTATTCAAAGCCGTGTAGAACTCTATTTAAAAGAAGGACGGTAAAGTTTTTATATAATTGCAATAAGGGGTATTTTCTGTTGTAAAACGGAAAATACCCTTTTGTGATGGGATGCTTTGGAATAAGGACATTTTTTTCTAAATATATTATAAAATTACAACATTGTAATTGTGATAAACGTATATTTTGTGTATAATTTTATTATTTATGGGCGTTTGCAAGAATGAAAAGAGTTCCGAGGACCCATAGAGAACATTACGACAGGAGGAAAAGTATGCATTCTAAAAATACCAAGCATCTGGAATGGTTAAAACCAGACAATACGGCAAATTTCTGTACTATGGTTACTACCAAAAAATTTGCGCATATTTTTCGTCTGTCTGTAGAATTGGAAGAAGAAATAGACCCTGCGGTATTGGATAGTGCGTTACAGGTGGTTTTAAGAAGAATTCCTTCTTTTGCCCTGAAACTTCGCTATGGTTTGTTTTGGAATTATCTGGAACTTGCCAAGGATAAGCCGGAAGTAGAAGAGGATGTCCGAAATCCTATGGCACGAAGAAGCTGGAAGCTAAATAAGCATTTTCTGTTCCGCGTTCGCTATTTCGGTAAGAGAATTTCACTGGAGGTTTTTCACGCCTTGGCAGACGGTACCGGCGGAATGACTTTTATGATGACATTGGTGGCGGAATACCTTCGTCAGAAGTACGGATATGAAATTGAAGAGAACCGTTGGATTCTCAATCCGGATGAGACGCCAAAGCCCGAAGAATATGAAGATGCCTACAGTAAGGTGGCAAGACGCCAGAACTTTAAGCGTAAGAGCCCGAAGGCTTATCAGGCTAAGGGAAGTAAAGAGGCGGAAGGTTATTTGAATATTGTGACCGGGCGAATGCCTGTGGAGGCGGTGAAAACGAAGGCAAAGGAGTACGACTGTACCGTAACCGCTTTTTTAACGGCCGTTCTGATGGATGCTTTTCAGGATATCCAGGAGAAGGAAAAGAAACGTAAAATCCGTCAGATGCCCATTGTCATTAACATTCCCGTAGATTTGCGTAAGTTTTATCCGTCTAAGACCGTAAGTAACTTTTTTGCAAATATTAACATCGGTTTGGACCGGGCGCTGGGACATTATTCTTTTGCGGAAATTGTGGAACAGGTCAAGCACGGAATGGCGTTGAATATTACAGAAAAGCGTGTGAATAACCTGATTGCGGGCAATATTGCAAGTTATCAGTATAAAGTGTATAAGGTGATACCGATGTTTATCAAGAAGCCTTTTGTGATTCTGGGAAATTATATGGGAGGAGAAATTAAATCCACCTGTACCATGTCGAATCTCGGAAAGGTGGTATTGCCGCCGAACATGTCTGAATATGTAAAAGGCGTACA
>JAZNRI010000048.1:0-76518 GCA_045590655.1 Lachnospiraceae bacterium | reverse complement strand
AAGCCGTCAGCATTTTCTGAAACTCTGCACGGTTGCTTTTCGTACCTGTCAGAGCTTCATCCGCATAAATGCCGCAGAACAGCCATTCGGGATTGTTCTGGATCAGTGTATTATAATAGCTGACCTGTGCGGACAGGGAGTACAGCATTGCATCCTTGCCGTTGAAAACTCGTGCATAAGCCGCTACACGCAGCAGCTTTATTTTCTTCGGTGTGCGGAAATCAGATATAATTATTCTTATGAAAACCATATACAAATATGCAGTGAGGAATTATCAGATATTCAATCCAATGGACGGGATTGTCTTACCTAAGAAAAAATCCACTGAAATTGATTTGCTTGACTAATCAGAACAAGTAAAGCTTCAGAAATATATTAATCAAAATCAAAATTATTCAACTCTTGGAATTGCATTATCAATGTCTACAGGTATCCGAATAGGTGAATTGTGTGCCTTGCAATGGAAAGATATAGACCTTGAAAAACGCATTTTGACCGTCAGGAAAACAATGCAGAGAATACAATGCCCTAATGAAATATCAAAAACAAAACTCATCATAACCGATCCCAAAAGCGAATCTTCATGCAGAAAAATACCGATTCCGGATTGTGTGATGGGTTTTTTGCGTAAATTTAAGGGCGAATCCAGAAATTACGTTTTAACAGGAGCAGATAAGCCTATAGAACCAAGAACTATGCAATATCGCTTTGCCAAAGTACTAAAAAACGCAAAATTGCCGTCAGTTCATTTTCATGCACTACGTCATATTTTCGCCTCTTTTTGCATTAGATTAGGATTTGATGTTAAGGCTTTGAGTGAACTGTTGGGGCATAGTTCCGTAGAAATTACGCTTAATAGGTACGTGCATTCGTCATTTGAGCAGAAAAAAGAGTATATGAAACGCATAAAATTAGATTTTTAAAAAAATAGGAATTTGAAAATTGAATAATTATTGACCATATCGTTTCGCAAAAGTCGAAATTTTGCGAAATGGTACAAAATTATTATGGTTTTTTATGATTGCGATATACTTGCTTTTTTGAAATACTTTTGTTATAATTATATTATACGCTTTACGAGGATGTTTTTGAAAATTACGCTCAATAATTGTTTCAGAGGAGATTGTTATGAATAAGATTAGAGTAGCTGTGGTTGACGATGATGAAAACATACATCAAGAAATAGAAAAGTTTTTTAATCAGTTTGAGATGATATATGATTTTGATTTTAATGTTAATTCTTTTCTGTCTTGTGAAGAAATATATGATAAATTAGCTTCGGAAAACGAATATGATCTTATTTTTCTTGATATTGAGTTTCCAAAAATGAAGGGAACAGATTTAGGAAATACACTAAGAAAAAAGCTAAAAAATCATGATACTCAAGTTGTTTTTATATCAGCTATTAAAGAATATGCTATGGATTTATTTTCTACTCATCCGATTGATTTTATAATTAAACCTATTACTTACGATAGATTTTCATCATTTATGCTAACATATATGACTCATTATGAGAGTTCTAATGGATTTCTTGAGTATAATATGGATAATATAAAACACAGGATAAGAGTGCGAGAAGTATATTATCTTGAATCACATGGAAAGAAAGTTGAGTTTCATACAAGAAAAGGTGAATTCATGGTGTATGGAAAGATATCTGATATAATTGAAGATTACATGGACAAATTCATTTGTATCTCAAGGGGTATATATGTAAATATACATCATATAATTGAGGCAACACCACAAGGAATATTATTGCATAACAATTGTTCACTTTATATCAGCCGTAGTTGTCGAAATGTAGTCAGAGATCGGCTTTCAGAAATTTAAGGAGATATCAATGGAAACGTTATTATATTTAACATCTAATGCAATTCATATTTATGCAGTAAGTGTTTTTTTAGATGCTTTTTTAGGAAATAGTAGATTAAATCATAAAATAAAAAGTGTAATGTATCTTGTTTATTATATTTTCGGAAGTCTTTGTTGGATTTTCATTCACAGTTCAACATTAAATATTGCTTTTAATATTTTCGCAACTTTTTTTATTACTATACAGTACAATACATCATTAAAGAAAAAGGTGTTTTCAGTAATTTCGTCTCAAGCAACTGCGATGTTTATTGAATGGATTGCTTTTACTCTATTTGGAAATAGTGAAGCCGTACGAACTGGTATTGTACAATACATTATAATTTTGATAGTTGCTTTTTTATTTAAGCGGATCTATGTTCGTAATGAGGATTATTCATCAAAATCAAAATATTCTTGGCTTTTAATACTAATGGCTTTTAGAACAGTTTCTATTGGTGTGCTGACTGTAAATGATGATTCAACGCATGATTATGTAATTGCTGTTATTTTACTTTTAATAAACTTGATGAATTTCTATATATATAATCTTGAACAAAAAAGTTTAGAATCACAGCATACGCTAGAATTGATAGAGACATCAAATAATGCCTATAAAACACAGATACAAATAATGAATGAAACTCAAAAGAAACTACGCTTTATTTGTCATGATTTTAAAAATCATATGAATAAAATTAGAAATCTGATACAGAACGAAAATTATCAGAAAATACAAGAATATCTTGATGAGATGGAAGAGGCTGTTACTGTAAAAAGTGAATTTTCCAAAACTGGAAACAAAGATGTAGACAGTTTAATTAATTATGAACTTACTATAGCAGCAGAATTCGGAACAGAAATTATATGTAACATTGAATTGCCTAATGAATTAAATGTCACATCGTTTGATATGACTGTGATTTTAGGAAATTTACTTAATAACGCTGTTGAAGCATTACGTCAAACTGAACGGAAGGTATTGATTATTACTGTAAAATTTAACAAAGGAGTAATTAGAATTGACATAGAAAATACATATGATGCCAAATATAAACGCAAGCCTGACGGTAGAGAACATGGAATAGGATTAATGAGTGTTAAAAATACTTTGGAAAAATATCATGGCAGTATTAAAACATTTCCGGAAGATAACAAGTATCATACTACTGTGGTTCTTTTTAATAGTTTAGAATAGTAATTTGTCGGACATTGAAAATATTCAGTATCTGTTTTTTGCGTTTCATACCAAAAAATGATACCTTTTGTACCATAACTCGTTTTTTATTTTTATTTTTGTGATAAAATATTGGTATATAACTAAATATTTCTGACAAGTTGGAGAAAGGTAGGTTTTTATGAAAAAAATAGTTATTATTTCAATTATACTCTCACTGCTGTGCGGATGTACAGCAAAAAATGTTGAAAACACAGAAAATGACAATGTAGTACATTACATTTCCTGGCTTACCAACTATTACGAAAACGGCATAATATTTGGAAATGATACAACTATGTTTCTTGATTTTGAAACAATGGAGCAAACAGTTCTATGCTCAAAGCCGAATTGCAATCATTCAGGCGGTGATTGTATTGCGAAAAAAATGGGTGACAGAATTGCTGTTTATGACGGTTATGCATATTTTTTTGAGGCTTCATATGGAGTGGATGAAACAACGGATGGAAGAAAATTCCGTATAAATTCCAAATTGCAGAAAGCCTCTTTAAGTACATCAGAAATTGAAACTGTATGTACCTTTACAGACCGCTATCCAGCTTCTTCTGATGGAATGATTTTATATAACGGTGACCTTTATTTTATTGGCAATGATCTTAATCCACGTTATGATGAATTCGGAAATATAACAGGATCATCTGACGCAGGAGGGATTCATTCACTTTGCAGTATTGACCTTGATAGCGGTAAATACACAAATTACGGGAGTATCTATGACGGCGATAAAGAATATGAAGCCGCAAAGCATTCCAGTTCCGCAAATATCTGTGGTTATCAGGATAAAACATTCTATATCGAATACAATTTTCTTACGGGAGAAGAAGCAGATTCTGGGTACGATTCTTTTACGAGTATAATTTTTGCATATGACCTTACTACAAAGGAGATGAAGCAGACAGACAAAATATACCCTGCGTCTGCCAATGATACCGCATATGTTTATGGAATACCTCAAAGTACTCAGACAGTAATAGAAATAAACGGCGAAGAAAAACTCATTACAGACTATCGAGCTACCACAAATGCAAGAGTTTTTAATAATAAGGTGTTTTTCGATGACTGCTGGTATGACCTTGCGGATATGTCCTCCCATTCTCTCGGTGATTATGAGTATTGGTATGCTGTGGCATATTACGATAACTGCTATATTCTAATGAATGGCAGCAGAAATGAAAAGCTTACGGAAGATGAACTTTTTGCACTTGATGATAGGAGATGAGAATATGAGAACAAAAAGAATATTTCTGTTATTAATGTCAATGATTCTTCTGACATCGTGCAATAATAAAGATTTAAACAATGATTCTGAAAATACGGGGGAGAATAGATTTATAGATTATAATTATAATTTTTATCAAAACGGGAGAGTTCATCTCGGAGTTAACGAGAACGGTTCAAATGTTGCTTTTTATACTGACTTTGAAACATTAGAGTCAGTTCCGCTATGTGCAAAACCTAATTGCAGCCACAACAATAACGAATGTGCTGCGAAACTAATAAATTCAAACCCGATTATACACAATGAAAAAATATATTTTCTGAGTTATGTTGACGGTGTAAAAGAACTTTCCAACGGCAAAAGAGAATACTATATAAATTCAAAATTAAACAGCCTTTCCATGGCAACCTCAGAATCGGCAACAATATGTGAATTCAATGATTGTGCGCCATATACAGATGAAGGAATGTATTTGTACGGAAATGAGATTTTCTTTATGGCAACAGATATGGGACCTTATGAAACCGAATATGGAGATATAGTGACCTCTGACATCGGCGGTAAACAATTCCTCTGCTCAATTAATCTTGACAGCGGAGAATATCATAATTATGGTACAATTTACCCAAAAGATGAAGCATATGAAAGTGCCGATAGTTCCAGACATGGTTTTATTGTGGGATGTAAAGATTTAAAACTAAATATATTTTACAGCTATATTCCTGAGCATAAATCAAATTCCTACAAAGATTTCGTACTTATGAATATTGAATTTGATTTGGAGAATAAAACCTTTACTGAAAGCAGCTTGCCGTCACCATCGTATTTAGACGAAAACAGCTATGTCGGATATGATAATCAAAATGAGAAAAATTACATTTACTACAAAGACAACACTTACGAAGTCGATGCAGAGGACAGATATGATGTTTCATTAATAAACGGTAAATATTTTGATTCAAATAGTGATGTGTGGCTTGATTTGGAAACAAATACTGAATATTCCATGGGAAAGTATAAAGGCTATATAGCAGTAACAATGTATGAAAACAGCTATATATTAATAAAAGGACAGAGGACAGTTAAGCTGACGGAAGATGAACTTTTTGCTCTTGACAAGGAGTGACAATTGTGAACAGACTTGAATTACAAAAAATCAACAAACACTATGGCAAGAAAAAACACGCATTATGTGATTTTTCCTTTGAATTCACCAATGGAATTTATGGTCTGCTTGGTCCAAATGGTGCAGGAAAATCCACGCTTATGAATATAATTACGGACAATCTTCTGCCCGATAAGGACGGCGGAAAGATATTGTGGAACGGTGAAGAAACACGTGTTCTTAAAGAGAAATTCCGCAGCCGTTTAGGTTTTATGCCACAACAGCAAAATCTTTACGAGAGTATGACCGCACATACATTTCTCAATTATATCGCTGCCTTGAAGTGCATTGACCGTAAAACTGCTGAGCAGGAAATACCAAAGCTTTTTGAACGTGTTGAGTTATCCGACAGTATGGATAAGAAAATGGGCGGTTTTTCAGGTGGAATGAAGCAGCGTGTTCTCATTGCATCGGCACTTCTTGGAAATCCCGATTTGATAATTCTTGACGAGCCGACAGCAGGTCTTGACCCTAAACAGCGTGTAATTATACGCAATATGGTGTCTGATTTAGGCAAGGATAAGATAATTATTATTTCAACTCATATTGTATCGGATATAGAAACCATAGCAAAAGAAATTCTCTTTATCAAAGAGGGAAATCTTATTGACAGCGGAACTATTTCTGCTCTTGTAGAAAAGGTTGAAAATGGCGAAAAATTCCTTGAAAGCCTGTATATGCAGTATTACGGCGAGGTGCAGAAATGAGAATTATTGTCACCGAGTTGAAAAAATTATTCAGCAGTAAAATTTTTATTCTGATAATTTTTTCTGTGTTTGTTCTCAATGGCTATCTGATGTTCAGAACTGCTAATTCAGAAGATGCAAAGCCTGAGCAGTACAAAGAGGTTTATACTGTTCTTGATGAAATGAGCGATTATGACAAGCTGAAATGGCTTGATGAAAGGCTTACGGAATTCGAGGGACAGCATAGCTATAACTGGACTGTTCTTTCTGAACTTCGCAATGAATGTGCCAATATTGTGGGATATTCCGATTATCTTGATTCCATTGATGCACAGGCAAAGTCAATGACTTCTGTTTCAATTTTTGCAAAGCCCGACACATTCAATTACAGAAGTATCGTCAAAACTCCACCTGCCTATGATAATGTCCGTGATGTCAAGCCCATTTTTGATATTTCAAAGGGGATAAATCTTGCTATCGATAACAGCTTCACAGATATTCTGTGCGGCTTTATTGTGCTGTATGCGGTACTTTCCCTTATGATTTCCGACAGAGAACAGGGGATGTCTGGACTTCTGTTTTCACTTAAACGTGGCAGAGGTTATCTGTTGATTTCAAAATTACTGGCATTAGCAATTACTATTTTTTCAGCGGTAATTTTAATTTATGGCGAAAATCTGCTGATTTCAAGCGGAATTTTCGGACTTGGCAATTTATCACGCCCCATTCAATCTCTGGACGGATTTATAGGGTGCAACTTAAAAATCAGCGTTATGCAATATTTAATTCTCTATATTCTGTTCAAATTTATTGCAATTTTTTCAATCGGAACCGTGCTTTCGCTCATTGCCGTAAACACCAAAAATACAATATCATTTTACGGTATATCGGCAATTATTCTCATTTTAGAGGGTGTATTCTATGCTGTAATTCATCCGCTTTCAATTTACAGTATTTTCCGCTATGTGAACATAATTGCATTTACAAAAACAAATGAGATTTTCTGCAATTTCAAGAATATCAACTTTTTTGAATATCCTATTCCACTGATACCCACATCAACGGGTGCAATGGCGGTTATAATGCTTGGGAGCACGGCATTATCCGCATATCTGTACGCAAAAAAGAGAAATCTTGAATTCAAAAAAATCGGCTTTAAATTCAAAACTTTCAGTGGCAATAAAGTTCATTCAAAGTTGTATTACACACTTTACAAATCGCTTATACTTCAAAAGGGCATTATTGTAATTGCAGTTTTTGTTGCAGTTGCAGGCTTTATGAAAGAAACTTTTATCAAGAAATATGATTATGTTGATGCTTACTATCAATATTATACGGAACTGCTTGAGGGCGATATTACATCAGAAACCAATGATTTAATAGCTGCCGAAGCACAGCGGTTTGATGAGCTGAATGCAAGAGCAATTGAGTTAATGGGAAGTTCCGATATATATTCCACGGAATTACACGAAATTCAAAAACAGCTTGCTCCAAGTTCGGGATTTTATTTATTTAAAGAACGATATGAACAAATCAAGGATATTCCGAATGCTCAGATTTTCTATGATTCAGGATATAAACGTGCCTTTGGTGCTGTTGGATATGACGATGATATGAAGTATGCCTTAGCGGCAATGCTCCTGTGCAATTTTCTCGTTTCTCCGCTTATTGCCAACGACAATAAATACCGAATGAAATCGGTGATAAATTCAACTGCATCGGGAAATAAAAGCTATACAAGGCGAAATATTTTTATTGCCACGATTTACGGACTGATTTCTGCTCTGCTATGGATTATTCCTTACTCTGTTGCTATTGTCCAATATTACGGCTACGGAGGTCTTATGGGTTCTATACGAAGCATTACGGATTTCATTGATTTTCCGTTGGATATATCAGTTTTGAAGTACATCCTGTTAATCGGAATTCTGAGAATTATTGCGGTTATCGGCTGTTCGCTGATTATGATGTGGGTTTCTTCAAAATGCAAAAATATTACATCAGCTGTACTTGTCAATTTTGCAATTTTTACTCTGCCGATAATTATATATCTTCTTGATGCAAAGATAATGATAAATATCGGGTTTAATGCAATTTCGATTACAACTGTAATTTTGAATAAATTTTCAGTAATGCAATTGATTTTCCCCATTGTTTTTATAATCATTTTAATGATTGAAAAAATAAGAAAATGTCATTCATTGAAATAGGACTTCCTGAAAAAATATCCAGATATGCTCAATGCAGTACCATATTATATTCTGTGATATCAACTGCTCAGGCAAACAGGCTTGATGCTGAAAAGTTTCTTACGGATTTGTTTTCGAAGCTTGCTGGAACGAGCTTTCTGCTATTTAATACTTGATAATCAACAAGCCTCGCCAGTATTGGCGAGGCTTGCGTTTTCTTACTGGACGCGGTTTATTTGACGGTTACTAATAAAAGTATATAAATGAATGAATTTTAATGTTAAAATGTTTGTATTGTGTATTTTGTACCAAAAAATTATACAATTCATACCATAATATGTTTTCTGGCTATATTTATGATATAATAACAATAAAATTGATTCTACCGATGCTTCTGATATTCTTGAATTATATGCCAAGCTTTCCACATCACCTGACCTTATGGTAACAGATAACCAATTAAAACACTATGATGTAAATGCAGATGGTCGTGTTGACTCCTCTGATGCTTCAAAAATATTGGAATACTATGCATTCTTATCTACAGGTGGAGATTGTGCTTTGAAGGAATTCATCGACAAATAAAAAAATATAATTCTTCTTAAATCTGAGCAATGCCAGAACAAATTTTGTTTTGGCATTGCTTTTCTTACGGGAACACGGTTTTATTTGACGTTTACGCATAAAAAATCCTGACCAAGAACAATGTCTTAGTCAGGATAATACATATTAAATTATACGGTTGTGAAACAATGAACAACCTTTATAGTTTCAGAAAGCTGTTCAAGTTCAGAACCGATTATAACAGCAGTTGACCCGTCAATAAGATAAACTTCATCGCCCTCAACAAGGTCACCTGCGGCTACCCAGCCTCTGTCAATTACATAGAATGGGTGGTGGATATAATGATTATAGCATCATTCCTGAAAAATGTCAATGAAAAAGAAAGCCGAGGTTTTGATATAATCTCAACCTCGGTTACCTAATTAGTGGGTTATAAATTTATACAGTCGCATAAAACAATTCCTGTGTGCTAAAATTAGATGTATCAATACTTCTTGTGTGCCAATCAAATACATAATTTAAGCGGTCAATAGAAGGTAGGTCTATGCTCCATTTTTTTTCGGAATAATTCTCAAAGTTTAGTATAATAATATCTAAATCGCATTTAGGAAAATGAATTATATTCGTGAAAATGAGTTTTAATTTTGTGTGAATCAAACATATTTCGCCAGTCTTTTTACTTAGTACAGCCCAGTTTTCAACATCTGGTTCATAAGCATGGTAATCAAAACATATTGATTGATCTAGTGATTCAATAATGTTTTTTAATTCTTGCGAGGAGAAAACGCCTAGTTTTTCAGCTTGATATATATAATTAGTAATATCCATATGTTTAATTCCCCGGACAACCATGAACCATATTTTTTGCTGTTCTATATAGATTAATGATAAACGATTCTACACCATCTCCAGTTACTCCGACCGCTCTGTTTATAACAGTAACTTTAGCTTTATCGGCAAAGTCGGCTGGATTTCCCGAACTTGGCTTCCACAAATTATTTTCATCTGCAAACGTAGCCGCATCCAAAATGGCCTGATTTGTATCAACGTCAAAGAAAAATAGACTTTTTCCTTTTTGAGCTGCTTCATGGGCATTAATATGTGGCAACATACCATCTTCATCGACTCTGTATTTTCCATTAGTCCATATTCCCTGTTCATCTTTATAAGCCTTATTATAATTATGTACAAGAACAGCCTCATCACCCACAAAGTAGGTATTGAAATCCGCAACCTCAAGGTTATAAACCTTGATAGGCTCAGCAAGCTTTTCAAGCTCTGCACCTGTTACGAAAGCCGTTGAACCGTCAATAAGATAAACTTCATCACCCTCAACAAGGTCGCCTGCAGCTACCCAACCTCTGTCAATTACAAAGAATGGGTGGTTTGTAGTAGTGTCAATGTCGCCACAAGATGTATGCAGATGCAGGATTTCATCCACTTCATGAACATAAACCTTTGTAACTTCCTTGAGTGCTGTTTCACCTGTAAAGATGTCATACGCCCATACCTTATCACCGACTTCAATTTCGTCAATGCGAATCTGTCCGTTTTCTGTTGCTACAAGAGTTTCACCTGTAAAGCAATTCTGATGCAGTGACATAAGCGAGAGTATGAGCTGTATGGAACGTGTGCCGACCAAATCCCAGTCTTTGTTCTTGGCGGCATCCATTATGCTTTGCCATTGCGTTGCCAGACCATATCCCGTCAACACCTTACTGATAATCGGTCCTATTGCTTTCATCTGGCACATACGGTTCATAAACAAACCGGTAATAACTCCGCATGCAATTCCTTCAACCATCTGCCAGCCTGACAATTCAGGATCGTTGATTATCATTGCAATCTGTCTTGCTGTATCGTAAAGTGTAAGAATGTTGTTTATTGCATTAAGTTTACTCTTCAGATTTTGATAAATTCTCATATAATTCAGAGTAGCTGAATTATCAAGAATATTGTTTATAGCACCTGAAACATTTACTTCTGCAAGTGTGAAATATCCACTCGGATCAACATTCATCACAGGATTCGCATTAGCATAAAGATACTTATGCAGAGAAGTCGGGTCGAAAATTGTACCCTGATACGTATCCATTGAGATAAACGTACCTGTTGTGGGGTTCATATATCTCGCACGGAGATAATAAAGACCTGTTGTGCTGTCAAGCTGTTCGCCGCAGTAGAGGTAACTATTTTCAGTATTGCCAGTTGATGAAATCAAATTGCCCCATGCGTCATATATATAGGTATCTGTTATTGCACAAGTAGAATCAGAAAGCTGTCTTACTGAGCCGTCTGAATAGGTATATCAGAAACAAAGTTTACTCAGCTATACTTGTCACCAATGTCAGAAAGACTTTTTAATATCTTATGTTTTATTTACCAAGCCACCTGATACTACATTCTATGTAACTTTTTATAATACTTTTCTTGATTTTCCATTTGTGACTTATAACCCTACCATACGTAAATACAGTTCTTGTATAAGAGTCTAATTCCATTTTATCACTATAATCAAAAACAAATGTTTCGACACTTTCAGGATTCATTCTTTCAATTGATGGATCTAGAATTAAATCAATCTTTACATATAGCTCATCATCGTATGATTTCAATTCACGATCAATATCTAAACTGAATATTGATTCAGCCTTAATAATTCTGTCGTTATCATAAGTATAAAATATACTGTCAAGCTTTCGCTTTGATTCACCATCCATCGAAAAACGGTCAAACTCGATTGGACGACCTTTTTCATCAAAATGATCAACTGTTAATTGATACAGCTTTTTGTCTTTAAAATCGAACATTACTCCGATAATTAAGTTCTCTTTTTTTATGAATATTTTTTCATAAAAAACTTTATCATCACCATAAAATCTTGAATAAACAGGTGTATTATTAATCATATAATGTTCAGACGCATACTCCTTGATTTTGGGTTCCTTTTTTAGTAACTTTCTTGGAATAATGGTATTATCATTTATCTCTGTTATGTAATCAGCGCAAAAAGGCTCTATCCATCCCTTAGACCAAAAAATTTCATCAATACTTTCATTTTTCACCTACGGATAATCAGAATATTCCGCGACCAGTTTTGTAATTTCGCCTACAATTTCTTCCATTTTCTTTTTACTATAAATCATTTTTCCTCCTAAAAACACTATACAAGATTTAAACTATAAGAATATTATCAATATATAATCTATAAACTTCAAGTTTTCTTCATTAATTATATCATACACCATAATACAAGTCATTAAAAAAGAAGGCCAACCGGCCTTCTTAATTTCCATGATTTAACATAGATTCGAGGAATATCCCATACCCTTTCTCCGGGTGATTCACCAGCACGTGTGTCACAGCACCTATTATCTTTCCGTCCTGAATAATCGGACTGCCGCTCATCCCCTGCACAATTCCGCCGGTCATATCCAATAAGCGCTCATCTGTCACCTGAATGGTTAAAGCACGCTTTTTTTCGGTAGCATTATAATTAATATCTACAATCTCTACGGAATATTTCTCACAGGTTCCGCTGACAGCCGAGATAATATAAGCATCACCTTTTTTAATCTCCTGCTTCAGCGCTATCTCCATAGGCTGTTCAATCGTATCCTCCAACCACTCTTCCTTTACAATGGTTCCATGAATTCCGCAAGTTGTATTATCCTCAATTTCGGCGACTTTCTTATCTTTTTCATATTGGATTAGCCCTGTAACAGAACCCGGCTCACCTTCCTCCCCACGGCTGATGGATACAATAGACGTCTCATATAAGGCGCCGGAAGAAATGGTCACAAGTTCATTCGTGTCTATGTCTCTCACCGCATGTCCCAAGGCTCCAAAATCTCCGTCTTCCTCTATAAACGTCATTGTCCCTACGCCCTGTAAACTATCACGGATCCAGGCACCAATCTTGTAACTTCCGTCCCGCGAAAGGGCCGGTGTCACTTTAACATCCATTTTCTCCTGTCCCCGTTTTATGGTAAAAATCATCGTTGTTCCACCCGAATTATGCACTATTTCCATAAAATCTTTCTTACGTGTTACTTCTTCGCCATTTACCGCCACAATGTAATCCCCCGACTGTAAAATATCTTTGCAGGGCATTACCGTTTCTTCATCCGTCGTTGTAAAATCACCGATATCTATCACGTACACGCCATCTGTTTTAACGTATATACCGACAGTCTGTCCTGACGGAACGACTTTGGTTGAATCCATCGTTTCAATACGAACTGTTTTATAAGGCAACACGCCAAATAGTTTCAAATCCGCACAGTAAGTCTGATTATCTGCACCGCTTAACACAATTTCCTTCGAAAAATCCACTTCTACGCTGGGCATAAAATTGTTACCCACTCCTGTTTCTTCCAGTCGGCTGATACTCTCAACTGCAGGTTCCAAATAATTTCCTGCTTCAACACTTTCTAAATATATTTCGCCGCTGGCAGGAATGTCAAAGTCAATCACCTGCTCTTTACCACTTTCAACATAAATCACTTCCGGCATACGATTCCATTCATAAATATATAAACCCCCAAAAGCAATTACCGCCCCAAATCCCATCATAAAAATCAAAACTCTTCTGCACATTCTCATTCTTCTATATTTTATAAAACTGTTATCAATCTCGCCCATCACAACCTCCGGAAAGTAATTCTGATTTTCTTCTATTTTCGGTTATATTAATTACCGTTGAAATAACATATCCATTCGATGGGCTTTTGTCCCCGTCGGTACTTAGGTTGCATCTGCAACCTTATGTACCGCTACGTGGGACAACAGAACGAAAGTGTCCCAGAGAATGATTGTAATTTCAACGGTATTTTCTAACAAAAAAGAAGGACTTTCGTCCTTCTTATTATGTGATAATATGAATTTTTTACTTATCCATTTTTTGTATTTTTTGCCTGAATTTTTAATTCTTTGGCATTTTCCAAGACCGCATCGGTAATCACTTCTCCGCCCAGCAGTCTCGCCACCTCATTTAATGCACCGTTTTCCTTCAGAGGCATAATATTCGTAACGGTCTTGCCGTTTTGTTCGCTCTTTTCGATGCAATAATGCGAATCCGCCATTGCCGCAATCTGCGGCAGATGAGTGATACAGATGACCTGATGGCTCTTGGCAAGAATTCCTAACTTCTCCGAAACCTTCCAAGCTGTTTTACCGCTGATACCGCTATCAATTTCATCAAAAATCAAAGTATTAATATCATCACGCTTCGCAGAAATTGTCTTAATCGCAAGCATAATACGGGATAACTCACCACCGCTGGCGACTGCCGATAAAGGACGCAATTTCTCGCCCGGATTGGTCGATATCATAAACACAACCTTATCCTTACCGTTGGCTCCGACCTGCTCCGCTTCTTCGAAAGATACTTCAAACTCTGCCTGCATAAAATTCAAATCGTGCAAAGCTTCCACAATTTCTTTCTCAAGCTTAACCGCTTCCGCCTGACGCAATTTACGAAGTGCCTTCGCATACTCTTCTAAAAGTGCTTCTTTGTCAGCTAATTCCTTGCCGATGCGTTCACTTTCTTCCACGGCATTTTCCAAACGATAAATATATGCTTTACGTTCTTCAGCATAATTCAATATCTGTTCAATGCTTTTACCGTATTTAATTTGTAAATGATTGATTAAATCCACACGCTCCCGCACGCGGACAAACTCACGCTCGTCGAAATCATCCGCTTCCAAAGCAAAGTTTAAATCTCTGGACAAATCCCGTAAAAGCGAATCCACCTCAGTCATGCGCTCTTCCAACTCTGCCATATCATCGTCCAAAGCCGACAAATGGCTCATTTCACGCAATGCACGGTTTAAACTGTTTTCACAGCTGGAATCCTCTTCTTTCAGCAATTGAAGCACACGCACAAGGCCTTCTTTGACCTTACCGCTGTTCTCCATTTTACGAAGATTACTTTCCAGTTCTTCCAATTCACCCGGCACAAGCTTTGCCTTTTCGATTTCATCCACTTCAAAACGTGCAAATGAAAGTTCGCGTTCACGTTGCTCGGGCGACATTTCCGGTGTATCATAGGCCTTCTTTAAGTCCAGATATTTAGCATATTCTTCCTTTAAAATTGCCTTCTGTTCTGCCAAAGTTTTATCCCCGAAAGAATCAAGAATATCCAAGTGTTTTTTATCCTGTAAAAGACTCTGATAATCATGCTGGCCGTAAATATCCAAAAGAATCGGTGCCAGTTCTTTTAATACAGACGCTGAAACCGTTTCTCCGCACACCTTGAATACACTTCGCGCAGGACTGATTTTTCGTTGTAAAATCACCACGCCATCTTCTTCCACAGGCAAATCAAGTGCTTCTATTTTTTTCTTCTGTTCTTCGTTCTCAACCTGGAACACCAATTCCACCAATGCATATTCCGCACCGTCGCGGATACTGTCTTTATCCGCCTTAGCGCCCAGCGCCAGATGAATGGATCCTAAGATTACGGATTTACCCGCACCGGTTTCTCCGGTTAAGATATTCAACCCTTCCGTAAAATCCACTTCCACCTCATCAATGATGGCTAAATTTTTAACGTGTAACTGTAATAACATAGTGCCTCCTTTTATCCTTCCCTCTCTCTTGTTCCAAGGATTTTGTTAAAAGGTTGCTTTGATTAAATCTGCTATTTTATCTTTGACCAAGACAGCGTCCTGCGTGGTTCGCACGGCTACCATAATGGTATCATCTCCTGCAATACTGCCTACCACTTCCTCCAAATTCATGGCATCCAAAGCGGCGGCAACGGCCATTGCCATACCGGATACGGTTTTAATCACAAGAATATTCTGGGCCGTATCCATACCGGTCAAACCGTCTCTGATAATACGAATGTATTTGTCGGCCAGATGCTCAGTATCGTTGTTTAAAACCACATACTTCTGTCTGCCTTTTCCGTTGGACACCTTGGTAATCTTTAATTCCCTGATATCCCTGGAAACGGTAGCCTGGGTAATGTTAAAACCATCTTCCAGGAGTTTTCCTACCAGTTCCTCCTGGGTTTCGATATCAAATTGTTCAATCAATTCCATGATTCTTTGATGTCTTTTATTCTTCATTCCAATACTCCGTAATATGCGGTCATATCTGTCTATAAAATCAATTAATTTTCTTTCATCTTCTCGTACAAGGTTTCAAGAAAACTTGCACTGCTGATACGAATCAGTGTTGTAGTCATCTTGGATTTGTTTACCACAACCCTGTCGCCTGCTTCCAATTTGATGCGCTCGATTCCGTCAAAATATACCTCAATCAACTGTTCTACCGTCAAATCATGGGGCGGTAAAATCTCCACTTCAATCTCATCTTCCGCATTAAAAATAATGCTTCTGCTAAGCATGGTATGGGGTGCAATTGGGGTGATAATCGTCATATCCGCACCAGGCTCCACAATGGGACCGCCGGAAGAAAGATTATATGCCGTAGAACCTGTAGGGGTTGCCAAAATTAAACCATCGGCACGATAGGCTTTTAACATTTTATTATTGACGCTTACTTTGAAATTTAAAATCTGCATGGAACCGCCACGGGTGATAACAATGTCATTCAAGGCATCCAAGCAACAGATTTCTTCGTCACCGCGCATAACCTTGCCGGATAACATCATACGGTTTTCAGTGGTATACGCGCCATCACACAAAGCATCCAACGCACTGAATACATTGCTCTTATCCACGTCGGCCAAATAACCCAAATGGCCCATATTTACGCCAAGAATCGGTAAATCATTTTGGACAATCTTTTTTGCCACACGCAAAATAGTGCCGTCACCGCCCAAAACAATAATACAGTCCACGCCGTCCAAATGTTCTTTGGAAATATCGTAGTCACGACTTTCGGGCACAAAGGATTTCACCTTCTTATACTTCTTGTTTACAAGATAATCCTGTACGCTGCGGGTTACTGACAAATCCTTATCTTTTTGATTGTTCGTAATCAATAAAAATGATTCCATTGTTTTCCTTTCTTTGAAAACATTATAAAAAATGAATCGACTTGTTCCTATACAGTAAATCTATTTGTTTCTCTTTGTAATTTCTTTGTATCTCTTCTATTCTTTTACAAAACGCTACAGTGTTTCGTGGGATTTCGATACAATTTCATTGATTCTGTCCGTCATTTCCTTGGATAGTTCCACCGAATCCTGCGCTACAACACTTTTATTTAAAATATCTTCTGCCAAAAGCGTTCCCGCACCCGGTGCATCCATAGGTTTCTGAATATAAGCCAGATATTCAATATTTCCTTCCGGTCCGCGAATCGGTGAATAATCCAAATCCAGAATATCAAAACCGATATTCATAATGATCCGGGAAACATTTTCCACTACTTCTTTATGTACGGACGGTTCTCTTACAACACCCTTCTTGCCAACCTTTTCTTTGGTGGTCTCAAACTGGGGTTTAATTAAACATACCATACGTCCGCCGGGCTTTAATAAGTTATATGCCGGAGGGAGAATTTTCTGCAAAGAGATAAAAGATACATCCACGGAAGCAAAATCCAAGTCATCCTGAATATCATCTCTTACCATATAACGGAAGTTGGTCTTCTCCATACAAACCACACGCTCGTCATTGCGAAGCTTCCATGCAAGCTGGCCGTGCCCTACATCTACGGCATAAACCTTAGATGCGCCGTTTTGTAACATACAATCCGTAAAACCGCCGGTAGAAGCACCAATATCCATACAAACCATATTTTCGAAAGAAAGCTGATGCTTCTCAACCGCTTTTTCAAGCTTCAAGCCACCGCGACTGACATAACGCAAGGTTGCGCCGCGCACTTCGACTTTAGCCGTTTCTTCCTCAAACAAATCGCCTGCTTTGTCTTCTTTTTGTCCGTTTACATAGACAATACCGGACATAATATATGCTTTTGCTTTTTCTCTGGACTCGGCTAAGCCCTTTTTGACAACCAGTACATCCAAACGTACCTTCATTACAATACCTTCCCGTTTTAATCACTTCCATGAGTAATTATTTCAATCATTCAAAATTTAATAATACATCAAATCCCTACAGGCATTCTTTGATACGTGCCACTACGGAATCCGCATCCATACCGATTTCTTTGTATAACTGATCCACGCTACCGTGTTCCACAAATTTATCAGGAATTGCAATGGTTAAAACCTTACAATCCGCCTTGATACCGGCAAGATACTCACGTACCTTCTCACCATAGCCACCGCTTGCCACATTCTCTTCCATGGTGACAATTAACGAATGGCTCTCAGCTGCTTTTTTCAATGCGTCCTCATCAATGGGTTTTATGAAACGTCCGTTATTCAGACTGCAGTTTAATCCTTCTTCTTTTAACTTAGAATGAACATCTACTGCAGTCTTAACCATACTTCCCACTGCAAAAATTGCAATGTCTTTTTCTTCATAAATCCATTCGGATTTACCAAGTTCCACCGCTGCACGGTTCTCATACAAGCCTTCATAAGCCTGTCCTCTGGGATAACGCACTGCAATAGGCCCATCGAACGCAATCGCAAATTTCAACATATCAGAAAGCTCCCATTTATTCTTGGGTGCCATAATCGTTAAGTTAGGAATAGATGATAAAAACGACAAGTCAAACACACCCTGATGGGTTTCACCGTCACTACCTACCAAACCGGCTCTGTCAATTGCAAAAACAACCGGCAATTTCTGAAGGCAGACATCATGTAAAATCTGGTCATAAGCCCTCTGCAGGAAAGACGAATAAATTGCTACAATCGGGCGTAAACCGCCTGCCGCAAGTCCTGCCGCAAACGTTACGGCATGTTCTTCCGCAATTCCGACATCGAAAAATCTGTCCGGATACATATTGCGGAAACGCTTTAAACCGGTACCATCAGGCATTGCTGCGGTAATAGCCACCACCTTTTCGTTTCTTGCACCCATTTTGCACATAACGGTTGAGAAAATATCCGTATAATTAGGCTTGGTTCTTTTAGATGCAGGCAAACCGGTTTCAATCTCAAAAGGTTCTGCACCATGGAAACGTGCGGGATGTCTTTCTGCAGGCGCATATCCCTTACCTTTATGTGTCATAACATGCACAAGCACAGGTTCCTTGCATCTTTTAGCCTCTTTGAACACGCGAACCATATCTGCAATATTGTGACCGTCCACAGGTCCTAAATAGGTAAGTCCCATATCTTCAAACAACATGCCGGGAATTACCATCTGCTTAAAAGTACTCTTCACACGCTGAATGCCGTGAATCATATTTTTACCGCGGGGCATCTGACGCAATCTGTCTTTTACGCTGTCTTTTAAATCGATATAGGCTTCTGTAGTACGGATACTGTTCAAATACTGGGAAACACCACCTACAGGCTCTGAAATAGACATATTATTGTCATTTAATACAATAATAAAATTAGTATCCGCCTTTGCCGCATTATTAAGCGCTTCATAAGCCATACCGCCTGTTAACGCACCGTCACCGATTACGGAAACAATGGTATTATTCTTTCCCTGTAAAGTTCTTGCCATTGCCATACCAAGACCTGCTGAAATGGAAGTCGAACTGTGTCCCGTATTAAAACAGTCACAATCGCTTTCCACGGTCTTGGGAAAACCACTCATACCCTTAAATTTGCGCAAAGTATCAAAACCGTCTTTTCGTCCGGTAAGAATCTTATGGGTATAAGACTGGTGGCCCACGTCCCAAATCAGCTTATCCTCCGGGAAATTCATACACAAATGCAGTGCCATAGTAAGTTCCACCGCACCTAAATTGGCACCCAAATGACCACCGGCCACACTAATTTTTTCAATTAAGAATTCACGAATTTCCTGGGCCAAATCGCCGTAGTATTCTTTGGGAATTCTTTTTATATCATTTGGTTTTTCTATTCTTTCAAGAAACATATCTTTGTCCTCTACTCTCTAACCCCTATTTGTTACGGTTTACAAGACTGCCGATTAAATCTTTCAAAAATACCTTTTCAGCAGTAATTTCATTCAACATAGCAATCGCTTCTTCCGACAACTGCTTCTGGTCAGCCTGGGCTTTATCAAGACCTTCCAAAGTAACATAGGTAGTCTTCTCATTCTTCTCATCACTTCCCACCGGCTTACCAAGCAAAGCTTCGTCACCGATTTTATCAAGAATATCATCTTGAATTTGGAAGGCTACACCTACATTATAACCAATCTTTTCAGTCTTACTAATATCATCTGCGCCCGCAAGGATTGCACCAATGGTGAGTGCGGCCTGAATCAAAGCGGCTGTTTTATTTTCATGGATAAAAAGCAATTCTTCCTTGGTAGCATCCGCCTTTTTCTCTGCTTCGATATCCGCAACCTGTCCGCCAATCATACCAAATACACCTGCCTTACGTCCCAATACCTGTAATGCCTTGGTCTGACGCTTTAACAAATTACAATCTCCCGCCTCAACACTTTTCATCATAGCATTCGATACAGTCTCAAATGCAAAATTTAAAAGTCCGTCACCGGCAAGAATCGCCGTTGCCTCATCAAACTGCTTATGGTTGGTAAGTCGACCTCTTCTGTAATCATCATTGTCCATTGCAGGCAAATCATCGTGTATCAGCGAATAGGTATGTATCATTTCCAAAGCAGCCATATAGGGCTTAACAATGCTTTCATCCTTACCACCGAACATACGGAAGCTTTCCAACATCATCATAGGACGCAGTCTCTTACCGCCTGCATAAAAACTATAGCGCATTGCATCGATTACACGCTCATAATATACACCTTTTTGTTCCGGAAGAAACTCTGCAAGAATTTCCTCTACCTCATCAACATGAAGTTTCATTTCCTCATTCCAATTACTCATGCTTAACCCTCTTACTTTTATTCCGTTAATCGCTTATCTTTCTCCAAATCGGCAAACTCTTCTGTTTTGCCGTCTTCCATAAGCTTTAATACTTTCTTCTCAACTTTATCAATGCTTTCATCGCATTTTCTCAATAATTCCACACCTTCGCTGTATTTATTAAAAGCGTCCTCAATACTGATATCACTTCGCTCCAAATCCGAAAGAATTTCTTCGATTTTTGCAAAATTTTCTTCTAAGGTCACTGTATTTTTCTCTGACATTCTACTCTCCTCTTACATTTGTATGACTTCGTTCACGGTTGCCCCAGCCTCACCGTCTTTCATACGGATTCGTATTACTTGGCCTACTTCCATATCTTTGATTCCTGATACTCGTTGTCCCGCATCATCGGCAAGATAAGCCATACCTCCGTTTAAGCGTTTCACCGGTGAAACCGCATGTACCCGCTCCACAAGAATTTGCAATTGATTTCTTTTTCTAAGCAATAATTGCTTCATACGCTGGTCCAGATTTTCGGAAAGTCTTGCTCCGGTCATTCGATACTCACGTACCTTTACAGCCGGGGAAGCACTATGCACTCTTTGTTTCAACAACTGACTTCTTGTCTTCGTTCTATTTATATGACTTTCCATTGCCTTGTATAAAAGGGCGCGGTATTCTTCCAAATAACGCTCTGTCTTCGCAAACTCTTCTACCGCCAACTCTGCCGCCGCAGAAGGCGTTGCCGCTCTTTTATCCGCCACAAAATCCGCAATTGTAAAATCAGTTTCATGACCCACCGCAGAAATTACCGGCACACCGCATTGGAAAATCGCATGGGCTACCGCTTCTTCATTGAAGGCCCATAAGTCTTCAATGGATCCGCCACCGCGACCGACAATCATCACATCCACGCCATAATTCTCTAAAGCCTCGATACCCTTGATAATACTGGGGGTTGCTCCGTCTCCCTGTACAATTGCCGGATATAAAATAATCTGAATATAGGGATTTCTTCGCTTCGCCACGGAAATAATGTCTCTTACCGCAGCTCCCGTAGGTGCTGTAACGACACCAAGTGTCTTAATTCCTGTGGGAATCGGCCTTTTATATTCAGCATCAAACATACCCTGTTCTGACAATCTTTTCTTTAATTGCTCAAATGCAAGATAAAGATTTCCTTCTCCGTCTTTTTCAACTGCAGTTGCATAAATCTGATATTTGCCGTCTCTGACAAAAACCTCTACCTTGCCTTTTACAACAACCTGCTGTCCGTCGGTCATTTGAAAATTCAAATTGCGACGATAAGAAGAAAACATAACACAGGAAATAGCAGAACCGTTTTCTTTTAAGGTAAAATAAATATGTCCGGTAGAGTGATATTTACAATTGCTGATTTCTCCACGCACCGATACTTCATTGCTTAAAAGATAGTCCTGCGTAAACATATTCTTAATGTAGTTGTTAAGCTGTCCTACCGAATAGATACTTCCCATTATTACCTCTGTTGCCGAAATCCGTTACTTTGAAAACTTTGCCAAAACACCGTTTACAAAAGATGATGATTCATCTTGACCGAATTTCTTAGCCAGTTCAACCGCTTCGTTGATTGCTACGGAGGTAGGCACGGAATCATCATATTTGATTTCATATACGGCAAGACGGATAATAGCCAAATCCACCTTACCCATACGGTCTGTCTTCCAGCCTATAGCCTGCTCATTAATCAAATTATCTATTTCAGAAAGTTTGTCCTGAATCTTTTCAAACTTTTCAGAAATATATGTACAGTCCTTTTCAGACTGTATTTCTTCCTGCTCCAGATACAATTTCATCTGTTCCGGCATATCATTCTTATCGTTGAATTCCAACTGGAATACCAGTTTAAAAATCTGTTCTCTTTGTTCTCTTCTTCCCATAATCTCTCCATCATAGAAATGCCTCCCTTGCGGGAGACATATCATATTTTATTCTGCTGTAGGAACTACAACAGATGCTATTCTTACGTTTACGTCTACAACTTCCAAATTAGTCATGGTTTCGATGGAAGTCTTAACCTTTTCCTGCACTTCACGGCAAGTTTCGGGAACCTTATATCCTGCGTTAATTCCCAATGCCATATCAACTTTAACAGTTCTTCCTACAATATCAACTTTAACACCTTTAGGCGCTTTACGAACGCCCATACGGCTCATAAATTCATTCTGTGAATTGTCAACACTGACAACACCTTCTACTTCCGCTGCCGCTAAAGCTGCAATTACGGGAACCACATCATCTGCGATTCTTACTGCTCCGATTTTTTCGCTTGCTTCTTTTGCCATTTTTATTTCCTCCTTCTATCTGAACCTACACTTATTTCATTTTATAATTACTATAACTATTCTGAACAACTACGAAAATTATACCAAATTTTGAATACTTTGCATAGTCTTTTAAAACATAAATGTATAAGTATACAGTTGGTCATTGGTTGTATACGCCAAAGTTGTTGTCGAACCGCCTATATATTGAAAAATCTGCTGTTCATCCAACATAATCGTTTGAAACTCATCAAAAACTTCTTTATTTGCAAATCTGATTGATACAGATCCTCCCTGAGTTATATTCTCTCCCGAAAAAATTGTTTCTAATTTTAAAGTGTCCAAAGTCAAGAAATACAAGTCTTCTTTTACATAATAATTATCTAGCCTAACAATACAATTCGGAACTCTAACCGGATTATCAATTATGTGGGTATGCAAAAGATCATCCGTTGTAATGCAGAGATAATCATAATTGATGGTAGTCAAAGCCTCTCCATTCCCACTGTCCGTAAGATATGAAGCATCTCCCCAGGTAGCATCTACATAATAATATTGTCCGTTGACTTTAACCAAATTCCATGCGTGTGATTCTCCGGTAGTAATACTTCCCGTAACCACCGTAACTTCCATATCCATTCTTTGCAATAAATATTGTACTGCCTTAGCGTAACCAAGGCATACTGACTCCCTGTTAAAAAATACGGAACATAATGTTTGATTATCCGGTGCATTCACATTATACTCAGTATTTGAAATAATATATTCATACACATATTTTACTTTATCATACTCTGATGCAGCCTCAGGTATACCTTGGATACATATATCAGCATACTGTTGGATCATTTGATTTGTGCTTACAACCTCATCATAGCTCATCGTATAATTCGGTGTAAATGTGATTTTTTGCACATTCCCCAAAAGCATATACTTCTCATATGCAAAACCATCCACATAAAATATCTCCGGATGATCCAGCAAAACACAAGACGCAATTATTTCAAGGTCACCTTCCTTGTTGCTACACAAAGGAACTTTTACTCCGTAATTTTGCATTACAAGTAAAATTTCAGCATATAATTGCTTTTGTCCGACCGTAATATTATTATATCCGTACTTGCTTTCACTTGCTTTCATGGTCTCAGCAATTGCTTGATTGGTTAAACCAGCCTCATGTCTGATTTGCCAATCCTTCTCACTGAATTTACCATCAATGATTATGCGAATCTCATCAACATAATTTCCCTCCGGATTATCAACAGTTGCATCATCTTCAACCTCATACTCCGAAGCTTTTCCATGCAAACTTCCCAGGAAATTCGTCTGCGCAGAATCGGAGTGTTCTCCGGATACGGTATATTGACTTTCTTGATCGGGTCCGTATTTATCATCTACAATTTTGATTACTATAAACATAGCAGAAAAAATAATAATTGCTACACTCAGCAATATGACATACTTTTTCACTCTGCATTCTCCTCATCTTTTTCATTCAGGCTTATTCGTGCCCAAATTCCGATAATTCCAATCCGTCGTTTCGATCTAATGTCATGCCTACACTCCACGCATTGATAAACAATAACAGAGGATTTCCGCGCATATCTTTTACCTTCTTCATATCGGAAGTACCCACAATCTTTGCCACATCCACTTCTTCCTTATTGGCAATCCAACGAATATGTTCATAAGGCAAGGGTTCTAACTTAATCTCCACATTGTATTCATTCTCAAGTCGATATTTTAATACTTCAAACTGAAGCACACCAACAACACCTACAATGATTTCTTCCATACCGGTATTAAATTCCTGGAAAATCTGGATTGCACCTTCCTGTGCAATCTGGGTAACCCCCTTCATAAACTGCTTACGTTTCATAGTGTCCACCTGACGTACACGGGCAAAATGTTCCGGTGCAAAAGTAGGAATACCATCATATAAAAATTTATTTTTAGACGTACAAATGGTATCACCGATCGAGAAAATACCGGGATCAAATACACCAATAATATCGCCTGCATAAGCCTCATCTAAAATTTTACGCTCACTTGCCATAATCTGCTGAGGCTGTGACAAACGCATGCTTTTATTGCCCTGCATATGGAATACTTCTCGGTCCGCCTCAAACTTACCGGAACAAATTCTCATAAAAGCAATTCGGTCACGATGTGCCTTATTCATGTTTGCCTGAATCTTAAAAACAAAGGCACTGAAATCATTCTCACAAGGATCAATCACACCGATATCTGCCTTACGGGCCAAAGGTGTTGTTGTCATTTTTAAGAAGTTCTGTAAAAAGATTTCCACACCGAAGTTTGTTAACGCAGAACCAAAGAATACCGGTGTCAGCTTACCCGCCTGCACTTCACTTAAATCAAATTCCGCACTTGCTCCATCCAATAATTCAATCTCGTCGCACAATGTTGCATATGCTTCTTCGCCAATATACTCAAGAAGTTTGTCCTTATCCTCCACGGAAATACGCTCGGTATGTCCTTCCTTGGTACCCTTTTCCGTATCCGAAAAAAGTACCACTTCCTTTGCTTCTCTATCATACACACCCTTAAAAGCCTTACCGCTGCCGATGGGCCAGTTTACGGGGCAAGTGGCAATGCCAAGTTCCTTCTCAACTTCGTCCAATAAATCAAAGGTATCATTGGCATCACGGTCCAACTTATTGATAAAGGTAAAAATAGGAATACCGCGCATGCTGCAAACTTTGAAAAGCTTTCTGGTCTGTGCCTCTACGCCCTTGGAAGCATCAATTACCATAACCGCAGAATCCGCAGCCATTAATGTACGATAAGTATCTTCCGAGAAATCCTGATGTCCCGGTGTATCCAGAATATTAATACAATATCCGTCATATTCAAACTGCAAAACGGAAGAAGTTACGGAAATACCTCTTTCCTTTTCAATTTCCATCCAGTCTGAAACGGCATGTCTTGCAGTTGCCTTTCCTTTTACGCTACCGGCCAGGTTAATGGCGCCTCCGTATAAAAGAAACTTTTCTGTCAATGTTGTTTTACCCGCATCCGGGTGAGAAATAATCGCAAAAGTTCTTCTGCGGTTTACTTCATGTTGTAAGTTGCTCACAATAGTTTTCCTCCGAAACTCAATCGTTTGTATTTTAATAATATAATGTGACTATTCAGAACACCAATCGCAAAATCGCACCTTTGGCTCTGAATAGTTACTTTAAATCATAGACTTGCCTTCGATATCACCTTCCACACCAAGCAATTTCAAGGTAGTGGCGGCAATATCCGCAAAACTGTCTCTCGTACCCATATTGGCAGGCACAAGCGCAGGACCATACATCACGAAAGGTGTATGCTCTCTGGAATGGTCCGTAGATACGGTGTATCCGGGATCACATCCGTGGTCGGCGGTAATCATTAACACATCATCTTCGCCAAGCTTTGCAAGCATTTCAGGCAATCTTTGGTCAAATTCAGCCAAGGCTTTCGCATAGCCTTCTATATCATTACGATGACCGTAAAGCATATCGAAATCAACGAGATTTATAAAACAAAGGCCGTTAAATTCTCTATCCATCCAATTTAACATTTTATCCATACCATCTGCATTGGATGTGGTATATACATATTCCGTAATACCTTTTCCGGCAAAAATATCATTGATTTTACCTACGGCAAGTACATCCATTCCCTTCTCTTTTAACACATCTAACATAGTTGTTTTAGGCGGTAAAAGGGAATAGTCGTGTCTTCTTGCGGTACGGGTATAGTTACCGCTCTCACCGATAAAAGGTCTTGCAATGACGCGTCCTACGCCATGCTCGCCCTGTAATAATTCTCTTGCAATTTTACAATATTCGTATAATTTCTCTACTGGCACTACATCCTCATGGGCCGCAATCTGGAACACGCTGTCTGCCGATGTATATACAATCAACGCACCTGTCCTTCTGTGCTCATCGCCGTAATCATTGATGACCTTGGTTCCGGAATACGGAAGATTGCACAATGTTTTACAGCCTGTACGTTTCTCAAACTCCTCAATCACTTCCTTCGGGAAACCGTTTGGATAAACAGGCATAGGTTTCTCCGAAATCAGACCGGCAATCTCCCAGTGACCGATTGTGGTATCCTTACCCTTGGAAGCCTCTTTCATTCTTGCAATCACCGCTTTAATCTTATCAGTTTTTTCACCAACTTCTACACCGTCAATATTAAAAAAACCAAGTTTTTGCATATTGGGCATTGCAAAGAATTCACTTGTTGCCACAGAATGCAACGTATTTGTTCCCAAATCATTATATTCTGAAGCATCGGGTAATTCACCGATGCCAAAACTGTCCAGCACTACCAAAAAAACTCTCTTCATAAGATTTTTCCTTTCACTTTTACAATCAATCAACAAAGATTAATAAGTCACTTCTCCATTATGTGATAATAACGCTGCAGATGTTACACCTTCTAAATTAACAAGTTGCTCTACTAAACCATCTCCGTTTTTTATTCTTAATTCTATTACAATATCCAAGGTATTTTTTGTCATATTGCGCGACTTAACTTTATAATATTTTGTTTCTTTTTTAATTTGCTCGACAATCGACGATTCTATGTGTATATCATTTGCATTTACTATAAGAATCATGGGGGCTTTGGCTACCGGAATCATCTGTAAAACTACAATTCCTACAGTCACAACAATTGATAAAATCACAGCAATTTCCGCAAATCCAGCACCGCAAATAATACCGATACTGATTGCCCAAAACAGGAACATCAAATCTGTGGGATCTTTGATGGCAGTTCGGAATCTTACAATAGACAATGCACCCACCATACCAAGGGAAACAACAACGCTTGTTTGCATTGTAAGAATAATTGCTGCCGTGATTAATGCAATCCCTGCCAATGCAATATTAAAACTTTTTGAATAAAACGTCTTTCTTGTAACCATACGGTATACAAAAAATATGTACAATGCAAGAATGGACACCATCAAGAACGTCATAACAATTGTACTTGTATATATCTCTGTGTTGGCATATCCCTCTAAAAATGATTTTTTAAATATATCCTGAAAACTCATTTATTCTTCTCCTTCGTTTTACATTGAAATTTTTCTGCATAAATAATATTTTGAAAAAGTAATTTGCCGCAAATGGTCTAATTGTAAACTATTATATATATGATCCGGTATCAATTCGTCATATTTTACTTCCAACAACTGTTGCCCGGTTTGCATAATCGGCCGTTTCGGAATATCTTTTTCAAAAAAATGACTAAGATCCGAGGATGTTGAAATCCCCCGGTCCAACGTAATTCTAACATTTCCCGTACGATACACATACGGTATTCTGTCATACTCCACAATAACAACCGGTTTATATCCTCTCGTCATCATTAAATATGTCAGTTTTTTTAGCAATTCACTCTGTTCACCTATATTGCGCATATACTGTCCGGATATTAATGTTTTAGCATCGTCAATATTTAACAAACATGAAGTTTTATGGATTTTTCCATTCTCTTTTCTTTTACATTCTAACGATATCCTATCTAATGAATGATTATAAATTCTGATTCTGAACTTCTCACGCGGACTTGTCCCATTTTCATTTTCATAGAAGCATGAATTATTATAATCATCAAAATAAATGCTTCTGATATTGTAGGCTCCCGCTGCATTTGCATTCTTATCTACATTCATCAAATGTTCCAATTGGTTTCTGATGGTGCCCAATTGTGCATTACTTATAAGATACTTCATCTCATGTCTATACTTAATTTGTTCGCCTATCATAAAATGATATTCACCTTACTTCCCCAAGCTCTATTCTTCATAATTCCAGAGTGCATATACTTCCATATCACTGTAAATCGGTTCATCTATATAAAAAGGTCGTCCGTTTTCTCTATTGTACCAGCCAACAAACTCCATTTTATCAAAACCTTGCAAAATCGGCAATTCATCTATCGTTTCGCCTGGTAACACAGAATAGTAAATATATCTATTTACGCCTGTATCCACACATATATTACAATACTCTGTTCCTTCTATCCATACATCATCCAAAAATTCTTTCCGTTCCGTCAAAAAATTGATGATGTATTTCGTTTCCGAATCTATGCATTCCTCAGAATACGCATTCCAGCGGATTTTGTCTATATCGGCAGCACTATGAATCTCCTGGGCATACTTCGGAATCCTGTCTGCAATATACTCTTCCAACATTTTACTGTATTTCTCTTTGTAATTAACAACAATACGATTATAAAATTCATCCTTATGATACAAAGAATTAAACCATGGTGTGGAAACATCTTCTTCTACCAACTTACGATTTGCTATAAATGCATGCGGTTCCAATTGTTCCTCTCTTCCCATAGAATGATCAAAATCCCAAACCGGTCCCGCGTATACTTTAGTGTCTGCACTTTTAGCATCCGAGTAAAAATACTGACTGATATAGCAGGCATCAATACTCATAAAAATTTCTTCAACAATATACTTATTAACCCAGGATTCCACATCAATCAGTTCATAATACGCCTTTCCGGTATTGGGGTCTATCCCGTCTTCAGATACAATTGCATTTTCTATCGTTTGCCATTCCGCCAAAAGAGTATCTCTGTGCACTTCCGTCAAAAGAGATGGTTCATTCACACGCAATGTTTGCCCGGAAGCAGTTGTAATATACTCTTCATTTTGTCCCGACATTCTGAACTCCATTTCCAAAGAAACTATATAACTGCTGTCTTCTGTTCCATCCGGCTCGGTAAGTTCAAGTCTGTTTTCTTCAATTTCAATCCGTTCTGCCAATAGATATAAGCCCGCATATTCGTCATTCAAATACAAATCGACCCATTGCAAATCCGGAACATAGCTCATTCCTGTTTCTCGTGCAAAATCATAGACAATTTTATTGCGCAAGTGAGACGGATCATCTGCATTCGCTAACAAAATCCACTCCTTGGCTTGTCCCATCCCCAAAAAATCTGCCTCTTCCTTTAATTCTAAGCTAAATGGCTTCTTATCATACTGTTCCCAAGTTGAGTTTCCTCGTCCTTTTATTGACTCAAAAACACCCGAATAGTTAAGTTCTCCGTCTTTAGTATAAACACTAACCTCTCCGGCTTCCGAATTTCCTTTTTTATATTTTATGTAATCCATATCCCCCGATGTGGTATCAATATACACAGTTGCCACATTTTCCGACTGAACAAACATTAATTGATACGAACGGGACTCCTTCTTATCCTTATATAACAATTCATACCATTGATCTAATTTAAAATCTTCACATGTCATATTTTGTGTCAATACTTGCTGTTCCAAAAGAACCTCATAATTTTCCGGAAGATGAATCAGCAAATTACCCATTGTTGCATAAGAAGGCAGAAATACATATAACTTTCCTTCGGCATTGCTCCAACAGTTAATATTTTCTGTTCTGTTTTCAGTTATAAGTTGAAATGATATATGTTCTTTTTCTCTATTGTTAATTTGTGTGCCTTCTACAAAAACAACCAAAGCAATCAATAACAATGTTAAGGCAAAAATATAAATCTTATTTTTCAAACCAAATGCACCTTTCTTCTTTGTAACTTTATAAGTATAACATATTAAGATGCATTTTTAAATAATAGAACTTTGTAATCTATATAAAAACATAGATAAAAGCGCCACATCTATGCCACTATTTGTGCATATCTGTAGCGCTCATTCTGTCTCTTGTTATAAATGAATCGGTGTAATGATAATATTTTCTGCAGCAATACCTGTTTTTCTTTGAACGATGTCAATAATCTGCGCACACTGTACTTCCGAAAGTTCCGTAACCGCCACACAAACATCTGCGCTGCTTCCCGTAATACTGACGATAGCATTATCAAATCCTTTTGTTTCAAGCAGAATCTCTGCAGACATTTCACGCTCCGCAATATCCGTCAATGCAATCATGGAATTAATTGCATCTGTTTTCTGCGCTTCAGTCAAAGTTTCATTATTGATAATGTCCAAAAGATTTTCTTTGTTTCTTGCCCTGGTCTGCTCTTTTAAAAGTCTGGCATCTGCCAAATCGTTAATTGCGCCCGTAGACGTAAAAACCGCTTCGCCGGGCACTTCGTCAACAACATCATTTTCTGCCACTTCTCCGCCTTCTGCTAAGCTTGCATCCACATCATCGCCTGCGGTTTCTTCAGCAAGCTGTGCTTCCACATCTGCACTGTCCACGGTTTCACTGATAAAAGCACTTAAATCCCCTTCCATATCCATTACAATATCCGTATACTGGTCATTGACTTCCACATACTCACTGTCCAGACTTGCAATGTCCTCATCAGAAATATCAAGTAAGGCAACTCCGTTCTCATCCACTACCGTATTTTCATCCAAAGACGCCACTTCATCCTCTTCAATATTTTTTCCTGCAAAATTCAAATATCCTGCTACGGCTATCATAAGTGCAAGGGCTACAATCATCATCTGATTCTTTTTAAATATTTTCTTCACTATTCTCTTCCCTTCTGTTATGTATTCATTTTAACTATTTTAATTTTATGTACATCAATTCCAAATAATGCCTGAATCGCTTCGGTAATTGCAAGTTTTACGGAACTGTCATCTCCGCCCTGGGAAACCACAAATACCCCCTCTACTTCAGGGTATGCATTCTGCGCCGTATAAATAAAACTTTTATCCTGAGTCTTTGCCGACGGTTTTAATGTAATCATCACCTCTACCGCACCGACACCCTCCATCTGCGAAAGAATTGCTTCCAAGCGCATCTCCAATTCTTCTTCGTATTCTAAAGAAGTATCTATAGAAGCAGTTTCGGTGATCGGAGTCTCAATATCCATTAAAGAATCCCCTTTTCTTTCTCCTGTCGGGATAAACAGCACGGCAATCAGCACGCCGATTATGACAATCACAATCATCAAATCCTTACCCGTCCACTTCTTTTTCTCCAGTAATGCTTTGATTTCTTCCTTCATAAAATACCTCCAGCCGACAGCTCCAACTCATCCTGTTTTAAAAATCCTGCCCGGTCTGCTCTTTGATGGAACTTTCCCAGGCATCCTCTTTGATTTCTTCAAAATCCGGCGTACCGCTCCAAATCCTTGCTTCATACTCCATACGATAGCTTTCAAAATCCTGAAATCCGCCTTCTTCTATAAGCTCAATCACCGGAAAAATCAAAAGAATTGCAGTAATAAGTCCCACCATCATTTTGATATATTTTTCATAGGTTTCGCTGACACATAAGTGCAATACCGTTTGCGCCAGAATCAGAAATATCCCGGCTTTTTTAATAATTTCCAAAACACTGTCAAACATCTAAACGCCCCTTCCTGCCACGGCCGTCACTAAGGCAATCAGTATAAAAAAAATCATTACCACCGCAAGGGTGGATTTTAAAAGTAAAAAACCACCTTCCGAAACCCTGTCGATACATTTTGTCATTCTTTTATCCCCAAACATTCCCACACAAGCGCCGGATATTTTGATGATACAGGCCAAAATAAAAATTTTGGTCAAAGGCGCACAAACCAGCAGAATCATAAGAATCAGGGTGACAATTCCGATGCTGTTTTTGATTAACACGGCAGAACCGAGAAGCATCTTAGATACTGAGTCCGTAATATCCCCTATGCCGGGAATTGCTGCTATGGTCTTTTGAAACATGGTATAACTGACACCGTCCGCTATCGGATGAATCAGGCTCTTCATTACCCCGACGCCGGTCACTGTGGTGATACATATTTTAATGAGCAGCGAGATGCCCTTTTTTAACAGTGCAATCATCTCGCTAAATCTGTCGTCTTCCGTGGAACCGCTGATGACCGAAACGAAAACAAAGCAGGAAATCATCGGAAGCACCACTTCCGGAAAAATGATTTCCGCCGCATACAGCAACAATAGATTCAGTTGATAAAAAGCCCCTGCGGTTACCGAGGCATAACACATGGCCACCGCAATATAAAATGCCGGAATCAGAATCTGTGTAAAAGAAACGATGTTCTCCACCACCAGCGCCGCCGTTTCTGCCATCACATAAAATACCTGTAACAGAAGAATCACCCCGTACAAATATGTAAAATAAAAGGCCAGCTCCGAAATCTGACGATTGCCGAACAGATTCCCGCACTGATGCAAAACCGCCGAGACCACACCGATTAGCAAAAGTGAAATCATAACATACATCATATCCGCTACATTTTCTTTGATTGTGCCTAAAATCATTTCCCAAATCATATCAAATCCCGGCAATTCTCCTGCAAGCAATTGATTATAGAAATCCCGGAATAAATCGCCGAAGGTAGGCATGAAACGTTCCAGTTCAGTTGTTAATTCCGTGTAGTCCATTTTGGCTTCTTCACCCGCCTTATATTCATAGTTTTTGCTTTATCTGATATTAAAGTTTTCAAATATTCGTTTTAGTACCGAGAAATTATAAATTTTGCAGAATTTGTATAAAAGCAAACAAAATAGGCATTCCTGCCAACATCACATAAAGCTTTCCAAACACTTGAATCTGCTCTGCCAAGTTTCCGAATCCCGCGTCCTTACAAATTCCTCCGGCAAACTGGCAAAGATAAGTCACACCCAAAACCTTGACAAGAATCATAAAGTATTCCGCGCCGGTTCCCAAATAAGAAAACACCGACTTAATCTGCTCTAACACAAGCAAAACCCGATCCAAGGATAAAAGAATAATCAAAACCGTTCCCGCAAGTCCAAGAAGTGTGCCAAGTGCCGGCTTATAGGCTTTTACTTCCATTGCAAGCAGAACGGTTACAATCCCAATCATCATAATTTTAATGAGTTCCATAAGTCTACCTCACCTAGAATTCAAAAAGCATACTGATGGTTTGAAATAAATCAAGAATATAGGGAACAATCCAGGATAACACCAAAATCAAGCCTGCCAGGCTTGCCAAAAAAGCGTGTTCCTCTCTCCCGCTGTGCTTTAATACCTGACTGAGAATTGTTACCAGAATTCCCACCGCTGCAATTTTAAAAATCAGTCCGACACTCATGCCACTCCTCCAAATCTACGTTAGATTACAGTGATGCAAAGTAACAATCCTACCGTTATACTTAAACATAATGTAACTTTGCTCCTTTCCTTTCGTACCTGCTCCGCTGTCCGGATTACTTTGTCCCACTCCGTGATACTCTCTCTTAACACTTCTATCGGCATCGCCGGGGTAGTACCGTCTACACAACGTATAACACCTTGTAAAATCTTCACTTCCTCTTGTTTTAGCGGAATGCCCGGCGCTAATTCTTTCATTTTATCCTCCCAATAAATATGTGGGGGCTTCTTTCTTTCTTTTTCAAGCATCCTGTACAGCCCCATAAAAATATCACAATAAGGTTCTTTAAGCTTTGAAGCCAGTCTAAAACAGCATTCCCCGAAAGTCCCTCTCCGGTTCTGTGTTTCCAACAACAATGTATTCAATATATATCTGATATAAGTCAATTCTTCATATCGTCTTTTATATTCCATGACTTTTAAACAACCAAAACCGCAACTTCCGGATATAAAACATGCACAAGCCAATAATTTCAGCATAATTCCAAGACTTCTCCCTTTTCGTTACATATCTTGATAACCTGTTCTTTCCCTGCGCGTCCCTTAAGGAAGATTAACCTTTCGAACCCTCCTGCACCGAGATTATTTTGCAGGTATAGATTTCTTTTAATCGAATCAAAATCCGTACCGTGTATCGTAGCCAGAAGACGGCATCCTAAATAGAACGCTTGTTGTATTGCTTTATAATCTTCCTCGCCCCCTAGTTCGTCCACCGCAATGATCTGTGGCGACATTGACCTAAGTACCATCAACACCCCCTCTGCCTTTGGACAGGCATCTAAAATATCCGTATGCATCCCCACATCATTTTGTGCCATCCCAAGATAACAGGAGGCAATTTCCGACCTCTCATCTATTAAGCTTACGTTTTGTGCAGAATGCTCCCTGCTCCCATTGGATATCTTGCGGACCAGTTCCCTCAAAAGTGTTGTCTTTCCGCAACCGGGCAAAGATACAAGCAACGTACTTTTTAACTCGTTTTCCTGATAAAGATAGGGCAATACCTTGTCGGCCACGCCTTTGATTTCATGTGCAAATCTAATATTCATTGCAGTAAAATACTGCATCCCGGTCACTTGTTTGCCGTTCCACACAGTCTGTCCGACAACACCTACACGATGTCCGCCTTCTACGGTTATGTAGCCTTTGGACAGTTCCTGCTCAAAGGCATAAACGGAATGTCTGCAAATATGACTGAATAAATCCATAAATTCAGTTTCCGTCAAACAAAGACCATCCTGTGAAAAATCCGAATAACAGCCTGCTTTTGTAAGATAAACAGGCCTGTCTTCTCTGATAACCTGAACCGGACCATTTCTTCGGATGCGCAATTCTCTTATTTTTTCACAGTCTTTTATTACATTTTTAAAATATGTCTCAAAATGCTCCGGGAACAATGCTTTGATACTGTTTTGCCTATACATAATATGCTCGTCCTTATGCTGAATTCTTCCATCAATAGAATCTTAAAATACTGATGTACAAAATGATTAAAAATTATATTTATCTAAATATATGATACCTGTCCGCTTTTATGCATAAAAAAGACAGGCTAAAAAAAAGTCTGTCTTTACAATTCATTATTTGGTTTGACTTAAATATACTTTAATCGGTTCATATACCTCTTCATTCACAACGTCGTGAGGTTGTACCAATAGCACATCCGGCATTTCAATATTTGTGTAATAATCGGTCCATGTAATCGAATTTTCCTTCGTACTGATTGTCGTAAGTTTACTGCTTCCTCCCCCGGCACTTCCTTTATTGTGTTCTAAACGATTTCCATCCTCGTCAAGAATCCATATAAATGTACCAAAATTCATTTTTTCATCCTCAGTCATTTCTTCTGCAAGATGATAATAGGTAACACATTTCAAACCAAGCTCGGTTTTTGTAATTACAACTTTATCAATAACCGTATTGGAATCTTCCACCTCTTGTTTATATTCCGGTGCATACACATATGTAGTGGCCCGGCTTCTGTCGCACAATGTGAATTCCAATTGGCTTGATACAAATTCATTATTTGTGCTCTCTCCTAATACATTCAGATGACAGAAAAACTCTTTCTTTTGACCATCCATAGGGTAATTATAACTGAGAACATAATGACAACTGCCATCTTTATCGGTAATCGCACCGTTACTTGCCGTAACAACGCTTTCATAATCACCGAACTCACTGATAGAAACATTTGCATACAGAATTTCCATTCCTGTTTCTTTGGCATATTCGCCTAATGTTATATTTTCACCCGCATCGTCCAAAATATTTTCATTCAGCTGTTCTTCATTATGAATAATCATATATTTACTACCTTCTGCAGGTGTAAAAACTAACTCAACAATACATTGTCCGTTATCACAGAGTGCCTCTGAAATTTTCACATTAACATAATCGTTAAACTTCAAAGCTATGTTTGGCGTTACTTCTGTTTCTTCTAAACACTCATTTTGCTCCACATCTGTTTCCACCAATGCCATTTCCTCAGCAGATAACTCTCTGCCCCACACCTCTTTAAAATAATCTGCAATTCCTGAATAGGCCGCAGCAGAATATATGGTAGCTGACGTTACAACAACACATCCGGTTACTGTTGCTACTTTTACCATTGTCTTCTTCCAAAGATTGTTTGGTTTTATTCTTGAAACTGACTTTTCCGGTAATTCTGATATCGTCGCTTCAATATTAGCTTTTATATGTTCCGGAATTGGCACATCTTCATTAAGTTTATGTATAATTTTTTCAAATCCACTCATTTTAATTCTCCCTTCTCATACATTTCTTCCAATTTGTTTCTTGCCTGAACAAGATATTTTTTCACACTGCTTTCGCCAACTTCCATAATCCTGGCTATTTCGCGCACCTTATACCCTTGTGCATAATGTAAAATGATAACAAGACGATGTTTCTCATCAAGTACATTCAAAAACAGTTCCCATTCTACACCAAGGTATCCGTAATCCTCTTCACCCTTTTCTTCCGCTTCAACATCCCACGGCAACATTTGTCTTTTTTTCATAACAGTATTGCACTCATTAATCAGAATGCGAATCAGCCATGTCTTAAAATATTTTTCATTTTTTAGTTGTGGTAATTTTTGCCAACAAATGAATGCGGTTTCCTGTAAAGCATCTTCTACATCCTCATCTCTTTTTAAAATTGCTTTGGCAATTTTATATAAATCTTTTAAATACATATCATAAAGAGTTGAAAAAGCTTGTTTATCTTGTTTTTTAGCCTGCTTTATTAAATCATTGTGCATAAAACCTCCATATGATTTTTGCTTTTTGTAAGTATGTTTCCGGAAATTGCTTCTTACACTTATTAGATAATATTTTTACATATTTGGTTACCCCGGAACATAAAAAAGGAGCAGATTTTTACAAATCTACTCCTTATCTAAGCATTTCACATTTTTGAGCATGATATAAATTATATCTTTTATCTTTAATTATTTGCAGTCTTTAATTGAGAAGCTCATTCTTCCCATCTTGTCCTTACCAAGGCAAACAACCTTAACTTCGTCACCTAATGTAAGTACATCTTCAACGTGTTCAATTCTTTCCTTGGAAATCTTAGAAATGTGAACCATTCCTTCTTTTCCGGGAGCGAATTCAACGAATGCACCGAATTCCTTGATGCTTACAACTTTACCCTTGAAAATCTGGCCTTCTTCAAAGTCAGTTACGATGGTCTGGATCATTTCGATTGCCTTATCCATCATTGCAGCATCTGTACCGCATACGCTTACAGCACCTTCGTCTGTGATATCAATCTTAACGTTTGTTCTTGCAATGATTTCATTGATGGTCTTACCTCTCTGACCAACTACTTCACCAATCTTTTCAGGATCAATCTTAATCTGAACAATCTTGGGTGCATATTCATTAACTGTCTTACGAGGCTCTGCGATTGCAGGCTTCATACAGTTTTCCATAATGAACATTCTTGCTTCACGACATCTTGCAATAGCACCTTCTACGATAGGACGTGTTAAACCATGAATCTTAATATCCATCTGGATTGCTGTGATACCGTCTTCTGTACCTGTTACCTTAAAGTCCATATCGCCGAAGAAGTCTTCAAGACCCTGGATATCTGTTAAAAGTACGAAATCATCATCTGTATCGCCTGTTACGAGACCACATGAAATACCTGCAACCATCTTCTTAATGGGAACACCTGCAGCCATAAGTGACATACATGATGAACAGGTAGATGCCATTGATGTAGAACCGTTTGATTCAAATGTTTCTGATACTGTACGGATTGCATAAGGGAATTCTTCCTCTGAAGGAAGTACTGCAACCAATGCCTTTTCAGCCAAGGCACCATGTCCGATTTCACGACGTCCGGGACCACGGCTTACCTTTGTTTCACCTACAGAGTATGCAGGGAAATTGTAGTGGTGCATATATCTCTTAGCTTTTTCGTTATCATCCAAACCGTCAATCTTCTGTACTTCTGACAAAGGAGCCAAAGTACATACGTTACAAATCTGTGTCTGTCCACGGGTAAACATAGCAGAACCATGTACACGAGGGATAATATCAACTTCTGCAGCAAGCTTACGAATCTGGTTCATTGCTCTGCCGTCAGGACGCTTCTGATCCTTTAAGATCATCTTACGTACGGTCTTCTTCTGATACTGGTAAACTGCTTCACCAAGTACGGGTAACCAATCTTCCTTATCAGCAAAAGCTTCTTCCAACTTATCTGTAATCTTGCGGATATTTTCTTCTCTAACCTGCTTTTCGTCTGTGAAAACTGCTTCTTCCATTTCAACGGGAGGAACAATTTCCTTAATTGCAGCAAACATTTCTTCAGGAATAGCACAGCTTGTATATTCATGCTTTGCCTTACCTACTTCTGCCACAATTTCATTGATCCAAGCAATAATCTTCTGGTTAACTTCATGTGCCATATAGATTGCTTCAATCATTTTTGCTTCAGGCACTTCGTTTGCACCTGCTTCAATCATAATAACCTTCTCAGAAGTTGAAGCTACAGTCAACTGTAAGTCACCGTTCTTCCACTGTTCCTGGTTAGGGTTAACAATGAATGCACCATCTACCAAACCAATCTGTGTTGTTGCACAAGGTCCGCAGAAAGGAATATCTGAAATAGAAGTTGCAATTGCAGAACCTAACATAGCAACAAGTTCCGGACGACATTCGGGATCAACACTCATTACGAGGTTATTTAATGTAACATCATTTCTGTAATCCTTAGGGAATAAGGGACGCATAGGACGGTCGATAACACGGCTTGTTAAAATCGCATTTTCAGACGCCTTGCCTTCTCTCTTATTAAATCCTCCGGGGATTTTACCTACTGAGTACAACTTCTCTTCGTACTCAACGCTCAAAGGGAAAAAGTCAATTCCGTCTCTGGGCTTTTCACTTGCTGTTGCTGTTGATAATACAGTAGTATCACCATAGTGCATAAAAGCTGCACCGTTTGCCTGTGCAGATACTCTTCCGATATCTACGGAAAGTGTACGACCTGCCAATTCCAAACTAAAAGTCTTAAACATTTTATTTCCTCCTTAAAAATTATATAGAGGCAGAAGACCCGAAACTACTGCAAAAACCGGAACAAATTTCCGGGCTTTGCAGTGGTCTCGGCAACATCTTCTACCATAATTCACATTTTAAAAAAATGAAGGCGGACGTATCGTCCGCCTTTGCAATTACTTTCTAATTCCAAGTCTTTCAATCAGAGAACGGTATCTTTCAATGTCATTCTTCTTTAAGTAGTCAAGTAAACCACGTCTCTGACCAACCATCTTAAGAAGACCTCTTCCTGAATGGTAATCCTTAGGATTCTGCTTCATATGCTCAGTGAGTTCCTTAATTCTTGCTGTAAGAATAGCAACCTGAACTTCGGGTGAACCTGTGTCACCTTCGCATCTTGCATATTCAGCGATAATAGCCTGTTTCTTTTCCTTTGAAATCATGTTTGTTTCCTCCTGTTATTTTTATTATTGCAGCTAAGTCATAGGTCGGAGTGTCCAATAACCTGGCAACAATTTCCACACTGAATCATTTTAACACAAAGAAAGTGTTATGTAAAGTGTTTTTTAATCAATTAAAATCGAACGTTGTGTAACCGGCGTCCTGTAATATACGCTTGAAATCTTAATACCCGTAGAGGGACTGCTAGCATGTACTACCTGACCGTTTCCGATATAAATTGCAACGTGATTAATGGATTTACCATAACCATAGAAAACCAAATCGCCGGCCTGAATATCATTCATGGATACATAGGTGCCGTACTGCGCCTGTGAACCGGAATGATGCGGTAAGGTAATACCAAACTTCTTATACACACTAAGTACAAAACCGGAACAGTCGGCACCGTTGGTAAGGCTTGTTCCGCCCCATACGTAAGGATTACCGATAAACTCTTTGGCATACTGGCAAAGTTCTACACGTACATCGGATACTCCCTCACCATATAAAAGTTCAGTCATTGTAATCGCAGTTCCGAGTTTTTCTTCGATGGTTACGTATTCTGCCGAAGCATATACCTTATCACCATCCAAATAAATTTCTACCCAGCCGTCATCCAAAACCTGCGAAAGTTCCAAAGACTCACCATGAGGAATTGTTGTTACGATTTCACAGTCCGTATTGGGCTCAATTCGAATATTCAAAGCATCCGCTTCCACATATGCCATAGGCTTTACAATTTCTTCTGCCTTATGTACGGCATCAATTCCTGTTAAAAGATAATCCGTACTTGCATATCCTTCCACTTCACCGGACACGATATGCGCCCACTTACCATCTTCTGTAATTGAAAGAATTTCACAGGCTGTGTTGTTAGACATTTTACCTACAAGCTTACCGCTTTCATGGGGTTCCTGTCTTACATTCAAATGGTTGTCCACCTGGGCAATACCGATATTGCTATATCCCCAGAAATCCACGCTGTCTATATCACTTTGTGAAATCTGACTTGCATCTCCCGCGCGCTCCAAAACAGATGCCACACCGGCATCAATACTTCTGTTGCTTGCATCTTCTATTGCCTTCTGTACGGTCGGCGCAGTTGCAGTTGCATCCATAACACCTTCGGCTCCTGCGCTAAAGCATACCGAATCCTTAGGCTTGGCAAAGGACATCATACCAACCATTGCAACGCCTGCTACTGCTAACAAACCGCTCTTTAACAGTATTTTACGAAACATCTATATCTCCTTAATATCAAAACCAACTTCAGTAAATTAACAAAGAAAAAACGCAACAATTTTAAAATATTACAAAATTGTTACGTTTTTAATTATAATCTTTTTTTATATTATGTCAATCACATTTTGTCATTTTTAGTTGGAAGCATTTTCCTTTACCATAGAATATGCAATGTTTACAGCGTGGTCAGATACTCTTTCCAAACCGGAAACAATATCAGAGAATAACATACCCGCATCCGGTGTACATTCGTTTCTCTTCAAGCGGTCAATGTGTGCCTGCTGAACCTGACGTTCCATCACATCAACCTTATCCTCCAATTCCTCGATTCGGGGAAGATGTTCTTCTTTTTGATGTGCAAATACTTCGATACAGAGATGTACATTTTCATTAATGAGTTCCATCATTTCTCTTAACTCATTAAATGACTCATCACTAAACTTAATGCCACGTTCTTTGCGTAAAACAGCTGAATCCGCAATGTTCTTCGCATGGTCACCGATACGCTCGATATCGTTTACCACATGGAACAAACCACCGAGACTCTTTAAGTCTTCAATCGGAAGTGTAGACTGGTTGATTTTAACAAGATAATTGGTAATGGACTTATTTAAGAAGTTAATATTTTCTTCTACTTCACATACTTCCCTGATATCATCCTCGTCCAAAGTAACCAAAGCATTCATTGCGCGGTTTAAGTTATCGCTGGCAAGGCTTGCCATACGCTCGATTTCGTTCACAACTTCTACCACTGCAGTTGCCGGATTGAATACCACCTTGTCGCCGATGAACTGTAACTTATGGTCATCATGGTAGCCAACCTTTTCTTCATCACCGGGAATGATAAGGTACGTTGCTTTTACAAGTAAATTTGCAAACGGGAATAATAAAATTACCTGGAACACTTTAATACTTGTATGTGAGAACGCAACAAATCGTCCGGGGTCGTTAGCTGCAACATTTAAAATAGTATCCACAACATAATCGCCGGCAAACATAAGAATCACAAATACAACCGCCGAACCCACAAGGTTGAATAAAAAGTGAATCATTGCCGCACGTTTTGCATCCTTCATACCTGCCAAAGAAGCAATCAATGCAGTAACGCAGGAACCCATATTACAACCTAAAATAATGAACATACAAATTGGTAAATTAAGCAATCCCTGCTGTGCAAGCAACAATACAATACTTACGGTTACGGAAGAACTTTGAATAACCGCTGTTACCAGGAAACCTACCAGAACAGCCAAAAACGGATTTGTCAACGAGGCGAAAATTTCTTCAATAATGGGGCTCTGCTTCAAAGTATCCATAGATGAACTCATAAGAGACAATCCAAGGAATAAAACGCCGAAGCCCACAAGAACATCACCGAATTTAACAATACCCTGTTTCTTGAAAAACATAATCATAATTACACCAAGCAACAAAAAGATCGGTGCATATTTTGATAAATTAAATGATACCAACAAGGAAGTTACCGTAGTACCGATATTGGCACCAAAGATAACGCCTACCGCCTGGTACAAGGTCATCAGGCCTGAGTTTACGAAACTGACCACCATTACGGTACATGCAGATGAAGACTGAACAATACCTGTAAAAATAATACCTACAAACAATCCCATAAACTTATTCTTGGTAAAAAACTCAAGAATTTTACGAAGTCTGGCACCTGCAAACTTTTCAATGGATTCACTCATTAATTTCATTCCGAAAAGGAATAATCCCAAACCACCTGCAAGTCCTGTAACCATCTCAAAAATCTGTTTTCCGTCCATTTTTGTCTCCTTCACCCAAGGGGCAATTTTTCAAGTGTATTTTTACATTATTTTTACGCCAAATTTACATACAATACAATTATATGGGAAGATGCGTCAAGATTTCAATAGGGAAATTTTTTTCGTCCTTTTATACATATTAGTTCGACAATTTTCGTCATTTTTCGGTGTTTTTTATGTATTGACTACTTTAAAAACAAAAATTCACACCATAAAACTATGATGTGAATTATATTTTAAAATATTCTTTTGCATTTACAATGTCCTGATTTAATTGATTCTTAAGTTCCTCCAACGACACAAATTTCTGCTCCGTTCTTTGGAAATGCAGAAAATCCAGTTTGATTTCTTCCCCGTAAATATCTTCATCAAATTCTAAAATATGCGTCTCAATCCCCACCGCACCTTCACTGCTGACCGTCGGTTTGGTTCCTACGTTTGTTACGCCGAAATAAGTACGGTCTCCCAAGAACACCTTTGTAAAATAAACTCCGTTCGGCGGTAAAAGTTTCTCTGCAGGCGCTACAATATTGCAGGTCGGAACGCCTATGGTTCTTCCCAACTGATTTCCCTTACATACAATACCGCTTGTACGAAACGATCGTCCCAAAAGTTCCAGACACTTCTCCATATCTCCCCGGGCCACACTTTCCCTTACCAGGGTTGCGCTGACTTCTTCATCTCGAATGCGAAGTTTCGGGCAGGAACAAAACTTAAAATCCAGTTCCTTACTCTTCTCAACCATCAAATCCGTATTACCGCGTCCGCGCTTTCCAAAAGACAAATCTTCACCGGCTACCAGAACCTGCATATTCATCTGTTTTAAGAGCACTTCCTGCAAAAACACTTCCGCATCGGTATCTGCAGTTTCGCCGTCAAAAGGAAACAACACATAGTAATCAATGCCCATCTCTTCCAGCAAGACCTGCTTTTCTTCATCCGTCAAAACGAAACCGCCCTTGTATTTTCCAAAAAACACCTCAGGTCCCGGTTCGAAAGAAACCACTGCCGTACGTAAACTGCACTCCGCTTCTCTTTTTAAACGGTCCAAAATAACCTTATGCCCCAAATGCAGGCTGTCAAACTTACCCATAGCTACAGCGGTGGGTTCATCAATATGAAATTGTTTTGCTCTGATAATTCTCATATTACCTTTCCTCTGTAAAATAGGGTTATAAATATCTTCTTTTATGCATTGTAAAAGAACATCTTTTTCGGCTTAAAAGCCTTTTTCTCCGGCTCATATCCATATATACCGTAAAAAATTTCATCAGTACCATATACGCGGATGTCTTTACACGCAATAAGTTTTTCCTTGAGTTCTTTACCATCCACAGCTTCCGAAGATACACCTTTGCTTTCAATATGAAGCATATTCGGATACAGCCAATTGCCGTTCTGTACCGCTTTCATACATTCTTCCTTAACAATTGCCTTAGGATAGTTTTCAAAAACAGTATCCACGCCCTTGATAATCGACTGTATTTCACCGGCCTTCATCATTGCTTCAATCTCATCAAGCGTTTTGGCTTCTTCCAATACGAAGCCGGCCGTTTTACGGCGAATCAGACTTGCCATGGCGCCACCGCAGCCTAACTTTTCACCAATGTCATTGCATAATGTGCGGATATATGTACCCTTTGAACAGGTCACAAGCATTCGGACCTTAGGCAGATTCATATCCAGTATTTCAATATTTTCAATCGTAATATCTCTTGCCTTACGCTCTACGGTTTTGCCTTCCCTGGCAAGCTCATATAGTTTCTTACCATCTACTTTTAAGGCCGAATACATAGGCGGAATCTGCTTCTGTTCACCGATAAAAGATGCAATCACAGCTTTTACTTCGTCTTCCGTGACACTTACTTCCTTCTCTTCCAAAACTGCACCGCTTGTATCCTGGGTATCGGTTACCACGCCGAGTAAAAGCTCCGCTTCATACACCTTGGTAGTATCCGTCAGCATATCGCATAATTTAGTGGCACAACCTAAACAAACCGGAAGCACACCCGTTGCGTCCGGGTCAAGTGTTCCGGTATGTCCGATTTTTTTCTGTTTTAAAATGCCTCTTAATTTGGCAACCACATCAAAGGACGTAAATCCTTTTTCTTTATGAACTACAATAATTCCGTCCATTCACAAACCTCAATCAAAATACGGTTTCATCAAACTTAAAATCTCGTCCAGAATCTCCTGCGCTTCGCCTTTATAATAAAAGCCTGCCGCTCTTACATGACCGCCACCGCCAAAATGCTCGGCAACCTTGGCCACATCCACGATTTTCTTGGAACGAAGACTGATTTTATACGTAACAGCATTAATCTGATACATAAAAATAGCACATTCCGTACCTTTGGTAATGCGAAGCTGACTTACCACGCCCTCAAAAGGATTGCCGGTAATTCCCATCTCCGTCATTGTCTTAATGTCCATACAACCGGAAATTACCTTGCCACCCAAATGCAACTTACTTTCGGATAAAATTCTTCCCAAAGCCAGATTCTGCAAGTGAGTCTTCTCGTAATAAGTCGTATCAAGCAATGCCGGAAAATCAAATCCGTATTCCATCAAATCCGCCACAATACGCATGGTTGTAGGCGAAGTGCTCGCAAATTTAAAAATGCCTGTATCGTGGGCAATCCCCATATAAATCGCTTCCGCAATATCCCGATCCAAATAAGCAGTATCAATCAAATTATAAATCAGCTCACTGGCAGAACTTGCCGTGGGCACAACGTAATTTACCATTGCACAGCCTTCTGCATTGCTGATGTGATGATCGATGTTAATGGTCTTCTTGGCATTTTTAAAATAACGCTCTGCGTTCCCGATACGACTGTCTGTGGTATCCACCACAATAAAAATCTCCGGTTGCTCTTTATCAAAAGTAAAATTAAATTGTTTAATGCCTTCCACACAGTCAAAGCAAGACGAAATTTCATCGGAAAACACCGTAATCTCTGCCTCCGGAAGTCTCTTCTGTAAATAAAGAGACAGGGCAAGGGTGGCGCCGATACAGTCGCCATCCGGTTTGATATGCCCACTGATTCCGATTGTTTTTGCTCTGCTGCATTCTGCAACAATATCAATCACTATTCTGATTCCTCTTCTTCTCTTTCATGGATGCCTGCGTTTACTTCATCAATTAATTTGGACATATTGATGCCGTATTCCACGCTCTGGTCCATAATGAATTTAATCTCCGGTGTATTACGAAGATTGATTTTTTTTGCAAGCTGGGTTCTGATGTAGCCCATGGCGCTGTTTAAGCCTTTTAATGTGTCTTCCTGGGACTGTGCGTCACCTAAAACACTGATAAAGGCTTTGCAGGATTTTAAATCCGGAGCTACTTCCACAGCCATGACCGTAGTCATGGGGTTAATGCGGGGGTCTTTTAATTCACCGCGGATAATCTCCGCCAAAACCTTCTGCACTTCCCCATTGACACGGGTATTTTTTACACTGTTTTTTCTCATTATCTGGGTACCTCTACCATAATGTAAGCTTCTACAATATCAAGTTCCTGCATCTTATCGAAGTCTTCAAATACAAGACCGCATTCAAAGCCTGCTTTTACTTCTTTTACATCGTCCTTGAAACGCTTAAGGGATGCAAGCTTACCTTCGTAGATCTGCTCGCCTTCACGTGTAATACGAACCAAAGCATTTCTCTGGAACATACCGTCAAGCACATAAGAACCTGCGATATTTCCGATTGCGGACGCCTTGAAAATCTGACGTACTTCGGCATGACCGATTACCTTTTCTTCGTAAATCGGATCTAACATACCCTTCATGGCCGCTTCCACATCTTCAATTGCCTGGTAGATTACGCTGTAAAGTCTTACGTCTACGCCTTCCTTCTCAACGGTATCTTTTGCCATATTGTCAAGTCTTACGTTGAAACCGATGATGATTGCCTTAGCCGCACTTGCAAGGATAACGTCGGATTCGTTGATTGCACCAACACCGCCGTGAATTACCTTAACCGCAACTTCTTCGTTGGAAAGTTTTACGAGACTCTGCTTAACCGCTTCCACACTACCCTGAACGTCAGCTTTGACGATGAGGTTAAGCTCCTTAAGGTTACCTGCCTGAATCTGTGAGAACAGATCATCGAGTGACATCTTAGCCTTAGTATCTTCCAATAATTTAACCTTATTCTGTGCAATAAAGGTTTCAGCAAAGTTCTTTGCTTCCTTATCGTTCTTGTGGCAGACAAAGATTTCACCTGCGTTAGGAACGTCATTCAAACCTAAAATTTCAACCGGTGTAGAAGGTGTTGCTTCTTTTACCCTGCGACCCTTATCATCCACCATAGCACGTACTTTACCGTGGGATGCGCCTGCAGAAATAAAATCACCAACGTGGAGTGTACCCTTCTGAACCAAAATGGTTGCAACGGGACCTCTACCCTTATCAAGCTGTGCTTCAATGACAAGACCACGTGCCTGTCTCTTAGCATTTGCCTTCAATTCAAGCATATCTGCAGATAAAAGAATCATATCCAAAAGTTCGCTGATACCGTGACCCATCTTCGCACTTACCGGTGCAAAAATTGTGGTTCCGCCCCAGTCTTCGCTTAAGAGTTCATGTTCTTCCGCCAACTCACGCATAAGGTTGTTGATGCTGGGATAGCTATCCATCTTTCTGCTGGGATCGTTGAAATCGTAACCGATTTTATCAACTTTGTTCACTGCAACAATAATCTGTACACCGGCAGCCTTTGCATGGTTGATTGCTTCCTTGGTCTGGGGCATAACACCGTCGTCTGCTGCAACTACAAGGATTGCAATGTCTGTTGCATTGGCACCACGCATACGCATAGCAGTAAACGCTTCGTGTCCGGGTGTATCAAGGAAGGTAATCTTTCTGTCATCCACCTGAACCATATAAGCACCGATATGCTGTGTAATACCGCCTGCTTCCCTGTCGGTTACGTGTGTCTTACGGATAGCATCCAAAAGGGATGTTTTACCGTGGTCAACGTGACCCATAACACAAATAACGGGCGGTCTTTCTGTCATGGTAGCTTCGTCTTCTTCTTCCTCTTTTAAGAGTTCTTCAATAACATCTACCTGAATTTCTTTTTCACAGATAATATCATATTCGATAGCGATTTCTTCTGCTTTTTCAAAAGAAATCTCTGAGTTTACGGTAAGAATTTCGCCCTTTAAGAATAACTTCTTAACAATAGCGGAAGGCTGTAATTTCATTTTGTCAGCCAAATCTTTTAAGGTAAGAACATCAGGAATTGTGATTACCTTAATATCATCCTCAACCTTTTCTTCCACTTTCTTTTCAGGCTTAATAAAGCTTCCGGGTTTTAACTTGCCCTTTCCTTTGCCCTTAAAATCGCCGTCTTCATAGATTGCGTCTTTTTTCTTTTTATCTTTTTCCTGACTAATACGACGCTTTTCGTCGTCTCTGTGCTTCTCAGGTTCCACAACGGGAGTATCGTTTCCAAACATACGGCCACCCTGAGGTTTCTTGCTGAAACGGTTATCGTCTCTTCTTCCGCCTCTGTCATCGCCATCCTTGTGGAAACCGCCCTGGCCTCTGTCTTTGTTGAATCCGCCCTGGGTTCTCTCGCCTCTGTCTTTGTTGAATCCGCTCTGGGGTCTGTCACCTCTGTCCTTATTGAAACCGCCCTGGGGTCTGTCGCCTCTGTCTTTATTGAAACCTCCCTGGGGTCTCTCGCCTCTGTCTTTGTTGAAACCTCCCTGAGGTCTGTCACTGTTGTTGCGTACAACATTTCCCTGCGGTCTGTCATTTACAGGTCTTGCTGTCTGTTCTGCTGTCTCAACATTTGCTTCCTTCTTAGGTGCAGACTGAGGTCTGCTGTTCGGATTACCTGCAGGAACAAAGTTTACAGACGGTGTTGCTGAAGGCGGGGTTGTGGGACGAATCAAACCGGAAGGTCTTACACTGCTTACATTATTGTTTGCAGGCTTCTTATTCTGCATAGGCTGTCCGGGTCTCTGTGCCGGTCTGCCTGCATTCTGTCCGCCCATCTTACTGTTCTGGGGGTTACCTACAAAGATAATGTTTTTCTTCTTTTTCGGTCTGTCTTCAACCGCTTCCGCTTTCGGTGCAGCTGTTTTCACAGCTTCTTCCTTCTTAGGCGCTTCTTCTGCCTTCTTTTCTTCCTTCGAAGCCTTAGGTGCCTCTTCTTTTACAGGTGCCTTTTCAGCAGGAGCCTCTGCCTTTTTCGCAGGTTTATCTTCTGACTGTCCGCCTGTAGCCAAGCCTTTTCTGACTAATTTTTCTTCATCTTCCACAAGATTCTTCTGGGGACTTTTATAATCATAGCCGTTGTCCTGAAGAAACTTAATGACTTCTTTACTGGTTATATTCAAATCTTTTGCAAGTTCGCTTATCTTCATTTATTTACCTCCGTATCGATGATTGAATCTTTCAATTTCTTTTCTATGCCTTTGGCAAAACCTTCTTCAATTACGGCCACCGACGCACGCATCTCTTTGCCGATGCAATGTCCCAGTGTTTCTTTTGTACCATAAAAGTAAATGGGCGTACGATAAAATGTACACATATCATTATAACTTTTCTTTGAACCGTCCGATGCGTCTGTAGCAACAATCACGAGTTTTGCTTTGCCGGCCTTGACCATTTTCTCAACCATAAACTCACCGCTGACCACATTACCGGACTTGGTTGCCAAACCTAAAAGGGCTAAAATTTTATCATGCATCAAGTTCTTTAAACTCCTTTTCCAAACCGGCATAAATTTCATTGGAAAGACCCATTTTGAAAGAGCGTTCCAAACCTTTGTTTTTCTGCGCCTTTTTCAGACATTCCATTGACTGGCAAAGGTAAGCACCTCTTCCGTTTTTCTTTCCGGTTGTGTCAAGAACAATATCGCCTTCCGGTGTTTTTAACACACGCATCATAGATTTTTTCTCTTTCATTTCCATGCAGCCCACACACTGGCGTAAGGGAATCTTTTTGTTCATAACAACCTCCTGTCCGTCGAAAAAAGTTTCACGAATTACTCTTCATCTTCAGAATAAGTTTCTTCGTATTCACCTTCTTCGTACTCTTCATACTCTTCGTATTCTTCTTCGTCATCCATATAATCTTCATAACGGAAGCCGTAAGCGTCTTTCGCCTGAGTTTCACTCTTAATATCAATCTTATATCCGGTTAACTTCGCTGCAAGGCGGGCATTCTGTCCTTCCTTACCGATTGCCAAAGATAACTGATAGTCGGGAACAACAACCTTTGCAGTCTTTTCATCAGGATCTGCAAATACCGCAACAATCTGTGCAGGTGACAATGCATTCTGAATTAAGTTACCGGGGTTTTCATCCCAGTTGATGATATCAATCTTTTCGCCGCCTAATTCATCTACAATGGCATTCACACGTGCACCGTTTAAACCAACGCATGCACCAACAGGATCCACGTTTTCATTGTGTGAATAAACTGCCATTTTGGTTCTGCTACCGGGCTCTCTTGCGATGCTCATAATTTCAACGGTGCCGTCCTTGATTTCGGTAACTTCCGCTTCGAATAATCTCTTAACGAAATCGGGATGTGTACGGCTTACCAAAATGCGGGGTCCCTTTGAATTTGCCTTTACTTCTAAAATGTATACCTTAATACGGTCTGTGGGGCGGAAATGCTCGCCTTTTACCTGCTCAGACTCGTTTAAGATGGCGTCTGCCTTACCAAGGTTAATGGAAATATTACGTCCGATGTAACGCTGAACAACACCTGTGATGATGTCCTTTTCTTTTGCGTGGAACTGATTGTAAACAACAGCTCTTTCTTCTTCACGGATTTTCTGTAAAATTACGTTCTTTGCATTCTGCGTTGCAATACGTCCGAATTCCTTTGACTTGATTTCAACTTTTACAACATCATCTACTTTTGCTTTCTTTGCAATCTTCTTAGCATCTTCCAAAGAAATTTCAAGCATATCGTCCATTACGTCATCTGCAGTTTCTACAACAGTCTTCTCTGCATATACGCAGAAATCGCATGTTTCGCGGTTAATTTCAACTTTTACGTTGTCTGCCTTACCGAAGTGGTTCTTGCAAGCAAGCATAAGTGAATTTTCAATTGCCTCAAAAATAGTTTCTTTGCTGATTTCTTTTTCCTTTTCGAGAATATTCAGCGCTTCCATTAATTCCTTGTTCATTTTTTCCTTTTTCCTCCTATCCTAAAAATCCAGTGCCAATCGCACAACTGCGATGTCCGCTCTCTGGAAAATCATTTCATTGTTATCGTTCTCTATAGTAATTGTATCTTTATCATATGCTTTTAAAATGCCCGCAAATTCCTTGCATTTGTCGATGGGTTTATAAGTTTTAATCTCTACCTCTTCTCCCAAACTCTTCTCCAAATGCTTATCTTTCTTTAAGGTTCTTCCCAATCCCGGGCTGCTGACTTCCAAAATGTAGGACTCTTCAATGTAGTCCGCCACATCCAAAGCATCCGATAATTCTCTGCTTACCGCCTCGCAATCTAAAATATTTACACCGCCTTCTTTGTCAATGTAAGCCCTCAAATACCACTCACCGGCTTCCTTGACAAATTCCACGTCATAAATTTCCACATTGTGTTTGGCTGTAATCGGAAGCAGAAGTTCTTCAGTCCTCTGTTCGTAAGTATCTCTTTTGGCCATTCTTACGCACTTCCTTTCTTTTGATTCCTATTGGTTATATCAACTTGCACACAAACCGCAAATGCCCTAACCAACAAACAAGAGTGGACTTCGCAGCCCACTCTTTATCATCTTGCATTATTTAATTCTCTTGAATTGTAACACTATAAAAAGAATTCGTCAAGGGATAAAATAATAATATATCTCCTTATTTCCTCTATTATTACGCAATTTTAAGTTTAATCTCTTCAACATCTTTTTGTAATGCAGTTATCATTTGCATAATCAACGCAATATTACTATGTTCCAGTTTGATTTCGTTGTATCTTTCCTCTAACCTGTCAACCCGCTCATCCAATACTGCTATTTTGTCATTTGTACGCTTATACAAACGTTCCATTTCCGTAAGCAAATTACTTTCACATTTCGTAACTCTCTCTTCCAGGCGTTTATTCATTACCTTAAGCAAACGCTTTTCACTTTCTCTTATCCTTGCTTCCATACGTTTGTCTGTTTCTTCCAGTATTTCTTTCTTAAACTTAGCAAATTTAGAATCAAGCTTCTCCTCTAATTTGGCGTCGAGTTTCTCTTCCAATTTAGCATCAAGTTTCTCTTCCAATTTAGCATCAAGCTTCTCTTCCAATTTGACTTCCAGTTTCTCTTCCAATTTAATTTCAAGCTTCTCTTCTAATTTGGCTTCCAGTTTCTCTTCCAACTTTTGGTCCAACAAATCAGCAATCGCAGCAAGATCTTGTGCATCCAACATAGCATTCACCTCCTTCCTATTAAATTTTCATAGCAAAGTGTAAATTTCTTTTGGAATTCATTGATATAACAAATATCAATTACGTAATGATAGAACCATAGAATGCTTTCGCATAAAGATAAAATAAGAAATAAGACTTGCTGATTTTATGCTAGCAAATATTTGCGAACTTGTCTATATACATATTGCATAAAGACGTCAACAAATTCCGACAGAAAAAGGAAACAGACACCTGTCACCACTATGGCCGATGTCTGTTAAATCTTTTCTGTTCTTAATCACTATGCGCCTATATATTTATCGTAAAATTCTTTTGAATCGAAACATCAGACACCTTCCACTTTTTAGGATATACATCCTTATATCGGTATATGCTCATTACAATTCCAATCAGCGCATAGCACAATACAATATTGCTGCCGCCCACGGAAAAGAAGGGTAAAAAAGACGACACCGGCGGAAGCAAGCCAATTGCGCCAAGCACGTTAATTACAATATTCAACAGAAATACCATTCCGCATCCAAAGCCCATAACCAAGCCCAGCTCATTTTTTTGTTTTACGGATGTGCCGAAAATAAACATCACAAGTACTGCTAATACTGCAACTACCATAATTCCGAATAAAATTCCGTAACTGTTTAAAATATATGAAAAAATATACTCCCTGTTGAATTCCGGCAATGTCGCGATTATATCATTTCCGCTGTTTCCTACCCATGAAATATTTTGGCACAATGCGCGAAGACTCGCAGTAAGATAAAAACCATCACCCGACGCCTGCAAAAAAGCACGGAGTCTTTCTTCCTGATAAGATGCCAAAAAGTGAAATTTATACATTATAAAAAAAGTAATTGCAGGCAAAACCATAAAAACAGACCATAACACTGCAACCGCTCTCTTTGCTTTTACCTGAAACCAGCCCTTTATAATTGCTGTCGTAAGCTGGATTAACATACTAATCATAATAATTCCCGCAACAATAATATTAGGCATCCGAAATGTAATGATTACCGGAAGAATCAGCCAACCAACGGATTTTAACAAAGATCCGATACCACCATCTCTGTATTTATATAAAATTGCTCCATAGACGGGCACATAAAACATCATCATGGACGTTGCAGAAAACGTAAATGGTCCAAAGCCTATTCCATAATGGGTTCCGTTTATATATCCGCCAAATACTCCTGTCAGAAGCAAAATCCCCATAATGTTGATAAATATCGCAATTATTTTAGAATATTTTGCAATGAATGTATAATCTATAAAATAAATCCCACACAGGATTGCCAAACCCAAAATAACAGACCCTATATAATCAATCATCAAATTCCGGTAGGATTCTTTTAGATATGATTCCAATTCATACATTCCTACATTACGCCAAACAGAAATCTGAACCAATATTCCCAACACACTCAGAAGCCCTACTACAGCAAGTAACTTCCATGCAATACGTGGTCTATGAATCCTGTCCAAAGAAATCCCAACTTCCACGGGGTTCCCCATATCTGTAACTGCCATCTGTTCTGCCGCCTCCCGGGACATACCCGCGGAAATATTATCCTCTGTTTGACTTTCCAAATGGCTTCTTATTTCTTCTTCAATATAGGGTCTGGCCTTTTTACAACGAATTTGAGATAACATTTTCTCTAAATATTCTTCCATACTACACCCCCATTGCCAGGACATTTGCTACCGCAGACTGATATTCGTTCCATTCCGCTTTCTTTGCTTCCAACAAGCCCCTGCCCTCTTTCGTGATGCTGTAATATTTTCTGATTTTACCGGCATACTCCTTTTCATACACATTTAAAAGCCCTTTTTCTTCAAGGCCATGTAATAACGGATATAAAGTTCCTGCTTTTAATTCAAATACATTACAGGATTTCTTGCGTAAGGTATCAATCATTTCGTATCCGTACATATCCTTTTCTTCCAATAATCTTAACAGGAGCATTGTCATACTTCCTGACATTAAAGCTTTATCCACTGCCATCTTATCCCTCCTTATATAGATTGTCTATATATCGACTATCTATATAATATATCGATTATCTATATATGTCAATATTTTATTTTAAACTATATGGATAAAAAAAGAATTTATTGAAAAATAAAAAAAGCATCGAAACCTTTCAATTTCAACACTTCTTTAGGGTTGGGCTATTCTTTTAGAATAACACCTCGTAGGGGAATCGAACCCCTGTTTCCGCCGTGAGAGGGCGGCGTCTTAACCGCTTGACCAACGAGGCATATATCACTGCCTGTTTTCACAGGCAATGATTATTTTATTATAATATGTTTAAAAATGCAAGTACTTTTTTATAAATATTATAACAGTTTAGGCGCGCCCATTCGCAAAGTCGCATCTACGATGCTTTCTTGCTGCTACACGAAGTCAAATAAACTCATCTGGTTACTTTCAGGCAAGTCACCAAGCAAGCCCAAATTCGCCATTGTTTCAACAACTGTCTTAGAAACCTTGGAACGTTCCCTAAAATCATCCCGAGAGATAAAAGGTCCGCCTTTTACCGCTTCTACAATACCTTCCGCTGCCTTTTCAGCCAAACCTTCCACACTGACTAAAGCCGGCATAATTTTACCGTCGATAATCTGGAAGTTTCTAGGATGCGCACGAAAAATGTCTAACGGCCAGAATTCAAAACCGCGGGCATACATCTCCTGTACGATACGCATAACCTTCATCACTTCTTCTTCCTTCTTGGAAAGCTCGTTTTCACGGGAACGGTAATCTTCCATTACCTGCTCCAAATGTTTCTGTCCCTGGCACATAATTGCATAATCAAAACCGTCCACCGCTCGGATACTGAAATATGCCGAATAATAGGCCAACGGATAATTCACTTTACAATATGCGATACGCCAAGCCATCATAACGTAAGCTGCCGCGTGGGCCTTCGGGAACATATATTTAATCTTCTTACAAGACCAGATATACCAGTCCGGCACATCATGAGCCACCATCTGCTCTTCCCACTCAGGAGTTAAGCCTTTACCCTTACGTACACTTTCCATAATTTTAAAAGACATACCGGCATCTACACCTTTACCGATTAAGTACACCATAATATCATCTCGCGTACAAATCGCCGTAGAAATGGTCGCCACGCCATCCATAATCAGAGTCTGCGCATTTCCAAGCCATACGTCAGTACCATGGGAAAGTCCCGCAATACGTACCAAGTCCGAGAAACTTGTAGGGTGGGTATCAATTAACATCTGCATCGCAAAGTCGGTACCAAACTCAGGGATACCAAGAGAACCCAACTTACATCCGCCAATCTGGTCCGGTGTAATGCCAAGAGCTTCCGTACTCTGGAATAAGGACATTACCTGCGGGTCATCCAGGGGAATGGTTAAGGGGTCAATCCCCGTCAAATCCTGCAACATACGAATCATCGTCGGATCGTCGTGCCCGAGAATATCCAGCTTTAACAGGTTATGGTCAATGGAATGATAATCAAAATGTGTGGTAATAATATCCGTTGTCATATCATTCGCAGGACGCTGAATCGGTGTAAACTCATTAATATCATGACCGATGGGCAATACGATAATACCGCCTGGATGCTGTCCTGTCGTTCTTCGTACATCTACGCAACCCTGTACAATACGGTTAATCTCCGCCGTACGCTTCTTTATTCCGCGCTCTTCATAATACTTCTTTACATATCCGAAGGCGGTCTTCTCTGCCAGCGTACCGATGGTTCCGGCTCTGTAGGTCTGTCCGGCACCAAAAATAACTTCCGTATATTTGTGTGCTTTCGACTGATATTCACCGGAGAAATTAAGGTCAATATCCGGCTCCTTATCACCATAAAATCCAAGGAAGGTTTCAAAAGGAATATCAAAACCGTCTTTATTTAATTTCGCACCGCAAACAGGGCAATTTTTATCAGGCATATCGCAACCTGCACGACCTGCGTATGCTTTTACATCATCGGACTCAAAATCCGAATAATGGCACTCACTGCAATAATAGTGAGGCGATAACGGATTAACTTCCGTAATACCTGCCATAGTTGCAACGAAAGAAGAACCTACGGATCCACGGGAACCTACGAGATAACCGTCCTCATTGGACTTCCATACCAGTTTCTGCGCAATAATATACATTACGGCAAAACCGTTACTGATAATGGAATTCAACTCGCGCTCAAGACGCTTCTCTACCACTTCCGGCAGATTCTCACCATAGAGTTCATGGGCCCTGGTATAACAGATTTTTCGCAGAGTTTCATCACTGTTCTCAATGACAGGCGCACACTTATTGGGATCGATGGGAGAAACCACCTCACACATATCCGCAATCAGATTGGTATTCGTGATTACAACTTCTTCTGCCTTTTCGCTTCCGAGATACTCAAATTCCTTCAGCATTTCTTCCGTTGTACGCAAATACAGCGGTGCCTGGTCGTCCGCATCCGAGAAACCCTTACCCGCCATAATAATACGGCGATAAATTTCATCTTCCGGATCCATAAAATGCACGTCGCAGGTAGCACATACCGGCTTATTATATTCTTCGCCCAGTTCAACAATTCGCTTGTTGATTGCAATCAAATCATCGTAAGAATTGATATTGCGGAATTTATCCGATTTCAGCATAAACTTATTGTTGTCCAAAGGCTGAATTTCCAGATAATCATAAAAGTTAATAATTCTCGCAATATCTTCCGGCGACTTTTCATCCAATAACGCCCTGTACAATTCTCCTGCCTCACACGCAGTACCAAGAATAATACCTTCCCTGTGTTTCATCACGAAACTCTTAGGTAACTTAGGCTGACGGTTAAAATATTTGACATGGGACTCCGAAACCATACGATACAGATTTCTTCGTCCCTCTTCTGTCTTAGCCAAAATAATTGCATGGTAAGACGGCATTTTACGTATTGTTTCAACACTGGCATCCGTAAATTCATTTACCTGCGAAAGAGTATGTATATCCTTCTCTTCCAGCATCAAAATAAACTTCTCAAAAATCTGTGCTGTTGCTTCCGCATCATCTACCGCCCTGTGGTGGTTTTCCAATGATATATTCAACTTCTTGGAAATAGAATCCAGAGTATGCTTCGCCATATCGGTTAAAAGTGCTCTTGAGATTGCCACGGTATCCACAGATGTCAATTCCTGCACAATTTCCTGGCGTTTCATATTTTCTTTGATAAAACTCATATCAAAAGAAGCATTGTGGGCTACCAATACACAACCCTTACAAAACTCCAAAAACTTAGGCAATACAATCTCGATATCTTCCGCGTCCGCAACCATATCATCATTGATACCCGTAAGTCTTTCAATTTCAAAAGGAATGGGGGAGTGCGGATTTACAAAGCAAGAGAATCGGTCACAAATTTTACCGTCGGATACTTTTACGGCACCGATTTCAATAATTTTATTTTTAATCGGCGAAAAACCGGTGGTCTCAATGTCAAATACTACAAAATCATCGCGCAGACTCTGCCCCATATCGTTTACTACGGTATCCGTTAAATCATCTACAATGTAAGCTTCCACGCCATAGAGAACCTTAATGCCCTCCAATTTATCCGTGGTATGTTTTGCCTCGGGAAATGCCTGTACACAGCCATGGTCCGTAATGGCAATGGCCGGCATATCCCACTTGCGTGCACGCTTAATCAAATCCTTCGCATAGGAAACACCATCACTGTCACTCATCTTGGTATGGCAGTGCAACTCAACGCGTTTCTTATAAGAAGTATCCATTCTTATCGTTGTAAAATCTTTAATTTTTTTGATGCCGGCAATTGATGATACCATCAGTTCACCAACATACTCATCAAATTTGGCAATACCTTTAATCTTAACGAATTCTCCCGGTTTTAAGGCAGGTACAAACTCCTCAGCCTGATCCGCCCAACAGAAAATTTTACTTGAAATGGTATCCGTAAAATCCGTCACGGCAAAAGTATATATATATTTGTCATTACGAAGTTCCCTACCTTCCGCCTCAGTAATTTTACCGCGAATGGTAACTTCTCCGATTTCGTCCACTATATCCTTAATAGGAATTGTATCATCATCAAAGTCACGTCCGTAAATCACATCCGGTGCATCTGAACGTTTCAAAGGCATGCGTTTCTTCTCTTTCTTCTCACCTTCGCCTTTACTATCCTTGCCCGCAATTTTAGCAGCATTTGACTTTTCCTGTTTCTGTTGTTTTTCTTTCGATTTCGCTTCTTTGCTTTCTACATTCTTTTCATCACCATAGTCTGCAAATTCAGAACCGTCACTTTCCTCGTTTTGATTTCTTCCGGCCCTTCTGGCAATTTCCTGAACCATAAGTTTTACCTTATGTTCATTCTCTTCCTTAAACTTACTCTTCTGCGGTTCCTTGTAATCCACATAGATATTTACATTTAATCCGCATCGTACATTTAAGATACTGTTTAACGCCTCAATCAGTTCTTTTTCTTTTTCGCGGGCAATCATCGTGTCTTCCAATATCAGTTTCATTACACCGTCTTCTTCAAATACCACATCCGCATCATGAAAAATTTTATAATCAACATGCCCTATTTCCTTGATGCTGAATACAATACTGTCTTCATAAGAACTGTATACTTTCTCAGCCGTAAAATGAGTCGGCAAATGAAAACGTTCATAAACCTTTACTTCCATGCCGCTATCTGCCATCTTCTGTTTCCGGATTGCATCCTGAACCTTACAGATATCCTGACGGTCAATCAAACGGGGGCTTGACAAATAAACCCGCAAAAGCGTTCTCTGCGAGTCTGTAGTCAGTTTCTCAATTGTTGTATCTTCCATTAAGGCATTCAAACGTTCATCTAATCGAATTCCGCCGAATACTTCAAAAAAATTCATAGCCATATTATCATCCTTTATGTATGAAGAAACCGGCACTTGGCCGGTTCCGCATATGCAACATTTTAACATTCGTAATTTCTTTACTTCCAATTGTCCAGCTCATATTTCAGCGCTGACAAAAGCTGGTCTTCCGGAAGCTTGCGAATAATTTCGCCTTTTTTAATAAGCAAGCCTTCTCCGATACCGCCGGCGATACCAAGGTCTGCTTCTTTGGCCTCTCCGGGCCCGTTTACAACGCAACCCATCACGGCCACTTTAATATCCAAAGGATATCCTGCAACCAAAGTTTCTACCTGGTTTGCAAGCCCAATTAAATCAATCTGGGTTCTTCCGCAAGTCGGACAACTTACTACTTCAATTCCGCCTTTACGAAGTCCCAAAGTCTTTAAAATCAATTTCGCTGTTTTAATTTCTTCTACAGGATTACCGGTCAAAGACACACGAATGGTATCACCAATGCCCTGATACAAAATCACGCCCAATCCAACGGAAGACTTAATATTTCCGGAAAAATAGGTTCCGGATTCCGTGATGCCTACATGTAAGGGGTAATTTGTCTTCTCTACCAGCAATTCATGGGCCTTAATACACATCATAACATCCGATGATTTAATGGAAATTACCATATTCTCATATCCGAGACTTTCAATCATGGCAACCTTATCCAACGCACTCTCTACAATACCTTCTGCAGTAACACCGTTGTATTTTTTTACCAGCTCTTTCTCAAGGGAACCGCTGTTTACGCCGACACGAATGGGAATGTTTCGCTCTTTGGCAACATCCACCACCGCTTTTACCTTATCCATACCACCGATATTTCCGGGATTGATACGGATTTTGTCCGCGCCGTTTTCCATAGCAGCAATTGCCATCTTGTAATCAAAATGAATATCCGCCACCAAAGGAATATGAATCTGTTTCTTGATTTCAGCAATTGCCTTTGCCGCCTCAAGAGTAGGCACGGTACAACGTACAATTTCACAACCTGCAGCCTCAAGCTCCTTAATCTGAGCTACGGTTGCAGCCACATCTTCTGTCTTAGTGTTGGTCATAGACTGAATCAAAATCGGATTCCCTCCGCCAATCACTCTGTCTCCGATATGAATTACTCTTGTATCATTTCTGGTCATAAAACTGTTTCTCCTTTGCAGGTTTGAAAAGCCCTGCCACTTTCGATTTTTATGCATAAAACTTCTGAAATTATTCTAGCACACTCACCTGTATTATTCAATTTGCAAAACCTGTATTTTTTGAAATTTAACTTTTAAGCAAATTTTAGTTGTTTCCAATTCCAAAGATGTTTAACGGTGAATTTTCAAACCAATCTCCAATTTGATCCAGTCTGTCTGCGCCTTCATTAATGTTCTCCAAAGTCTCCGTGAGTTCTTCCACATCAAGACCTTCCAAAATCTCATTGATTCCCTCAAAATCAATGGAATTGATGGTGTCCATTACATCATCCAAATTAAAGGTTTCAATAATATCGTTAAAATGGTTCAATGACTCATTCAATGCTTCTACATCAAGCTTTGATAATTCTTCCACAATCGGCTCAACCTCGTCAAGAAACTGCTTCAATTCAACAAAGGCAAAAACCGCCACCACAAGAATAGCTGTTGTAAAAACAAGTGTCACAATTGAGATAATGCGGTTAATCAGCATATCTTTTTTTAATTTTTTATACATTTCTTCCATTTTCATTCCGCCATCCGCATTCATATTGGTATTGACCTGCATATTAGGATTTACTCCCGGCTGTAGATTAGGATTCATCCCCGTTTGCATATTCTGATTGTACCCCGTATATTGTTCCATCTTCCTTCTCCTTTGCACAAATATTCTCTTACAAGTTTAAAAATATCTGCTTTTATTATAACGCATCAGGATAGATTTACAAGAAACTTTTGCCGTTAATTTAACCGGCAAAAGCTTTGCTCTATATGCACCCTATAACCCCTCCGAAACAAGAATGTTGCACTCGCATTCCAAAATGGTGCTTTTATAACATTTATCCACCCGCGCGCCAATAATAAAAGAAACCGCCACAAGCACTACTCCTACAAGAAACCACAGTTCCGGCGTCATTTGATTTCGATATAAAAACAACGAGTATATAATCCCTAAAACACCTGACCACCGTAAAAAAACGGCCAATCCGGACACACATTTCCCACCAAAACTTCTGTCCTTTGTTCTCATTCCATACAATCCTTTCGAAAGTTCTAAACCGCTTCGAAACCGAAGTTTTATATCTTCCTTTAAGCATCGTTCCGCCAACTTACACAAACGTTTTGGCACCGCATAGGCACGAAGATGTGCCCGCACATTTTCGCTTCGTATCATTCCGGCCTGCCGTCCCGTCAACATGTAAAACAATACCCTGCCAAACGAATACACATCACTTTCTGTTGAAATTTCTCCCTGCTGTAATTCAGGCGCTGCATATTGCGGCGTTCCTGCATATTTAAACCCTTCCGAATACTGTAAAAATGCGCATCCAAAATCAATCAGGCCCACCTCTACATCCGACACTATAATATTCTCAGGTTTGATATCCCCGTGAATAACCGGAATCGGTCTTGTGTGCAGATATTTTAAAATATCACAGACCCTGCAACCGATTCGCAAGGTTTCTTCCACACTTAGTTTTCCCTTCGACTTCACGTATGTCTCCAAATTTATTCCCTGCATCAATTCCATAACAACGTACACATATTCTTCATCATAAAAAACATCGTGCAAAGTGGGAAGTCCCTCGCACGCCAAAGACTTAAGCATTTTAATTTCGTTGTCAGCGTCGTAAAAAGCATTACGTTTTTGTATTTTCATCGCATAAAATTTATCAATGTGCTCATCTTTTACCTTATACACACTACCGAAACCACCCCTACCCAGTTGTTCAAGGACAGTATACTTGTCCGGTATTATTTTCGACCAATCACAATCACTGTACAATTATCCCGCTCTCCTTTTCTTCTTCCCCTGTCTATAATTTCATAAATCAGTTTTTGCGTCTGCTCATGGGACATTCGATAATCCCCGACACGCTTTAACGCTTGCAAGGTAAGACAACGTCCGAAACCGTCACTGCACAAAACAAAACGGTGTTTGCTACCATATCTCCCCGTTTGCATCACTAAATCAGGCAGTTCACCGACACCTACAACGCCAAGTAATTCCCCGCGTTCATTCATTTGTCTTTTACCAACCATACGTATTTTCCTCGCTACTTTAAAACAACTGCTGTCACCGACCTGAAAACAATAATATCTCCGTCGCGCCAATATAAGCATGGTAAATGTAGTCCCCATAACAATGCCTTGTGCTGTGCCTGTCGAAACTAATTGATTATGCACCGCCTGCAGTCCCCGCCGGCAACTGCGCCATAACTTAATCTTTGATACATCCTTGCATAAAAGCGGCAATCCGCAATCATAGAACCACTCCGTCATCTCCCGCACCACCATTCCGCTGGCGCATTCCCCTTTGTCAAGACTCCCTACACCGTCACATATTATAGCCATGCCGTAGGGACCGCTTCCCGTCAGTACAGCTTGTATTCCAAAACTGTCCTGATTTTGGACATAGTAATCTCCTTTGTCCCAAGCATTTGCATAGATAAAATGCATTCGAATCCCCCTTTTATTGATTTCATATAACTATTTAGTCCATAAATTTGATAAGTCATTCTATGAAAAATTGAAACGAACGTTTCGGAACCTTTAGAAAAAAGATATTATACATATAACATATTTTTATAGCATAAACAATAGCCTGGGCAGTCTTTTTCATCGCAAGTTTCGACAATGTAAAGCAAAACAAATTAGATATCCTCACTCACCAACAAGCAAAGAATCAATCCTACTTCCAACAAAAAATGCCCTGCACCATCCGGCACAGGGCAACATTTAATCTAATATTTATCGAAAGAACTTCGATACATCATTAAACAATACAAATACCATCAAAAGCATCAATAGCACAAATCCAATCATATGCACAATTGCTTCCGCCTTCTTGGGTACCGGCTTACGAATCACTGCCTCTATCAGCAGGAAAATCAATCTTCCGCCGTCCAATGCGGGAATCGGTAACATATTCATGATCCCAAGATTAATACTTAATAACAACGCAATGTTCACCATATTAATCAACACGGTAGGTAAGCCGTATTGCTTGGTTTCTTCAATGGTATCGCTAATAACACTGGCCACGCCTACGGGCCCTGCCACATCATCCTTGGTCAATTTACCGGTCACAAGCATTTTAAGACTTTTAAAAGTGGTATCCAGCCAGTATTCCACCTCATACCAGCTGTATTCAAACAAATCCAAGCCTTCGCAAATATGCAATTCACCGCCCTTGATACCCATTACATAAGAACCACCGCTTTGCACCAGCTTTATGGTTGTGGTATAGGTTTCACCGTTTCTTTCGTATTCCACTTCCCAAGGCTCACCATCGTATAACATGGCATTTAACTGGATTTCACGGAACAGATGAATCTTCTCACCGTTAATTGCAGTGATGACATCGCCATCTCTAAGACCTGCCACATGGGCAGGATATCCAATCTGCACCCAATTTACCTTTGGCGTAATCGTTCCACAAGCCAAAACAATAATAATCGCAAGAATATATCCCAAAATAATGTTAAAAAGCGGACCTGCCACTACCGTAGCAATACGTGCCCAAACCGATGCATTCTGAAAAGAACCTTCCTGGGTTGTTTTGGGACGATCCAGGGGATTTTCTTCCTGGATGCGTTCCGTTTCCTCATCCTCTTCAAAAAGACCGTCCTCGCCTTCAAACATGCATGCACCGCCGATGGGTAACAGTCTTAAGGAATACTCCGTATCCCCTTTTGTAAACTTCACAAGCTTAGGCCCCATACCAATGGAAAATTCCAGCACTTTTATACCGTTTGCCTTCGCCACAATAAAATGACCAAATTCATGGGCCACTACCACTACGCCGAAAATAATCACAAACGCAAGGATTGCCCAAATATTAAAATCCATAGAAATGTTACTTTCTCCTTCAATCTTTTAAAAATGCTTCGCTATATAATCATATGCTTCCGCTTCCGTATTCAGAATATCGTCCACCGTAGGATTCATGATATTCTTATGATTCTGCATACAAGCCTCAATCACTTCCGGAATCTGCAAAAACTTAATTTTACGGTCCAAAAAGAGACTCACTGCCTTTTCGTTTGCTGCATTGTAAACCGTAGGCATGCTGCCACCCGTCGCAGACGCTTCATAAGCAAGCTTCAAGCCACGGAAAGTCTCCATATCAGGCTTCTCAAAAGTCATGGAACCCAATTCAAAGAAATTCACTCTTTTACCGCTCATAGGACGTCGGTCCGGATAAAACAACGCATACTGAATGGGAAGTTTCATATCCGGCGCACCAAGCTGTGCCATAATGCCGCCATCTGCATATTCTACTGCGGAATGAATGATACTCTGGGGATGGACCACCACTTCAATACGGTCCAAATCCACATCAAAAAGCCATTTTGCTTCCATTACTTCCAGGCCTTTGTTACAAAGTGTGGCGGAATCAATGGTAATTTTACGACCCATAGCCCAGTTCGGGTGCTTTAATGCGTCTTCCACCTGAATATTCAACAATTCTTCACGCTTTTTACCGCGGAAAGGTCCGCCTGACGCCGTAAGAAGAATTTTACTTAAGCGCTCCTTAGGTTGTCCCTGCAAAGACTGAAAAATTGCACTGTGCTCACTGTCAACCGGCAAAATCGCCACATTCTTCTCCTTGGCAAGGGGCATAATAATGTGACCTGCCGTAACTAGAGTTTCTTTATTCGCCAAAGCAATGGTTTTACCCGCATTAATCGCCGCAATGGTAGGTCTGATACCTATCATACCCACAATAGCGGTTACCAATACTTCGCAATCCTTATGTGTGGAAATCTCAATCAAACCATCCATACCGCTTAATACTTCCACATCCAAGTCCGATATACGCGCTTTCAAATCCTTAGCCGCATCTTCTGTCCACATAACTGCAACCGAAGGCTTAAACTCACGTACCTGCTCTTCCATAAGCTTTACGTTGGTACCTGCCGCAAGGGCAACCACCTTCAAGTCCGGATTGTCACGTACAATTTCCAAAGTCTGGGTACCGATGGAACCGGTAGAACCCAAAACAACAATATTCTTCATCTTTCTTCCGCATCCAATATAACCTGTCAAATAATTGGATTTGCCTTTCTTTTATTAATTAAACTGCATCATCAACATTACCAGGAAAAATACCATAGGTGAGGTAAAAATAACACTGTCAAATCGGTCAAGAATACCGCCGTGTCCCGGAATCAGTTTGCCGTAATCTTTTACTTCATAATTTCTCTTAATTGCAGATGCCGTCAAATCACCGCACTGGGATACAACAGAACCCACACAGCAAATAATTGCAAATACCGCAATAATGCCATAGCTTGAATCCGTACATGCCACATACAACCAGCCAAACAAACCGCCGGCAAGGCTACTGCCTACCACACCACCGATTGCGCCTTCTACTGATTTCTTAGGGCTTAACTTCGGTGTCAGCTTATGCTTTCCGAATAACATACCAACCACATAGGCACAGGTGTCACACACCCATGAACTCATAAACACAAGCCACATTAAGAAAATACCATTGGGTAATTCTCTTATGTAATAAATAAACGAAAGTGTCAGTGCAACATAAATCAAGCCAAATGCCGCGTGGGTAATCTGGGTGATATTATGCCTCGGAAAGGTAAAAATATATACCATAAACATTGATACTACGCTTAACACAAATATAAACAACATAAGCACTGTAAAATAATTAAAAGCGCCCTGTGTCTTAAACAGCCATTCGCCATACATTTCTCTAAAAGGCAGGGAATCATCCGTAACTAACAACAATAAATAATATAAAATAATTCCCACCAGGCCGATTTTTTCAAAACCGGACATTTTCTCAGGGGTTGGGCGCACTTTGGTGGCTTTGGTAAATTCCAAATATCCGATGCAGGATATGGTTCCCAAAAACAACGCCATCAACGGGCCTCCGGCAAATCCGAATAATAGAATTACCGCTACAATTACTACAGAACTCCAAAATCTTGCTTTAAACATACTCTCTCTCCTTGCACATTTTTATGTGTAAGTTTCTTTTGCCTGACAGAATCCGGTCTGCTTTCTACTTCGCATTACCGTATCTTCTGTCTCTTTTATTATATGCCTCAATTGCTTTGACCAATTCATCGCGATTGAAATCAGGCCAGGGAACATCGGTAAAATAAAACTCCGTATAAGCCAACTGCCATAAAAGGAAGTTGGAAATTCTCTGTTCACCACTGGTTCGAATCAACAAATCAGGGTCGGGCACACCTTCCGTATCCAAATGGTCGGATACATACTGCTCCGTAATTTCTTCCGGTAAAACCTTACCTTCTTTTACATCCTCAGCTGTTTTTTGCATCATACGAATCATTTCGTCCCTGCCGCCGTAATTAATGGCAATCTGGATAAACAAACCGGTATTGTTTTTGGAATCTTCTTCCAGTTCGGCAATGGTCTGCTGGATATCCGGCGCAAGTCCGGTTTTATCACCGATTACGCGGAACTTAACATTGTTCTTTGCAGCCTTCTTAAAACCGGTCAAAAGATATTTACGAAGCAGGTCCATCAATGCAGACACTTCCTCTTCGCTGCGCTTCCAATTTTCGGTAGAAAAAGCATATACCGTAAAATACTGTACACCCATTTCACCTACAATATAAATCATATCTTCTACATTTTTAGCGCCCTGGACATGGCCCATTTTACGGGGGAGGCCTTTGCTCTTGGCCCATCTTCCGTTGCCGTCCAGAATCACCGCTATATGCTTGGGAATATTCATATTTTGCTCCGTTCCAAACGCCTTAATTTCTTGAAAGCACATATTTTTCATACATCTTTTATATGCTTCACCGGCGTTTCCATACCTCATTATAAAACACTTTTATAAATAACCAGGAAGAATCACAAAAAACACATACTTTTTTCATGATTCTTCCTTAAATTTCTCTGATTATACAGTAAGTACTTCCTTAGACTTCTCTTCTACCAAGTCACCGATATTCTTAACATACTTATCTGTAAGTTTCTGTAATTCATCTTCCATTGACTTAATTTCATCTTCTGAAATTTCTGTCTTTGCAAGTTTCTTCAATGCATCGTTACCGTCACGTCTGATGTTACGAACCGCAACCTTTGCATCTTCACCCTTCTTACGAACATCTTTTACGATATCCTTACGTCTTTCCTCTGTTAATTCAGGGAATACAAGACGGATTACAGAACCGTCATTGCTGGGTGTAATACCGATATCTGATGCCAAAATAGCCTTTTCGATTGCCTTAATCAAGCTCTTCTCCCAAGGTGCAATCTGGATAATTCTTGCTTCAGGAACGGTAATGTTACCAACCTGCTGTAAAGGTGTCATCACACCATAATAATCCACTGCCAACTTATCTAATACGTGGGGATTCGCTCTGCCTGCTCTGATTGTCATAAAATCAGCTACAAGGTGGTCGTAAGTTTTGCTCATTTTCTCATCATATACTTTAATTTTTTCGTTCATGTGTTTATCCTCCCGATACTTTTATATTTTTATGGTTGCTTGTTGCACCTTAAATTTCATTCCTCTACACGGTAACCTTGGTTCCGTTAAATTCACCTTTTACAGTATTTACGATACTGTTTTCTTCGTTGAGACCAAATACCCACATAGGCATTTTGTTATCTCTTGCGAGAATGGATGCCGTCATATCCACAACCTGCAAATTATTGGCAATTACTTCGTGGATAGATACTTCATCATACTTCTTCGCTGCAGGATTCTTCGCCGGATCATCATCATATACGCCGTCGATGGATTTGGCAAGTAAAATAACCTCCGCATCTACCTCAATGGCACGAAGCACAACACCTGTATCCGTACTGAAGTAAGGATGCCCCGTACCGCCCGCAAAAAATACTACCATACCTTTTTCAAAGTATTTATTGGCTCTGTCCTTTGAGAACAGCTTGGTAAAAGAACCGCACTCAAAAGGTGTTAAAATATTCGTCATCATACCTACGGAACGGAAAATTTCCGATACATAAATACAATTCATAATGGTTGCCAGCATACCAATCTGGTCTGCTTTGGTACGGTCAATGTTTTCACTGGTTCTTCCTCTCCAGAAGTTACCGCCACCGATTACGATACCAACCTGGATGCCGTCATCCACAAGCTGTTTTACCTGAAGGGCAACCTTTCTGACGGTTTCTTCATCAAAGCCGGTCTTTTTATCTCCCGCAAGGGCTTCACCGCTTAATTTCAAAAGAATTCTTTTCATTTATGTAGCCTCCCCTATTTTATTCAAGTCCTTCAAAGAAAGAAGTAGGATTCACGTCTGCATAGCACTGCGAACACATACCTTCTACAGCCGCACCGTTATTAATCTGTACGGATTTGGACTTAATATTTCCTTTGATAATTGCGGAAGAATCCAAAATAACAGGACCGCGCACATCAATGTCACCCTTAACCGCACCGGCAATTACTGCACTTCTTGCACTGATATTACCGATTACTACGGAATTAGGACCAATTTTAACACTGTTATCACATTCCACATCGCCTGTGATTTTTGCAGCCTGGGCGAAAATCTCCACAGCCTTGGAATTTCCCTGAATACTTCCGGAAACGTTTAATTTACCGCCAATTTCAATATTACCCAAAACAGTACCTCTTAAATCAAGTGCACCTTCTGTTTTAATATCACCGGTAATCATCATACCTGCAGGAATAATACCTACTTCTGCATTTTCATCCGCCATGGATACAAATGTATCTTCCTGTACTACAGGCATCTTAATTTCTTCCTGTTCCATTTCCATCACTTCCTCGATTTCCATAATTTCTTCTATTTCTTCCACTTCACCAATCTCTTCCTCTGCTTCAACTATAGCGTCATCTGCATTTTCCAGCAATTCTTCCACTGCGTCATCGGACATTTCAAGCCCTGCCAAAGCCGCCTCAAATTCTTCTACCAGCGCGTCTTCTTCTGCATCGGGAAGATTCTCTGTCGCATTGGCAAAACCTGCTGACAATGTAGCCATCACTTCCTCATTTACGCCTTCGAAACTTTCGTCCATGACCGAATCTGTTTCTATAGCCTCGGAATCATAAACTGCCTCTTCTGCCATATAATGTGCATATTCATCCGTTACCGTCTCATCTACACCGGAAACTTGGAACTCATCTTCCATTTCAGATAACTCTTTCTTTAAAAGTTCCTCTTCTTCCAATAACTCTTTCTCGGTTGTATCTTCTGTTAATTCATTCACTGCTTGCGCAAGATCTTCTTTTAAATCACTGAAAAAACCCATTCTATTTCCTCCGTTCACTATTCCTCATCATCACTTCTTACCACATGGCAAACCGGCGTCGTGCCGACTGTAATCGGTAAAAAGACTGTATCTTCTTCTGCCTGCAGACTTTCGATAATCCCCGGCAAAGCCTGTACAGTTGTATATTTATCAGATGCATCGTGCATCAGTACCACTGCTGAATTAGTCTGCGCCGTTCCGTTTAGCACATTATTGGTAATCGCTTGGGCAGACAACCGATACGAACTTGCATCCTTACTGGTAACATTCCAATCGAAATAAACCAATCCTTCCTCTTCCAAAATATCAAAACATTCGTCCTTATTAAACTGAATAATGGAATTGGAACTTCCACCCGGAAATCTGTAAAATTCACACCGATATCCCGTCAAATCATAAATATAGTCCGACATTTGTACTATATCCTGTCGGAATGCTTCAGGACTTTCATAAATCTGACTGTACTGATGCGTATAGGAATGTATCGCCAAGGTATGCCCTTCGTCGATAATACGCTGATATTCCTCTTCGTATCCGTCCTTGGCCAACACAAAAAAGGTGGCTTTTACATCATACTCTTTTAAAATATCCAAAATTTCATTGGTATACTCACTGGGTCCGTCATCAAAAGTAAGATAAACCAGCTTCTTTCCCTCATACATTTGCGCATCCGGAATGACAGCTTTAATATCTTCATCAAGAACCTGCACAGGACTTAAAACCTGTTCCACCACTGCCGCAGCATTGGCATCTTCCATCTGTACGGTGAGTTCCCACAGAGACTCCTGGGTTTCCTCTAAGGTCTGATTGATTTTGAAAACCTGAACCATCAAGACCGCGCATAAAATATTAGGAACCAGTAATAAAACCACCAATGAAATAATCAGAAACTTTTTAATTCTTTTGACTCTTTTTTTGCGGTACTCCAAATTACTATTGCCGCTTGTCTGTTGTTCCATTATTTCCCTCGTGTTTGTTACTAAAATCATTTGAAACCGTCAATAACACATACTTAACCTATGCTATAACAATTCCTTATCCATTCTACCACAAACCAAACATTTAAAAAACCCTATTTTAAAGTTTTTTATTAAAACTACTTTAAAGTTTCACTATTATTTAAAACCAACGTACTGTACAGGAATAAAACATCCTGGTCCTCAAACTCTATATAGTTTCCAAGAACACCACTGTAAATATAGCGGATATCCACCAAGGTAATCTTCGCATACTCTTCCACCAACAAAGGCGCAATACTGCTTCCGAAGGAATCCCTGAATATAATCAACTCCGCATCCGTATCTGCAGAAGGATTCTCAATGGTAATCAAAGACAGTGGCCCTGATAAATATATTTCATATGGATCGGCACCAGTTGCCTTTTCCAAATCGTATATGGCAATTTCCTCGGAATTGGTATAATCATAAACATAACATCCTTCCAATTCTTCATTGTTCAAATAATATAAAGTCTCTCCCGCAACCGGCAATGCCAATTGTCCGTGATACACGCCATAAAAGGGTTCTTCCAAAGCAATGCACTCATACTCCGCATTTAATTCCTTACCCATTGCATCAGCTATTACCCCCGCTACTTCCGGCAATTCTTCCTGCCTCCAATGAGTATCCGTCTGATAAAAATCTTCCAACTCCATCACATCGAACAAATCAATATAGGTCATTCCATCCATCCCGGCACAAAACTCCTCTTCCAGCAAAGCATAATCCATAGCAAGGTATCCGTTTTCTTCTGCCAGAAAATATCCTTTATCCGGGATAATACTGTAATATACCTTGCAACTTGTATCTTTCAGATATTTGTCCGATACATTCCCAAAAACCTTGGTAGCATGAGCAATTGCCTCCGGCTTATAGGGATACTCAATTTTACCGATATATCCGTCCCTGTAATATAAGTCATTATTATCCATCCCCGCAAAAACATAGAGTGCCACGCCGCTTTTTAAACCACGCAAAGCATCTCTTCCCGGGAACTGATCCTGGGTATAGCTTTCAAATTCCGACATAAATTTGCCGTTCATAACAGTCGTCCAAGACAATTCCGGGAAATCTTTCAAATACCGGCGTTCTGCCTCGGAATATTTGTCCGAACCTTTAAACCAGCAAAGCAGACTGACTGTAAGCAGGAAGATTGCCATGGTAATCACTGTAATTCTGTTTCTTCTTTGTTCCATAGTCATCCTCCTCTCTTAAAATCTAAAATATAAAAACGGATTAAAAGAACCGTCTACCAGATACGCCGTCATAACAAGCATTAGCGCAAGCAAAATCAAGGGCTCTGCCACTACCAAACACTTTCTAAAACCGGGCTTTGATGCAAGTTTTACCACTGTATTTTTGATAAAAGGGGTTGAACCGATTAACGCCAGAATTAATATCACTGCATAACTGCGCAAATAATACATCGTCTCAACCGTTACAAACGGTACCTTGGCAAAACCAAACATCCCGCCAATATCCGCAAATGCCCCACCCATATCGCTTGCATTAAAAATTACGAAACTGATTAAAACCGCAAAAATAACATAAAAATGCCCGAGTATTTTATGCTTATCAAGGACTTTTAAGAAACATAACTTCTCAAATACCAGAAGCACCGCAAAAAACAATCCCCATATTATAAAATTCCACGCCGCACCATGCCAGAATCCCGTCAGCATCCATACAATGAAAATATTCATAAACCAGCGCCATTTCGGAACCCTGTTTCCTCCCAACGGAATATAAACATAATCGCGGAACCAGCTTCCCAATGAGATGTGCCAGCGACGCCAGAACTCTGTTACACTACCCGAAATAAAGGGATAATTAAAGTTCTCTACAAAGTGGAAACCAAAAATCCGCCCCAGTCCAATCGCCATATCGCTGTAGCCTGAAAAATCAAAATAAATATGCAAAGCAAAAGCCACCGCATAAATCCAATAGAATAGCACTGATTTTTCCTGCGACATGCGGAAAATATCGCATAATTCACCCAGTTGATTGGCAAGAAGCACTTTCTTGGCAAGGCCAAAAACAAAGCGTCTGATACCGGATGCCACATCCTCTGTTGTAAAACGGCGCCCTGTAGCAGCATTCTTATCGCCTTGTTCTTTCTTCCCGGAATTCCCCCACCATAATCCGCCTTGCACCTTCAATTCCGGCGCAATATCCTTATAACGCACAATGGGACCTGCGATAAGCTGTGGGAACATGGCAATATAAGTTGCCAGATTAATTGGATTCTTCTGTGCCTTTTCTCCTCGATAAACGTCCACGGTATAGCTTAAAATTTGGAACGTATAGAAACTGATTCCTACCGGAAGGGCTATTTTAAGCAAGGGGATTTCGGTTCCGAATACCTTGTTAAAGTTACCAATAAAAAAGTCCATATACTTGAAATATACAAGGCAACCAAGCTGTAGGACCACCGATGTAATCATAACGATTTTAGCCGTTTTTTTACGACGAAAAGCCTCAATCAAGAGGCCGGACATATATCCTACCAAGATTGAGGCTATCATAATCAATACAATTTTTGGTTCGCCCCACGCATAGAAAAACAAGCTGGCAATTAATAACACCGTATTTTTCAGGCATTTGGGCGCAATGAAGTAAAGAAGTAAAACCACCGGTAAGAAATAATATAAAAACGGTATGCCGGAAAATAACATTTTACACCTCTGCTACATTATATTTTAAAAAAATCTACGAATATAAGCTTATGTCATTTTAATATTCACTTAAAATATAAACTTATCTTATTTTTATTTTAACCCGCAAGGTTCTCTTCTGCAACAAGAACTGCGTTATCACCATATACTTCTGCTACTTTGGCTTTAAAAGTCGCAATCGCATCTACGTTACCGAAAGCATAAACCACATACTCCTCATTTACAGTATAAATCACCAAAGTATCAGGGAAACCGCACATCCACTGTGTACCGAGAATATTCTCTTTTAATGCTGTTGTAAAGCTTTCCGCATTTGCAGCATCTGTTAAATGAAGCGCCGCACCGGTAAAAGTGTTCAAGTTCATTCCGTGTAAAAGTGACGCGCCTTCATCAATCTGAGCTGCCAAATCAGCAGGTACATAAAGCATTGCAGCTAAATCCTCTGTTTTAGTAATATCAAATGCACCGGGTGCACCGTCTACCATAGTAGTATAGTCACCACCCATAGCAGGGAACTTCTCTTCCTCCGCAAACGCATTCCATACATCTGTAAGAATTGTTACTGATGCATTATCAGATACAACTGCATCTTCTGAAGTCTCATCATCTGTGATTTCTGACTCTTCTTCGGAAACCTCTACAGAATCTTCTACAGATACTTCTTCGGAAGTGTTTACTTCAGGTTCCTGAGTTTCTTCTTTGCCACAGCCTACAAGTGCAAGTGACATTGTTACCAATAATAATGCTACTGTTAATTTTTTCATATTTTTCTCCTCATTTTATATTATTTTTAAGTGTTTCATATATTAGAGTTTTTATTCCTATAAAAAGTTTCATGCTTCTATATTTTTATCATAAAAAAATGTATTTGCCAAGTGTGTCGGACGCAAGCCACGCTTACTCGCAAGTCGCTACGCAACAAAAAGCACAAGCGCATACTCGCAAGATGCTTCGCATCTTACTTCGTATACGTGCGTCGCACGATAAATATACGTTACAAGCCACGCTTACTCGCAAGTCGCTACGCGACTTACTTCGTAAGCGGCTGTCGCCGCATATTCGCTCAAAACAAAAAGCCTGATTGAGAGTAAACTCTCATCAGGCTTTTTATTTTTCACTCATGCGTGGCTCGTAACCAATGCTTAGTTCCCTGCCATCTGCTTAGCAACTTCTGCTGCAAAGTCTTCTTCCTTCTTTTCCATACCTTCACCGGTTTCGAAACGAACGAACTTAGCAACCTTTAAGTCAGCAGAAACGCTCTTTAAGTACTGAGCAACAGTCTGCTTTCCATCTTCTGCCTTTACATATGTCTGATCCATTAAACAGATTTCTTTTACCTGCTTAGAAATACGACCTTCTACAAGTCCGCTGAAAATCTTATCTGCAACATAGTCTGCCTTGCCGGCCATAGCAAGCTGTGCCAATGTAGCAGTTGCTTCCTTAGAAAGGAAGTTGAATAAGAAGTTCATATTGCTCTTCTTTTCTTCGTAGATAGCCTTATCTTCATCACTCCAAAGGTTCTCTGTCATAGCCTTTTCGATTAACTTATTCAAAATAGGCTTAGGAAGAGATGCAGGATCATTTAATGCACTGTCAATAGTGATTTCTCTTAACTTAGCTAATTCATCTGCTGAGATATCATCTCTGCTTGCATACTGAGGGTTCATTGCTGCAATCTGCATTGCAATGTTAGTAAGAGCTTCTTCTGTTGCATCTGATTTAGAACCTTCTGCACCAACAATAACGCCGATACGTCCGCCGCCGTGAAGGTAACCAACAACGATAGGAGCTTCAACCTTTTCAAATCTTCTAATACTTAATTTCTCACCAATGGTAGCAACCTTCTCAACTAATGCATCGTTTACAGTCTTAGAAGTATCATCCATCCATGTAGATGCAAGAAGTGCGTCAACATCTGCTACATCAGATGAAACAACCTGTTCTGCAATCTTCTCAACAAAAGTCTGGAAAACTTCGTTCTTAGCAACGAAGTCAGTTTCTGAGTTTACTTCTACAACAACGGCCTTACCGTCTGCCTTAGCAATACGGCAGATACCTTCTGCTGCGATACGGCTGGCTTTCTTTTCTGCCTTCATAGCACCGCTTTTACGTAATGCTTCGACAGCTGCTTCCATATTACCATCGCACTCTGTAAGTGCTTTTTTACAATCCATCATACCTGCGCCTGACATTTCGCGCAATTCTTTTACCATAGCTGCTGTAATTGTTGCCATTCTATTATCCTCCTTATTGAATCAGATTAAATTATTCAGCATCTGCTGCAACTTCTTCAGCTGCTTCTTCTACTACGTCTTCAGCAACTTCATCAGTCATAACTTCACCCTGGTTAGCTTCGATGATAGCATCTGCCATCTTAGCTACGATAAGCTTAACGGCACGAATTGCATCGTCGTTACCGGGAATTACATAATCCAATTCTTCGGGATCGCAGTTTGTATCTGCAATACCAAGTAAAGTAATACCAAGTGTATGAGCTTCCTGAACACAGATCTTTTCCTTCTTAGGGTCAACTACGAAGATTGCGTCGGGAATTCTTGTCATATTTTTAATACCGCCAAGGTTCTTCTCTAACTTATCCCATTCTTTCTTTAAGTTAGCAACTTCCTTCTTAGGTAAAACATCGAATGTACCGTCTTCAGCCATTCTTTCGATTTCTTTGAGTCTTTCGATTCTTGTACGGATGGTCTTGAAGTTAGTAAGCATACCGCCTAACCATCTTTCATTTACATAGTACATACCGCAACGTTCTGCTTCTGTCTTAACAGCATCCTGAGCCTGCTTCTTTGTACCAACGAATAATACGGTACCGCCTGCACTTGCGATTTCAGAAATTGCATTGTAAGCTTCGTCAACCTTACCTACAGACTTCTGTAAGTCGATAATGTAGATGCCGTTTCTTTCTGTGAAGATGTAAGGAGCCATCTTAGGGTTCCATCTTCTTGTCTGGTGTCCGAAATGTACACCTGCTTCGAGTAACTGTTTCATTGAAATTACGCTCATTTTAAAATCCTCCGTTTATTTGTTTTTTTGC
>JAZNRI010000047.1:0-3016 GCA_045590655.1 Lachnospiraceae bacterium | reverse complement strand
GATTCCTGTCCAGTCCCGCTTCGTTGTCCATGCCGCATTTTCGTCATAAATACCATTGCAATATCCATTGTATTCTGCCTGCGAAGCATACGCTGTCATCTTGTTAAAGGACTTCATTCCCCTATTTTGAATGAGTCCTTTATCCTCCATATAAGACATCAACGCAAACATTTCCATTTTGGTAGCATTGCGCGGATCCACATTATTGACATGAATCTCACAGTTTCCCACCTTAATAACGGGATCCTGCGCCGTAGAAGAATCCGCATATGTAGCTACATAGCCTTGGTTTCCCACGGTTGTAAGACCGAGTGGCTTTTTATTACCTGCATTTTCCTGCGATGTCGCAGTATTACCTTTTAACTCAAATTCTGTAGTCAAAGAACCATTCCCTTTTTCCTGATTCTGTATTGCAAAATCCTGTGTATAGTATGAATCTACTCCGTTTATACCCATAATAATCCTTTCCGCAATCCTTCTGTCAGTCCGGATTGCACCGCTGTCTCCGCTCTGCTCCGGTCGGTGCAAAACGGATGTCCCCCGGACATCCTGCACCCGAAAAGGCCCAAGCGGTATATCTTTTTGACATAAAAACAGCGCCCATTTTCACATTCAATCCTTTGAAAACAGACGCTGTCCTTAGCTTACAATATATATCGGAGAATAATTAAATTTCTTTATACGAATGAACACTTTTATAAAGGTTACACTTCCTCATCTACCTTCTTCGATACAAGCTCCGATAAAGCATTATTATATGTACCATTGCTCTTATAGGTTCCACTTGTTCTTGCCGCTGCATTCGAAATATTTTTCGCTTTCATAGCTACCTTATCTGCCAATGAATTATGTCCTTTAAACAATGTTTTAAAAGAACTGATATCTGCTTTTTTGAGTGCTTCTTCATCCAGTTCCATTTTATTCCCCTTGCTTACGCTAATTCCAATCTTTGAAAGCATCTTCTCATTCGACTCAACCATACCCGTCAGCCAAACTGCATTTCTAAGTACATCCTTTGCATTGGCATCTCCGGACTGTTCTACCACATCATTGTAATCCTCCACAAATGACTTTACAGCCTTTGTAATTGCATTCCAATCATACTCTTCGACTTCAACTTCTTTTCCCGTCTGTTCGTCTCTCTTTTTTATCACTTTCTTTTCCCAGAGTCCGCCATTATTTAAAATTTCTGCTGATTTCTTCAACGCATCCGCTCCGGTTTTCATAAGGGTTGACTTCTGTACGGAATCGCCGACAGAAGCTGCCTTTTGCGCATCCTGCTGTGCATAATATGCTTTTAAAAGTTTTCCGTAGCTGCCGTTCTTGATTGCCGCATAATCTGAAAGGCTAAAAGTGCTGCCTGCCGACGGTGCCTGCATTCCTCCAAACAAATACGAATAATCTGCCTTCGTGTTGTATTTACTTGCATAATCATTGAAATGATTGATTTCTGACATAATTTCTACCTCCTTATAAGCGAACATCAACATGGTTATATGTAGCGGTTTCCGATTCAGATACCGTTGAAACATTTGCGGTTTCAATATCTGTTATTTCTACTTCCACATCAATATTGAAAGATTCTTTTTCCTCTATACCTGCCACATTTTTATCTTCTTTTTTCTCTGAAACCGCTTCCTTCTTATCTGTCTTTTTATCAGTCTTCTTATCTTTATCCTCTGCCTTTTCAGCCTGCTGTTCTGCTTTTGCTGCGGCTTCAAGCTCTTTATTCGCATCAGATAAAGTATTCAGTTGTGCATCCTGCGCCGCAGCCACCTTCTGCTTAACCTCCGCAAGTTCCTCTTTCTTTGCTTCCACATTTCCGCCTCGGGCAGCATCTAATTTAATCTCCGTTTCCAACACACCGGCCTTGCCTTCCATTTGAGAAACAGTACTTCCTTGCACCCGCGCCTGGGCCATTGCAGTATCCGCCGAAATAATAGCCTTCATACTTCCCTGCGATATTCCCGCGCTTTTCTTCCCCACTTTGGGCGCTACCTTCTTACTGCCGCCAAGCATATCATTCATAGACGAACTCTTTGTCTGTTGCTTTTTCATTCTCTCTTCAATCTGATGTTGTCTTAACTCATTATTTAAGTCCGTAATTTCCTGCTGGATTTCCTGTCTCTTTTTCAGTTTTTCTTCTATGCCCATTTCCGTATTTGCAGAAAGTTCCTGCAACTGTTTCTGTGCATTAGCAATCCTGTTCTGAATATTTTTACCGACGGAATCTGTTGCTTTCATATTCATTCCGCCGAATTGTGTATTTGTTCCGTTCAAACCATTAATCTTCATACTCTATTCCTCCTTGAATTTACATTAGTGATGCCATCAAAAACATACTTTCTTCTTCCGGTGTCGCCTCTCTGTCTTCCACCTGTCCCATTCGATTCTGTGCCATAGACATTAGAAGTTTTACTTTTTCCATCTCCGCCTGATCGCACCAACCTTTTTCAATGCCATCCTTGACTTCCTGCATATCGCCTTCTATTTCCGCTATCACTGCCCGTAGTTGTTCTCTTGTTTTGGCTGCCGCAATTTTCCTTGCGGTCTTACCAAAATTCACGCCTATCCTACCGGACATGCTCTCGCTTTCTTCTTCAGAAGCCTCATCTGTCTCTTCTGCATTCTCGACTTCTTCCGATGTCACATTCTCTTCTAACCACTCAACACGAAAGCCTTTAAAACGGTCACCAAAATATTCTTTTAGCTCTAACTCTGCGTTCTTTTGTTCTTCCAGTCTCTCTTGTCTTATTTTCTCTGCATTATCTGCCATATCTTGCAGAACAGAACCCTGTTTTGCAGGTCTGCTGATTGACCATCCGCCCCAATTACCATTCTCATCGCAGAACCACCCCTGACTTACAATTTCACGTCCATTTGCAAGTTGTTGTTCCCTAAATCTTTTGGAAAAATCATTTAGATACTTAACATCTTCTTCAAATTGTTTTCTTGTTGCTTCATCCGTCCCTAACTTGCTCAAAAATTTTGGATTCACAACAAAATTAACATCTGA
>JAZNRI010000046.1:0-17361 GCA_045590655.1 Lachnospiraceae bacterium | reverse complement strand
TACATTAAGGGTCAGGTTGGTAAGGTTGCTCCTCTTCCCAATGGTAAGCTTTTGGTACAGGGTGCAGACTTAATCGACAATAAGCAGATTTTAAAAGAGGCTGATATGGTAGTTCTTGCAACTGCAATCGAGCCCGATCCTTCCGTAAGAAAGATTGCAACAATGCTTACAGCAAGTATTGATACCAATAACTTCCTTACAGAAGCACATCCCAAGCTTCGTCCTGTAGAATCTCCTACAGCAGGTGTATTCTTATCAGGTGTTTGCCAGGGACCTAAGGATATTCCCGAAACAGTTGCTCAGGCAGGTGCTGCAGCAGTTAAGGCAATCGGCTTACTTGCAAAAGATAAGTTGATGACCAACCCTTGTACAGCAAAGGCTGACGAGCTTATGTGTAACGGATGTTCAACCTGTGCTAACGTATGTCCTTACGGTGCAATCACTTATGAAGTGAAACAGGTAAATGACCACGGTATCCGTGAAGACAGAAGAATTGCAGTTGTTAACAACGCACTCTGTCAGGGTTGTGGTGCTTGTACCGTTGTTTGTCCTTCCGGTGCTATGGACCTTCAGGGATTCTCAAATAGACAGATTCTTGCGGAGGTGGATGCGATATGTCGATAGAAAAAGAATTTAGACCTAAAATTGTTGCATTCTGCTGTAACTGGTGTAGTTATGCAGGTGCTGACCTTGCAGGTAGTAGCCGTTTGGCATATCCTGCAGATGTTAAAATCATTCGTGTACCGTGTTCATGCCGTGTAAATCCTATGTTCATCCTTCGTGCATTTCAGAAGGGTGCAGATGGCGTTATCATGTGTGGTTGCCACCCCGGAGACTGCCATTACAGCACAGGTAATTACTACGCAAGAAGACGTATGACATTATTATTCTCTATGCTCGATTACATCGGTGTAGAAAACGGCCGTACCCGTGTTGAATGGGTATCAGCTGCAGAAGGTGTGAAGTTCTCTACCACAATGAACGAATTCGTAGAGAAAATCCATTCTCTTGGTGAAAACGTAAGATTGGAGGATTTAAGATGCAAGAATTAGTAAACCGCGCAAAAGAACTTCTTGCCGACGGTACCGTAGTTCGTGTACTTGGCTGGAAGGCCGGTGATTTGTCTTACAATCCTGAACCGGCTTACTTCACAAGCGCTGAAGAATTAGACAATTTTGTATATAACGGATTCTGCGGTGCAAACCTTAGCAAATACATGATCGAAGCTTCCAAGTTGGAAGGCAAGACCATGGTGTGCTTAAAGCCCTGTGATACATACAGCTTTAACCAGTTGATTAAGGAACATCGTGTAGACCGTGATAAAGCTTACATCGTAGGTGTAGGCTGTAAGGGTAAGTTAAATGTTGACAAGATCAAAGAAATGGGCATTAAGGGTATCCAGAGTATTTCCGGTGCTGAAATGTCAGATGCTTGCGATACATTGACGATCCAGACTCTTTACGGAGAAAAGACCTGCGCATACGCAGACGCAATGCTTGAGAGATGTCACGTATGTAAGGGTAAGGAACATATGATTTACGATGAAATCATCGGCGAATCAAAGGATACCAAGGACGCAGAAAGATTTGCGGAAGTTGAAAAAATCGAAGCAATGAGTCCTGAAGAGAAGTTTGCATTCTTCCAGAAGGAATTAAGCAAGTGTATCCGTTGTAATGCCTGCAGAAACGTATGTCCTGCATGTAGCTGCCGTAAGTGTGTATTCGACAGTACCAAGTTCGATACCGCACAGAAGGCTAATGTGGATTCTTTCGAAGAGAAGATGTTCCACATCATCCGTGCATTCCATGTAGCAGGAAGATGTACAGACTGTGGCGAGTGCAGCCGTGTATGCCCTCAGGGTATTCCACTTCATTTGTTCAATCGTAAGTTCATCAAAGACATTAATGAATTTTATGGTGAGTTCCAGGCAGGTGCCGACAGCGAAGCAAGAGGCCCTCTTACAAACTTTACATTTGATGACTGCGAACCCAGCATCGTAGCAGAAAGGAGATAATGTATGTTTAAGATAGCAAAAGAAAATCTTTCCGCATTATTCTCCAAGATTGCGGAAAACAATGAGTTATATCTTCCCGTAAAAGTTGCAAACCAGACAAATTTTGCAAACTGGACAGAAGAAGCAGAAGTAGATTTAGATACTTTAAAAACAGTAAAATCTGCCAAAGACGCTTTCTTTCCCCAGAGTGAAAACTTATACACTTGTACAAAGGAAGATAAGAAAATTAAAATTACACCCGAAGAATTACAGTCACAGAACTTTGTTGTATTTGGTATGAAGGCTTGTGACGTGAAGGGTGTTGAGGTTTTAGACAAGGTATTCCTTGCTGAACCCGTAGATACTTTTTATGCGGCAAGACGTGCACACGGTACTATCGTAGCACTTGCTTGTCACGAACCCGAAGAAACCTGCTTCTGTAAAGTATTCGGTACAGACTGCGCTGACCCTGTTGCTGACGTTGCAACATGGATGATTGACGGTGAACTTTACTGGAAGGCAATTACAGAAAAGGGTGAAGCATTAACCAAGGCTGTTGAAGGCTTGTTGGTAAATGCAGATGAAGCTAAGGTAGAAGAAGAAAAGGCAGCAATCCGCGCTATCGTAGAGAAGCTTCCTTACTCAAACCTTTCATTGGAAGGCTGGAACGGCGACGTTCTTATGGAGAAGTTCGAATCACCTGTTTGGGAAGAACTTTACAAGCCTTGTTTAGCATGTGGTACATGTACATTCGTATGTCCTACCTGCCAGTGCTACGATATTAAGGATTATGATACAGGTCACGGCGTACAGCGTTATCGTTGCTGGGACTCATGTATGTATTCTGATTTTACAATGATGGCTCACGGTAATAACCGTAACAGCCAGATGCAGAGATTCCGTCAGAGATTTATGCATAAGTTAGTATACTTCCCTGCAAACAACGACGGTATGTACTCATGCGTAGGTTGCGGACGTTGTGTAGACAAGTGTCCTTCATCCTTAAACATTGTAAAAGTAATCAAAGCTTTTGAGAATCAGGGAGGTAACGAATAATGTGTGAATGCAATTGTCATACAAATTATGAACTGGACACTTTGATTCCTAAGGTTGGTGTGATCACAGATATCCGCCAGGAGACACCGGACGTTAAGACATTCCGTGTAAACGCGCCCGAAGGCGGTAAGTTGTTTGAACATATGCCCGGTCAGTGCGCAATGTTGTGTGCACCCGGTGTAAGCGAGGCTATGTTCTCTATTACATCTTCACCTACCAACAAGGAATTCCAGGAATTCAGTATCAAAAAATGCGGTCAGCTTACAGATTATCTTCACAGCCTCCAGGTTGGTGATGAAATCACAGTAAGAGGACCTTACGGAAATCATTTCCCGGTAGAAACAGAATTAAAAGGCAAGAACCTTTTATTCATCGCCGGTGGTATCGGTCTTGCGCCTCTTCGTTCCGTAATCAATTATGCAATTGATAACAGAGCGAATTACGGAACCATCGATATCCTTTATGGCTCACGTTCCGCAGATGACTTGGTTCAGTTAAAAGAAATCCAGGAATTGTGGATGAAGACAGAAGGTGTGAACGTACACTTGACAATCGACCGTGAGCAGGAAGGCTGGGACGGCCATGTAGGTTTTGTACCTGCATACTTAAAAGAACTTGAATTCTCTACAGATAAAACAGTTCTTGTCTGCGGACCGCCTATTATGATTAAATTCGTTCTTCAGGGACTTAAAGAATTAGGTTTCCAGGACGAACAGATTTACACTACTTTCGAACTTCGTATGAAGTGCGGTATCGGTAAGTGTGGACGTTGTAACATTGGTTCTAAATATGTATGTAAGGACGGCCCTGTATTCCGTTTCGACGAAATCGATGAGCTGCCTAACGAATATTAAGAGGCTTTTATTAAAAACGAAAGGACTGGTATTCCAAAATGGAAAATATGGTAAATGTATACTTTTTTGGTAAGAAATACAGCGTACCTGCAGATTTAACAATCATGACAGCTATGGAATATGCAGGCTACACCTTAAACAGAGGATGTGGCTGCCGTCACGGTTTCTGCGGTGCATGTGCAACTATTTACAGAATCAAAGGTAAGAACGAGTTAAAAACTTGTCTTGCATGTCAGACACAGGTTGAAGAAGGAATGTATGTAGCAAGTATTCCTTTCTTCCCTACAGATAAGAGAACTTATGATATCAATGAAATCAGACCTACACAGCAGATTATGATGGAACTTTATCCTGAAATCTACAGCTGTATCGGATGTAATGCTTGTACAAAGGCTTGTACACAGGACTTAAATGTTATGCAGTACATTGCATACGCTCAGAGAGGCGAGTTCGAAAAGTGTGCAGAAGAGTCTTTCGACTGCGTAAGCTGCGGATGCTGTTCAGTAAGATGTCCCGCCGGTATTTCTCATCCTATGGTTGGTCTTCTTGCAAGACGTCTTACAGGTAAGTACATTGCTCCTGAAACAGAGCATTTGGCTAACCGCGTTGAAGAAATCAACAAGGGTGCTTATGATGAGTTAATCGAGCAGATTATGCAGAAACCCATCACAGAAATGCAGGAATTATACAACACAAGAGAAATCGAGAAATAAGGAGGGAGAAATATGTTTACAGCAGAAATGCAGGAATCCATTAAAAAGGTGGAAGCAACCAGAGCAGAACGTATGAAAACCGAACCCAGACGTATGACCGCTGAGGAAAAGGATACCCTTCTGAAAGCTTACCATCCTGACTACAGAGAAGATGGATTTGTAGAAATTAAAATCGGACCCAACAAGGGCCAGAAGGTTCCTACAGAATTAGGACACCTTCTTCATTCAAACAGCCGTCTTTTAACAGACAAGGTTGATTTAAACAAAGTTGATTACGACGTAGACGTACTCGTTATCGGTGGCGGTGGTGCAGGTTCTTCTGCAGCAATCGAAGCACACGAAGCAGGCGCTAACGTTATGATCGTAACAAAGCTTCGTATCGGTGATGCCAATACAATGATGGCTGAAGGCGGTATCCAGGCTGCAGATAAAGAAAACGACTCACCTGTACAGCATTACCTTGATGCATTCGGTGGCGGACACTTTGCTGCAAGACCTGAACTTTTAAGACGTCTTGTTATGGAAGCTCCCGATGCTATCCAGTGGTTAAACAAATTAGGCGTTATGTTCGATAAGGACGAAGACGGAAGAATGGTAACTACACACGGTGGTGGTACTTCAAGAAAGCGTATGCACGCTTGTAAGGACTACTCAGGTGCAGAAATCATGCGTACACTTCGCGATGAAGTAATCAACCGTCAGATTCCTGTTGTTGAATTTACTTCAGCAGTTGAATTAATCAAAGATGAAAAGGGCCAGGTTGCAGGTGCTGTTCTCCTCAACATGGAAACAGGCGATTACTTAGTTGCTAAGGCTAAAACCGTAGTTATCGCAACCGGTGGTGCAGGTCGTCTTCACTACCAGAACTTCCCTACATCAAACCACTACGGCGCTACTGCTGACGGTTTGGTATTGGGATACCGTGCAGGTGCACCCCTTTTATACCAGGATACAATTCAGTATCACCCTACAGGTGTTGCTTACCCTGCGCAGATTTTCGGTGCATTGGTAACAGAGAAGGTTCGTTCTCTTGGTGCAATGCTTGTTAACGTAGAAGGTGAAGCTTTCATGCATCCCCTTGAGACACGTGACGTTTCCGCAGCTTCTATCATTCGTGAATGTTCTGACAGAGGCAAGGGCGTAACAACACCTCTTGGAAGCGGTGTATGGTTGGATACTCCTATGATCGAAATGATCGGCGGACCCGGAACCATTGAAAAGAGAATTCCTGCGATGCTTCGTATGTACTTAAACTACGACATCGATATGAGAAAAGAACCCATTTTGATTTACCCTACACTCCACTACCAGAACGGTGGTTTGGAAATCGGCGGCGACGGATTCACAAAGGCAATCGACAACTTGTTAGTTGCAGGTGAAGCTGTTGGTGGTATCCACGGAAGAAACCGTTTGATGGGTAACTCATTACTTGACATCATCGTATTTGGCCGTAACGCAGGTAAGGCTGCAGCAGCTAAAGCTAAGACTGTTGAGTTGGGTACCATGAATATTGACCATGTAGCAGCATATGCTGAAGAGTTAAAGGCTGCAGGCATCGAAACTAATGATGTTTCACCTCTTCTTCTTCCTAAATACGCTCGTCACGAAAGATAAAAAGAGCTTTTTACAGAAGGGAACGGTCAAAAAATAATGTATGTTTTTGTCGGGCGAAGGCACTTTAAAAAGTGTTTTCGCCCCGCAATGCGTAAATATATTGTATGAGGAAGGAAAAAAATTATGTCACTTTTTGGCGGTGTTATTCCCATTACCGGAATCACATTTTTAATGTTTAGTCTTTTGATTATTACTTTCCTTGGTTATGCACTTGGACGTATTTCCATTAAGGGTGTAAACCTTGGTACAGCAGGTGTATTTATCGTAGCACTTCTTTACGGATGTTTCTTCTTTGAACCCTTAAGCGCACAGCTTACCGTAAAAGCAGCAGATGGTACAGCTATCAACTACGCAGAAAATGCACTTAAAATTATCGAAAATCTTGGATTGATTTTCTTCGTAACTTCAGTAGGTTTTATTGCAGGACCGAAGTTCTTCGGTAATATGAAGAAAAACTTTAAATCATATGTTGCTTTAGGCCTTGTAGTTATTATCGGTGGCGGTCTTGCTGCAATCGGATGTATTTTCCTTGGAAGATGGTTACAGCCTGATGTACCCCACGATGAATTGACAGCTATGGTTGTAGGACTTCTTTCAGGTTCCTTAACATCAACACCTGCATTCTCAGCTGCAAAAGCTACTGTTGACCCTTCCTTGGAAGGTATTGTATCAGTAGGTCATGGTATTGCATATTTGTTTGGTGTTATCGGTGTAGTACTTTTTGTACAGCTTGTTCCTAAGTTTATGAAAGCCAATATGGACGAAGAAAGAGCAAAACTTGTACAGGCTTCTGACGGAGAAGAAAAGAAGTATGACGGTAAGTTAATCGAACTTGATGCATTTGGTATTGCGCCGTTTGCACTTGCAGCGGTAATCGGTATTTTTGTTGGTATGATTAAGGTGCCTTTAAGCGCACAGGGCTTAAGCGGAACTACTTTCGCATTAACAACTACAGGTGGTTGCCTTTTGATTTCTTTGGTATTTGGTCACTTCGGAAGAATCGGTAAAGTAAGCATTATGCCTTCTGAAACTACCCTTAAAGTATTCCGTGAATTGGGACTTATGTTGTTCTTGATCGGTGCAGGTATCCCGGGTGGTGCTGAATTCGTTGCTGAATTCCACGTATTATACTTTGTATATGGTGTAATCATGACAATCGTTCCGATGATTCTCGGATTCCTTTTTGCAAAGTTTGTTGTGAAGTTAAGCCTTTTAAACAACCTTGGTTCTATCACAGGCGGTATGACAAGTACACCTGCGCTCGGAACATTAATTAACACAGCAGGAACAGAAGATGTTGCGGCAGCTTATGCGGCTACATATCCTATCGCATTGATTTCAGTTGTTCTTGTATCACAGTTCTTAATCATTTTGTTTTAACTATTGAGCATTGCGAATGTGCAATGCGTTTAAATATTAACTATTCTAAAAGGAGAAAAACTATGCGCGAAATTAACGTAAGTAATGTAACTGACGTTGTTGAAAAGCTTTGTATCGACGCAAACACACATCTTCCCGAAGATGTAAAATGCGCAATCAAGAATTGCCGTGCTTGCGAAGACGGCGAAATCGCAAAAGGCGTTTTGGACAACATCATTGAAAACTTTGAAATCGCTGATAACGAAAACGTGCCCATCTGCCAGGATACAGGTATGGCTTGCGTATTCTTAGAGATTGGCCAGGATGTTCACTTCGTAGGCGGAGATTTAACAGACGCAATCAACGAAGGCGTTCGTCGCGGTTATGACAAGGGATATTTAAGAAAATCCGTTGTAAAAGATCCCGTAAGACGCGGTAACACAGGTGATAATACACCTGCTATGATTTATACCGAAATCGTTCCCGGTGAAAATGTAAAGATTACTGTAGGTCCTAAGGGCTTCGGTAGCGAAAACATGAGTGCGATCAGAATGTTCAAGCCTTCTCACGGTATTGAAGGAATTAAGGATTTTATCATTGAAACTGTTGAAACAGCAGGCCCCAACCCTTGCCCTCCCATGGTAGTAGGTGTTGGTATCGGTGGTACATTCGATAAGGCTGCATTGCTTGCAAAGAAAGCATTGATGCGTCCCATCGATTCAGAGAATCCGGATCCTTACTATGCAGACCTTGAAAAAGAAATGCTTGAAAAGATCAACGAACTCGGTATCGGACCTCAGGGATTCGGCGGAAGAACAACCGCTATCGGCCTTAATATTGAAACCTTACCCACACACATTGCAGGTATGCCTTGCGCAATTAACATTAACTGCCATGTAACCCGTCATAAATCGGAGGTGATCTAATGGAGAAGCATATTACATTACCTTTAACAGAAGAATTGGCTAAAACATTACATGCAGGTGATACTGTTTATTTAACAGGCACCATTTACACCTCACGTGACGCAGGTCACAAGAGAATGTGTGAAGCACTTGCTAAGGGTGAACCCCTTCCTATGGATCCTACAGATGCAACAATCTACTACGTAGGACCTACTCCTGCAAAGCCCGGTCAGGTAATCGGTTCTGCAGGCCCTACAACCAGCGGTCGTATGGATGCTTATGCACCTACTATGATGTCTGTTGGCGCAAGAGGTATGATTGGTAAGGGTGCACGTCTTCCTGAAGTTATCGAAGCTATGAAGAAATACAACGGCGTATACTTTGGTGCTATCGGTGGTGCAGGTGCACTTCTTGCAAAATGTATCAAGAAGGCTGAACTTATCGCATACGAAGATCTCGGTGCAGAAGCATTGAGAAAGCTTTATGTAGAGGAAATGCCTTTGGTTGTTATTATTGACAGCGAAGGAAATAACCTTTATGAAGAAGGTAGAGCAGCATATCTTGCGCAGAGAAATAAATAATTTAAAATAGGGAAGAGCACTTCGGCTGAGGTGCTCTTTTTTATATATAAAAACAGTATGGCATTAAAAATAGATGTTCGTAAAAAAGGCGAATAAAATAGACAATCATTTTGCCAAGTGATACAATTATGACTATAGCTTTTATAGCAAAAAATAAGGGAGGAAAGAGGAATGAAGAAACATGCTTTTAAGCGAATTACGCCCATGGTGCTTGTTTTTGTAATGTGCGTCTTTTTGATGCCCACAAACAGCCTTGGCGTAAAAGCGGTAACAGCAGATGATGTGCTTGTGGAAGAATCCCAGGTATCATCAGAAATTACTGCAGAGAATCCGGCTTCAGAGGTGGAAGTGATTACATCGGAAGAAGCAGAATTGCCTGTGGAAGAACTTGCTTCGGATGAGGTTATAGATGAAGCAAGTGAAGAAATAGGGGATGTTGAGCCGTTAGATGTTTTATCTGAGAACGGAACAATTTTGTTAGCGGATGAGGCAACGGAGGAGTGGAGTCTGACTTACGACGACACGACAGAAATTTTTGCAAGTTTCGCAGAACTTTCTGCACGTATCAATGAATTAAATAATGCGGAAAGTGTATATACGATTACATGTACAAAACCGATTAGTGATTATCTGATTCTTGATGGTTTTCCGTCTGTGGCAAAGGAATTAATTTTTCAACCTGCAGTAACAAACAGCGGAAGTTTTTATATTTTAGATGAAATTACAACTGATATTAAAGTAACGATGAAAGCCGAGTTTCATCTGTCTGAAGATTGTACATTTGACGAATTATTAATGGATGGCGGAAGTCTGTATTATTTTGGAGGAAGCGAAGCGGGAATAACACTTGATGTCCGTGAATTGACATTGGTAAATAACTCGTGGATTATGGCTTTTGAGCCGATTGAAATCGAAACATGCAATATCGACGAAAATAGTGAATTGGCTATAGGATGGAGTACCAGATGGGATAGTACTGCCCAAGATTATATTTATTACGCTAATGGATATTATGATATTACTACATTAAATCTGTTAGGACAGTCGTTCCATTTTTCGGCATCAAATAGTGAGAATTTATATAGTGTTGGTGATGTGGCACTTACTACTTCCAGCGTGATTACGGATGCAAATGTTAAAGTTGTTTCAAGTGATGTGTTGCAGGGAAGAGTAGTCGCGAATGGAGATGGTACATATTCCATCGTTTTGGCGGAGAATACTTCAAATGGGTATGCGCTTAGTTATGGCAGCGTTGTGGAAGAGTATCTGACTTATGACGATGTATTAGAAAGAATTGAAGAACGTAACAATGTGGCAACAACATATAAAATACAGCCTTTGGTGGCAAACGATATGGATATTTATGAACTGCCGACAAAAGCAAAGTCTGTTATTTTTCTTGCACCGGAAACCAACGATGCTACATTTTTGTCGGTGAACGGAGTAAGTGAAGGATGCCCGATTGAATTTAAGGGTTGGGCAAATGTAACTTTAAATAATTGTAAATTGGAGAATGTTACAAACACGGATTCATTTAACTATCTTTACTTGTTTGAGGGATGTGAAATTAATAAATTAACCATCTCAAGTGCAATATATCTATGTATTAACGGTAGAGTATCGATAGAGACATTATCGTACAAATGTAATGATGCGTACGGATGGGCACAAATTAATTTTTACCGCGGAGAACACCATGACATTAATGATAATATAACGTATACCTACGGAACGGCGAAGATTAATTCAATTACAATTGCATCAGGAGTTACGAGAATTGATGTTGGTGTGTATTATGCCGAAATGCAGGAAGAACCAATTATAGAATATGTGAAATATAATGCTGACGTTTGGAAAATCTTTTCTGTTAAAGGTGATAGCATTCCTGCTGGTTATGCATTAGGTAAAAGCATATCTTCAACCGGCAGCCGTACGATAGTGTGGGAAGAAGATGTGGATTCTATGGTTGAATTACAGTATGGTTCCACTACGGAAAAATTTAGGTATTTACAAGATGCTTTTAATCGTATTGAGACAATTAATGATGCTGATAATAGTTATACCGTTACGGTATTATGTTACAATGAAAGCTTGCCGGAATTTGTAATTAATAATTTTCCGAATGCGGTGAAGAGTTTAACAATTGTAAATAAAGCGGGTATTAATAGTTCCGTTGGTATAAATGACATGGATGGAAGCATTCACTGTCCTGTTACATTTGTTGATTTCCATATCAACTTGTTTGGTGGAGATTTAAATACTAAGGATTTCACCATTGAGAGTCAGAAACAACAGTGTGCAGTATTTATTAACAGTAATCTGAATTGTGAAGGTATCTTTTATTTGAATGGGGCAGATTATCCCCGTATCGGAGGTGCAATAACAGCCGATACATTTAAATGGAAACCCGCCAGTGCACAGTCGGCAACTACCAATCTTTTTATGCTGACAAGCGAAGGACCCGGCGGTAAAATCATTGCCGATAACCTGGACATAGCAGACGGTTACCGATTAAAGTTATCATATGAGCGTTTTGACAATGATATGGAGTATATGGTAATTAATCAGTATTCGGAAGATTGTCAGCGCGTAGATATGGTGTGCAATTATACGGACGAAGAGGGTAATGTCTATGAAGGTGTTATGAAGGTGCAGGATAGCGGGGAATGTACCTACTCAAGACAGATTCAACAGCCTTATTATTACGTAACCGATTCAGACGGAAATACATTTATTAACAGCCGCAGCTGGTTTGATGTACAGAATGCGTTTAAGTTATCCGGAGATAAAACCAAAACATATACAATTGAAGTAGTAAACGGTCGGGCCATCGGAGAACTTCCAATCAATGCAGCATCTCTTGTTTTACAAGGTGATGACTGTGTGCCGGATTCGATAATTAAGGTTTCAGCAGCAACGTTGGAAGTGAAAGTTCCGGTATGTATTTCCAATACCCGATTGGAATATGGCACAAACGGAGCTAAGGTTAATGTTAAAGTATCATCCGGTGCGTTAATATTGGACAATGTTAGCAATGTAGGTACTATTTCCGGCAATAATAAAGAACTGGGTGTTTACGGAGATGTAGAAGTTGTTAAAATTGATAAGTTAAAGTCCTTGTACGTTGCGGACGATGCAAGCTTAACCGTATCCGGAGACTTAACCAATATTGCTACCCTTGGTTTAGACGGAATCATTTATGCTTGGGGTAATATAACGGTTACAGACATTGGGTGCGATGATGAAGGCGCATTACATTATCAGCTAAGCAAGAAGCTCACCATTAACGGAACCGTAACTTTTGAAAAGGAAGATTATACGGCTATCAGCAAAATTTATTTATATCCGTATACCAATAGCGAATTGATTACCTCCTATACTGATGATATGGCAATTATTGATGTATGTGCTAAAGCCGACGTGTCGGATTTCAGCCTGATTGGTATGAGCGAAGAAAAAGCGCTTTACAGAGCGAAGACGGAAGTTAAAATAGGTACTCCTAAAATATATGTTTTTGAGACCGGAAATTGGGAGCGAGAAGATGCATCAAACGGTAAGCCGTTTGTTACAATCAATGATGCAATTGATCATATAAACGAAGAACCTTCCGGTTACTATGCGATTCGTTTGGAAGATGATATTCCTTCTGCAGGAACCATTAAGAGCATTAAGACGAATGTTGGTAAAATGGTAGTGATTGGTGCCCATGAAGATACTCCCCATATATTAAATTTCACGGGAACTATGATTATCGATAGGTGCGGTGTTGAGATTCGAAACGTTGACTTGCGTAATTCCGCAAGCGCAAATGCAAGTGTAACCGTAAAATCAAATGGCTACATAAAACTTTATAATACCGCAATCAATGCATTAACAACTGAGGCGGGAACAAAGGTTTATATTGAGAATGACGCTAATTCCGACATTGACGTTGTTATTAAAGGAACCGTTAAATGTAATGGTGAATTTGTTGTAAAAGATGGTGCTGTGTTCTGGTGTAAGAGTGCTGTAACCGTAAAAGATTTTACTTTGGATGGCGAGAATGCACAACTTCGTATTTTAACCGGTAAATCATTTACCATTAACGGTAATGTTAATATTGATGAGGAAGAAGGAAGTGCACTTTGTATCAATGTTGTGGATAAGAACGGCAATCTTGCAACTATTAAAGCCGGAACCACTATGGTAACGGCCGTTAACGGAACTATTGAGGAGTTTACAACGCAGAATATTATGGCGGGAATGACGGATACCCCATGGTTGTTAACTAAGAGTGGCAAGGCCATTAAAACTGCTAAATTAGTGGCTTATGTATATGAGCCTGCCGAGGTTACGGCGAACGATAAGTATTATCCTTTTGCAAGCTTTAATGAGGCGAAAGCGTTTGTTGCAAATGGTGAGGGGTATAGAACTTATTATATAGAACTTGTATCTGACTCTATCGGAGCTGACCTGACAGATTTGCCGAGTAACCTGCTGGGTATCCGTGTGCATAAAGATGCAACCGCAGACAAGATTAAATTAACTGCAAAAACGGATATCGAATTTTCCATAAGCTTAGAGTTAGAGAATGTAAATATTGTAGCAAGCGGTAAAACGATATATGCTGACGGAGGTATGTTAAACCTGTACAATTCCGATATTACAGCGGGAAGAGCGGATCGGATAGATTGGCTTTATGTCGAGAACGGTACTGCGACTTTTACATCAAAGACAGGAAATACAATGAACTATATTGAGGTATATGCGGGAGGATGCTTAAAGTGTCCTGCATTCAGCGGATTTGAGCCATAATGCCGAGAAGTTAAAAAAGGAAAAGTGCCAACGGATGTGCGCAAAATGTATCCGAAGGCACTTTTTTATGTAAAATACATATAAAACATTTGCTTGAATATGGATTTATTTGTTATAAAATGCTAAACTCAAGATTGAAGCTTGTAAAAGCAATTATAGAAGGAGGGAAAAGGAATGAAGAAACATGCTTTTAAGCGAATTACGGCCATGGTGCTTGTTTTTGTAATGTGTGTATTTTTGATGCCCACAAACAGCCTTGGCGTAAAAGCGGTAACAGCAGATGATGTACTTGTGGAAGAATTCCAGGTATCATCAGAAATCGGTGCAGAGAATCCGGCTTCAGAGGTGGAAGTGATTACATCGGAAGAAGCAGAATTGCCTGCAGAAGAAATGGCTTCAGAAGAAGGCATAAGTGAAGTGACTTCAGATAGTGAAGTTGCAGATTTGCCGAGTGAAGAAGCAAGTGAAGAAACAGGGGATGTTGAGCCGTTAGATGTTTTATCTGAAAACGGAACTATCTTGTTGGAAGGCGAGGCAACGGAAACATGGACCTTGTCTTATGGCAGTAAAACAGAAACTTTTGCAAGTTTTGAGGAGGTTTCTGCGCGTATTGATGCGTTGAATAATGCAAATGGTATTTATACGATTATTTGTACCCAGCCCGTTACGGATGATTTCAGTAATAGATGGGGAGAAATGACAGGTGACTTCCCGACAAAGGCAGCGGAATTAATTTTTGATAAAGTAGAAAATGATTATGTAGAATACCGAGCTTATGATCGTATTTCTTCAAATATCAAGATTACATTTAAGGCATCTTGCAGGTTTGATGTAGGATGTGATTTGCAAGAAGTCGTTGTTGATAATGCAAGTTTTTGGGCTTATCAGGATTATGAGGGAAATAATCCAAAGATTGAAAATATGTCTGTTATTAATGGCGCTCAATTATATAGTCTTGAACCGATCGATATCAATATCTGCACAATAGACGAGACGAGTTATTTTGTAATAACTCAAAGTAAATATACAAGTGCAACCGGTGAAGAAATTGTAACGGCAGAGGGATGCTTTAATATAAATACATTAAACTTGCCGGATGGTACCTTTGCTTTTAATATAATTTCTAGTTCAAATGTTCCGGGAGATGTTGTGCTCAATACTTCTACTGTAATTAGTAGTGAAAATTTGGTTGACTACAACAGAGCGAGTGATGTAATTTGCTCGGTAGTGAAAAATGAAGATAGTACTTATTCAGTTGTATTAATTGAAAACAACTTGGTTAACTATATTTTATCCTATGGAGAAGAAAGTGAAGAATTTGCTTTGTTAGACTCCGCTGTGAGTAGAATTGATCAATTAAATAATCCGAATGGTGAATATGTAATTGAAATGACAGATGAATTTGCGGCACAAAGTATGGGATATGAAGCAATACCTTCATTACCTAATGTTGCAAAAAAAGTCACATTTAAAGTATCTGAAGAATATTCCAATATCTGGACAGAATTGCCGAATCAGAATGCGGATTATACTATCGAAATGATCGGATGGGGTTCGGTTAATGTACAAGGTAGTGAATATGCTGAACTTATTTATATTGGCCAAGATGGTAGCATGGGTGCATTTGCGTTTTATCAGGATGCAATGGTTGACAAATTGACATTGGGAACAGGAACTAATATTTCTCTTGGTCGTAAGTTGGACATTGGAGAACTGACTTATGTTAAAACAGATACATTAGAGTCAAGAATTGAATATCGTTATTCATATAGTAGTACATTGAATACTTCTCAAATTAAAATAGATAACATTACGTTAGCAGATAAAAATCAGATTATATATTTAGATGTAATGGAGAGTTCAATTGAACAAAATCCTGTATTTGAGCTGACAACAGCTTCGGATGCATGGAATAACATTTCGCTTCGTTGGAAAGATACGAATATGACTTCTCAGGGTTATGTTCTCGTAGACCGTCCTACTGAAAGCGGCGGACGTGCTTATGTATGGGAAGAAGACCCCGGAACAGAAGTAGAATTAAAATATAATTCTATTACAGAAACTTTTTTTGATGTAGACAGTGCGTTGGCAAAAATCAGCCAGCTTAACAATGCAGACAATGCTTATACCATTACTGTAAAGGAAGCCGGCGATGCTCCGTACATAAGTGTGGAAGTTGCGGATATGCCGGAAGTGGCAAAGAGTATCACACTTAAGAATGCAAGTGATGTGAATGTTTCTCTTGGATTAGGTGATTCAGACGGAGTGATTCATTATCCGTTGGTATTAGAGAATGTTAACTTGACTACATTCAGTGATTTGCAGACGAAAGACCTTACAATTAAGGATGCAGGTTTTGCAAGTATTAATAATGACCTGGTTGTGGACGGAACCTTTTTAATTGATGATGCACACATTGAAGCACAGGGACACATTAAGGCTACAACTTTAAACTTTAAAACACCGGGAAGTTTCAATACGGATATTGCTTCCTACGGCGGAATCGTTGCTGATAACCTTGTAATTCCTTCAAAGAAGACCGCCAAAATCGGACTTACCAGTGAGGAAGCGTCTGTAATAACAATAAACAATGATTCTGCAAACTTAGACAGACTGAAGATTGTTTGTTTTGATGACGGTTATGAGGGTGCAGAGAAGGTAGACGCAGAGGGTCACCATACTTTCTATGCAAAGAAGATTGAGCCTTGCTATTATGTGACAGATAGAAATGGCAATGATTTCGGAAGTTTTAGAAACTGGAGCGATTTGCTTGAGAGATTTGATGAAGCAGGCGATAAAACAGGGATTTATACCATTGAGGTAGTAGATGGTAATACAATTGGTAAATTACCTTCCAATGCAGCCAAGATTTTCCTTGTGGGTGATGACGAAGCAGAGGTTCCCGTAATCAAATGTTCATCACAAAAGATTACCTTGACCACAGACTTGGAAATCTACAATGCCAAATTGGAATACGGAGCAGAAGGTAAGCCTGTAAATATTGATGTAAAAGGTAAAAATCTTATTCTGTGTGACGCGAAAAATATTGGTGATATTGTAGGTGGAAACGGAGATATTTCCATATTATCCGAAATAGATGTGGCCAAAATTGATAAAGTGGATTATATCCAGATTAGTGAGGGAGCTTACTTGAATGTTTCCGGAAACATCACTAATGTAAAACACTTAGATTTATATGGAGATATGTATGCATTGGGCGATATTTCCGTTGGATATTTGATAGGTTATGGTTCAAGCAAATTACATTATAACATCGGTAAAAAATTCACAGTTAACAACTGTGTATACGGACGTATAAATTTATTTCCTCACCTTGCAGACGGAAATCCGGCTATTTTATCTGCGGAAACCGTTGTTATTGACGAATGTAAACTTGCTGATGTATCTGATTTTGCCGTAAACGGACTTGCAGATACACAGGTGCTTTACAGAAGCGGAAGTGCAGTTAAGGTGGGCACTCCGACGATTACC
>JAZNRI010000045.1:0-60430 GCA_045590655.1 Lachnospiraceae bacterium | reverse complement strand
AGAGATAAGGACGCTATTGTAGCGGTTATGTGCTTGTGTGAAGTGGCTGCCTATTGCAAGAAGAACAACATGACCCTTTGGGATATGATGCTTGAAATGTATGAAAGCTATGGTTATTTCAAGGAGACCCAGTACACCATTACCTTGAAGGGTATTGACGGTTCTAAGCAGATTGCGGCAATTATGGATAAGTTCCGTACCAATCCGCCTAAGATGATTGGTGATGCAAGGGTGCTTAAGTTCAGAGATTATCAGGAAGACAGAATTGTGGATATGGAGACCGGTGCAGAAACCACCACAGGTTTGCCCAAGTCCAATGTTCTTTACTTTGAACTTCCAAATAATTGCTGGTGCTGTGCAAGACCTTCCGGAACAGAGCCTAAGATTAAGTTCTATATGGGCGTTAAGGGTAGCAGTTTGGAAGATGCAAGCGTAAAAGTAACAGCATTGACAGATGCTTTAAAGGCGAAACTTGACTAGTATAAGCCTTTTATGAGGTGAACTGATGGGAAGAGGTTTGGATTCCATTGCAAAAACAAGAAGATACCTTCGCAGAAACGGTTTGAAAAGACCCGTTTCTGCCGTTATGGAAAGAATCAGTGCGCCGAAATATGAAGAATTTAATTTTACACCTCTTACAGAGGCGGAAATCAAAATAATGCAGGAGTACGAGTTCGTAAATCCTGCCAAGATAAGCATTTTGGTTCCGGCGTATCGAACGAATCCTACATTCTTCAGGGAATTATTGGATTCAGTGATTGCGCAGATTTATCCATATTGGGAGCTGGTGATTGCGGATGCCAGCGGAAATAACGATTTGGAAGCAATTGTGGATGAATACAGAGACAAGCTTTCGCAGGAAAGCAGTATTGTATATTTGACACTTGCAAATAATGACGGTATTTCCGAAAACACCAATGTGGCTTTAGAAGCTGCTACGGGAGACTATATCGGTCTTTTGGATCACGACGATGTGCTGACGCCGGATGCTTTATTTTATGTGGGGCGTGCAATTGAAAAAAGTGCGCCTGTTTTAATTTATTCTGATGAAGACAAGACTGACGCAGAACTTAAAACCTTTTATGAAGCTAACAGGAAAAAGAAATTAAATTTAGATTTAATTTTGACAAATAATTATATTTGTCATTTCTGCGTAATGAAGGCAGATGTGATGAAGGGCTTAAAATTCCGCAAGGAGTTTGACGGGGCCCAGGACTTCGATATTATTTTAAGATGTATTGCAGGGTTAAAAGATGATACAGAAGCGATACATATTTCACGTATCCTGTATCATTGGAGATGCCATGGCGAATCCACGGCAGTGAATACGGATTCCAAGCAATATGCATATGAAAACGGTAAGCTTGCGGTAGAAGATTACATCAAAAATCGTGGTTGGAATGCCAAGGTTGAGCATATGTCCCATCTTGGTTTTTATCGGACAACCTACCAGCCTGATATTTTCAGTAATCGTCCGGAAGTCGGCATTGTCGCAGGGCCTGTTTATAAAGGTGGCAAAATCATTAGCGGTGCCATGAAACGTGACGGAACGGTGATGTATAAAGGTTTGCCGAAGGGATTTAGCGGATATATGCACAGGGCGGCGCTTATGCAACAGGTTGGCGCCGGCGATGTAAGAAATATGGTAATTTGTCCGGAGTTGCAGGAATTGTGGAACAAAGAAGTTGCCTCTAAGATGCAGGAGAAAGGTTGCGATTATACCGAGTTGAGTGTGGCTTTCTGTGAGCAGGCAAGACTAAGGGGATATGTGGTAGTGTACGATCCGCAATTGGGCGAGGCGTGATAAGGGCCGGGCATGCTGCAAGGTATGGAAAGTAAAATAATCAAGTATTTTATAGAGGGTGCAGAGTGCGAATAAATTTTTGACAGAAAGGGTGGCAGTGTGAGTAAAACAGCGGTTGTAATCCCGAATTACAATGGAATAAAGTTTCTTCCGGACTGCCTGAATTCCTTAAAACAGCAGTCTGTCGAGGATTTTGATGTGATTGTGGTGGACGATTGTTCCACAGATGAAAGTTTAAATGAAATTGAATGCAACTTTTCCTGGGTAAAAAGTGTCAAAAGAAGTAAGAACGGTGGATTTGCTGCTGCGGTAAACGATGGAATTCGTTTTGCGAAGGACCTTGGCGCCGAGTATGTAATCCTTTTAAATAATGATACAGTGGCGGATGGTACTTTTGTTGAAAAAATGACAGAGGCACTGGAGACGGACGAGAAGATTTTTTCCGTACAGGCCAAAATGCTTTCTTTAAAAGAGCCGGAAGTGATTGATGATGCCGGTGATTTTTATACGGTTTTGGGCTGGGCGTATGCAAGAGGCAAAGGAAAAAGTGCTGCTAAGTACACTAAAAGAAGCAGGATTTTTGCGGCTTGCGCCGGTGCAGCAATTTATCGAATGTCGGTTTTTGAAGAAATCGGTGGATTTGATGAAGCGCATTTTGCCTATTTGGAAGATATTGATATCGGATATCGTGCAGGTTTATACGGATATCATAATATGTATGAACCGAACGCCATTGTTTATCATGCGGGAAGTGCTACCTCCGGTTCAAGATATAATGAATTTAAAACCAGGCTTGCGGCGAGAAACAGCGTATATTTAATTTATAAAAATCAGACGATTTTTCAGATTATTTGGCATTTTTTTCCGTTGTTGGCGGGTTTTGTTATAAAGCAGATATTTTTCATAATGAAAGGATACGGCAAAGTGTACCATAAAGCGGTGCTGGAAGGCCTAAAACAGTGCGGAACGAAAGAAATGAAGGCTAAGCGTGTCGGCATTGTAAAAGGACATTTTGGGGATGCCTGCAGACTTGAGTGGGATCTTTGGATAAATATCCTGCGAAAAATAATGTAATAAACTTGAATTTTTTGTAACAATATTGTAATATAAGTGCTGTATGTAGAAATATAGGTGATGATTATGATTAAAGATAATCAGAGATATTTAAATCGTCTCCACGTAGTGTTGGATATTGTGGTTACGATTATATCATATATTGCAGCATGGTGGCTCCGTATTGTTGTATTTCAACAGCCCGGTGAAGGTACATTGGAACCGGAGACTTATTTTGTTGCACTTTTAGGTATTGTACCTATATATATGTGTCTGTATTCCGCTTTGAATTTGTATAAGTCAAAGCGTTATTCCAGCGCAAAGAGGGAATTTTTTGATGTAATACGAGCGAACTTGATTGGAATGGTTATTTTCTTCGTTGCTCTTTACATTATCAATGAACCAAATTTTTCGCGTTCGGTAGTGTTTATTTTTAGTACGATTAATGTGCTGCTTACTATTCTGGTGAGAAACGGAATCAGATTGTTTTTACGCCAGATACGTAAAAAAGGCTACAATGTTAAGTATATTGTGCTGGTGGGATATTCCAGAGCGGCGGAAGAATATATTGACAGAATTATGGCGAATCCACAATGGGGATACGTAGTAAGAGGTATTTTAGATGATCATATTCCTGCAGGTACGCTTTATCGAGGCGTGAAAGTTGTGGGGCGCGTAGATAACCTTTATTATGTATTGCCTGAGAACAAGCTTGATGAGATTGCTATTACCCTTTCGCTGGAAGATTATGACAGATTGGAAGAAATTGTCGGCTTGTGTGAGAAATCAGGTGTACATACTAAATTTATACCTGATTATAACAGCGTAATTCCCAGCAGACCTTACACTGAGGATTTGTCAGGACTTCCGGTTATCAATATCAGAAGAGTTCCGTTGACAAATACAATGAACTGGGTTATCAAACGAATAGTTGATATTATAGGCTCGTTGTTTGCATTGGTGATTTTTTCACCGGTAATGTTGATTTCAGCAATTGTGATTAAATGTTCCGGTGGTGGCCCGATTATCTTTAAACAGGAGCGTGTGGGGCTTCACAATAAGACTTTTAAAATGTATAAATTCCGCACAATGGCGGTTCAAAAAGAGCAGGATGAAAAGAAGGCATGGACGGTTAAGAATGATCCGCGTGTTACGAAGTTTGGAAGTTTCTTGCGAAAAACCAGTCTGGATGAGATTCCGCAGTTTTATAATATTTTAAAAGGTGATATGAGCCTTGTGGGACCAAGACCGGAAAGACCGGTATTTGTAGATAAGTTTAAGGAAGAAATACCCCGTTATATGATTAAACATCAGGTGCGTCCGGGACTTACCGGTTGGGCGCAGGTAAACGGTTATCGTGGAGATACATCGATTCGTAAGAGAATTGATTGTGACATATATTATATTGAGAATTGGACATTTGGATTTGATATTAAAATATTATTTTTGACAATATTTAAGGGATTTATTAATAAAAATGCTTACTAATGGAGGATATTATGAGCGCACAGCAGAGTGGTAAAAAAAATGCACGTAAGAAGAAAGCATCGAAAGGAAAAATGATACTTTTAATTATAGAAGTAGTTATTCTTGTTGGTGCAGTTGCTGCATTGGGATTGATTTTAAAGACTACGGACGATGAAACCGGTATTGTAAAATACGATATCAAAGATGTAGAAGTTAGTTCCGATGTAAAAGACAGATGGGCGGAAGTAGAAGAAACTTATACTAACATTGCATTGTTTGGTGTAGATGCCCGTAATGGTAAATTAGCAAACGGAACGCGTACAGATACTATTATGATTCTTTCCGTAAATAATAAAACCGGAGAAGCAAGACTTGTTTCTGTGTATCGTGATACCTATTTGAACCTTGGTAATGATGTTTATAACAAGTGTAATTCTGCATATGCAAAGGGTGGTCCCCAGCAGGCTATTTCTATGTTGAACATGAATCTTGACTTGTACATTACAGACTTTGTAACCATCGGATTTGAAGGATTGATGGAAGTTGTAGATGCAGTCGGCGGTGTAGAAATTGATGTTCAGCAGAATGAAATTAAGCATTTAAATAATTATCAGGCATCTATGTATGCAACGGAAGAGAATCCTAATAATCTTACTACAGACTATGTAGCAGTTACCGAACCCGGATTACAGACACTCAGCGGATATCAGGCCGTAGCATATTGCCGAATCAGAGCGGTGGGTAATGATTTTGGACGTACAGAGAGACAGCGTAAAGTATTGCAGGCTGTATTGGAAAAGGCTAAAGATTTATCACCTGCCCAGTTGAATGAAATTGCAGATGAAGTATTTCCTATGGTTGCCACATCATTGGATTTGAGCCAGATTCTTGAATTGGTTTCAAATGTGTCAAGTTATGAAATTGTAGGCAGTTGCGGTTTCCCGTTTGATTCAAATATTACTACCGGAAAAATCGGAAGTAAGGGAAGTTGTGTTATTCCTATGGACTTGTCAACAAATGTAGAGTTGCTTCATGAGTATTTATATCCTGAAGTTGAGTACACACCATCACCTGAAGTGTTGGAGTATAGCAGTATAATCGAACAACATACATCACCTTATGTAGGTACAATGTCTAAGGACGAAGAGTTAGATTAAAGTATGGTAGAAAAGGGACCCGAAAGCATTGACGGGTCCCTTATTTTAGATTTGAATGGAGATAAAATGCAGAAATCTACAGTTGATATTATTATTTTAACTTATAAGCCACAAAAACGATTGACTAAAGTAATTGAGTTGTTGGAAAATCAAACATATTCTATAAATAAAATTATCATTATGAATACGGAAGAAAAGTATTGGAATACTTTTTTATACGGAGAAAAGTTACTGAAAGTTTGGGATAACGTAGAGGTTCATCATTTATCCAAAATGGAGTTCGACCATGGTGCAACCCGTAAGCAGGCTGTAAAACGTTCCAAAGCAGATTATTTTATCTGTATGACGGATGATGCGGTTCCGGCGGATGAAAATCTGGTGGAAGAACTTTTAAAACCCTTGCTTGAAAAAAAAGCGGAATTCTCTTATGCAAGACAGTTACCCAATGAAGATTGCGCTGTAATTGAGCGTTTTACCCGAGATTTCAATTATCCTGCTGAAAGTTGTATTAAGAGCAAAGAGGATTTGGAACGATTACAGATAAAGACCTATTTCTTTTCTAACGTATGTGCAGCGTACACCAGAGAAATTTATGATAAAATAGGCGGTTTTGTAGATTGCGCCATTTTTAACGAAGATATGTACCTGGCAGCAACGGCGATTAAGGAAGGATATCGAATTGCTTATGCTGCGGATGCCAAGGTATATCATTCCCACAATTATAAAAACATGATGCAGTTCCACCGTAATTTTGATAATGGTGTATCCCAAGCTTTGCGCCCGGATATTTTTGAACATATTTCTTCTACCGGTGAAGGTAAAAAAATGGTAAAACTCACCGTAGAATACTTAAAAGAACAGAAGAAGCAACACTTGATTCCGAAGTTGATTATTTCCAGTGGCTTTAAGTATATAGGCTTTAAATTGGGAATAAATTATAAAAGACTTCCGCATAATTTTGTGTTAAAATGCACAATGAACAGAGAGTTCTGGATGCGTCAGAGTATTCTGACAGCGACCCAGAACATAGATCCGAACAGGGGATGCGGAATGTCTCCGGACGAACGTAAATAGGAGGTTTCTTTTATGTGTGGAATTGTTGGATATGTCGGGAAAGAACAGGCAGCGCCTATTATTTTGGACGGGTTGGAGAAACTGGAATACCGTGGATATGATTCGGCGGGGCTTGCAGTCTATAATGGAAATAAAATCCAAATCCGTAAATCGGTAGGACGCTTGAAAACCTTAGTGGAATTGACCCACAGAGGTGAAATGATGCCCGGGAATCTGGGGATTGGACATACCAGATGGGCAACCCACGGGGCGCCCACTGATGTAAATTCACATCCGCACTATAATGCAAAAGAAACCATTGCGGTAGTTCATAACGGTATCATTGAAAATTATGTAAAACTACGCAAAAAATTAGAGAACAAGGGCTATGAATTTGTATCCGAAACAGATACGGAAGTCCTGGCCCATTTACTGGATTATTATTATAAAGGAAATCCCTTGGAGGCAATTACCAAGGTGATGCATCGCGTGGAAGGTTCCTATGCGTTAGGCGTTATTTTTGCCGAGCATTCTGACCGTATTTTTGCTGTGAGAAAGGCAAGTCCTTTGATTGTGGGACGGAGTGACGAGGGCTGTTTTATTGCATCTGACGTGCCTGCAATTTTAAAATATACGCGCAACGTATATTTTATGGATAATTATGAGGTTGCGTGCCTCCGGGCAGATGATTTGACCTTTTATTCTTCGGATGAAGAAGTCATTGCAAAAGAGCCCGTAACCATTGCGTGGGATGCCGAAGCGGCTGAAAAGGGCGGTTTTGAGCATTTTATGCTAAAAGAAATGTATGAGCAGCCTAAGGTTTTGGAAGAGACCTTGCGGAAATGTATTTCCAAAGGTGAAATTCAAATAGACGAATTAAAAATGACAGAGGAAGATTTTGTTAAGATTAGCAAGATTTATATTGTTGCCTGCGGATCTTCTTATCATGCCGGTGTGACCGGTAAATATGTTATTGAAAATATTGCCAGAGTGCCGGTAGAAGTGGACTTGGCATCGGAGTTTCGATATCGTGACCCGATTATTGATGAGAATGCGTTGGTCATTGTAATCAGTCAGTCCGGAGAAACGGCAGACAGCCTTGCGGCAATGGCAGACATGCGTGCGCGAGGTGTCAAAGTGCTTGGTATCGTAAATGTGGTTGGCAGCAGTATTGCAAGAGATGCGGATTACGTCATGTATACCTGGGCCGGACCCGAAATTGCGGTTGCTACGACTAAAGCCTACAGTGCACAGCTTATGGCCCTGTATTTGTTCGCTATGAAACTTGGTAAAATCAAAGGCGTGTTGTCGGACGATGATTTTAAAACAATGCTTGATGATATGAAGCTTTTACCGCAACAGGTAGAGTTTCTTTTGTCCAACCAGCGTAAAATCCAGAAGTTTGCCAACCGCTATGTTGCGGCAAAGAGTATCTTTTTTATCGGGCGCGGCATAGATTATGCAATTTCACTGGAAGGTTCACTTAAGTTAAAAGAGATTTCATATATCCATTCGGAAGCTTATGCGGCGGGAGAATTGAAACACGGAACGATTTCATTGATCGAAGAAGGTACTTTGGTGGCCTGCGTGGCAACCCAGGAGCATTTATATCAAAAGACCATCAGCAATATGGTTGAAGTAAAGGCCCGCGGAGCTTTTGTGCTGGCAGTGACCAATGAAGGGAATTATGAAATGGAAGCGTCAGCGGACTATGTAATTTACATTCCGAAGACGAATAGCTATTTTACAAATACGTTGGCAATCATTCCTTTGCAGTTGTTTGGTTATTACGTGGCAGTCGGAAAAGGCTGCGACGTGGATAAGCCCAGAAACTTAGCCAAATCAGTTACGGTAGAGTAGAAGGAAGAAAAGAGAATGAAAGACACGGATGAAGAGTTAAAAGATAAAATAAAAGATAAGATTACGCCATTTAAAGGGAAAATAATTACAGCAATAATCGGTACCGTGGTTACTTCGATAATCGGTGTTTTCGGTGCCAAAGAAGTCATACCGAAATCTCCGCTTGAGGAAGCCGGTGAATATATGGAATCAGATCAGTTTGCGGAAGATGTTGATAAATGGCAGAACGCAGCCCAATTGAATGTGGAGGCATCTAAATCTCTGGTGGGAATTTATCCTGAAACAAAGTCCGGAACAGATAATGTAAATTCATCTGAATATGCAGTCGTAACAGGTGTTATTGTTGATATCAGTAATGACGAGATTGTGATTGCCACGTCGTTAAGCCGTATTCCGGGAGACAGAGTGAGCGTGCAAATCGCAGAACAAAGTGATATAAGTGCGGTTGTTAGAAACGTTGATACTAATACAGATGTTGCAATTATAATCGTGAACACAGAAGATTTACAGGCCGAGACCTTAGGCCTTATCAAAGCCGTAACACCAGTTTCTGAAGAAGTTAAGAGAAAGATGAGGGTATACGGGACTACGTTTCATTCAAATGGTACCGTAGGGATTGTGCTTAAAGATATTACAGACGCAAAGTGTGAGCAAATTCTGCAAGATGGGCAGACCTTGTCATTGATAGAGATAGGTAGTAAAGATGCACAGGATGAGACAAACGGAATCTATTATACGGAGAACCAAGAAGTGCTTGGTATCAGTTTTACCGGTGAAGCAGACAATCTGGAAGAAGGATGCGATTATATTTTACCGATAGAGATTGTGTTGCAAATCGCAGGCTTGGATGCGAATTAACAATAACAGTTTCTACATATACTCATCACAGATTAGTCACAGGCAGACGATATAGTAACTTTCGTATAAAAACGAGATGTACCGTAAGGAGGGTTTTATATGAATGAAGAAATGAATAACGGCAAGAAAAAAGGCGGATTTTGGAAACGCTTTTTTGCAAATATAGGATTTGGTATTTTATTCGGAGTGTGTGCAGGTATTGCGTTTTTTGGCGTAAAATTGGTGTATGAAATTGCGCCTGTGGATGAATTGCTTACAATGAGCGGTTTAAAAGAAGCACCCGAAGAAAAAGAACCTGAATTATGCTGGACATTTGGTGATAGCGGTGTGATTATTGCACAGACAAATGCAATGGAAATCGGCGCCGAAGAAGTAAGCGGGGAAATTCTTAATGTGCAGGAAGTCGTAAAGCAGACAATGCCTGCAACCGTTAGTGTCAGTCTGACGGCAGATTATCATATCTACGGAACCGTACAGGAAGTAAATTCCGCAGGATCCGGTATTATTGTAGGACAAAATGATACGGAGCTGTTGATTGTAACCAATTATCACGTGGTTGAAGGCGGTAAGGAAATTAAAGTGCAGTTTTGTGACGGTACGGAAGGAAGGGCAACCGTAAAAGGACAGGACATTCCTATGGACTTGGCTGTTATGTCAGTGCCTTTGGATGAATTGTCACAAGAGACCAAGGACAATATTAAAATTATCCAGTTAGGTGATTCGGATGCCTTGGAAGTTGGCGAACCTGCCATTGCAATCGGTAACTCATTGGGTTACGGACAGTCGGTTACGACCGGTGTTGTCAGTGCCTTAAATCGCGAAATGACATTGGAAAATGGGGAAAAAGGTACTTTTATCCAGACGGATGCTGCGATTAACCAGGGTAATTCCGGTGGCGCGCTTTTAAATAATAGGGGGCAGTTGATCGGTATCAATTCCAATAAATTAGGCGGAACTTATGTGGAAGGAATGGGATATGCAATTCCCATTAACGCGGCAGAACCTATTATTTCACAGTTAATGAATAAAGAAGAATTGGTGGCATTGCCGGAGGATGAACAGTCATATCTTGGAATCAGCGGTGCAACCTTAAGCAGTAGCCAGGCTGCCATGCAGGCCGTGAGACCGCCTGTAGGCGTTTATGTGGCTGGTATTATCAAAGGCGGACCTGCTGAACTTGCAGGATTGAAACGCGGTGATGTAATTACCAAGTTTGAAGGAAATTCCATTGCAACCATGGAAGAGTTGCAGGAGTATTTGGCGGCATATCCTGCGGGCGATACCATTATTTTAACCTATGAACGTTTGGAAAACGGTGAGTATGTAGAGTATGAGTGCGAAGTGATTTTACAGAAGAAAGAATCGTAGAAAAGATATAGAGGAGCATTATGAGTTTAGAGTTTGATGAATTGGAAGAAGAGAAGAAAGATATAAACGACGGTGCCGAAGAAGTTTCTTCGGGGAACGTTGTCGATGTGGCAAAAGATAAAAAAGAAAGAGATAAAGAGGATGATTACGAGGATGTTTGTTTTATGTGCAGACGTCCTGAACATATTACGGGAAAAATGTTTAAATTGCCCAATCATATTTGCGTTTGTAATGATTGCATGCATAAAACTATGGATACAATTGGTCAGTATGATTATCAGGGGATGTTGAATCAACCGGGTATGTCAATGACACCGGAAGAAGCACGTGCATTTCAGACGCAGTTTCCAAACATCACTTTTATGAATCTGGCAGATTTGCAGGGGCAGGGTGGCATTCCCAACAAACAAAAATTGAAAAAGAAAAAAACTGCGGAGGATGGTGCAAAGGAAGCACCGGCGATTGATATTAAAAAGATCCCCGTACCACATAAAATCAAAGCGCAGCTGGATGATTATGTGGTAGGACAGGAACATGCCAAAAAGGTGATCTCTGTTGCGGTTTATAACCATTATAAACGTGTTGCAACCAATACCATGGACGAGATTGAAATCGAGAAGTCTAATATTCTTTTAATCGGGCCTACCGGTTGCGGTAAAACCTATTTGGTAAAGACGCTGGCGAAACTTCTGGATGTGCCGTTGGCGATTGCAGATGCTACTTCCCTTACTGAAGCCGGATATATCGGAGATGATATTGAAAGCGTATTAAGCAAGCTTCTTGCGGCAGCAGGAAACGATACGGAGAAGGCCGAGCGCGGTATTGTTTTTATCGATGAAATTGATAAAATTGCCAAGAAAAAGAATACGAATTCACGTGATGTCAGCGGTGAATCCGTGCAGCAGGGTATGTTAAAGCTTTTGGAAGGTGCGGAAGTTGAAGTGCCCGTGGGTGCCAACAGTAAGAATGCTATGGTGCCTTTGACAACAATTAACACCAGAAACATTCTTTTTATCTGTGGCGGAGCTTTTCCTGATTTGGATGAAATTATTAAGCAGAGACTGTCAAAGCAGAGCGGAATTGGCTTTAATGCAGATTTGAAAGACCGTTATGACAAAGAAAAGAACATTCTAAAAAAAGTAACGGTAGAGGATATCAAGAAGTTTGGTATGATACCCGAATTTGTGGGCCGTTTGCCGATTATCTGTACGATGGAAGGCTTAGGCAAGGATATGCTTGTAAATATCTTAAAAGAGCCGAAAAATGCCATTTTAAAGCAGTATCAAAAGCTTTTGGAACTGGATGAAGTGCAGTTGCTTTTTGATGATGAGGCTTTGGAAGCCATTGCTGAGAAAGCTATGGAAAAAGATACAGGTGCCCGAGCGTTACGCGCTATTATCGAGGAATTTATGCTGGACATTATGTATGAAATTCCGAAAGATGAGAATATCGGTACCGTAACCATTACCAGAGAGTATATTGAGGGCAAGGGCGGACCGCGCATTGAAATCAGGCAGAATGCAAAGAAGAGCAAGAAGGAAGAATAGTGAGACAGTTTGAAGTGCCGTCATAAATAAAGATATGCAAATAATATCACGAAGCATATCGGCGGCGTGTGTATCATAGTTATATAAAAATGGTTTTGGGTGGCCGGATATGGATTGCAGAAACCGTATTATTTCAAATGATTATGCTGATTTGATGGTTGATTTTGATTTGGAAGTAAATAATTTAGAGAATACCGCAGGTGACTTCTGTTTCTATCAGATAGAAGACAACCTGCGGATTTTTTATGTGAATAGGAAAGAATTGCCGGATTTATCGGTGTCGGATTACAGATATTTGTATCTGCCGGGGTGTTATGGATTAATGCAGGTTGGAGATGTAATTCAAGACATCGGTTTTAACACGGCAGCGCTGGAAGCGGTAGGAAGTTTACGGATACAAAGAGAACCGTTAGGATTGACAGGTCTTGGCTGCGTCTTTGTATGTATTGATTCCGGGATTGATTATACAAGTCCTGTCTTCCGGCGCGCTGACGGTAGCAGCCGCATTCTTGCCATCTGGGATCAGGAGGAACAAAGCGGGATTCCACCGGAGGGATTTTTGTATGGCAGTGAATACAGGCGTGAACAGATTAATGAGGCACTTGGTTCGGAGGAACCTTATTCAATTGTACCAACAAGGGATATTGCAGGTCGCCATGGAACGGCGCTTGCAAGCATTGCTGCAGGCAGCAGTCTGGAGGAAGGAACTGCATTTTTGAGTGCAGCACCGGATGCGGATATCGTGGTTGTAAAATTAAAGCAGGTAAAGCCTTATTTAAGAGAATATTATCTGGTCCCGGAAGATACACCCTGCTACCAGGAAACGGATGTGATTACGGCTTTAAAATATGCGGTAGGCTATGCGGAAGTGCTTCGCAGACCGGTATGTATTTGTTTAGGGATAGGGACGAGTTTCGGGGATCATGCAGGCAACTCTATATTAGAGAGATATATTAACCGGCTAAATACATTGCGTAATGTTGCGGTGGTGCTTCCGGCAGGAAATGAAGGGAATGCAGGACATCATTATAGGGCAGTGTTTGGAGCGGAGGATGTATATGCAGTACAAAATGCGGAAATAAGAGTTGGGGAAGGAAATCGAGGATTTTTGGCAGAAATTTGGGGGAGTGTTCCAAGTTTTTTTCGTATTTCTTTGCGTTCACCCGGCGGTGAGGAAATCGGGGATATTTCATTCCGGTTGGACACAACGAGGGTATATGATTTTGTTTATTCGGATACAAGGGTTACGGTAGACGCACTTTTAGTGGGGCAAATTTCAGGCCAACAGCTGGTGGTTATGCGATTTGAGAGTCCGACGCCCGGAATTTGGAGCATCGGCATTGAATTGGAGGAAGAAAATGTTCCTGCGGTGTGCGATATCTGGCTACCAATACAACAGTTTTTGACAGGTGCTACATATTTCTTGGAACCGACACCGTATATTACACTCACAATGCCTGCAACCGGCCAGTCAGCCATTTGTGTATCGGCCTATAATTTGGATACGGGCGGATTCTTTCAGGAGTCAGGGCGCGGATTTACCCGGTCCGGTATCATAAAACCTGATTTTGCGGCACCGGGTGTGAATGTGCCGAGCATAATCGGAGCTGTCAGCGGAACCGGTGCTGCGGCTGCATTAACAGCCGGTGCAGTATTGCAATTTATGCAATGGGCGGTGGTGGAGGGACGCCGTCCGTTGGTAAACGGCGTAGAAATTAAAAATTATTTCATTCGCGGAGCGAGACGTGAAGATAATCTTACTTGGCCCAATCGAGAATTGGGATATGGAAAACTGGATATTTATGAAACTTTTGAGAGATTGAGAAGAATATAAAATTTTTAGATTTTGCCCCCTTTTATAAAAATTTTTTGACACGTAAAAAGATGGAAAAAGTAAGCCATTGTATGGTGCATAGCGAGTGAAAATATTAAGATAGTTGTTAAAAGTGCCGATTTTTAGAAAAGTGAAAAATCGGCCTTTTCTTTTGGTAAGAGATATGATATATTCGAAAATACCTTCTGCAATAATTTGTAAAACAGATAATTTGCAGTTCTGTGCGAAAGTCAATTCGCAGGTTCAGTAATGGATTCTACATTACTGAAATTTCCATGGAATGAAATTGAATATTGAAGAAAACGTTTTCTGTCAGATGTATGAAAGGAGACAATATTTATGAAAAGAAAGTGGGCGAATAAACGCTTTTATTTATGCGGCATTATGACCGTGCTAATTATGATGATTGGGTTTTCGGAGGCTGTTAAAGCACAAGAGCAGGTATGCATTTATGAAATTTTTCACAAACATATCGGCAGTTGTGAGACTACGGCATACAAAACTATTTCGGCAGACAAATCGCAAAAAGTGGTTACGACCAAAAACGATACATGCGGTAACTGCGGGGGGCACCATGATTATTATGAATTTACGGCGTCCTGTTCCTGCGGAAAAACATGGAAAAGAACAGGGCATGCATGTATAAACAGTCCTGCCGGCAGCTATCAGGGAAGTTGTCCTAATTACTTAAAAGTGGATGCCAACACATCTCATTCACATCCATATAAAACATATACATGCGGCTATACGGAAGAGTCTGTAATTGAAACAATTATAGTGAAAGCAAGTACATTATTACCGGCGCAAGAGGTGGTTTTATCGGCGCACTCTTCGGGCATATTGGAGAATGTTACTTTGTGTTGGGAGGACGGGAGCGAAAACGTGACTGTCAATGAAAACGGTGTATATCATTTGTATGCATCGTATTATGAAAATGAAATAGAGTATATTTCAGATATTCCGGTTGAAGTTAGTAATATTGACACAGAGCCCCCTGTTGTTGATGAAATAGTGGCCAGTGAAACCGAATTTACCAATAAGCCAATTACGTTAACGGTTGAGGCAAGAGATAATATGGGGTTTCCTGAGGCGTATATAAGTTGGAATGGAGGCGAGTTTAATTCCGACAATACATATGAAATTACAGAGAACGGCATATATGAAGCGACAATTATTGATCAGGCAGGCAATATTGTAAAAAAGACAATTACGGTTACAAATATAGATACCGCAGAACCTCAAATTTTAGAAATGTCAACCAACCCCTCTAAATGGTATTCGGGCTCCTGTATTGTGTCAGTGGAAGCGGTTGATATGGGAAATGGCGGTGAAGGTTGCGGTTTGGCTACAGAGGCATATTCCTGGGATGAAGGTGTTACCTGGGTGCCGGATTCATTTGTCGAATGTACAGAACCCCGAATTGTTAAAGTTCTGGTTCGGGATGCGCTGGGAAATATTGCATCCGCAGACTTGGAAGTAAAGAAGTTAAAAAAAACAATAAAACCGTCCCATAATGCCATAACGGAGTGGGAAGAAATAGATACGGAAGTAGAGGTTATAGAAACGCCGGAAGAAGATAGTAAAATTAAAATACCTGAAGAAGCGGAGGATATCAACGAATCTGTTGATAATGGTACAGATTCGCAACAAGATGAGAAAGAACCGAATTATCTTTTTTTGCCGGAGTATGAAGGGGGATATACCGTTGAAGAGGTTTTGCAAGAAACAGATTATTATTTGAGTGAAAGAGAAAGAGAAACAGCAGAAATTGTAGAAAAGGACAACGGATATCAAGTGGTTATTATAATAAGTACTATATTAGTAATGGCAGGTTTGATAATTATGGGCATCTTCTGTTATCTGGTCAATGGATGTAGTGTTTATGAAAAGGATAAGAATAATGAGAGATATCTTGGGAAAGCAAGAATGTATCAAAAAAATAAAGAATATGTTATTAAGATTGCGCCGGCTGTTTTAGATAAAGCGAATCATAGGACGCTGGTAATCAAATTGCCGATTTGGAAAGTGAAACATACAGAATACAAACCTGTGAAAATTATTTTTGCAGATCAAATAATTGATACGTTTGTGGAAAAAGAAATTAATATACAAATTAAAATATAGAAAGTAATTTGTACAAAAAAATCGCGGGTAAGCGTTTGTATTTCTTACCCGCGATGCTGTTATTTAAACAATTTGTTTTTCATAAAGAAGATGGTTACCAATAAACCTAAAACAAGTGAGGCTGCGACAATAATGACAAAGCCAAAGGGACTGTCTGCAAAGGGCATACCGGTGGAAGCAACATTCATACCATAAGCACTAAAAATCATAGTGGGAATAGAAAGTACAATAGTAACAATAGCCAATGTCTTCATAACTGTATTTAGATTGTTGGAAATAACGGATGCATAGGCATTAGTCATACCATTTAAGATACCATTATAGATATTAGCCATTTCTATAGCCTGTTTATTTTCAATAATTACATCTTCCAATAATTCTTCGTCTTCCGGATATTTTTTAAAACGTTCATTACGAAATAATTTTTCCATTACGACTTCATTTGAACGGAGTGAGGTTGTAAAGTAAACTAAACTCTTTTCCAGTTTTAGAAGTTCAAACAATGCGCTGTTTTGTGTAGATTTGTGCAAATCATTTTCCAGAACTTCACTTTGTCGTTCTATATTACGAAGATACTGCAAATAAAGAGATGCAGTGCGATACAGTAACTGCATCATAAAACGTGATTTCATGGAGGTATTAAAATCTCGAACACGTCCGTCCACAAAAGTTCTCAAGATAGGACTTTCTTCCATACATACAGTAATAATTGTCTTTTTGGCAATAAAAATCGATAAAGGAATTGTATCGTATAATTCCTTTTCGGTGTCTTCCTCAATGGTGGGGATATTTACCAGGACCATTGTATAATTATCTTCATAAGCCAGTCGGGAGCGTTCATCGGTATCCAATGCAGATTTTAAGTCATCTGCATCGATAGAGAATTTCTGTGAAATGTTAAGAATTTCACTTTCGGAAGGGCGGATCATAGAAATCCAGCAACCTTCTGTAGGTGCGTCCAGAGTACGTAAACTCCGACCTTCTGAAAAATAGTAGTGTACCATTTCTAACCTTCTTTCCATGCCTTTGGGCACAAAAAAGAAGTTAGCCCATCAGCATTTGATATTTCTTTAAATTAGTGTTTGCGTGATAGGGGTCCGCGTCCATTTTCCTTACCTCCTTAAAGTGATAATATAAGTATATTTATGTCAATTAGAAAAGTCAATAAAATAAAAGCAAGAAATGCTCCTAACTTGCAAAGTATAACAAATCAATGTATACTTAAAAAGTTATTAAAAATTGATTATAATCATACCGGATGTAAAGATGAATCAGAAAAAAAGAAAATTTAGATTTGAAAATAAGTATATAGTAAATGCTTCGGAGATTGAACTACTGAAAACCCGAATTGCCGGGTTGTGTATGCCGGATGAATATTCCGCTTCAGATGGGGAATATGGTATTCGAAGTTTGTATTTTGATGATTATAGCGGTACAGCATATTATGAGAATGCTATGGGAATAAACCCGAGAGAAAAGTACCGGATAAGAATATATAACTGCAGTGCAGATGTTATAATGCTGGAACGCAAAATTAAAGTTAATGGTAGGATTTCGAAGGATAGAACCCGAATTGATGCCGGGATTTTACAGGCAGTTATATCAGGGCAAAGGGATGAAATAGAATATGAACAGGAGAATCCCTTGTTAAACAGATTTTTGCAGGCATATGACACCCGTTATTTGCGCCCTAAAATCATTGTGGATTATGTCAGGGAAGCGTACGTTTCCGCAATAGATGACATAAGGATAACGTTTGATAAGCACATTTCTTTTTCAGAAGATTTTGAATCTTTTTTTGAAGCTGATATGTTTTTGCAACCGATTATGCCTCTGGGAAAAGAATTGATGGAAGTAAAGTTTACGGATTATTTACCGGAACAAATACATCGCAGTTTGGATTTGGGAAGATTGAGTCAGAGTACTTTTTCAAAATATTATTTGTGCGAACAAATTCGGAGAGGAGAATATTAAATGACATTTCAGGATATTTTAAAATCATCATTTGTAGAACAATTTCAAGGAGGAAATTTAGGGCTTAAAGAAGCGTTGATTGCATTGTTATTTGCAGTAATTATGGCACTCTATTTATTTGTCGTATATCGATTTTTTGTGAGAAAATCTATGTATAATTTGAATATGAACATAGCGATTGTAGGTATGACCATTGTCACTGCTGCCGTGATATTAACTATTCAGTCTAATCTGGTTTTATCTTTGGGTATGGTTGGTGCTTTGTCTATTGTAAGATACAGAACCGCCGTGAAAGACCCTATGGATTTGTTTTTTATGTTTTGGGCTGTAGCCAGCGGCATTATGTGTGGTGCGAACCAGTTTGTATTAAATTTTGTGGTATCGTTAATTCTTACAATAGTCGTGTTTGTTTTGGCACAGTTACCTTCTGCCAAGGCACCTTACGTGTTGGTAATTAATGCCGGAGATATCAATGTTGAAGATGCTGTTCTTGAAAGATTGGAGAAATGCACTGCAAGTTATAAGGTAAAGTCAAGAAATTTAACTCAAAAATCAGTTCGTATTATTATTGAATTGCGTACCAAAAATACCAAAGCTGTTTTTGAGCAGATGAGGGAAATAGAGAGTATACAGAATATGTCATTATTAACCTATGAGGGTGATATTGTTTCTTAAACGGAAGAATAGAGAGTTGAAAGAGATTTCATTATGGGACGAAGTGGATTAAAAAGGGCTTTTCCTTATTTGTTGGGTCTGTTTTTGATAAGTTGTATTGTAATATTTGGCTATTATGTGTATATAAATCGTCAGAATCTCCTAATCTCACATGAAAGTGGAATTTATGCAGAGACAATACAACTGTCTGTTCATTCCATCAAAAACGGGAGAATTTTATATACGTTAAACGGACAAGAACCTCAGGTGGGAACGCCATGGACGTATGAATATAATGAGAAAATTGAGTTAGAATGCGGTAATGAAACAACGACATATGCTTTTCAAATATGTTGTTTGTTTGATGATGGAACCCAAACGGAAGTATATCGCCGTGATTTTATTTTGGATCCTATGGGGAAAGAAAGATTTTCAACGGATTATGTGGTTTCTATTGCCGGAGATGAAGAGTCTTTATTTAGTGAAGAGAATGGTATTTTTGTAAGAGGTAATCAGTTCTACGAGTATGTCGAGGCACATCCGGATGTTAATGTGTTATGGGAAGTGATTCCTGCAAATTATTTGTCAAATACTGAATTACCTGTGCATACTGCGATTTTTCTAAAAGATGGGACACAGATTATTGATCAGAACTGCGGAATAAAGATTTATGGTAATTTTACCAGACAGCATAATCAAAAGTCATTTCGATTATATGCAAGGTACGATTATGATGAGGTTAATGAATTTTCATATCCTTTTTTTGATGATATTCAAACCTATGAGGGAAATGCACCCATTACTGATTTTCAGAGGCTTTCTTTTCATAATTCCGGAAATGATAATGGTTCGGCATTTATCCGTTCGGCATTAATGGGAGATTTGGCACGACAGGCGGATTTTCAGGATACATTGGGTTCAGAGAGTGTAACGGTATATATCAACGGACGATATATGGGCGTTTATTGGTTGCAGAATACTTATGATGACCGATATTTTGAAGAACGATATGGTGACTATACCGGAGAAATGGCTGTATGCGAAGGCACGCTGAGTATTATGGATGTTGAACTGGCTGAAACAGATGCAGAGCAAAGAGCTGCGGAAGAATATAATGAGTTTTGCCAATGGGCGAATACTGCAGATTTGTCTAATGAAGATAATTGGAAACGTGTATGCGATACAATTGATATTGATAATTTTGCATTGTATTTTGCGTTGGAATATTACACCGGAAATATAGATTGGCCCGGAAATAATGTTAAGGTATACAAATATATTTGTGAAGAGGGAGAAGGGCATAAGGACGGAACGGTATTTGACGGCCGTTATCGGTACTTGTTATTTGATACAGATTATAGTCTTGGATTATATTTATTTGATTCGTACGGTTATAAATCATCTACTATGAGATTGAATTATTATGTAAATGCGGATGATAATGCACTTTTGTTTCGTTCCTTGGTGCGTAGGGATGAATTTAAGGATTTGTTTGCAGAAAAAGTTATGTTTATAATGAATGAAGTTTTTGTGCGACAGAATGTTTCGGATGAAATGTATGCCTTAAATGTTACACGATATAATGAGTTGTATCATATGGTGGAAGAAACGGATATGATGGACGGTTCGATTTGGGAAGAATGGGGAATCGGGCAGGGAGGAATGGCTCATACGGAACAAGAGTGGGCAGAGATATTGACCTACGTAGAAGAACGTCCACAATATGTGATTTCTGAACTGCAGGAAATATGTGGTTACGGAGAAACCATTCCTTTTAGTGTGATAATGGAGGGAAATGGTAATATAAACATTAATGCAATGAATGCCGGTTCAGAATATAACGGTATTTGGATTAAAGGTCTTCCGGTTGAGATTTCCTGTATTTTGCAACCGGGAAAGGTTGTAGAAGGTTATATGTTGAATGATACTTTTGTTGAAGGAGAAGTATTGTATTTGGATGTTGTTAAATTAAAATCCTATTCTAATATAACAATACAGCCGGTTATTGCAACAATCAGTGAACAGAGTCTGGAAATTGTATCTTATAGTTTGAGCGGTTCGCAGGATTATATTGTATTAGAGAATACAGGGGAAATTTCTCTTAATCTAAATGAATATTCGATTGCTGACAATGAAAAAAATCTTTCGGCAGGAACGCTTCCGGTATATCAATTGGAACCGGGGGAAAAGTATTGGATTTATGGTGAGAAATATACCGGATATATGGAAAAGCCCGGTACGCAGGTGGCATTTTCATGGAATGATGAAGAGGATATCTACTTCTGGCATAGTTCTACAGGAGTAATCATCTATTAAAGTTAAAATGGAATAAAACAAACAAAGTGTGCATATCTATATAAAAATATAAAAGGATGTGCACATTTTTTGTTTCAAAATATTAAGAAATTTATTTATGGTAAATCAGGAAAAGTTATTTTAGTTATTTCAAGTTTGGTAGTTATTTTTTCGTTCTTTTTATATGCAAAATGGATGTCCGGTAAACAGGAAGTTGAGGTAGGTAATATGTATGGTGACCGTAAACTTCCTATTTATTGCGTAGAAACCGAGGAAAAGGTGGTGGCACTTTCTTTTGATGCGGCTTGGGGAAATGAAGATACGCAGGAAATTCTTGATATTCTGGAAAGGCAGGATGTTGAGGTGACTTTTTTTATGACAGGCGGATGGGTAGAGGCATATCCGGAAGATGTGAAAAAGATATATGAAGCCGGCCACGAATTGGGAAATCATAGTGAAAATCATCTGAATATGTCAGAACTTTCCATGTCGGAAATCGAAGAAGAAATTATGTTAGTACATAACAAAGTAAAGGAACTGACAGGATATGATATGCAGGTGTTCAGACCACCCTACGGAGATTATGACAATGATGTAATAACAGGCGTTGAAAATTGTGGATATTATGCCATACAATGGGATGTTGACAGCTTGGATTGGAAGAACTACGGATGTGAGTCCATCATTAAGACGGTAACCTGTCACAAAAACCTGGGATGTGGTTCGATTATTCTGTGTCATAACGGTGCCAAGTACACGGCTGAGGCATTGGAGGAGTTGATTATAGCATTAAAAGAACAGGGATATTCTTTCGTTAAAATGTCAGATTTGATATACAAAGAAAATTATCGAATGGATGTAACGGGGCGGCAGTGTCCGTGCGAAGAAGAATAGAATGATAGTCAAAGAAAGATGTCTGATGCAGGAGTTATAATTTTATATTGACAAAAAAAGACACAACGTCTAATATAAATTCGTAACTAAATATCAGATATACGCTAGGGGTGCTAATTTGCTGAGACGGGGCCTAGGTCCTAACCCTCATTACTTGAACCGGATAATACCGGCGGAAGGAAGCAGTAATATACAAATTCGTTCGAATCCGGATTTGTATGTTTGATTCGAGAGTAACCTCCTGCGTATGCAAAGGAGGTTTTTTTATGTCATTCTTTTTTACTGCAGAAGAGTATGACGGAGTAACATCCTACCTCCCTACAACTGCGGGTTATGCCGTGCTGATTGCGGTTATGTTGGCAATTCTTTTGATTGCCTGCTACTGCAACGGAAAGAAAAATGCAAAGCTTAGCAGTAAGCAATTGGCGTTTTCAGCAATGGCAATGGCACTTGCGGTGGTGACTTCAATGATTAAATTATTTGAGTTGCCAATGGGCGGTTCGGTTACTTTGTTAAGTATGCTCTTTGTTGTATTAATCGGCTATTGGTTTGGTCCGAGAGCCGGTCTTATGACCGCCATTGCATACGGATTTCTCCAGTTGATTCTGGAACCTTACATTATTCATCCGATGCAAATGCTGGTGGATTATATTTTTGCTTTTGGGGCACTTGGTTTGTCCGGTATTTTTGCCAATAAAAAGCATGGGCTTTTGATTGGATACTGGGTGGCAGTGTTCGGACGTTTTGTATTTGCGTTTCTGTCGGGAATGATTTTCTTTGGTTCTGCGGCAGCAGATTATAATATGTCCATTCCGGTTTATTCGGCAGTGTACAATGGTTCCTACCTGCTGGCAGAGGGACTTATAACAACAATTATTATTTGCATACCGCCTGTGAATAAGGCGCTTGCAAAGGTAAAAAATATGGCTCTTTCCGATAACAAACGGAAGAGTAAGGAAGACGCGCCGGAAGCATAAAAAGTAGTAAAGCGAGAAATAAAACAAAATGAAAACAGAACCGTCTGTCTGTTTAAGATGCATGCATCGTTGCGTAAACGATGTAAAAGCGGCTTAATGGGTAGGCGGTTTTTTGTTTGGGCGGCGGAGAAGTCTTTTCATATCATTGTTTCGCAACTCTTTGCTGAGATTTTACCCTTATTTTCCACTCTTTGCTTGTAAAGAATTGTGAAATTGAGTATACTAGTGCAGAAGGCGAATTTTAACTAAGTGCAATAAATATCGGCATTGGTTCAAATATAAAAATTCGCACGGAGGAATATGAGCTGGGAAAGTAATGTACGAAAAGTGGTTCCTTATGTGCCCGGTGAACAGCCTAAGGTAGCCAATATCATAAAATTAAATACAAATGAAAATCCCTATCCCCCTGCACCCGGTGTGACAGAGGCTATGGAGAGATATACTAAGCGTTCCGAAGAACTTCGTCTTTATCCGAGTCCAACGGTAGAGAATTTAGTGCAGGATTTGGCGGAGTATTATAAGCTTTCGGAAGAACAGATCTTTGTAGGTGTGGGTTCGGATGATGTTCTGGCAACGGCGTTTTTGACCTTTTTCAATTCAAAGAAGCCGGTATTGTTTCCGGATATTACCTACTCTTTTTATGAGGTGTGGGCACAGCTTTATAATATTCCCTATGAGAAAAAGGCTTTGGATACTGATTTTAAGATTAGCAAAGAGGATTATTTCGGCGAAAACGGCGGTATTGTAATTACCAATCCTAATGCGCCGACCGGTATCGCGGAAAGCAGAGAATGGGTTGAAGAAATTATCAAGGCGAATCAGGACAGTGTTGTGATTGTGGACGAGGCCTATGTTGATTTTGGCGGTGAAACCTGCCTTCCGTTGATTGAGAAATACGACAATGTTTTAGTGGTACATACCTTCTCGAAATCACGTTCCCTTGCAGGGCTTCGTGTAGGCGTCGGTATGGGTAGCAAGAAGTTGATTCAATATTTGAATGATGTGAAGTTTTCAATCAATTCTTATACCATTAACCGTCCGACATTGGAGTATGCTTCACTTTCGTTAAAGGATGAATGTTATTTCAAAGAATGCGTGGATAAAATTTGTGCCACAAGAGCTTGGACGATGGAAGAGTTATTGAAACTCGGTTTCTCAATGACAGACAGCAAAACCAATTTCTTATTCGCCAAACACGCAACAGTGCCTGCGGAGGAATTGTTTGAGATGCTGAAAACAAAGGGTGTGTATGTAAGATATTTCAAAGCACCTCGCATCAACGAATATCTTCGTATCACTATCGGTACAGATGAAGAGATGCAGGTATTGGTTCGTGAGTTGAGTGCATATTTGAATCAGTAATTCATTTTTATGAATGCAACAGCAAGAATATAAAGTATTAAATGTATAAAATAAGCGCAGAAATGCAGGCTAAAGGAGATTTTGTATGACAGCAGTAGCAGAATGGTTTGCCCAGACGTTAGGGCAGTATATATCACCGGAGTGGGTTGTTTTTATCATTTCCATGATTCCGATTTTGGAGTTGCGAGGAGGCTTAATTGCATCTTCTATTCTTAATATACCAATCGTAAAAGCAATTCCGTTTTGTATTGCAGGAAATATTGTGCCTATCCCTTTTATCTTACTTTTTATTAAAAAGATTCTTAAGTGGATGCAGAATATTAAAGGTTTGCGCGTGATTGCAAACTGGCTTGAAAAAAAGGCAATGAAAAAGAGCGATGCGTTGAAAAAAGGAGAATTCTGGGGCTTGGCATTGTTTGTAGGTATTCCTTTGCCCGGTACAGGTGCGTGGACCGGTTCTTTGATTGCCGCTTTGTTTGATGTAGATATAAAGAAAGCCGTCCTGGCAGAACTTTTGGGTATTATTATTGCAACCATTATCATGTCAATTCTTTCCTATGGTTTGTTGGATGTAATTATGGGATGGTTTGCATAGTTTGACAGAGGTATGTAATGGAAGCTTATACAGATTTTGCAAGTGTGTATGACACTTTTATGGATGAAACGCCTTATGAAGAATGGACGGAGTTTCTTCATAACCTGATAAAAGAATACGGAATATCCGAACCGGTGCGTAGTGGGAAGACGGAAGCTACAGCGGAAACAAACGATGCAAGTACAGTGTCGGATAAGGAAGAAATTCTGGATTCGGAAAAGAATCTTGTGCTTGATTTGGGATGCGGTACCGGTACATTGACCGAACTGTTATATCGTAAAGGCTACGATATGATTGGCGTTGACTTCTCCCAGGAAATGTTAAACATTGCAATGAATAAAAAAGAAAAGTCCGGCAGCGATATTTTATATTTGTGTCAGGATATGCGAGAGCTGGATTTGTACAGTACCATCGGCACCGTAATCAGTGCCTGCGATTCGGTGAACTATTTACTGGAAGATGAGGAAGTTGTTGAGACGTTTCGCCTGATTAATAATTATTTGTATCCCGGCGGTGTTTTTATTTTTGATTTTAATACAGTGTACAAGTACGAGCAGGTAATCGGCGATACAACGATTGCGGAGAATCGTGAAGACTGCAGTTTTATCTGGGATAATTTTTATCATAAAGAAGAATGTATCAATGAGTATGATTTAACCATTTTTGTAAAAGAGGAGAATGAGTTATTTCGTAAGTTTACGGAGACGCATTATCAGAGGGGCTATACCCTTGATGAGATGAAAATGTTCATCAAAGAGGCGGGGCTTCAATTTGTAAAAGCCATTGATGCGGATACGCACAAGGCGCCTACGGAGGCAAGCGAACGAATTTATGTGATAGCCAGAGAGAAGGGGAAGGGACTTGTGTAACTTCCTTGTGTAAATTGGAAAGGAGACCGGCGAAAGCGGTTTAGGATATGAGTGATTATATTGTAAGAGCAACTGCTGCCGATGCACAGATTCGTGTGTTTGCGGCCTATACAAAAGATATGGTGGAAGAAGCCAGAAGACGTCATGAAACCAGCCCGGTTGCAACTGCAGCATTGGGACGATTGATGACTGCCGGCGCAATGATGGGTAGTATGTTAAAAGGTGAAAAGGATCTTTTAACCTTACGCATCAATGCCAGCGGACCGATTCAAGGCATTACGGTTACTGCAGATTCGAAAGCCAGAGTAAAAGGTTATGTAGGGAATCCGAATGTAATACTGCCAGCAAATAAAGTCGGAAAGTTGGATGTGGCAGGTGCTGTGGGCATCGGTTTTATGGATGTTATCAAAGATATGGGACTCAAAGAACCCTATGTTGGTCAGACGGTGTTACAGACTTCTGAAATTGCGGAAGATTTGACATTTTACTTTGCAAATTCTGAGCAGGTACCTTCTTCGGTGGGACTGGGCGTTTTGATGAATAAGGACAATACCGTAGCCCAGGCCGGAGGTTTTATTATTCAGTTGATGCCTTTTGCATCGGAAGACGTAATCACACAGTTAGAGGAAAATCTAAAAGATATTACCAGTGTGACAACATTGCTGGCGCAGGGAAATACACCGGAGGATTTGGTGAATATTCTTTGCAGAAATTTGGAGCCCGTGATTAATGATAAAATAGATACCGGCTTTTATTGCAATTGCGACAGGGCCCGCGTAGAGAAAGCCTTAATCAGTGTGGGAAGAAAAGAGTTACAGGAGATGATTGATGATGGTGAAGATATTGAAATGAAATGCCATTTCTGTAATTCAGCCTATGTGTTTACAGTTGAAGATTTGAAAGGTTATATGACAAAAGCACGAGCATAGTAAAACTGCCTTTGTGATGTGTGTCCGGAATTCCGGGTATGTATCAACAAAGGCAGTTTTTTGATTGGATACGAAGGATGTTCTGAATAGTTATTTAAAGTGATATATGAGAAGAAGGTTTTATTCTTCCGGTTCTGTTAAAGTCTGCGGTACCCTTGCTTTATCAAGAGAACTTTTGATTGCTTCCAAAATCACCAAAGAAGTATATTTGGCGTCAGAAGAATATGTAACATCGTCAATGGACTGGGTACTTAGAATCTGTTTGGCAATATCATTAAAAGAAGGTTCTACCAAAGGAAACATCGTCTCTACTTCTTCACTTAAATTTACCAGTTCTACAGAGGTAATGGTGTTGGCGTCTACCATTACTTCAATGTCTATGGTCTGATTACCAAGGCTTACGGTCGTTGAATATATTCCCGGTATGTAGGCGGACTCAGAAACCGTCGGTGCCGGTATTTCCGGTGCCGTGTCTTCGGATTTGTCAGGCACAAACATAATAATCAGTAAAACAATAAACAGAATTCCCAGCAATGCAAAGATTGCGCTATATATAATTTCTTTCATACGAAGTACAACAATTTTGGTTTTATTACTCATATGCGTCACCACTTCCTTTTCTTATGTTTTAAGTGTATTCGGCGGGATAGGATTTTATGATAAGTAATCGCTGGAAGCGTAACTTTTATGGAAAGAATAGGGGGACAGACGATATACAAAAATATGTTTTTTCTTGTGGTTTTACAGGGAATATCATATAATTAAACTGGTATGTTATAGGCACATATGAAAAACGATGAACAATAGCGTATCTTTTATAAAAAATAAGACAGATATGTCAATTAAAATAAAGCGTATCAGAGGAGAAATACTATGAAATTTACAAAAATGCAGGGTTGCGGAAATGATTACGTCTATGTAAACGGAATGGTTGAAAAGGTTGAGAATAAAGCGCAGGTTGTGCCGGCGTTAAGCGACAGGCATTTTGGCATTGGTGGCGACGGCGTGATTTTTATCAATAAAGGCGAAAAAGCGGATTTTGAGATGGAGATGTACAATGCAGACGGTTCCCGTTCGCAGATGTGCGGTAACGGAATTCGTTGCGTAGGCAAATTCGTTTATGATAAGGGACTTACCGACCAAAAGGAAATTACCGTAGAAAGCTTTGGTGCGGTAAAATACCTTACCTTAACCGTAGGCGAAGATAACAAAGTGTCTAAGGTTAAAGTGGATATGGATGAGCCTGAATTACAGGCGGACAAGGTGCCCGTAAAATGTGACAGTGAGCAGGCGGTTAAAATGCCTGTGGAAATGAACGGCAAAACCTATGAAATGACCTGTGTATCTATGGGCAATCCCCACGCGGTTATTTTTGTGGATGAAATTACAGACGATATGGTCTGGGTGGATGGCAAGGCTTTGGAAGTACACTCCATATTCCCTGAAAGAGCCAATATTGAGTTTGTGCAGGTTGTGAATCGCAACCACATCAAAATGCGTGTCTGGGAGCGCGGTTCCGGGGAAACGTTTGCCTGCGGTACCGGAAGCTGTGCCTGCGTAGTGGCCGGAGTTTTAAACGGTTTGACAGACCGAAACGTGACGGTGTCCTTATTGGGCGGTGATTTGGAAATTGAATGGAATGAAGATAACAACCGCGTATATATGACCGGACCTGCGGTTACGGTTTTTGAAGGAGAAGTCTAGAGTTTTATTCTGTGACAGGCCGGTTGTCGGCAGTGATAATTATACAGAAGTGATTTTTATAAAAATATATCCATAAAAACAAACAATCAGAATCGTATCTTAATTAGCAGGCGGTTCGGAAAGGGGAAAGATGACCCAGCTGGAATTCGAGGCAAGTATTGCCAAAATTCAGCGTGGCGATAAAGAGGGCCTTCGGGAAATCTACGAAGCATATATCAGTTATATCTATATGATTGTACTGGGCCTGGTGGGAAACCGGGAGAATGCGGAAGACGTCACGTCGGAATTTTTTATCAAAATATGGACCGTTGCGGACAGTTATCAAAGCAACGGCGCGCATAAAGCGTGGCTAGCCACAATCGCGCGGAATATGGCGTTGGATTTTATCAGAAAAAATAAAAGAGAAATTCCGACGGAAGAGTTTGCGGAAGAAATCAGTGCGGAAGAGACGCCGGAAGAGCAGACTGTGGGAGAAATGTCCGTGCAGGAAGCGTTGGCGACCTTAAGTGAGGCGGAGCGTCAAGTGGTGGATATGAAGGTCCTGGGCGAGATGTCTTTCCGGGAAATATCAGAAACGCTACATATTCCTATGGGTACCGTCACGTGGCGGTATCAAAATGCAATAAAAAAGCTAAGGAGGTGCGGTTATGAATAAAAACTTCGAAGAAGCATACAAAGCAGAAGTACAACAGAATATTCCCGATTTGTGGAACCGCATCGAAAGCGGTCTTCCGGAGAAAAAAGTAATACCGGAGGTGCCTGTTGCAGCGGTAGAATCAAAACCGGTACAAGAGGTAAAAGAAGTTCAAACAAATCTTAATCATAGATCAAATAAAAAGAAGAAAAATCCCTATGCGTGGATGAAATGGGCGTCACTTGTAGCTGCGGCTATGCTGGTGATTATACTGATTCCCACGTTATTGGGAATTGGAGCTTTGTTCCTGATGTCAGATAAGAGTTTAAGCACGGATATGGCTATGAACGAAAGTACGGCAGAGCAAATGGCAACGACGGATAGTATGGCGGAAGAAGAGGTTAAACTGGAATCCGCTGATATGGAATCGACGGCAGAGACGCCGGCAATGAATGAAAGTGGTGCCGGCGGAAGCTATACGGCAGGTGAAGAACTGTTAGAAGACAGCGTGATTGAAACGGAAAACGAAGATGCTGTTTTAAGCGATGTTCAGTCGGCAGAATCAGAAAGTGAATATCCTTGGGAAATGTATGCGGACGGTTTGTATGTCAAAGTGATTTCTGCAACGGCAACTACAGAAGGATATGACGTAGAGTTGGAGTTATATAGTTTACATGAAGCAGTAGCAGGAGCTGCTTTAGAGAACGCGCCCTATTATGATAACGGTATTATTACTGCTGTTGTTTATGACGGAGAAGGAGAAGTGCCCGTGGTCGGCGAGAAATATATCTTAACCTTGTACGGCACACCGGAGCAGTTCTCATTAGTTTTACCTTATAAGGCTGTATTGGAGCTGAAAGAATAAAAGCGCAATATAAAGGTAATTTACATGGGTATCGACGGGGTGTTTTACTGCGGCAGAGTAATATTGTGGTAGAAAGTCAAAGCGAAATCATGGTATAATGCAACAGAGTATGCTTTCGGGAGGAATTCCGAAAGATTGTTATATTTTTGTGTACCGCCTAAAGCGGTTATATAAAAGTGAAAAGAGGAATCAGAATGAAAAAAGGAATTTTAAGAAGAAGTCTTATCGTCATTATGGTGGCAATCTGCATGTTGGGACTTATGGCATGCGATAATGGCCGTGTGGACCAGAACAGATTTGATGTGGACTTAAAGGCCGGATACGGTAATACCATTGAGATTGGTTCGTATGCGCCTTTTTATGTGGAAATTACAAATAACGGAGCGGATTTTGAAGGTTCTGTACAGATGATTATTCCCGGCAGAGTCGGAAATAATGTAATGTATGAAAAAGAGCTTTCTCTTCAGGCAGGCAGTAAGAAAACCGTGGAACTTGTGGGTATGATTGATATGGTTACCCGTCAGGTAAATATCCGCGTGGCAGATACCAAGGGAAACGTGATTTGGTCTTCGTTGGAGAATTGTACCACTTCTGCAGATTTGTCCGATGTTAACGTGGGTATTTTAAGCGATGACTATTCTGCATTAGGCTATATGGACCATAAAACTTTCAGCCATAGTAAGGAACTGACCACACAGATTTATGAACTGACCAAAGATTCTTTCCCTACAGACTGGCATGCATTGGAAATGCTGGATGTTATTGTGATTTCTGATTTCAGTACGGATATTTTAAGTGAAGAACAAATAAATGCATTGGGCCTTTGGGTAAGCGACGGTGGTTTGCTTATGGTGGGCACCGGCAGTACTTCCAATAAGACTCTGGCGTCATTAAACGGCAGATTTTTTGACGTGGAAATAGGTGAACTTGTAAGTTATGAAACCAAGTTTGGTTTGACGGTTGCGGATTATACATATGATTACGCATATGATACTCCTACCTACAGTCCTTACGAGGATGATACTTATACCACCTTCTATGAACAGAATTATGAAGACCTGCGTGAGTGGCTGGAAGAAGAATTTATGGACCAGTTCAAGGATGACTATTATTATGACGACCAGTATGATACTTGGGATGAGTACTGGGAAGACAGTTTTTACTGGTATTGCTATGATAATTTTTATTCCATATACTTGGAAAGTATCAATGCCGGTTCCGGCGGTTATAACACTATGGACGAGATCCCTTATGTAAAAGCGGATGTGTTGGAGTTGTCAGGCTCCCTTCTTTCGGACCCGTCCACCCTTGTTTTTGAGGGGGACCGTAAAGACGGAAGAACTTACGATTTGGCATATGCGATTGAGCAGGGCGATGGCTATATTTTATTAAGCAGTATAGATTTTACGAAAACTCCCTTCAGCAGTTTTGAAGGAAATTCCACAATGTTTATTCATTGGGTGGAAACATTAATCGGCAAGAAGTGCTATAACGAGGCATTGAATTATTCCGATTATTCTTACGGATACTATAATCCTTATGAGATCAGCTATGATGAGGAAGAGATTTTTAACGGAACCGCTTCTGCTACGGTACCGCCTGTATTGGTTTATATTTTATTGATATTGGCTTATATCATTGCAATTTTAGTGGTTTACCTTGTGCTTCGCCATAAGAAAAAGACAATGAAACTATGGTTGTTATATCCGATTGTGGCAGCAGGATTGTCCATTATTATTTTCTGTATCGGTTTTTCAACAAGAATTTACAGACCGGTCATTAATGCTACAACTTTGATTACGCCGAATGGTAGTGCGTCTGTGCAGGAAACCTATGTAACGGTAACCGTACCCGAGAATAAGTCTTATGACGTAGGTTTCTCTCCGAGCCAGGGTGTTGAGTATATGAATTTGGACTACGACTACTATTATTACGATGATGAGGAAGAAATCGATTGGGATTCTTACAGTATCGGATATAAGTACGGTTATGAATCCGTTGATGTTACTTTGGGTGAGCATGAGGCTATGGCCGGCGTGAATTTCAAGTTGGATTCTGTTGTGGCAGACTCGGGCAACGTAATTATTCGTGTAAACGGCCCTATGGTATCAGATATTACAGTGAGCAATGCATACGGTTGTGATTTGGAAGATGCGGCTTTGATTATCGACGGCAAGGTATATGTAATCGGAGATATTAAGCAGGGTTCTACCGTAGAAGGTTCGCGTTTAAAGAAAGAAGATGAGATGACCTTATACAGGGACGGTTTGGGTTCCATTATTCTTCAGGATGAAAGCATGAAGGAATTTTTAGGATTTATGCTGGGTTCCATATCTTCGACTTATGATGAATATTTGTGTAAACTTCGTGCGCTGAATTCAATGTCAGACTACGTGGATCGTGAGGCATCTGAAATTGTATTTGTTGCAATTCCTTCGGAAAGTTCCGCAGCAAAACTGCAGGGAGCAACCGATTACAATGAGCGAAGAGTAGAAATCATATATGTGGAAAGCAATATTCCGGTAGTAGGTTGGTAAAGAAAAGCGGAGGAGAATCGATATGTTAGAAATAAAACATTTATATAAAAGATACGGCCGCTTTTTGGCCTTAAATGATATGAACCTTCACGTAGAACAGGGCGAGTTGTTCGGATTCGTAGGTTCAAACGGTGCAGGTAAAACCACGACTATGCGAATTTGTGTGGGACTTTTGGAAGCGACTGCCGGTGAAGTGTATATCGGCGGGCAGGATGTGCTTCAGAGCCGTAAAGCCATGAGTGAAAGAATCGGCTATGTGCCTGACTTTTTCGGTGTTTATAATAGTTTTACAGCGTTGGAATATTTGGAATTCTTTGCGGCTGCTTACGGAATTTACGGAGACGAGGCAAAGCAGCTTTGTACGGACCTTTTAAAATTAGTAAAACTCTCCGACAAGGCAAATGCGGACGTTAACGGATTGTCCCGCGGTATGAAGCAGAGAATGTGTCTTGCAAGAGCACTTGTGCATAACCCGGATATTTTATTCTTGGATGAACCTGCCAGCGGTTTGGATCCCAAGGCAAGATTTGAGTTAAAAGAAATTTTAAAGAATCTTTCTTCTATGGGCAAAACCATTGTAATCAGTTCACATATTTTACCGGAACTTGCGGAAATGTGTACCAGTGTTGGTATTATCGATCGCGGTCATATGGTGTTAAAAGGCACCATTGACGAAGTGCACAGAGCTGCAGCAATGTCTAGTCCGATTCTGATTACCGTGGCAGAAGAAGGCGTTGATCAGACCTTCTCTTTGTTACAGGAAGTGCCTAATGTACATAAGGTAACAGCGCAGGGCAATCGTTTGTCGGTTATGTTTGACGGTGGTAAGGAAGAAGAAACCGCACTTTTAAAGAAAATGGTTATGGAAGATATTCCCGTGTACTCCTTCACCAGACAGGAGGGCAGTCTGGAAAGCCTGTTTATGCAGATTGTAGGTAAAAACAGAAATGCAGGCGGAAAGGCAGGTGGCAGACGATGAAAAAGATAATGATTAAAAACGCAGTATTGCGTAAAGACATGATGCTTGATATGAAAAAGCCTAAAGTTGCAATCATTATGTTGATTTTTAATGCTGCATTGGCTTTGGTTGCATTACCCTTCCTTGCTTTTACGACTATGTTTGCCAGTGCATATGATTACGGTGTTATGGAGGTTTCTTACCGTACATTGATTGTTATGTATATGGTATTGGTATGGTTGGAGACCGTGGCGATTTGTTTCCTGACTCCGGCGTTGACGGCAGGATGCGTTTCCATCGAGAAGGAACGACAGACAATGGATGTTTTGTTGACAACCAAAATGTCCACCTGGCAGATTATCAAAGGCAAATATTTTTCATCTATCATGCTTGTATTGATGCTGATTATATCGGGATTGCCTATTATGTCATTGGTGTATATCTATGGTGGTATCAATCTTTGGCAGATGTTGCTTATGATGTTGGTACTGATTTCCACTACGATGTATCTGGCATGCTTTGGCGTATTCTTTTCCGCTTTGGTTAAGAATACTATTGTAGCGGTCATTTTGACATATATATTCTTGGGCGTGATGCTTTCGCTTACATTCAGCGTATCCTTTGGCGGTGCTGCAATTATGGCAGCAATCAATGAATATTTGGAATGGGAACATAATTTACACCTGGATTTGCACGGCGACTATTTCCTTTTTATTCTTTGGTGGAATCCTTTTGTAACCGTATTTGACAGTACGGCGCAGATTTTTGGTTACGGATTTGACAGTTCCTTTGCGTTTAACGGAATGCAGGATTTTGGCGACAGTTTATTCGTATCCATGTCAGATAAAAATATTATTTTAAGATGCTGGTCGTTAATCAGTGTTGCGGTCCAGCTTGGTACAGCATATTTAATGTTAAGATGGTCGGCTTATCTGATTAAGCCGGTAAAGAGAAAACCGAAGAAGTTTGTCAGCAATTTTAAAAATGCAACGCCGAGAAAAGTACAGCCGGCAGCAGTGCAGAATGCACAGGCGAATATGCAGACTGAATCTGTGCAGGATATTCAGGCAAATGAACAACCTGAAATGGCGCAGAATACGCAGGCAAATGCGGAACCTGTGGCAACAGAAAGTGCACAGGCAAATATGCAACCGACGAATGTACAACCCGGCACGGAGCAGATAACCAATCAGTAGGATATTATAACGGAGGCTTAAAAGATGAGTCAGGATCATATCATACTTCATTTTATTAAAAAAGTACGCAGACGTTTATGCAGAAATGTATTTATAAGCACTATGTTATGGGCATTGTTTGCAGGTATGGCAGCGTGGGGAGTGTTTAATCTCATCGCGTTGTTCGTGCCCTTTTACGCTGCGGTTTTGTATGGTTTCCTGGCTTTTATTGTGTGCATTATCGCAGGTGTTATAGTTGCAGTGCGCCGTTATCCGAATTTGAAAAGTACCGCCCTTAAGATTGACAGCAAGGGATTAAAAGAGCGTGTCACTACTGCATATGAGTTATCCGGTAAAAATGATATTTGCAGTCAGTTGCAGAAGAATGACACCTTGGAAAAAATACACGGCATTAATATACGTAAAAGTTTTCCGCTAAAAGTAAAAAAGAGAATTTATCTGTTTTTATTCAGTGCGCTGGTGTTTTTGGTGACGACGGCGGCGCTTCCGGCTAAAACAAAGCAGGAGGCGAAAGAAATCCATGAGTTAAAGCAGGAAATCGAGGAAATGGAAGACATTCTCGAAGAGATGGCAGAAGAAGTGGAAGATAATTATGAGTTGACGGATGAGCAGAAGGAAGCGTTGGAAAATATGCTTCGGGAAGCGAAGGAAGAACTTCAGGATGCCACAACACAAGAAGAAATGGCTAAAATAGAAGAGCGCTTTGAAACAAAACTTCAGCAACAGTTTATTGATCCGTTGGAGCAGAAAAAAGAAGCGGCGGCGATTGCCAACAGTTTGGAAAGCATTCAGGAAGGCAAGGAAATGACTGCGGAAGAACAGCAGGCAGTGGCGGACCAGTTTGAGAAGCTTGCGCAGGAAGCAAAAGACCAGCATATGCAGGAAATGGCAGAGCAGATGCAACAGGAAATGCAGGAAAATGGTGAAATTTCGCCTGAGACTGCATCCCAGGCACAGCAACAATTGCAGGAGTATATGCAGAATCAGCAGAATCAGGTAGGGCAGCCACAGCAAGGCCAACAGGGTCAGCAAGGCCAGCAGGGCCAACAAGGTCAACAGGGTCAGCAAGGTCAGCAAGGTCAGCAAGGTCAGCAAGGCCAGCAGGGCCAGCAAGGTCAACAGGGCCAGCAAGGCCAGCAGGGCCAACAAGGTCAACAGGGTCAGCAAGGCCAGCAGGGTCAGCAAGGTCAACAGGGCCAACAAGGTCAACAGGGTCAGCAAGGCCAGCAGGGGCAGCAAGGTCAACAGGGTCAACAGGGTCAACAAGGTCAGCAGGGTCAACAGGGTCAGCAAGGTCAGCAAGGTCAACAGGGCCAAGGAGATAGCGGCTCCTCCAGTTCCGGTCAGGGCGGCGGTCAAGGCAGTGGCTGGTATGATGGCAGCCAGTATGCCGAAGAACAGGAAGGTAATTCCAATGGCGAGCGAGTTATGATTCCCGACGGCGATATGGGAACCAATGAAAATCTCACCGGGCAGGCAAACTCCAGCGGGGATTCTTACCTTACCCCTTCGGACCAGACGGCAACTTGGAGCGGTCAGTCAGTGGATTATAATCAGGTCATCGGTGATTATACCAATCAGGCATATACCAATATGGACAGCAGTAATATTCCGGATTCTATGAAGGATTTAATCAGAGATTATTTTACGGAATTAAATGAATAAATGTGTAAACGGATGGAGGACACTATGATACAAAATGAAAACGAATTAAGAATGATGATACAGAAGTTAAACGCTGCCGAAGCAGAAATCGGTAATGCGATTATTGGACAGAAATCGGTAATCCGTCAGGTATTGTTGGCGATGCTTTCCGGCGGTAATGTTCTTTTGGAAGGTGTGCCGGGACTTGGTAAAACCCAGCTTGTCAAAGCAGTAGCATCCGTATGTTCCATGGAGTTCTCACGAATCCAGTTTACACCCGACTTGATGCCTGCCGACGTAACAGGTACCAACTTAATTGTAAAAGAAGACGGCAGAAACGTATTCCAGTTCCAGCAGGGACCTATTTTTGCCAATTTGGTTTTGGCGGACGAAATTAACCGTGCCACACCCAAAACCCAGTCGGCGCTTTTGGAAGCCATGCAGGAGCATACCGTAACCGTAGGTAATGAAACCTATGCGCTTGCGGAACCTTTTATGGTATTGGCAACCCAGAACCCTATTGAAAACGAAGGTACCTATCCTTTGCCGGAAGCCCAGCTTGATCGATTTTTATTTAAAATCCAGGTGGATTTCCCCAGTATTGATGAATTAAAGCAGATTATGGATATTACCGTAACAAATAGAAAAGTAGAATTGCGTCCTGTATTGACAGGCGAAGATATTGTAGCTATGAGAAGTGCCATCCGTGATATTCCCATTGCGGACGCTGTGGCAGAATATGCATTGAAGGTAGTTGTTGCGACTCATCCTGAAGTGGCAGGTGCTTCCGAATTCGTAAAACGTTATGTATCCTGCGGTGCCAGCCCCAGAGCGGCACAGGCAATTTACCAGACTGCCCGTGCGAAGGCATTGCTTGAGAATCGCTTTAATGTATCCTTTGATGATATTAAGAGCGTGGCTTACCCTGCACTTCGTCATCGTTTGGTATTAAGCTTCGAAGCCCTTGCAGACGGTGTTTCTGCAGATGCAATTATCAAAGAGATTTTAGACTCTGTTAAAACCAATTAAACTGTTTTGATAAAACTGCAAGAAATACAGTTTTTAATATAAAAACAGGCAAGAGGAACATAAATGGATAAAATATTTAACAGTGAATTTTATTCCAAATTACATACATTGCGCATGTCCATTGCCATGAGACTTGCTGCCGGAATGAGCGGTGGTCGTAAGTCCAATGCAAAGGGTAATTCCGTAGAATTCTCGGATTTCCGGGAATACCAGTTGGGCGATGATATCAGGCGAATTGACTGGAACGCTTACGGGCGTTTCGATAAGCTGTATATCAAGCTTTTTATGGAGGAGAAGGAAGGTATTTTTCAAATCTTTCTGGATACCAGTAAATCTATGGATTTCGGAGAGGCAAATAAGGGCGTGTGTGCAGCAAGAATTGCGGCGGCATTATCTTATGTGGTACTCGAGAATTCCGATCGTCTGTACCTGAATTTGATGAAGGAAGGCAAGCTTGAAACGCCGAAAAGTTATACCGGCAAACAGGCCTTTTCCAAGGTGATTGATTATCTGGAGGGCGTTACCTTTGAAGGCGCAGGAGATTTGTTGTCCAGCATCCATCGCAAAAAATTCGACCGTCGCGGTATGTCTGTTTTGATTTCGGACGGGTATTGTGACGATATGGAAGACGTCTTTCGTTATATGAAATTTAAAAATCAGGATATTGTTTTTATCCATGTACTGGCGCCGGAAGAGCGCGACCCTTCTTTTGAAGGCACCGTAAAACTTATTGACAGTGAGACGGCGGGCGATATGCGGCTTACCATGAGTGCTACGGCCTTAAAGTCGTATAAAAACAGTTATCAGAATTTTATCAGGAATACAGAACTTTTATGTAAGAAGTATTCCGCAATTTACATCCCGGTAAGTTCCGACGACAGTTTGGATACCTTGTTCTTCGGAGCGCTTGCCAGAATTTCACCAAGAAGGTAATACATAATAGGAGAATTGCACGTGAAATTTTTATATTTATGGCCTTTCTTTCTGTTGCTTTTGATACCGATTATCATCATTATGTATCTTTTGAAACAGAAGGCAGTGGATATGCCTATATCATCCCTGTTTCTCTGGAAAGAGATGTATCGCAACGTTGAGGCCAATACACCTTGGGAAAAATTAAAAAAGAACTGGTTATTGATTCTGCAGATTATTACAGTGATTGCATTAATCATTGCACTTGCCTCCCCCTATATTATGAGTGGCAGCGCGGGGGCGGATCATGCAATCATCGTTATTGACAACAGTGCCAGTATGAATGCCTTGTATGATGAGGAGCATACCAGGCTGGAAACGGCTGTGGAAGAGGCTGAGGATTATGTCAGAAGTCTTAAAACGGGTACCGGTATCTCTATTATTACCAGTAACTCTAAAGCGACGCTTGTTTTAAGTAATTCCGATGATAAAACCCAGGCAATCAGCGAGTTAAAAGCAATTGAGCCCAACTATACGGCAGGCGACTGTGTTGCGGGTATTGAAATGGTGAAATCCATGCAGACCCAGTGGGACAGTGTGGAAACCGTGTGTTTTACCGATACAAATGTATCTATGGAGCAGGTGGAAGGCTACATTGTGGATATGTATGTACCGGTCAACAATACCAGTGTGGATTATGTAGGACACGGCGTGAATAATGGGAAACTTGTGGTGCTTGCAAAGATATCCAATCACGGTAGCGAACCCATTACCACGGATGTGAATCTGTACGGTGATGAAGAGCTTATTCAGATTAAAACGCTTACGATTGATGCATCTTCATCGCAGGTGGTTTATTTCGATGATGTAGTGTTTGAAGGCAATGCCTTGAGCGTGGAAATCAGCGGGCAGGATGGTCTGAAAGCCGATAATGTCTGCTACGATGTGTTGGAAGATGAGAAGACAACGAAAGTTCTTCTGATGACGGAAGCGAATGTGTATTTGGAGAAGGCGTTGATGTTGGTGGACGGTATTGAAATTACCAAATCTAACGACATTTCATCTTTTACGGATTTTACGAGCCAGGAATATGATTTATATATTTTCGACGGTATGGCACCGGATGTATTGCCCACGGAAGGCAATATGATTTTTATGAATGTAAGCTGTGATGAGTTGTATGAAACGGTTTCACCAATGGGTGGTGTAATGGTTTCGGCGGCGAATCATACTTTGACGGAATATCTGGATGAATTGTCCTTTGGCGTCAGCAATGTATACGCATTGGAAAAGCCGGATTGGGGCGAGACCTTCCTTGAGGTTGGAGATACCTGCGTCGGTTTTATCGGCAAGAAGGACAGTCAGACCATATGCGTAATCGGTTTTGATTTTCACAATTCCGATTTGCCTTTGAAAATGGAATTCCCGATTTTAGTTTATAATATTGTGAATGAGTGTACAACTTCCGGTCTGGTCGGTGAGACAGTGGTAAGTGCAGGAGATACCGTATCCATAAACGGTAAATTGAATGTAAAATTACCCAAGGTTACAAAGCCCGACGGCAGTGAAACGGAATTGACGGATTATCGTATGAATTATACGGACACGCATCAGCTGGGCGTGTATCTGGTGGAACAGCATCAGGGAAATGCCAGGGTAGAGAGGGCATTTGCCGTTAATTTCCCTTCATCTGAAAGTGTAATTACCCAGGCCCCTTCGGCAATGGTAACGGAGGAAAATGCGGATACCGTTAAAACTACGGTAAACGGTATGTTAAATCTTCGAAATCTGGTGATTTTAATTGCACTCGGTTTGCTTGGCGTTGAGTGGATTGCGTATATCCGCAGATAGGATTGTAAAAGGTATAAAAGATGTAAAAGTCCGGCATAGGATTATGCCCAGGCTGATATAGAGGTGAGAAATGGATATTTCTTTCGAAAGACCGTGGTTTTTACTACTGATTCCGGTAGTCATCGGTTTGTTGATTTTTTCCATGCGCTATATGATTGCGCAGAATAAGAAGACAAGAATAGGGCAGGTTGTGGTGCGTTCGATTTTGGCTACAGCCTTGGTTCTTGCGCTTGCGCAGGTGTCAATCAAATGGGTGGGACGTGACGTTACCACCATTTTTCTCGTGGACGTTTCCGACAGTGTAAGGGAGCAGAGGGAAGAAGTTATTGAGTTTGTTAATCAGGCTGTGGAGGAAAAAGGAAAACATGATTACGTGGGTGTCATTGCGTTTGGTAGTGACAGCCGTGTGGAACAGTTTATTTCCCAGGATATTTCTTTCTCGGAGTTCCAGACAGATGTTACAACGGAAGCGACGGATTTGGAAGAGGCGGTAAACATTGCCTTGGCTGAAATGCCGGAGGATTCCGCAAAGCGTATTGTTTTAATTACCGATGGTAACGAGAACGAGGGAAGTATCCGAAATACGGCGTCTTATGTAGTGGCAACCGGTTGTGATTTTCAGGTAAAGAAGTTGGAAGAAAACCTTGCCAACGAAGTGTATGTCAGCGATTTGTCCATTCCGGAAGAAGTGGGTATCGGTGAGAATTTTAATATTAATGTGGAAGTAGAAAGTAATGTTGCCTGTCAGGCTGTGGTAAGTTTGTATTCCGGCCGAACCTTAAAAGGCCAGCAGACCGTTATGTTACAGGATGGAACCAACCGCTTTGTTTTTATGGATACCCAGACGGACGAAGGTTTGAAGACCTACCGTGTAACAGTGGAAGCCACAGAGGATACGGTTACCATCAATAACGAATTCTCGGCGTATACCAATATTGAAGTAGAATTGCCCTTGCTTTTGGTGGAAGGTTCCGAAGGAAAGGCGACAGAGTTCAAAGGAATTCTTGACAGTATCGGTGTGAAATATGATTGCGTGACGCCTTCCACGGTGCCTGCAACCTTGTCTGATTTTACAGAGTATTCCGCAATTATTTTTGTGGATGTTTATGCGGATGACTTACGTGACGGTTTTATGGAAAACCTTCAGACTTATATTAAAAATTACGGTGGCGGTTTCATTGTAACCGGTGGCCAGAACAGTTTTGCTCTGGGTAATTATCGTGATACCGTAATCGAAGAAGTTTTACCTGTTAAAATGGATTTACAAGGCGAGAATGAAGTGCCCGTTATGGCATTGCAAATGGTCATTGACCAGTCAGGCAGTATGAGTGACGGTAACGGTATTATCACGAACCTTGACTTGGCGAAAGAAGCGGCCAATGCGGCGGTAGAGAATGTGCGTGACACCGACTATGTGGGTGTTATGGCTTTTGATGACAGCTATGACAGAGTGGTACCTTTGCAGCTGGCAACGGATAAGGGTGCTATTTCCAATAAAATTTTTGCAATCGGTATCGATGGCGGTACGTCTATTTATCCTGCGCTTTTGGCAGCTGCAACGGATGTCAGTGAATGCGAAGCGCAGATTAAGCATATCATTCTTCTGACAGACGGCCAGGATACCTATGGCGATTATGATGAGTTAAAAGAGACGATTAACGAGGCAGGCATTACATTGTCCACAGTAGCGGTAGGAACAGGCTGTAATGAAACGCTTTTAAGAGACCTTGCGGAAAGTTGTAACGGACGTTATTTTTATACGGATATCACAACGGATATTCCGAGAATTTTTGCGCAGGAAGTATTTTTATCTTCGAATACATATTTGATTCATGAGGAGTTTACACCGATTGTTACTTCCAATGACGCGATTCTGCGTGACGTGGTTGTAGACGGATTGCCTGCCTTAAAAGGATATGTGGCAACAACACCGAAAGAGAGAAGTATCCAATTATTACAGTCACATTACGGTGATCCTGTTTTATGCTATTGGCAGTACGGATTGGGTAAAACCGTTGCCTGGACTTCCGATATGACCGGTGAGTGGTCTGCCAATTATTCGGGTTGGGAGAATACCCAGCTGATGTGGCACAATATTATCCAGTATGTTACCCAGGATATGGGTATGGAAGGTGCATATGTGGAAGTGCAGCAGAACGGAAGCCGTTCGGAAATTCATTATACCACAGAAAATTTCAGTGCAGATACCGAAGTAATTGCAATGGTATTTGATGATGAAGGTAATGCAACAGAAGTGGTTTTGGACCCCGTAAAACCGGGAGAATATATTGCGGAAATTGAAACTGCAACCACAGGTGTATATACGATTAACGTACAGCAAAAAGAAGGGGAAGAAGTGGTCAGCAGTATGAATACGGCGGCCATTAACCAGTATTCGTTGGAATATCGTTTTTATCCTGAGAATACGTTGATGGAAGAGTATGTGGCTTCCGTGGGTGGTAGTATTATTACGGAAGCTTCGGAAGTGTTTGCGACGCAACCGGAACACGTAAAGAGCCGATGGAATTTGTCTACCATTCTTTTGGTAATGGCAGCTGTATGGTTTGTTTGGGATATTGCGGTAAGACGTTTCCATTTGGATTTATCCAAACTGGTGCCTGTAGAATCTATGAAGCGTAAAAGTGCGGCCCGCAAGGAAAAGGCAGATGAAAAACGTTTGCTTAAAGCTGAAAAGAAGGCCCGGAAGGAAGCCACAGCAGCAGATAAAAAATCATCGTCCAATGCGGCACTTCAGGCCGGTGCCATGATGGCAGAAAGAAGCTATGAGAGTAGTGTGTCCCAGGCGAATAATGCGACTGTTACAGCACAGAAATCCATGAATCCCCAGGTAATGGCATCTGCGGTTCAGGTGAATAAACAAGTGACAGCGCAGCCGAATAAAGTAACAACGGCAACACCGCAGACAAATCAAAGGGCGGGAGCATCACAGATGCAGGGAAATGCAATGCAGAATTCCGGTAATATTACGCAACAGATGAAGCGCAGTTCTAATGTAAGGGTTTGGACCAAAGGCGGTGGCGAGGTAACCAATCAGAATATGAACCGAAACAACGCCAACGCCGGTACAATGCCTGCGGGAAATCAAACGGCGCAACCGAATAGTGCAGTGCAGAAAAATGCTAAAAGTGCAAATAAAGGAAAGAAAGAGTTGTTGAACACGCAGGCACTTTTAAGAGGTTTGGAAGAAGATGAGTAAAATGTCAGATAAAAAGAAGAAAGTAAATGAAACAGTACAAACTGTTGCAGTTGAAGATAGCACTGCAGAAAAAATAAATGAAAGAGTAGCGGAAAACCAAAAAGATAGCGTTCAGGCGCAAAAAACTGAAAAAAAGAAGAAAAAATGGTGGTTGATTATTTTAATCATTCTGCTTGTTATGGTAATTGGTGTAGGTGCCATGATTGCGGCTGCGTTCGCAATTATTAAAGTAGTGACAGGTGAAAAGGAAACAGTGGCCGAAGGCAATACCGAAACGCAATCGGTGGAAGAAACCGTATCGGAAGATTCTGAAGAATCAGATGATGATAATTTTACCGGAAGTACTACAAATACTAATATTAATACAGGTGAACTTTCTGAAAATGCAACTGAATATGAGGGGAGAAAAGGAACCGGTAAATACAATTACGGCGAGGCACTTCAGAAGGCAATTCTCTTCTATGAATTACAGCGTTCCGGTGATTTGCCGGAAGAGACCAGATGTAACTGGCGCGGCGATTCCGGTTTGACGGACGGTGCAGATGTTGGTCTGGATTTGACCGGCGGTTTATATGATGCCGGAGACCATGTAAAGTTTAATTTGCCTATGGCATATACGTCATCCACTTTGGCATGGTCTGTGTATGAGAACTATGACAGTTATGAAGAAAGCGGACAGCTTGTATATATCCAGGATACAATCCGCTGGATCAATGATTATTTTATAAAATGTCATCCGGAAGAGAACGTATTCTATTATCAGGTTGGTGACGGTTCTGCGGACCATTCATGGTGGGGCCCTGCGGAAGTGATGCAGATGAATCGTCCTTCGTATAAAGTGGATATGCAGAATCCGGGTTCGACGGTAAGCGCAGGGGCGGCGGCATCACTGGCATCTTGTTCGGTAATTTTTAAGGATGAAGATCCGGAGTATTCCAAAGAATGTTTGGAACATGCGATTCAGTTGTATGAATTTGCGGCGGCGACAAAGAGTGATGCGGGTTATACTGCGGCAAACGGCTTTTATACTTCCCATAGCGGTTTTTATGATGAATTAACCTGGGCAGCAGCCTGGTTATATATTGCTACCGGTGATGATAAGTATCTGGCTGATGCCAAAACATATTTTGCCCAGGCGGATACCAATCCCAAGTGGGCGCATTGCTGGGATAATGTGTCTATCGGTGCTGCGACTTTATTGGCAATGGAAACAGGGGATTCTACCTACAAACAGCTTGTAGAAGATAATTTGGATTATTGGACTACGGGATTAAACGGAGAACGAATTACTTATTCCCCCCAAGGGCTTGCGTGGTTGGATTCGTGGGGGTCCTTGCGTTACTCTACAACAGAAGCCTTTGTGGCTTTGGTATACAGTAATTCCGATGTTTGTCCGGACAGTAAAAAAGCGACATATCATGACTTCGGTGTGGCGCAGGTAAACTACGCGCTGGGCGATACGGGAAGATCATATTTGATCGGATTCGGAGAGGATTATCCCCAGAACCCCCATCACAGAACTGCGCAGGGTTCATACAGTAACAATATGAACGAACCTGCAGAAGCAAGACATACTTTGTATGGTGCACTGGTAGGCGGACCGGATTCTAATGACGGTTATCGGGATGAGGTTTCAAACTATATCAATAACGAAGTTGCCTGCGATTACAATGCAGGTATTGTTGGCGCGCTTGCTTGCCTGTATGAAGAGTTTGGCGGCCAGACACTGGTGAATTTCGGTGCGGTGGAAGAAGTGACTGTAGATGAGGTTTATATTGATGCATGTGTAAACGTAACAGGTGATAATCATTTAGAGGTAAAAGCATATGTAACCAATACTTCCGCATGGCCTGCAAGAAGCTTGGATCAGGTAACTTTGCGTTATTTTATGGATTTAAGCGAAGTGTATGCAAATGGCGGAAGTGCAAGCGATATATCATTGAATACAAACTACAGCCAGGGCGGAACGGCAGTAGGCGTTATGCCTTGGGATGAAGAAAATCACATTTATTACGTGGAGATTCAATTCGCAGGCGAACCGATTTATCCGGGCGGACAGAGCAGTTACAAAAAAGAAGTACAGTTTAGAATGACTTCAGCTTCTTCCTGGGATAACAGCAACGATTTCTCTTATCAGGATATTGCGGGAACGAACGGCAGCAGCCTTGTAAAAGCATCTCATATGGCTTTATATGCTGACGGAGAATTGATATTCGGTTCGGAACCTGACGGTGAAGGCGTAGCGGTTTCAACACCGGTACAGAATGATGCGGCAGGTAACAGTACTGCCGGTAATCAGCAGGGAAATACCGGAAACCAAACCGGTAACAGCGGCCAGAATAATCAGCAGGAAACAACTGTGCCTGCAGGCACCAATACGGCAAGCGGAAACGGACTTACTATGACAGTAGATAATCAGTCTAAGAGTGGTAGCGGTTCCAGTATGTCATTTTTTATCACGGTCCGTAATGACGGTGAAGAGGCGGTAGCGCTTTCTGATTTGGATATACAATATTTCTTTACGGATGACGGAGATAAGACTGTGAATTTCTACTGTGATTATGCATGTTTGTCGGGTAGTACGTATTCTGCGATTACGGACAAAGTAAACGGTAGCTTTACGGCAGTTTCCGGAAACAAAGCCAATGCAGATACCAAGTTATCCATTACGTGTGATTCTAAGGATGCATTACGTCCGGGAGACGAAGTAACCATTCAGGTCCGAGTGGCGAAAGATGACTGGAGTAATTTTGATTTCAGTAATGATTACTCGGCAGGCGGTGCAGATAAAATGGCTGTATACTGTGAAGGTGATTTGGTAATCGGAAGTCAGCCGTAAAATAGCGGATTAGAATTTCTTATATTTTAAAATCTACCAAAAAACACTGGATTTCTTTTTAAAATATGGTAAGATATAAATAAATCACAGAATGTTCACATTTTTCTTCAAAAATATAAGCAATATCTGTGGAAAAGGGAAAAGCAAATCCATTGGGGAATGGTTGATTTTGTGTAAAATATAACGAGGTGGGACTCGAAAGGAGGATAACCGTGACACATACATATGAGTTATCAGTTATTATGAGAGAATTGTTAGCAGGAAATAAGAAGGCGTTTCATGATCTTTATGATTTGACCGCAAATGATTTCTATTTCCACATTAAGATGATTGTAAATAATGATGAGGAAGCGGCTAAATTAATTGTAAAAATATACAAGAGTATGGCAATGCGTCTTGGCAGACTTCAGAAACCGGAAGATGCTGTGAAGTGGATGAATGGTATTATGTACGGACATTTGATGGATTGGATGAATGTACGCTGTTCTACTATGCTTATGGACGAAGAAATGGGTAGATTTGATCAGATGCCTGTGGTACCTGTTGTAGAAGGTGGAGCAACTATGTTTACCGAAGCAGAGACTGCAGCCCTTGCGGCAAATTATATCTCGCAGTTGCCTGAGGTACATTTGATTACCGCACTTGCATATTTTTATGATAACATTGAATTACAGGAAACTGCTGAATTACTCCAGTGCGAGGATACCAGAATCAAGACCAGAGCAAAATATGCGGTTCGTCTTATTGAAAGCTATTGTAAGGATTATGCAAAGCAGAACAATGTTGAGATTCAGCCGATTGATACTCATATGATCCTTCTTGCATTTGTATTTCTGGCCAAAGATACCGTATTGCCTGGCAAGAGAGAATTGTATTTTGATATTGCACAGGCGGTATCATAGGAACTGTTGCAGTATAATTAGATTAGTATTATATGAACCATTAGGTCACTTTTATCAAGGGTTTATGACTTGGTAAGAGTGGCCTTTTATGTTATACTGAATAAGAGGAAAATTTGCAGAAACTTTAATTTGTTCAATATTTGAAAGAAGAAATTATTTGATATAAACAGGAGAAAAAAATGGCTTTGCAGTTTTGGTTCGGAGCCTCCGGCTCAGGAAAAAGTGTAGGTGTACAACAGGAAATAATAAATCAGGCGATTGCAAATCCGGACAAGAATTATTTTATGATTGTACCGGATCAGTTTACAATGCAGACACAGAAGCAAATGGTTAAAATGCATCCCGACGGTGGGATTTTAAATATTGATGTGTTAAGTTTCGGTCGTTTGTCTCACCGTATCTTTGAAGAGGTGGGAAGGGATGACCGCTTGGTACTTGATGATACCGGAAAATGTCTTTTGCTTCGTAAGGTTGCAGAAGCGGAGAAGGAACATATTCCTGTCCTTGCCGTGGGCTTGAAGAAACCCGGCTATATTCAGGAAGTGAAATCAATCCTTTCGGAATTTATGCAGTACGGATTGAAACCGGAGGATGTGGAGAAACTTTCAGAATATTCCGAACATAAAAGACCTTTATATTTAAAATTAAAAGATTTAAGTCATATTTACAGAGCCTTTTTAAAAGAATGTGAAGATAAGTTTATCACGAAAGAAGAAACTCTGGATTTATTGACAAAACGCTTAAAATTGTCCCAGACGGTGAAACGTAGTACTTTTGTATTCGATGGTTTTACAGGTTTTACACCGATTCAGAATAACGTTATTGAAGAGCTGATGTGTTTGTCTGAGAACGTCATTATTACGTTGGATATGGATCACAGATACAGTCCTTATCGTATGGAAGGCGAGGACTTTTTATTTCATTTGAGTCGTCAGACGGTAAGGAATTTACAAAAGAAGGCTGAGTTAAACCGTCTTCCGATGAAAGACGAGGTAATGCTTTCGCATACACCGGTAAAGCGCTTTGAACACAATGCAGAACTCTCCCACTTGGAACGTAATCTTTTCCGTGAAAAGGGAAGTACTTACAAAGAGTCTGTTTCTTCCATCCAAATAGTCAGGGCGGCGAACGTGCGTGAAGAATGTAGTTGTCTGTGTGCCAAAATGTTTGAAATGATTGCAAAACAGGGATATCGTTATCGTGATATTGCTGTAGTAACAGGCAATATGAGTCAGTATGAAGCACCTTTGCGTCAACAGTTTGAAAAGTATGGCGTGCCTTATTTTATGGATGCAACGAGGGATTTATTAAGCAATCCTTTTGTGGCATTTCTTCGTAATGCCATTGCGGTATTGCGTTACGGTTTTCACTATACGGATGTATTTCGCTTCCTTCGCAGCGGTATGACGGATTTTACGAGAGAAGAAATTGACAGACTGGAAAATTATGTAAGGGCAAGAGGAATCAAAGGATATTCGGCATGGAGTACGCCTTTTAAGTATGCACATAAAGAAAGTAAAAAAGATGAAACAGCATTTGCAAACATTAACGATTTAAGAGCGGAATTGGCAGACATATTTGCCACCCTTGTGTCAGATAGCCGGGGAGGCGTTCTTCCTGCACGTAAATGGTGTGAAGTCTTTTATCAATTCTGCGTAGCGCAGAATATAGAGAAGAAACTGGAAGATTATGCGGCACAGTTAGAAGAACGAAATGATTTGTCGGGCGCATTGGAATATCGACAGATTTATAGATTGATTATGGATTTATTTAATCAGATTGCGGAATTGCTGGATGAGGATTTGTTATCGCTGCAGGAGTTTTCGGATATTTTGGATGCAGGCTTTGGCGAAATTCGTGTCCGCACCATCCCCCAGGGCGTGGATTTGCTTGTGGTAGGTGATATTGAGAGAACCAGACTAAAAGATATAAAAGCCTTGTTTTTCCTTGGTGTTAACGATGGCAATATTCCCCAAAGCAGCAGTAAGGGCGGTCTTATTTCCGATATGGAAAGGGAATTTCTTCTAAGTTCCGGTCAAGAGCTTGCGCCTACGCCGGCATCCCAGATGTTTATTGAACATTTATATTTATATATGAATTTGACAAAGCCTTCAGAGCATTTGTACTTGTCCTATGCGGTTATGGAAGAAGACGGTAGTAGTAAGAGACCGGCCTATCTGATTACGGAATTAGAAAAATTGTTTCCGCAACTTGAGACAAAAACACAAAGCCGGAACGCGGTAATTTTATCTGCGGAAGATGCCAAAAACAGAATCAGTGCTCTACTGTGCGAATATGTTTCAGGCAATTTATCTGCGGAAGAAAGCAGGGAATTATTTGCGTTATACGGCGACTTGTCCGGAAGGGAAGAGTATAAGGAATGGCTTTCCGATATTACGGAAGCGGCTTTTATGCGTTATAATCCTACCGAGTTAGAGCGTAAGCTTGCGGTAGAGTTATATGGTAAGATATTAGAGTGCAGTATCAGCAGTCTGGAGAAGTTTGCCGGGTGCCACTATGCGCATTTTATCTCTTACGGATTGCATTTGGAAGAACGTGAAGAATACGGTTTTGAGAATATGGATATGGGTAATGTTATGCATGATATTCTTCAAATGTTCGGTCAAAAGCTGGTGGCTGAGAATTTAGACTGGATGACGATAGACAGTGATGTGATTGACGATTTTATCGAAGAAGCGGTTGATAAAGTGGCGGTGAATTACGATGGTGCTATTTTACAGGAAGGCGCGAAGAACCGTTATTACCGTAATCAGTTGAAGCGTATTGTACAACGCAGTATCAATACGTTGCAGGTGCAGTTGCAACACGGAAGCTTTCAGCCCTTTGCATATGAGAAAACGTTTACGGATATTTATAATTTCGGAAACGGGGAAGAGAAAACAAAGGCAGAAGAAGATGGCTTAAATAGCGCAAGCGGACAACTTCTTTTAAAAGGCCGCATTGACCGCATTGATGCCTGTGTCCAACCGGATGAAGTATTTGTAAAAGTGTTAGACTATAAATCCAGTCAGCATGAGTTTGATATTAACAGCCTTTATTATGGTGTTTCTCTGCAGTTGGCGGTTTATTTAAGTCAGGCAGTTAAAATGTTGCGGGAGAAATATCCGAACAAAGATGTGGTACCGGCAGCTATGCTGTATTATTGTACACAGGATCCCATTATTTCCACAGACAAGGTTATGACTCCGGAAGAGAGTGACAAAGAGGTGCTTCGTGCACTGAAGACCAGTGGAGCCGTAGCCGCAAGGGCAGGAATTGTAGATGCTTTGGATCATGATTTAAAACAACATTCTATGGTGGTGCCGGTCAGTGTGACCAAAGACGGAATTAAATTAACCAAAAGCGTTTATGACCCGGTAGTTTTAAATAAAATTCTGGATTATACGAAAGATAAAACCATTCAATTGGCAGAGCAGATTGTGAACGGTAAAATTGACGTTTCCCCCACAATCATCGGGGAAAAGGATTCTTGCACCTATTGCGCATATAAAGATGTATGCGGATTTGATGCAAAGATAAAGGGATATGAGAAAATGCAACCGAAGGTGATGAACTTAGAGGAGTTTGAAGGGAGTATAGCTGATGGCGGTGAAGTACACGGAGGATCAACAGAAGGTAATTGATCTGAGGAATTGCAATATATTGGTATCTGCAGCTGCCGGCAGCGGTAAAACGGCGGTGCTTACGGAACGTATCATTCAAAGAATTTGTGATAAAGAGCATCCGATTCAGATTGACCGTATGCTGATTGTAACTTTTACAAATGCGGCAGCGGCTGAGATGCGTGAAAGAATCGCGAAGGCAATGCGTAAAAAACTGGATGAGGAGCCGGATAATAGTCATTTACGTAAGCAGCTTACGTTGCTGAATAATGCGCAGATTACTACGATAGACAGTTTTTGTCTTTATCTTCTTCGAAATCATTTTCATGAAATTCAGTTGGATCCGGCATTTCGAATAGCGGATGACGGAGAAGTAAAACTGTTACAGCAGGAAACACTGGAAGAATATCTTGAGCAGAAATATGATGAAAGTCAGCCGGAGTTTCTTGAACTGATTGAAAAGTATGCCGGCAACGGAAGAGACAAAGACTTGAAAGATATGCTTTTACAATTGCATCTTTTTTCGCAGAGTAATCCGTTTCCGGAGGATTATTTAAACGCTTGTATAGCAGAGTTACAGGGTGAAAACGGCGGCTTTAACAAGGAACTTGAAAAAATTATATTTGACTATGAGAATGCTGTTTTTGAGATGTGTAGAGAAGCTTCCTGCGAGGCGATAGAATTGTGTCGACAGAGTGGCGGTCCGTACACTTACGAAGAAGCCTTGACGGATGATATCGAATTTTATAAACGTTTGGCAGAGACCGCAAAATACGATGAAAGAGCGCAGTTGTATGCAACGCATACTTTTAAAGCGTTTTCCAGAAAAAAGATTGATGATGTTGATGAAACCATAAAAGAAGAAGTAAAAGACCTGCGCGAACGCTGTAAAAAAAGTATTAAGGATATTACAAAACAATTCTACTATGCGTCGATAGAAGAAATGACAGCGGATAATGTAGAAGCCGGTAAAACCATTGCCGCATTGTTAAAATGCGTGCTGGAATTTGCGGTTTTGTTTGAGTGTAAAAAGCGTGAAAAAAATATTGTTGATTTTTCAGATATGGAACATTTGGCGCTGAAAATTTTACTGAAGAAACAAGGCGATGAATATGTTCCAAGTGAAGTTGCAGTGAACTACCGGGAATATTTTGAAGAAATTATGGTAGATGAGTATCAGGACAGTAATCAGGTACAGGAGTGTCTGATTGACAGTATCAGCCGTCAGGAAGAAGATTTCGGGAACCGTTTTATGGTGGGGGATGTAAAGCAGAGTATTTACCGTTTTCGTCTGGCAAGACCTGAAATTTTTATGGAGAAATATAATGCTTTTGATGCAGAGACAGGGAAAGACCGTCTGGTGAATTTGTCTATGAATTTCCGCAGCCGTAAAGAAGTAATCGAAAGTGTAAATGCGGTTTGTGAGCAGTTAATGATTCCGGAGGTTGGCCGCGTAGAATATGATGAGCGCGCAAAGCTTTATCTTGGCGCCGCCTATGAGCAAACAGAGAGTAATTATAAGACGGAAGTACTTTTATACAACAAAGAAGAATTTGTACAGAATCATCTTACGGATGTAGAGGCGGAGGCATATATTCTGGCATCACACATTAAACAGCTTGTGGGTGAGACGTTAGTCAAGGACAGTAAGACCGAAAAGATGCGACCGGCGCAATTTAAGGATATGGTGATACTGTTGCGCAAGGCCAACGGCGTGGATGATATTATCAAGAAAATCCTGGAAAAAGAAGGCGTTCCTACCTATGTGGCGTCCGGAACCGGATATTTTGCGGCAACTGAAGTGAAGGCGATTTTAAACTATTTGACAATATTGGATAACCCAAGACAGGATATTCCGTTACTTGGAGTTTTGCATTCGGTGTTTGGTAAATTTACGGAAGAAGAAATTGCCCGTATTCGTGTTTTTAATAAGAAAAAGGGGCGCCTTTATGACAGCTTAGCAGAGTATGCCTTGAAGGGAAGTGATCCGTGCTTAAGACAGAAGACGGAGGCTTTTATACAGGAAATTGAGAGCTGGCGTGAGGAAACAATTTATCACAGCGTTTATGAATTGATGGAAGCTATTTTTGAAAAAACAGGTTTCCTGCATTATTGTACAGCACTCCCGGGAGGTACTCAGCGAAAAGCAAACTTAATGGTTTTATTGCAGAAGGCCAAAGCTTTTGAAAGCGGTGGCTACACCGGACTCTTTGATTTTATTCGTTATATGGAGATGATTAAGGAGAAAGAGGTGGACTTTGGCGAGGCGAATATTTTGGATGCTAATGCAGATGTGGTCCGCATTATGACAATTCATAAAAGTAAGGGCTTAGAGTTTCCAATTTGCTTTGTGGCCGGTTTCGGTAATGCTTTCGTCAAAAAGGAGTTTTCTGCCCCCCTGTTGATGGATGCAGATTGCGGTATTGCAGGAGACTGTATTGATCTTACTCTTCGGTGCAGAAGAAAGACACAGTTGAAGAACGCCATTGCGGTCAAAAAGAAAAATGACAGCCGCGGTGAAGATTTGCGTGTTTTATATGTTGCTATGACCAGAGCCAAGGAAAAACTGATTTTACTCGGAAAAGGTGTGATGCCGGAGGTTGTAAGAAACAAAGCAAACGTGTATGATATTCTGAAAGCAGAGTCTTTTATGGATATGGTATTGCACATTGCGCTGCAAAATGAGGATTTGTTCGAGATAAAAGAATACACCACGGACATTCTTGAAATGCAACAGTCAGCTGAACAGGTAGAAACCGGTATGTTGAGGGAAGCATTAAAAGGCTTGCCTGCTTGCGCTACCTGGGAGGCCTATGAATATCCCCACACTTCTTTGGAAGGCCTTTATACTAAAACAACGGTATCCGAGTTGAAAAAGGCAGCTTATGTGGAAGAATCGGAAGGCTGTCAGGAATTGTATCAGGAAGAAGAGTTTGAGCCTTATGTACCTGCTTTTATTTCGGAGGAAGAAGAGGTTATCACCGGCGGAAGACGCGGTAGCGCGTACCATCGCGTGATGGAGCTTATGGATTTTACAATTGCTTTAAAAGATAATCATATGGCTGAGGCAATTGAGAGTGTGAGAAAACGTTCCATTGAGGAACTGCGTATTTCTGCGGAAGATAATCAGCTGGTGAGTGCGTCGAAGGTGTCGGCTTTTATGCAGACAGATTTGGCAAAACGAATGGGCGAGGCGCAGAAGAAGGGAAAACTTCGAAGGGAGCAACCTTTTATGATAGGCGTCAAGGCCAATACCGTTAGGGAAGAGTTTCCGGAAGAGGAAGAAGTTTTGGTGCAGGGTGTCATTGACGTTTATTTCGAGGAAGAAGACGGATTGGTGCTGATGGATTATAAGACGGACCGTGTTTCGGAGGCGGAAGAATTGGTGAAAAGATACCATACACAGCTGGAATACTACGCACAGGCCTTAGAGCGTCTGACCCATAAAAAAGTAAAAGAAAAACTGATTTACTCCTTTGCCCTTCATCAGGTCATTGCGGTAGATTAGAAAGGAAATGATTATGTATAAAGTTGTATTGTTTGATTTGGACGGAACCCTTACGGATTCCAGAGAGGGAATTTGTAAGTCGGTGCAACATGCTTTTATCAAATTGGGAAGACCGGCACCGACATTAAAGGAGCTTGAGTGTTTTATCGGACCGCCTTTAAAAACAAGTTTCCGTGAATTCTACGGAATTGTAGGTGAAGAGGCCGACCGTGGCGTGGCTTTTTACAGGGAGCGTTATTCCGTGGTAGGCAAATATGAAAATATGCCTTACGAGGGCATTGCGACCATGTTAAAAGCGTTAAAAGATGCAGGATATATTCTTGCGGTGGCGTCCAGCAAGCCGGAGGTATATGTGGAAGACATTTTGAAGCATTTTGATTTGTATGATTATTTCCATTATGTGGCCGGCAGTGATATGGAAGGAAAGCGCGGTGAAAAGGAAGACGTCATTGAGGAAGCCTTCCGCCGTATGGGCTTAGACGAAGAAACACGTAAGAAGCAGGCTGTTATGGTGGGAGACCGCCATTTCGATATTAACGGCGCTAAGTTCTTTGGCATCGACAGCATTGGGGTGACGTATGGATTTGCCAAGGATAATGAATTGGTGGAGGCCGGCGCGACCTATGTGGTAGATACGGTAGCGCAGTTGCAGGAACTTTTGTTAGGCAAGCTTGATGCATAATATTTGAAGCCGGAATGTGAAATATATATATAAGTCTTGGATTGTCAGTAGACAGTCTTTTATGACGGAGTTAAAAATGGATAAAAAATTAAAAGTATTTCAGACACTTTTTATGATTTGCGGAAGCATCGGCATATATATTGTGGGCTATTTGCTGGCGCTGTCCCTGTTATCATGGATACCGGTTGTGCGGGAATGGCATAGCATGTACTTAAATGCTATAGGAATGGCCGTGGCGGCGTTAGCGGTTGCGTGCACAATCAAGAAGCCCGAAATCGAATTGAAAATAAAATATAAGCCGGCATTGCAATTATTTACTGTAGTAGTAATGGCTTATAGTGCATCAGCATTGTTTAATATTCTTCTGGGGATGATTCCCTGGGAAGAGTTGTTTGCAAAGCCTGTGGCACCGGAAGAAAGCGCCTTCTTTGGTATTCCATGGTGGGCAAGAATTCTTTGTTATGAGATTGTAGCACCGGTTTCGGAAGAACTTCTGTTTCGACAGGTCATTTATAAAAGATTGCGGGGGATTTCGCCGGTGTGGGCGGCAGTTTTGATATCGGCCCTGTTGTTTGGTTTCTATCACGGAAATTTGGTGCAGGGTATTTATGCTTTTATTATGGGATGCTTGCTGGCACTTGTGTATGAATGGACGGGGAGTTTTGCGGCTTCGGTGTTGTTCCATATGCTTGCGAATCATTTATCGGATGTTGCATATGAATTTGAAAACATAAGTAAAGCGGTATATTCACCCGTTAGCGGTATTGTATCAGCAGTCATGCTTATTGCAGCGGTTATTATTTTAATAAAAAATAAGAACAAATGTTCTGCAAAAGCATTGAAAAAGGAACCGAGTTGTGGTAATATAACAGTACAGAGAAGAGAGTAGAAAACGTCGATGTGTTAAATTTCTTAAGATTTTTGACACATTGACGTAGATGCCCCTTTGTTATAAGAGGGTATCGGGAGGACTAATAACGTGGAAATCCATATTTCAGTCCGCAACCTGGTAGAGTTTATTATGCGTTCCGGAGATATTGATAGTCGCCATTCTGCCAAGGCAAGTGAACAGGCTATGCAAGAAGGTAGCCGGATTCATCGAATGCTTCAGAGAAGAGCAGGGAGCGCTTATGAAGCAGAAGTGCCGATGAAGTATCGCTTCGTTACAGATGATTATACGATTGTAATTGAGGGACGTGCCGATGGTGTAATTACAACTTCTACAGGTGTTGTGATTGATGAAATCAAAGGTACTTACCGAGAAATTGATAAATTAGAGGCACCGCAGCCTGTGCATCTTGCTCAGGCAATGTGTTATGCCTTTTTTTATTGCGTTCAAAATGAATTAGAGGAAATTTCGGTCAGAATGACGTATTGCAACTTAGAAACTGAGGAAATACGCTATTTTGAAGAGGAATATAGTCGTGAATATATTACTCTGTGGTTCAATGACTTAATGAGTCAATATAAGAAGTGGGCTGATTTTGAAGTGCAATGGAGAGAAATACGTCAGAATTCCATCAAAGCTACGGAGTTTCCTTTTGAATATCGCGAGGGGCAGAAAGAATTGGTTACACATATATACCATACAATCTGTCACCGGAAGAAATTATTTATTCAGGCACCGACGGGAGTCGGTAAAACCATATCAACCCTGTTTCCTGCCGTTAAGGCAGTGGGAGAAGGTAAGGCACAGCGTATTTTTTACCTTACGGCGAAAACGATTACAAGAACAGTGGCAGCGGATACATATGATATTATGCGCCTGGCGGGACTGCGTATGAAAACGGTGGTTATTACTGCCAAGGAAAAAATATGTCCGATGGAGAAAGCAGAATGCAATCCCAAGGACTGTCCGTATGCGAAAGGACATTATGATCGCATCAATGACGCTATGTATGATTTGCTGACGACAGAGGATGCTTTTACAAGGGAGAAAATAGAAGAGTACGCAGAGCAATATATGGTATGTCCTTTTGAATTCTGCTTGGATATGAGTTTGTATTCCGACGGCATTATTTGTGACTATAATTATTTGTTTGATCCGCATGTCTATTTGAAAAGATTCTTTGCGGAAGGTGCAAAAGGCGAGCATTTGTTTTTGATTGATGAGGCCCACAATCTTCTGGAACGAGGGCGCGAAATGTATTCTGCCCAAATTGTAAAAGAGGATATGTTGGAGTTAAGAGCAGCGATTAAGGATTTTACGGATAATAAAACAAAGTTGTATCCGGAGCTGGAGGCCATTGTACGTCAATTAAACAGTTGCAATAAAGAAATGCTGAATTTAAAAAGGAGTTGTGAGGGTGATTTTCTGGAGTTGGATGCACCGGAACGGATTTCTTCTTTGGTATTGCGCCTTAATAATCTGTACAGCAAGATTGAAAAGTATCTGGAGGATGAAGAAAAAGACACTGACTTACGTAGTCAAATTCTTGATTTTTACTTTGAATTGTCCCATTTTCTGTTGATTTGGGAAGGTTTGGACGATAATTACAGAATATATTTAAAGTACGAAGGGCAAGACCGTTTTGTATGTCGCCTGTTCTGTGTAAATCCGTCGTATCACCTGCGAACCTGCATGGACAGAGGCGTGAGTTCTACGCTTTTTTCGGCTACATTATTGCCGATTCAATATTATAAAAGTCTTTTAGGCGGAACAAAGGAGGACTATGAAGTATATGCGAAGTCAGTATTTGATCCTGAGAAAAGGGGACTTTTTATTGCAAAAGATGTTACCAGCAGATATCGGAGCAGAGGCATTGTAATGTATGAAAGGATTGCTTTCTACATACGTAGCATTACTTCGGTCAAAAAAGGTAATTACCTTGTATTTTTCCCTTCTTACGCGTTTGCCAACGCGGTATACGACTGCTTTACACCGGTTGAGAAAGATGAAATTCTTATGCAGGGCGAAAGTATGCGTGAGGATGAGCGTGAAGCTTTTTTGAATTGTTTTGAAGAAAATGAGTCTGTCCAAAAGAGTCTGGTGGCCTTCTGCGTGATGGGCGGCATCTTCTCGGAAGGAATTGATCTAAAGGGAGAGAGGCTGATTGGTGCAATTATCGTAGGAAACGGAATGCCGCAAGTGGGACCGGAACGGGATATTCTGCGTAAACATTTTGATGAGACAGAGCAGAAGGGGTTTGATTATGCATATACTTATCCCGGAATGAACAAAGTATTGCAGGCGGCAGGACGTGTGATTCGTACTGCCGAAGATGTGGGAATTGTTGCACTTCTTGAAGAACGTTTCCTGGAGTCTTCTTATCAAAGACTATTCCCAAGGGAATGGAATTCTTATGAGGTAGTGGATGTAAATAATGTTACGGGTGCAGTGGAGGCCTTTTGGGAACAAAGCGGGGGATTGTAGAAGGAAGTCAATGAGTCAATGGATTTTTATGATGTGCATAATGAAAAGTGGTTAGCAGAGATGTTATGTAACTGCATTTCGACAAAAAAAGACAAAATGACACTCAAAATGACACGGATGTCCTATCAGAACGACAATTTTTTGCAAGATTCGATATGTGGATAAAACGGTGGAAATGGTGGATTTGTTGGATAAAATCGTTAAAAGTTATCCACATAAAGCAATTGTGTCACTATTTTTGTGTGGAAAAAGCGAAAATAAGTGGACAAAAGCGGATATTTTTTATGTAAACGTCATAAAAATTAACCAACTCGGTCAAAAATGCAAAAAAGAGAAGAAATGTTGTAAATCAGATAAAATAATAATATAATACTAAATTGAATGTTATTAGATTCCAGCATTTTATTGAGAAAGGAGCGAGTATGAGCGAGCACAAAGCGGAACAGAAAAATTTAGCTTTGGAAATGATTCTTGCAATCTGTATTCTTTTTATTCCGCTTGCATTTGTGAATGCTTTGGCGATTTTGCTTTTTGTGTGTTTACTCGTTTTATTTTTCAGTATTCTGTTACTGGCTGTAGTGGGATTGGGGCAGTTGATTGCCGGTGTGGCAATGGTCGGAATCGGGATCGAGAAACTTTTTTCCATGCCTATGGGTGCCGTTGCGGTGATGGGCTTTGGTGTGTGTAATATCGGCGTTGCTTTGTTGCTGGAATGTTTTGTGTTTTGGTGGTACGGCGTGGCAGTGCCTGTATTGTTCAAAAAGATAACGGGCAGGGAGGACAATCATGAGAAGAAGGATTAAATCCCTGTTTAAAATTGCAATTACATGTGTTACCGTCGGAGCGATTATGGTGATTGCCGGTCTTTTGATGGGTGGTGCCGGAGAATTAAGCAAAGAAGTAACGGAACTTGTGCATCTTGTTCGTGTAGGGGTGTCAGAAAGCGTGGAGCGAATTCCGTTATTGGAGCGCATTACCAACATTAACGGATTTACGGTAGATATCGATGAATTTTCGGTAAAAATAAACGAAGAATATGAAACAATCGTCGGCGACTATACGAATTTGTCACTGGCAGATGCGTCAGAAGTAACCAATATGGATATCAGCGTTTTTAACGGAACCTGCAGAATTGTACCTTCCGGGAACGATTGCTTTGGCGTGCAAAGTGTCGGTGCGGAAGAATTCCAGTGCTATGTAGCTGACGGAACATTATATCTGAGCGTTGTCCCACAAGATTTAGGCAATAAAGAAGAGTCAGAAATTACGTTATATGTACCTGACGGGCATATTTACCAGAAAGTATTTCTTTTCTGTTCGGCGGAGCAGGTTGAAATTTCGGCATCACTTAAGGGCGATGAGCTGAGCATGAGTTCCATCTGTGGCAGTAATATAGTGAATGGTGAAATTGATTTCAATCATACAACGATTACGGCCGGAATCGGAGAACTGTCCGTGGAAACATTGGTTGCGGACGAATTGAAGTTAGAGGTTAGTACCGCAGAGGCTGTTATTGAGAATGCAGAAGCAGGCACCATGGAAGTGAATCTTGGTATGGGAGCCCTTGAAATAACCGGTACTACGACAAGAGATATTATTTTAAACTGCGGTATGGGACATCTGGATATGGCTTTGGCCTGTGCGCAGGAAGACTATAATTATGATATATCCGGTTCGGCAGAAAGCGTGCAAATCGGTACGGATACCTTGGCAGGAATGGTAATGGAACGCTGGATTGACAATGGTTCAAACAAAAAAATAACTATGAGCTGTGCCATGGGTAGTGTGAAAATCGAATTTAAACAGTAGATTTTTATAATGATTTTTGAAAGAGTGTTGCGAAAGACGGCAAATATGTTGTAAAATAGAGTTTAATGTTTTTATACGATTTGAGTTTGGCAATTTTAGGAAATCAAAAATTGAAACAGAAGATGTTTTATAATAGAGCAAAAGGAGTACTTGAGAATGAGCAAAGAACTTGCAAAAACTTATGATCCTCATGGTATTGAGGACCGTCTTTATGAAAAATGGCTGGAAAAGAAATATTTCCACGCAGAAGTGGATGAGAATAAAAAACCTTTTACCATTGTGATTCCGCCTCCAAACATTACAGGCCAGCTTCACATGGGACATGCATTGGATAATACAATGCAGGATATTTTAATCCGTTTTAAAAGAATGCAGGGATACAATGCCCTTTGGCAGCCCGGCACCGACCATGCGAGTATCGCAACCGAGGTTAAAATTATCGAGAAGTTAAAAGAAGAAGGCATCGATAAGGC
>JAZNRI010000044.1:0-10182 GCA_045590655.1 Lachnospiraceae bacterium | reverse complement strand
CAGGAGAGTGGATTTACAGCGGCGTTGGTGAACAAAAAGATGTTCAGACATGAGGATTATAATGCAGTCTTTTGGTTCAGCATCCTAATGAGTTTGGGATTATATATTCTATTATTTTTGTGTGCCCCACTGATAGCTGATTTTTATCATAAGCCCGAACTCACACCATTGGCCCGTTATTCTTTTTTAGGATTTGTATTATCCGCATTTGGAACGGCTCAAGGTGCAGTATTGTTCAAGTACTTGAAAGTCAAACAACGGGCTATTTCGCAAATCATTGCTTTGACAATTTCAGGATGTGTAGGAATAACAATGGCTTACAACGGTTTTTCTTATTGGAGTATAGCTACTCAAAATCTTGTTTGTATAGGCCTGACAACAATCCTATATTGGTATTTCTCACCTTGGCGTCCTACACTCAATATCAATTTGAATCCACTGAAAGAGATGTTCGGATTCAGTAGCAAGTTGTTGGTGACAGGTATATTCAGTCATGTGAATTATAACTTGTTCTCCCTTATTCTTGGACGCTATTACAATACCCGCGATGTGGGTTTCTATGACCAAGCCTACAAATGGAGTAGTATGGGGGGGCTGTTCATTTTAGGGACAATAAACAGTGTGGCACAACCCGTACTTTCCAGTCTAAGGGATGAGCAGGAATTTCAAAGGAGAGCATTTATGAAGCTAATGCTTTTTACCTGTAGCATATCGTTTCCATTGATGTTGGGTATGGCTTTTGTAGCTGAAGGACTTGTTATGAATCTGCTTACAGACAAATGGGCACCTGTAATTCCATTGTTACAATTATTGTGTATCAGTGGAGCATTCGTACCTGTTACCAACTTGTATCAGCAGCTTCTTATCAGTCGTGGACGAAGCGACCTCTACATGTGGGGAGTCATCTGTGAAGGAATGCTTATACTTATCTGTCTGATATTGACCAGCCCATACGGGGTAGTAACCATGCTGAAAGTTTATGTGATACTCTACATCGGATATGTAACGGTGTGGCATTGGTTGGGAAGCAGAAGTTTAAAAATGCAAATATGTTAAAACAATGAAAACTTTAATAATCATCGTATCATATAATTTTGAACATTGGATAGATCGTTGTTTGGGAAGTCTTCGCAAGAGTACCTACCCTGTAGATGTTATGGTTATAGATAATGGTTCAAAAGACAGAACCATAAACATTGTCAAAAAGGATTATCCAGAAGTACGTCTTATCGAAACTGGAGAGAATTTAGGATTCGGACGTGCCAACAATATAGGAATGAAGTTTGCCTTGGACGAAGGATACGACTTTGCATTTCTCTTAAATCAAGATGCTTGGATTGACAATCATACCATTGAAGAACTTGTTGCGATAGCACAAACGCATCCTGAATACGGAATTCTATCCCCGGTGCATCTGGATGGAAAAGGGGATAATCTTGATTTTGGATTTCAGACATATAGCAAACAATCAAATAGGGAATTATGCATGTCTGATAAACGAGATTATATAGATATTCCGTTCGTAAATGCAGCTTTTTGGATGTTGCCACGTAAAACAATGAAGATGGTCGGAGGTTTCTCGCCGCTTTTCTATCATTATGGAGAAGATATTGACTATGTAAACCGTGTTAAGTATCACGGATTGAAAATAGCATATTCGCCTAAAGTGGCCGGATTCCATGACAGAGCCAAACGTCCAGCACCTACTGGTGAGGCTTTTTATTATTCTGAATATGTATATCATTTGTCAGAATATGCCAATATCAATTATTCCTTCATCAAAGCTTTTGCTTACGGACCATTGGCTTGTATAAAAAAAATACCTCAAGGAAAAGGATATATTTTCATTTGGTGGAAACTTATTCAAAAAACCGTATCTGTCATCAAGACCCGGAAAGTAAATCAACATAAACAGAATAATCATTTATAAGAAATGTATGGCATTGTTTTCTAAGAAACATATCAAACTTGAGGGAAATAAGAAGAAGGTGGCTACTAATGTGGCGTGGGCACTTTCAGGAAAAATTGTCAATATGGGTGGTGCCCTATTGGTTGGTATTTTAGTGGCCAGATATTTGGGCCCTGACAAGTTTGGTCTTATGAACTATGTCATCAGTTACGTATCCATATTCACCATCATTTCAACTTTTGGATTGGACAATATAGAGATTCGTGAACTCTCCAAACATCCTGAACGCAAAGAATATATCCTTGGTACTTGTTTTTGTATAAGATTGATATGTGCATGTATAACTTTACTGTTAGTAATTCTATCCCTTATTATTCATCAGGCAGATAGTTTTACTTCTACAATGATATTGATATATTGCACAACGTTGTTTACCGGCTGTTTCAATTTGGTTCGCAATTATTTCACTTCCATTGTCAAGAATGAATACATCGTTAAAACAGAAATAGCTCGTACTTGTATTGGAGCAGTACTAAAAATAGGACTTTTATGGATAAAAGCTCCGCTTGAATATTTCATTTTTGCCACTGCATTTGATACTGTATTGGTGGCAAGTGGATACTGTCTGTCGTATCGTAAAATTATTGGAAATATTAAAGAGTGGAAATTCGATAGAACACTTGTTCCTTTCATTATACGCGAATCGTTTCCTTTAATGCTTTCGGGAGCAGCTGTCATCATTTACCAACGAATTGATCAAGTGATGATTAAAAATATGATTGATGATGAATCTGTTGGCTATTTTGCCACTGCGGGAAAGTTTTTGGAACTTATTCTTTTCCTACCAGGAATATTGACTCAAACAGTTACTCCTCTGTTGGTGAAAATCCGTGAAAGTGGTGATACTGTGGAATATGAAATGAAAAAACGTCAATTTGTAGGTGTCGTTGTATGGATTTCCATTTTGTTGGCTACTATAGTGTTCGTCATTGCTTATCCATTAATATTGTTGACTTTTGGAAAAGAATTTTTACCTGCTGTACCTGTACTGCAAATTATGGCATGGAAAACCGTAGGTATGGCTTTATCCTCATCAGGTGGACAAATAATCATTATGGAAGGAATTCAAAAATGGGCCGTCATCCGTAATGTAATTGGATGTATGGTATGTATAGGGCTGAATTTGTTGGTGATTCCTTATTATGGTATTGTAGGTTCTGCATGGGTCACTATCATTACTGTTATGATTTCTGGTACCTTAGCCAATGGATTGATTCCACCGTATTGGAAAATCTTACGTTTACAATTATATGGACTTTTCTGTGGATGGAAAGAACTCATATATGTAAAAAATTTGATTATAAAAAGATAAATTCAACATCATATTATGACAAAATTCAGATTATTACTCAAATTGACAATGAGGCAACTAAAAATGGAAATGGCTTTTATTAAAGAGGCATTCCATTTTTGGCGACTGACAGTCAAATATAATGCATCCAATCACACGGACAAAGATATTCAGAAGATGCAATACACATTATTGCGTGAAAATCATACAATAGAAAAAGGGATGTCCATGCGGAATCCTAAAAAAGGATTTGGACAAGAGAAAGTAAAGAATCTGCTTATCCGTTTGAACCGATACGTGGATTTGTATGCCAAGGAAGATTCGGATTTCTTGAATTATCCTTTATCCACCATTAAAGGTTACATTGAATATACAAAAGCTAATGGCATTGAAATACCTCTAATCGAAAAGAAATTTATTCTATTACAAAAACGAGTAGGAAAAACAAATGTAGATTCTCATGCAGGTATAACATCCATCACGAGAGAGGAAATTATAAATTCGTGTAATCAAAATTTCGAAACATTACTTTATAGCCGCCATTCTATTCGTTATTTTGATGATAAACCTGTATCTAAAGAATTAATAGAAAAAGCTTTAACATTGGCCCAACGTACTCCTTCGGCTTGTAACCGTCAAGGATGGTTCACTCATGTATTTGTGGGTGATTATAGTGTAAAATTAATTAGATGGCAAGGAGGAAGTACAGGATTTGAAGACGAAATTCGATGCAGTATTTTAGTAACAGCCAATCTGAAAGCATTCCTATCCTACGAAGTACACCAAGCATATGTAGATGGTGGACTTTATGCGATGAATCTTATCAATTCCCTGCATTCATTAGGATTGGGTACTATTCCTTTATCTTGTGGTTTTCACAGAGACAAATTAAAAGAATTATCAGATTTTGATATTCCAGAAAACGAAGTACCTATCCTAATCATTGGTATCGGACATTTACAACCCCACTTTAAAGTTGCTGTGTCTGAGAGAAAAGATATATCCGTAACCAATACTTATCACCAGGACGTATGAAAATATTAATAGTAAACCAACCTCTTGGTAATCGAGGTGACGAATCTGCACACAAAGCACTCGTCCGTGCTTTATTGAAAATTATTCCTGAAGTAAAAATACAAGTGCTCTTCGTAGGAGTACCCCAAAATAGTATTGACCAATTTGCAATTAACAGCCAACAAGTGGAATATATTCATCTGTTAAACAGAGAATCAACACTCCACTTTATCCTTAATAACAAACTTGCGAAGTTTGTATTCAGTCGTTGGAAAAAAATGCAATACAAGAAGTTTCATCAAACAGCCACTTCTGCATTGCAAAAGGACAATTACAATATATGGGATAAACAACCCATTATCCAAAAAATTCAAAAAATCTATCATGAAGCAGATATTGTATTATGTGCTCCAGGAGGAATCTGTATGGGTGGATTTCAAAACTGGTATCACTTGTTCTATTTGAAACTGGCTCAACGGATGAATAAGCCATTGGTTTATTATGGACGTTCTTTTGGCCCTTTTCCCACAGAAACGTTATTGAACCGTCAGTTCAAAAAACTTAGTTTAGAACTTTTGCAATACTTTGCATTCATCTCGATTCGTGACAATAAAACCGAAATTTTAGCAAAAGAATTAGGAATTGACTATGTTCCCACATTGGACTCTGCTTTTCTGGATTCTCCTCAAGCAGAGCTTCCCAAAGAGATTACGCAACTGAATGGTGCCCCTTACATGGTCTTTGTCCCGAATTTACTGACTTGGCACTATGCATATAAGGATGTAAAGAAAGAAACAATCCTTTCTTTCTACAATCAATTGGCAGATTGTATTAATGAACAATATCCTGAGCTTTATTTGGTGATGCTTCCACAAACGTTCAATTCTGCAAGGAGTAACGATATATTGCTTTTCCAAGAAATTGCAAAAAAACGCAAAGATCCCCGAGTAGTGGTAATGCCCGATTATTATAGTTCCGATATACAACAACGAGTCATTCGCGACGCATCGTTTGTCGTTGGAGCCCGCTATCACTCCATTGTATTTTCCATCAATCAAGCAGTGCCTTTCATAGCTCTTAGTTATGAACACAAAATTACGGGCTTATTGCAAACTCTTCATAAAGAAGACTGCATGATTGATATTTCTAATATTTTCAAGAATGAATACACTATACAATATGCCGTGAGCATATTTAAGGAAATGTTATTAAGACTTGAAGCAGATAAAACTGCACAAATTGAAGCTAAAGAGAAAGCTAACGCTTGTTTTAAACAATTTATTCAAAAACATTTGTTTTAAATAAGTCCATTAAGAAAATCCTAACATCAATAACCGTATATAACTATATTTCGCATGAAAATATTATTTACATTTGGAGGAATACCGCATTATTTAGACGCACTGCTTAACAAATTGAGTTCGAAAAGTCTTGATATAACAGTAGTAACGCCACGAAGTGGGACAGCTACTATAGGACAAGGAGTAAAACTTGTGGAAGCGACAGGATATAAAAATATATCTATTTTAGAAAAAAAAATGTTTTATGGGAAAAGTGGTTTTCCTGATTTAGACAATGTGGTAATTAAAGAACAACCGGATATATTAGTCCTTGGATGGCCCTATTTTTTACAAGTATTTTTTCAACCTTCATTGCGCAAAGCAATCAGGAAGTGTCATACAAAATTTGTTATTCGTGAAATACCTTTCCAAACACCCCCCTATAATCAAATCAAATCATATTTCAAAAAGAACCCAATGTACGATGAAAACATGCGACTGATGAGTAAAGGAGCCGGTTTCTATCTTAAACAATGGATTGTTTCAAAAATAAGGAAGTACTGTTATTCACAGGTTGCAGGAACAATAAATTACTCCACCAATGCATACAATATCATTCCTTTCTATGGAGTAAATAAAGATTCAATATATGTAACTTACAATTCAACAGATACTGATGCGCTTTTGCATGAAAAAGAAGAAGTATGTTCATCACAAACTATTTTGCCAATAAATAACCAACGTATATTGCATATCGGACGACTTGTAAAATGGAAACGGGTGGATTTGCTTGTTGATTCATTTAAAGATGTACTTTTATCGCACCCCAAAGCTGAATTGGTAATTATAGGAAAAGGACCTGAATTGGAGAATCTGCAAAAACAAACCGAACAACTTGGTATCAACAACTCGGTACGATTTATAGGGGCGGTTTATGATTCAAAAAAATTAGGAGCATATATGAATGAATCTACCATCTATGTTTTAGCAGGAATGGGTGGATTGTCAATCAATGATGCCATGACTTATGGATTACCTATTATATGTTCGGTATGTGACAGTACTGAAAAAGATTTAGTGACAGATGGCATCAATGGATTATTCTTTGAAGAAGGTAATGCTTTAGATTTAAGTAAAAAAATAGATTATTTACTCTCAAACTCTGATATTTGCAAACAAATGGGTAAAGAATCTGAAAAAATAATCTCTGAAAAAATTAACATCAATACGGTTGCCGAAAGGTATTATCAAGCATTTTTACAAATAAGGAAAGAGGGATAAGCCCTCTTCCTTATTTTAAGGCATCTATAATTCTTTGACATGCATTGCCATCTCCATATGGATTATGTGTCTCTGACATTGTTTTATATAGTCCTCCATTGGTAATTAATGAAGATACACTTTGCACAATTGTATCAATGTCTGTTCCTACCAATTTTACAGTGCCTGCTTCTACAGCTTCGGGACGCTCTGTAGTGTCTCGCATTACCAATACTGGTTTTCCCAACGAAGGGGCTTCCTCTTGAATCCCACCACTATCCGTAAGGACTAAATATGCATGTTGCATAGCATAAATGAATGGCAAATAATCCAATGGAGGAATCAAATATACATTGTCCAGTTCTGAAAGATATTCGTAAACGGGTTTCTGGACATTGGGATTCAAATGTACGGGATATACAAAGTCAAATTCAGGATACATGCCTGACAGTATCTTGATAGCTTTACATATATTCATGAACCCATCGCCGAAATTTTCACGACGATGCCCTGTAATCAAGATAAACTTCCTATCCCCAATCTCATATCCCTTTGTTTTAAGGATATTCAGTACTGTTTGTTTAACCTCTGCCTGAGTTTCTATTATATTTAATGCCATCAACAGTGCATCAATGACAGTATTTCCCGTAACATAAATATCGTCTTTATTGACATTCTCTCGAATCAGATTCTGTGCAGCATTTTCAGTAGGAGAGAAATAATATGTACATATCCGATCTGTCAATTGCCTGTTCATTTCCTCTGGCCAAGGAGATTGCAGATTATATGTACGCAATCCGGCTTCTACATGGCCAATGGCTATTCTTTTATAAAATGCAGCAATGGAAGCTACCATGGAAGTTGTAGTATCACCGTGAACCAGAACTACATTTGGTTCAAAATCATCCAATACTCCTTTTAAACCCATCAAAACCTTGCTTGTTATGTCAAACAAATCTTGATTAGGAGCCATAATGTTAAGATCGTAATCAGGGACAATGCCGAAAACTTCCAATACTTGATCCAGCATTTGCCGATGTTGTGCAGTTACACATATTCTTGTATCAAAATATTCCTTTTCGTCTTTCAATAAACTTGCTAGCGGAGCCATTTTAATGGCTTCAGGCCTTGTTCCAAAAACTAATAATATCTTTTTCATGTAAGATCGTCCTTATTTTCGCACACCACAAAAATCCAATTCTATTTTATCGCTATTGACTGGTATATCCAAGAAGGGATTATGACGAACCAACCAAACCACGATATCTGCTTTTTCATAAGCTTCAGCGTATTCACTTAAACTATAATCAGGATGAGTGAATATGTTAGGTTCAACCACCAAAACCTTGCCAATTTCTGCTTTTACAATCTGAGAAGTTATATATTTGGCAGGAGATTCACGTAAGTCATCTATATTCGGTTTGAATGCCAATCCCATACATGCTATGATTGGTTTACGGTTATTTTTATCCACAAAATCTTTACATGATTCTATAACCTTTTCTATACACCAATCTGCTTTATAATCATTGGTTTGACGTGCTTGCCTGATTATTTTAGCCTGCTCAGGATGGTCAGAGACTATAAACCAAGGATCAACAGCGATACAATGTCCTCCAACGCCGCAACCAGGTTGTAGGATGTTTACACGGGGATGTTTGTTTGCCAATTCAATCAAATGCCATACATTTACACCCACCTCATGACATACCATAGACAATTCATTGGCAAAGGCTATTTGGACATCTCTTGAAGAATTTTCTGTCAACTTACATAATTCGGCTGTACGCGAATTGGTTGGGTGCAATTGACCTTTGACGAATTTAGAATAAAATTCTATGGCTTTTTCTGTTGAAGTCTTATCAATACCACCTATTACTCTGTCATTTTGTACCAATTCATACAACGTATTTCCTGGTAAAACACGTTCTGGGCAATAAGCAATATGGATTTTATCCTTTAATTCAGGACGTTCTTTATAGATTATTTCAGCCATGCGTTCTGTCGTACATACAGGCGATGTTGACTCTATCACGAATAGATTACCTTCACGCAAATAAGGAATGACCGAACGTGTGGCATTTTCCACATACGTGATGTCTGGCATATGATTATCTCTAAAAGGAGTAGGGACTACCACAAAAAAAGCATCTGCTTGTTCAGGTACAGTTACTGCTTTCAATGTTCCTTTTGAAACAACATCCTTAACCATGTCAGACAAATAGGGTTCTGCAATGTGAATTTCACCTCTATTGATAGTATTAACGACTGTTTCATTCACATCCACTCCAACAACTTCATATCCATGGGATGCTGCGACGGCTGCGGAAGGCAGTCCTATATATCCTAATCCTATAAAAACGACTTTCTTCATTACGGTGGCTTTGTTTATAATTTAAGTTTTGCAAGTCCAACTTCGTGTAGGTGAGGGAATTAAATGGAGATATCGCTTCGCTCTTGGGGAGATAAATGCCAAATGTATAGCAAAACTATCTTCCTTTATCTCCATAAATTCTACTTACGAAAGTTGAATTTATAATAAAATTGTGCAAATATAGTCATATTAATCCATAATATAAAAAAACAGAAGATTTTATTCTATAATTTCATTTTTTTCGGATACCAATGTTTTGTTCTTCAATAAGACATGCGGAGAACTTGATGCAACATGGGTACAGACCTTTGGATTTAGAGTGACAGGAATGTAAGGGGAAATGAAGTTTCTGTCACCTCAAACGAGTTGCCATACAGAAAGATAAAAGGTGGTGACGGGAATATGGGAGGGTGAATTAAAATTTAGAAGAGCAGCAAGTCCTATTAGTTGACAAGATACAGGGGTAACGATTCGAACAATTCTGAAGTATTAACTCCGTTCGCGAACCGAACAAATACGGTAGACGAACGGAGTTAACTCGGAAGAAATACTATTCATTACCCGAAAAGATTGCATTCTTCCAAAGGTAAGATTACCATTCTTTGTCGTCATAAGATACGGTTCTTACGCGCTTGTTGACCGTATCTTTACGGCTCAACATCCGCATCTTGTTTGCGTTGCAATACTACAACACCTTATCCAACCAATCGGCCACTTCCTTTTGAATTTCCTTGTTGCAGAAGTGGGGCAAATCCCATAATTTGGTTACCAATTTATCGCTTGCTCCTTGGCTCTCGTATACGCTACGGATTTGGCTATAGGCCTTCTCTACAGCAATGACGGGGAATAGCTTGTCCTGTCGTCCGTTGAAGAACAGCATCGGCTTGGGACAGGCTATGGAAGCAATATGCGGATAATCCATATATTGGCGGACCATGGGTAGGGTGTTGGCGAAGTCTGACCCTCCCTTGCCTTTACGATAGTCCCAATGGAG
>JAZNRI010000043.1:0-55144 GCA_045590655.1 Lachnospiraceae bacterium | reverse complement strand
CTACAACTCCGTATAAAACATCCCCATCAATAACTGCACGCCAATGGATACCGCCGTAATTGCCGCCCAACAGCAAAATCCCATAAGGATAGGCTTGCCACCTTTTTTTACCAGATTAATCAGATTAGTGTTCAAGCCAATGGCGCACATTGCCATGGCAATAAAAAACTTCGCCAGCCATTTCATTGCCTTCACAAACGTACCGGTGTAAATCACTGTAAAACCGCTCTCCGGCAGAAGCCCTACAATTGTTGTAATCACCGAAGCACCTATAAAATACAAAATAAACCACGGGAATATCTTTTTAAAAGAAAATTCACTGCCTTTATTTCCCGATTTCTTGGCTTTATAGGTACGAAACAGCGCCAATGCCAAGGTAATGGGAATAATTGCAAGGGTTCGCACCAACTTAACCGTAACCGCAGAAGAAAGAATTCCTTCCACTCCGTACAAGCCTTCCGCTGTGGATGCTACCGCTGTCACAGAGGAAGTATCGTTAACCGCCGTTCCGGCAAAAATCGCGAAACCTTCCGAACCAAAGCCGATTGCCTGTCCGAAATACGGGAACACCAAAGCCGCAATCACATTAAAAAGAAAGATAACCGATACGGACTGAGCCACTTCCTCGTCATCCGCGTCAATTACCGGTGCCGTTGCAGCAATGGCAGAACCTCCGCAAATGGAAGAACCAACGCCGATAAGGCAGGACACCTTTTTATCCATTTTTAAGACCTTCATCATAAGAAATGCCATGATAAGCGATGTACTGATTGTCGATATGATAATCGGCAGACTCCGGCCACCCATCTTGGCAATGGTGCCGAGATTCAGACTAAATCCTAAAATAATAACTGCCCACTGCAGAATCTTCTTAGAAGTAAATTTGATGCCGTCTTTTAAGTTATTATGTGCGGGAAGTTTAGGCGCAATCATCGCAATCATCATACCCATTAATATGGAGAATACCGGCGCACCGATAATCTCCATTGAAAAGTTCCCTATTTTACATTCACTTAAAATCGTGGCAATGCCTGCGATTAATGTACAAAACAGTATACCTGTTATTCTTTTCATCTCGTGTATCTCCAATTTTTTATTTCATCCGGTTATTCATACAGTTCATAACCACGCTAATCATCATTTCTTTCTCATTTGGCTTAGATTCTGCTATCATAATGGTCAATGCCACCAAAGTATGATCATCAATCAATTTTTGACCTTCATGGAACAAGGCTCCGTTTTTATCGAGAAAATATAAAAATATTGTGGCTGCAATTCTTTTATTACCATCAAAAAAACTATGATTCTTTGTAACGAAGTACAAGAGATTTGCCGCCTTCTCCTCCAAACTCGGATATATCTCTGCTCCGGCAAAGGACTGATAAATATTACCGATGCTTCCCTTAAAAGAATCATCTTTTTCACGGCCGAAAAGTTCTGATTCCTTACCAAACCTCATAGCCGAAATCACTTCCATACATTCTTCATATGTAAGGGTATATATCGATTCATTTCCTTTGGGTCTGCCCATCCGCTGATGATCGTAATCATCTAACAAATCTAAGGCAGTATTATATCTTTCAATAACCGATAAAATTTGTTTGCTGTCCAAAGAAGTTTCTGCACGTCTCATAATTCGTATTACCTCGCCAAGCTGACTCATACGATTATTATTGACAGCATATCCCTTTATAATGTATTTTTTCAAAACCGAATTCGCCCATTTACGAAACTCAACACCTCGTAATGATTTTACACGGTAACCGACAGAAATAATAACATCAAGACTATAGAATTTTACGGGTTTATCTGAATTTGCAATGTGCAAAAAATGCACATTGCTTTTCTCTTCTACTTCTTGTTCTTTAAAAACGTTATTTACATGCCTTGTAATTACGGTTCTGTCCACACCAAATAACATTGTCATTTGCGCTTGATTTAACCACACCGTTTCATTCTCTACCATTACCGGTATTGAAACGCTTTTATCCTTTGTCTCAAACAATACGATATCATTCTTTTCCTTCATATAACCCCTCCTTCGTATCTTTGAAACCATTATAACTTTTTATTTGTAAATGCACATTGTGCAAATCACTGATTTACACATCCATCTCTAACTCAACCGGACAATGGTCGGAACCCATAATATCCGTATGAATCTTCGCGTCTTTTAACTTGTCCTTCAAGGCACCTGACACGATAAAATAGTCAATACGCCAGCCTGCGTTCTTGGCTCTTGCGCTGAAGCGGTAAGACCACCAGGAATAAATATTCTCCATATCCGGATAAAAGAATCGGAATGTATCAATAAAACCATTCTCCAGAACCGTGCTGAATTTGCCACGTTCTTCATCGGTAAAACCGGCATTTTTGCGGTTGGTTTTGGGGTTCTTTAAGTCGATTTCCTTGTGGGCCACGTTCAAGTCACCGCAGTACACTACAGGCTTGCTCTCTTCCAGCTTCTTAATATACGCAAGGAAATCATCCTCCCAACGCATACGGTAATCCAAACGGGCAAGACCGTCCTGTGAGTTGGGCACATACACCGTAATCATATAGAAGTTCTCATACTCCAGGGTAATCACGCGACCTTCGTGGTCGTGCTCCTCCACGCCGATGCCATATTTTACGCTAATCGGTTTATGCTTGGTAAAAATCGCGGTTCCGGAATACCCTTTCTTCTCCGCATAATTCCAGTACTGCTCATAACCCGGCAAATCCAGCTCAATCTGCCCCTCCTGCAATTTGGTCTCCTGCAAGCAGAAGAAGTCCGCGTCTATCTCATTGAAGAAATCCATAAAACCCTTTTCACGACAGGCTCTGATTCCGTTTACATTCCATGATATAAATTTCATATTTTGTCCTCGCTCAATCAGTTATTTTAATTATCTTACTTTTACCTAAAGTGGATTTAAAAATTTTAATTATATTTCCACGTATATCATACTGTTTTCTCAATTAAAAGACAATCAAAAAGTCCCAATTTTTATATTTGTGCAAGAATATCTCGGTTGCTGGGTGGATATTTTTATTCCATAAAGAACCGTTTTGAATGCGTCGGCACTTAATGAGCAAGGATTCTTCCTTGCGAATTTAGTACCGTTACGTATTCAACCGAGCGAAAGCGTGTTCTTTTGGAATATAAAATAATCCACACAGCCTTCGTCATCTCTCCCACACAAATATAAAAATTGGGACTTATCAATTACTTTTTAAATTCCACATCCTTATTCAGGAAATGCTGTAATTTCTCGCTCTTTGGATGCTCAAACACTTCCTCCGGCGTGCCCATTTCTTCAATCACGCCGTCTGCCACGAAAATCACCTTCGTCGCCACTCTTCTTGCAAACTCCATTTCGTGGGTTACCACAATCATGGTGCTGTCGGAAGATTTTAAGCCTTCGATTACCTTTAATACTTCGCCTGTAAGCTCGGGATCCAATGCACTTGTAGGCTCATCAAAACAAAGAATGTCAGGATTAAGAATCAATGCTCTTGCAATCGCCACACGCTGCTGCTGACCGCCGGATAATTCGCAGGGGTAAGCATCCTTTTTGTCCGCAAGACCTACTCTGTCCAGAAGTGCCAGGGCCTGTCTCTCGATTTCTTCAAAGGCAAGACGTTTCTCTACCCTGCTTCCTTTATTCTTTTTGATGCGTTCCGCCTCCAGAAGTTCTGCGGCCAAAGTAAGATTTTTTAACACATTATACTGCGGAAATAAATTAAACTGCTGGAATACCAGACCGAAATGCAAGCGGTTCTGACGAAGCTGCGCATCGCTTAAATTTTCTGCCTGCGAAGCATCATAAATCACCTTATCATTTACTCGAATGGTTCCCCAATCCGGTGTTACTAACTGGTTTAAGCATCGAAGAAGCGTGGTTTTACCACCGCCGGAAGACCCGATAATCGCCAAAACCTCTCCCTTCTCCAAAGAAAAGGAAATTCCTTTTAATACTTCTTCTTTGCCATATATTTTACGAATATTATCAACCTGTAACAAAGCCATCTTTTTTACCTGCCTTTCTCTTTCCTAACCTGCGTAGTAGTTTAATTTCTTCTCGATTTTACCGAAAAGAATGGTTAAAATACCCGTAAAGAGTAGGTAAAATGCGCCGATGTAGAAAATAGGCCAGATAATCGCGTGAAGACCTACGATATCCTGCGCCGCTTTTAACAGTTCCACTACGGAAACTACACGGGCAAGGGAAGTATCTTTGACAAGAGTGATAATTTCATTACCCATAGGAGGCAGGATTCTTTTAATTACCTGGAACAATACCACGCGGAAGAAAATCTGCGTCTTGGTCATACCAAGCACCTGACCGGCCTCGTACTGTCCCGCAGGAATGCTCTCGATACCGCCGCGGTAAATCTCCGAGAAGTAAGCCGCATAATTCACGATAAAAGCTACCACAACCGCAGGGAAACGATCCAGACCCTGAATACCCAAAATAAGACCCGGTCCGTAGAATACCAAAATAACCTGTAACATCAAAGGTGTTCCTCGGATAATCCATACAATGCCCCTTGTCAGATAGCGCAAAGGCTTAAACTTGGACATAGAACCAAAAGCAATCACAAGGCCCAAAGGCAATGCGCCAAGCAATGTGATAAAAAACAGGATTAAGGTAACTTTAAAACCGTCCAACAATTGTAATGTAACTTCTAAAAAACTCATATGTACTCCTTCTCTTTTGAGAAAATCAAGGGGTTATGCACCTTCGGCACATACCACTTCCTATCTTACCTTATAATACAGAAAAAGGGCAAGCAAACTTGCCCTTATCTTTTATAAATTTTATCTAAAATCTTAGTAAACTACGTTAACGCCGTACTTTTCACCAAGTTCCTGCATTGTGCCGTCTGCCATAAGTTCAGCGATTGCACCGTTAATCTTCTCTAAAGTCTGTGCATCTTCCAAACGTAAGCCGATTGCATATTCTTCCTTAGCAAGCTCGATGCCTTCTACAACCATAAGATCGCTGTAGTCTGTTTCATCTGTGATTACGGCTCTTGCAAGTACCCAGTCAAGTACGCAAGCGTCGCAAGTACCGGACTTCACTTCAAGAAGACCGTCCTTCTGTGCAGAAACGCCGATAAATTCGTTGGTAGAAAGAGTAGCATCATCTTCGATTGCGCTCTGTCCTGCAGAACCGCTTTCAGCACAGATTGTAATACCTGTAAAATCTTCGATTGCCTTGTATGTATCAGCGTTATCCTTGTTGATTACAACAACCTGCATATTTTCTACATAAGAAGTAGAGAATGCCATATCTTCTTTTCTTTCTTCAGTAACGGTAAGACCGTTCCAGATACAGTCGATTGACTTAGACTGTAATTCGAATTCCTTCTGGTCCCATTCGATTACCTGGAAAACAGGTTCTACGCCAAGCTTTTCACAAACAGCTTCAGCGAATTCGGTATCAAAACCGGTTAAGTTACCTTCTTCATCATAGTAGTTCATAGGTTCGTAAAGGGTAATACCGATTACAAGAGTACCCTTATCCTGAATGTAAGCCCAGTCTTCTTTCTGTGAAGAACAGCCTGCCAACAAAGTAACCATCATTAAAGTTGCCAATAAAACTGAAACAATTTTCTTCATTTTTCCTCCATCTCGGATTATACATCCGTATTTATAATACTTTCTTCTAGTAAAGCACTAACATACTAGCATGTAAAATCTGTCCTTGTCAACCGGATTTAGGTCTATAACTACATTATTTCATTAAATATAAAATGCTGTACGGATTATTTTATCTTCCTACAGAACACGCTCTCGCTCGATTGTCTGCGTAACAGTACTAAACTCGCAGAACATTACAGTTCTGCTCGTTAAGTGCTGACGCGTACAAACGGTTCCTTCGGAATGAAAAATATCCGTACAGCATCCATTATATTCAACAATAATTATGAATTCAAATATGCTACCTGCTCTTCGGTTAAGACGTCAATAGATTTTCCTAAGAAGGCAAGTTTTCTTGCCGCAACGTTGTTGTCTACTTCCTTGGGAACGTCAATTAACTTGGTGTTTAATTCGTTGGCGTGCTCTACAAGATATTTAGCAGACAATGCCTGAATTGCAAAGCTCATATCCATAATTTCTGCGGGATGTCCGTCGCCTGCTGCCAGGTTTACAAGACGGCCTTCGGCAAGGATAAAAATCCACTGGCCGGTAGGAAGCTTATATCCCATAATGTTTTTACGCATTTCTTTCTTCTCTACGGCGATTTCTTTTAATCTTGCCATATCGATTTCACAATCGAAATGTCCTGCGTTGCAAAGGATTGCGCCATCCTTCATTACTGCGAAGTCACTCTCATCAATAACCTTGTTGCATCCGGTTACGGTTACGAAGAAGTCACCAAGCTTAGCCGCTTCATTCATAGGCATTACTTCAAATCCGTCCATAACCGCTTCGATTGCCTTAATCGGATCGATTTCGGTTACGATAACCTTAGCGCCTAAGCCTTTCGCACGCATTGCGGTACCTTTACCGCACCAGCCATAGCCTGCAACAACAACCGTTTTACCGGCTACAATTAAGTTGGTGGTACGATTAATGCCGTCCCATACGGACTGGCCTGTACCGTAACGGTTATCAAATAAATGCTTACAATCTGCGTTATTTACTTTTACCATGGGGAACATTAACTCCCCTGCCGCATCCATTGCTTCCAAACGGATAATACCGGTTGTAGTTTCCTCACATCCGCCGATTACGTTAGGAATCAAATCGCGGAATTCGGTATGCATCATATGTACCAAATCGCCGCCGTCGTCAATGATGATGTTGGGGCCTACTTCAAGAACCTTTCGGATGTGATGATTATATTCTTCTTCGGTTGCATCATACCATGCATGTACTTCAAGACCTGCCGCAACCAAAGCCGCCGCTACATCATCCTGGGTTGATAAAGGGTTAGAACCCGTTACATACATTTCCGCACCGCCTGCTGCCAAAACCTTGCAAAGATATGCGGTCTTTGCTTCCAGATGTACGGAAAGCGCTACCTTTTTACCTGCGAAAGGTTTTGTTTTAGAGAATTCCTCCTCCAACATTCTTAAAAGGTCACAATTTCTTTTCACCCACTCTATTTTGCGTTCGCCGCTCTCGGCCAAGTTAATGTCTCTGATTTCGCTGTTCATATTTTTTCTCCTTATAAAAATCTGCCTATCGCAGATCAATTCTACACACTCCTACATTATATATGAAAATATACGGGACTTGCAAGTCTGCTCATCTTTTATCTTTTTTGCCTATAGTATTTCAAACATAGTATGTATACAAAATCAAATTACAGCACTTTTAACAATCGCGTATAAAATTCCACCGTTTTAATCAAGGTATCAATAGGCACTCTTTCATCGTTTCCGTGAATCATACCGCGTTCTTCCTTGGACAAATGCATCGCCGAGAATCGGTATACACGGTCCGTAATGCGACAATAGTGTCTGGAATCACTGCACGCCATCATAAGATATGGTGAAACAATCGCCTCCGGCCAGGTCTGACGAATCACATCTTTTAACTTAAACCATTCCTCGCAGGAGGTATCAGAGTAAATGGACGGGTTCATACCGTTTACCAACTCCGGCGCAATCGCATCATTGCCAATCACTTTCTTCAAATATTCTGTTGCGGAATCAATGGTATCGTTACCAAGAAGGCGCATATTAATACCAAAGCTTGCCTTGGGCGGCAATACATTATAAGCCTTACTTCCTTCCATACGGGTTACCGCCACTGTGGTACGCATCAGTGCGTTTAACTCCCCGCCGGACTTTTTACAAATCAGGTCCAGAACCGGTTCGAAGCACCATAAATTAGCAAAAATCATACGATAAAGGAAAGTCGAGTGACGCCCTAAGGTATCAAACATTTCAGCCACAGGCTTGGTAAGCTGTCTTTTAAAAGGGTGGCTTTCAATATTTACAATTCCCTGCGCAAGCTGTCCTGCAATAGTGTGAACCGGTGGTGTGGACGCATGTCCTCCTTGGGAATCAATGTTAAAATTCATATTCACACTGCCTTTTTCGCCGATACCGATTAGTGCACACTGCCCAGACACGCCGGGAAAAACTTTATCCACAACGGCACCGCCTTCGTCTACAACGATAGCAGGTTTTACGCCCATCTTTTCAAGATGGCTTACGATATCCGCGCAGGTATCTCCATCGATCTCTTCCTCGCCGGAAAAAGACAAGTACAAATCGTTTTCGGGCACATAACCTTCTGCCAGCAATTGCTCCAAGGCCTCCATTACACCGCACAGAGTTCCTTTCGTATCCAAGGTACCACGGCCCCAGATACAGCCGTCTTCAATCAAACCGTCAAAAGCAGGCTTCGTCCAGCCCTCTTCTTCCACAGGCACCACATCATAGTGCGCCATACAAACCGAGGGTTTGTCGGACGTTTTGCCTTTTAAATAATATAAAAGCCCTGTTTTGCCTACCTTTTCAAACTTACATTTCTCATGAATCAGGGGAAACCGTTCCTTTAAAAGTGCCTCAAACTTGGCAAATTCTGCCCTGTCTACCAATGATTCATCTCGATTTGATACGGTTTTACAACGAATCATATCCACCATATCTTTTACGATTTTATCCTCGTTAAAAGTAAGGGGCTCTGTCTTAATCTCCGGCAATTTCTCCGGACGAAACGCCAATGTTCTAATTATAATTACTGCAAGCAGAATCAGAACAACCGCTCCGATTCCGCCTAAAATATATCCGATCATGATATCCTCCGTCTATACCCAGCCTTTCTTATACATAATACGCGCCGCAATCAACGCAATGACTACACCCACAGGCACAAGAACGCCTACCGAACCTGCCAATGAAGGCACACATAAGAACAATACCACCATAAAAATAAGGGGTGTAATGGCAAGCTTCCAATTCTTGCTTACGTAAACAACCGCAAGACCGCCAAAAAGGGCAGGTAAAATATTGTCAAAGGCCGGTGTAAGAACCGGTGAATCCAGAATCGGTGAAATCACGGTCAAAAGACACACGCCAACAACCAAAACCAAGGTTGTCACAATAGAACAGGTAGCAATCGCCAGCGTAGAGATTACCTCACCCTCTTCCGTTCCGGGTTTTACCTCTGCATTCTCCATGGCGTTCAAGGCGCTGGGTGCTTTTAAACTGGTTAAATTACCGGTTACGAAAGCAAGGTAGGTTCCGCCGGTACCAAGCATGGGTGTATAGGTGATAACTTCAATCACGCCCACGGTCCAATAAATGGGGGCTACCCCAAGAAGTCCCTTAAAAACAGCGTTGGCAGCAGGCCACGCATTATAATACAGGCAGATTGCCACGGGTACGAATAAAACCACAACAACTGCCGACCAAATCCAAATTTTACCGTAAAGATCGGTTTTCTTCATATAATCACTCATCTGCGTAACCTCCTTTCCTAACCGATAAGCGGTGTAATCACCGCTGCGAATACCATAGCACCAACCATACTGATGGCAAGGGCATAGGTTTCAAGCCACTGCATTTTACACTTTTTAATTAAAAGACCGCAAACTGCCATAATCGCCGCAGATACCAAAAGCACAAAAATAGGAATCCAACCCGCAAGTCCGCTTCTGACATCCGCAAAAACCATACCAAGGAAGGCAGAAATCATACCAAGGAACATAGATGTTAAGAACATATCGCCCCATTTACTGTCCTTGTTTTTGATTTTAATCATACCGCCTTGAATCTTTTTCATAAGAATGGGCGGTAAAATAATACTCGGCAGAATTCCCAACGTCATAACCCAGGCAATGGCAGAATAGGTCTTCGGATCGGTAATGGTTTCCGAAAGCGAAATACCCAGCGCATTTGCCGTAGAGGTTGCCGCAGGCAACTCATAAGTAATGGCACCGATTACACTCATGCGGATCCAGGGAAGGGGAATTCCCAGAAACTTCGATAATGTTACAATACCGATTAAAATAGACACCGCAGGCGCAATGGTAAAAACCGCGGTAGAAACAATGGTTTTGCGAAGTTTGGCAGTACTGATACCAAGCTCTTTTCCTCTGCGGTACGATCTTACAAGAAAGAAAAACGACTGTGCCAAAACAAAGATAATAACACAAATCGCTACCACGTAAAGAAACAGGCTGTTTACGTTAAAATTCATAAAATGTCCTCCGTTTATAAAAGGTACAAACCTTTCAATTTCTTACGTAATATTTTACACAAGTATTTATATGCAGACAAGGTATTTAGGCGGTTTTTATGGCATTTTAATAAAATGTAATTTCCTATCGTCCGAGTTACTTCAGTAAAAATAAAGAGGTAAAATTTGCCGTTTTGGGGGTTGTTATTTTTTTATTTACTTTTTTCCTGATTTCTTCTTTGGTTTTAGATAAAAATAGTGTATGATAGTAACGGTGCTATTTTTGTTATGAAAATTCTACACATACATTTAATAAAATAGATACAAAGAAAAGTTTGAAATGAGGTTTATTTCATGTTTATAAAGAAACTCAAAGTCCGGTTGGCGCTTCTTACAAGCGTTGCCGTCCTGGTGGGTTCAAGTCTTACCATCCACGCAGAACCCCGGGATTATATGGCAGAGATGGAAGCCCGCAAAACGCTTCCGGTGCAAACCAATGAAATTCCCGGCTGGCCCCAGGGACCTGCCGTCGGTGCACAATCCGCAATTCTTATGGATGCGCAGACTGGTACCATTCTTTATGCAAAGGGAATTGACGAGAAGCACTATCCCGCCAGTACAACGAAAATTATGACCTGCCTTCTGGCAATTGAAAACAGTGACTTGGATGAGGTGGTAACCTTCTCTCACGAAGCGGTGTTCAGTATAGAACCCGGGTCTTCCAACATCGGTATGGACGAAGGGGAAGCCATTACCATGAATCAGGCGTTGCACGGAATTCTGATTCTTTCTGCTAACGAAGTGGCCAACGCCGTAGGCGAACATGTCGCAGGCGATGCCCAGAGTTTTGTGGATATGATGAACGCCAAAGCCGAGGAATTAGGCTGTACCAATACCCATTTTATGAATGCCCACGGCCTTCATAACGAGAATCACTATACAACGGCAAGAGATCTTGCTACCATTGCAAGAGCCTTCTTTAGTCACGATGTTTTGGCCAAAATCTCCGGAACAACGTATTGTACCTTTGAAGCTACGGAAACCCAGCCCGACTCCTTCTCCCTGGCTACCAAAAATATGCTGGTGGAAGGTAAGGAATATGAGTACGAATGGTTGGTCGGCAGTAAAACAGGTTTTACTTCCCAATCCCGCCAGACCCTGGTATCCTGCGCAAAAAAAGACGGTATGGAACTGATTTGCGTGGTTTTTGTGGAAGAATCACCCTTCCAGTTTACCGATACCATTGCATTGTTTGACTACGGCTTTGAGAATTTCCAACGTGTTAAAATTTCCGACTTCGAAACCGGCTATACCATGACCAATACAGGCTTCTTAGAATCCGGCTCGGACATTTTCGGCAATTCCAAACCTTTTATATCCCTGGCGGACGATACCTACGTAATTATCCCTAACTCTGCTGATTTCAGTGACTTAACATCTACATTGGTATATGATACGTCCTACAGCGGTGCAGTAGCGGAAGTTCAATACTTCTATGAAGACAATTATGTCGGTGAAACCTATGTTAAAGTTTCCGGTCAGGCACCTATGGTATTTAACGCCGAAGACGGCAGCCTTTCAACCGGCGATAATGAAAGTTCTTCGGAAGTAATCTCAAGCGAAACAACCGGCGAAGGAAACACCTCGGGAACCGAAACCGACCCCAATCATACTGATGTGGCAGTCACCAGCGAAGTAATGGAAGAATTAATTGCGGAACAGTTGGCCGCATCGGAAGAAGAAGGTACTTCCGAAGCCAAACCGGTAACCAATGAAGACGGGGACAGTATTTTTATCAATGTAAAAGTGATTATTATCGTTGTTGCGGTCATTGCCGCCATTGTCATCGGTTTGCTTTTATTTAGGGCAATTTCGGAAAATTATCATTTTGCCAAGAGACGCAGGGCCCGCAAGCGAAGAAAAAGAAGACGCGGCAAATACCAATCTGATGAATTTAAGAATTTGAAATTTTAATAACGTTTTAAAACGCCATTTAAAAAATCCGTGAAACGAAACTGTTTTCACGGATTTTTTTTACGTCGACTGACGTCTCATCACTATATAAAACTCTTTACGCATACGCAGAACTTTGCCATACCACATCAACTAATCGGAACGCCCGCATCTTCCAAAATATCATAATATTTGGAAAGATCCAGAGGGGCAAAAGCTTTCTTATCAATAATCTGGCCGTGCTGCACAATGCCTTCCTGCGCCACCACAAGAATTGCCATATCGCCCATTTCCATACGCTGTGTAATATTAGCATACAGGAAATCACGGTTTCCCTTCGGCGTTACCACGCGGAAGAACTTCTCATAGAACTGCACCGTCATCGTCACCGGTTCGCCGTAGAATTCCTTAAAATTACTATACGACACCGTAGCCCCGTACAAATATCCAAGCCAGGACATCATAAAAATATAAATTCCCGCCACAAGAAGCAATAACCACACAAGATACCACTTCAGCGGATATACAAACACAAACGAACCAAGCATAAGAAGCAAGCCTGCGATAAAAGTATTGCGGCGCCATTTTTTATGGAAAATGCCGTAGGTATGGCGGGCATATCTTTTATTCATTTCCTTGGTCAGAATAAAAGTATTCTCCAAAAGAACATCGCCAATCAGGGACTTCTTACCGCCGTTTGAAGCAGTGCCACCCATCGGATTGGCAGTTGCCTGCCCCGGTATAAAATTGTGATTGTAGCGCTTACGCTTCACGCTGGGGTCTTTTACCTTAATTTTCTTACTCATTACGGTGCCTTTTACTTTTTATTTGCCGTACCCGCCTTGCGCTTTTCACGGCGAAGTTCGCGGATATGGTCTCTTTTTGCGATGATTTCATCTGCCTCTTCCTGAGAGATGAATTTCTGGGTTTTTACTACATAGATACCGTTTTCGCTCTTCTTTAAACGGATTTTACCCTTCATAAGTCCGTGCTTGTCACAGACGGAGATACTGTAGAAATGCTTAGGGTTCGCTGCAAACCAGCGGATTTTCTTACGAAGGTTCTTTTTACAAAGATAGCATCTGGTCGAAATTACCTCACGGTCCTGCATTGCAGCGGTTTTATCCTCAAATTCCCTGGAAATATACTTAGCATAGTCGTGGAACAGCACATTTACCTCGTCTTCCCTGCGTGTAGGCACGTGGAAAACATCGTAGGAATAGTTCTCGAACACGAAAACCTCCTTAATTTCGCCCATAACTTTCGCCGTATAATACGCATCGGAAAAGGCTCTGTGAAAAGGAATGTCCTGCTCGATATGCAGGAAATCCACGGCGTATTCCAAAGAACGTCTTACCTTGCGCTCCTCCTCAAAAGCGATACTGAAAAGTTTCTGCACATCCAGATACGGAAAAGGCCTGGTTGCCAAAGGCGGCATCCCGTGGTACTTCATATTACGCTGAAGTTCCGTCAAATCCTGCGTTCCCCATGTGCAGAAAATGTAGTTCTCGCCGCACCACTCGAAGAAGTCTTTCATCGTTTCCGTAAAAGACTTGCCGTATTTTAATTCTTTTGTGTGTAATTGAATCAGCTTTCCCGTGATACGGTTCATCTCGTTATACACCACGGGCTTTACAATCTGGGTAAATTCGCCGATTACCTGTCGATCCTCATTTAAAAGAATGGCCCCTACTTCCACGATTTCAAATGGCAAGTCCGGATTCACCAGCTCGCTCTTGTCCGGCTGGTTCCATTCCAAATCCAAAACAACGTAGTTCACGTCTTTCTTCCTTCCGTATATATTTTGTCTTTCCCTCCCCATTATAGCTTACTTTTGGGGGAATAGCTAGAGTGAACTCCCAAAACATTCATCAATGCTTCCTGCAAAACCCTTGAAACATTAATTCCTGCCTTTTCAGCCTCATAGTTTAACCAACTGGGTAACGCCACATTGCGACGAACCGTTTTGGTATCAATTTTACGACGATATTCCGTGGAATCCATATCAATAAGTGAAATTATAGTTTCTCCGTCTTTGCTAAAAGTACACTCCCTAATGTCCAAATCATTTATTTTAGACGGTTTTGGGATCTCTTTTTTCTCATCTTCCAAGACAACGCATTTCAACTCCATAGCATCTCTGGCCATTTCGAAAGCGTCATTCATATCTTTTCCTTCGGTTAAAATCTCCAAATCCGGCACTTCAACCAAAATAATTTGATCGGTCTTCGTAAAAAATACAGGATATACTGCCTTCATAACAATCCTCTCCTTTTTAAAATTGCTTTCGCAAGTCGCTCATTTATTTCCTTATGTCGGGGAATTTCTTCCCTTTCCTCTCCTCTTACGTATACATCGTGATTACCGCCGTGTCGCTCAAAGACAAAACCGCCTTCTTCTAACAGCTTAATCAATATTCTACGTTTCAAAAAGTACTCCTCCTTATATATTATACACAACGGTTGTGTATTATACAATATTAATACACAAAAAATACACACTGTGCTTTATTTTTATTTTTAATAAAGATTGAAAAACTACAGATGATTATCTGTAAATAAGAATTTTAGACTTTTTAGAACTATATGATATTACTATAATTTTTTCTTTTTACAACGTCAATCATAAAAGAAAAAGCCACGCAACTTTTCATCGCGTAGCTTTAGCCATTCAATATTTATTCTCCGCATACTAAATCATTCAAAGCCTTATCTACCTCAGGAAACTGCTTACGTAACGAAAGCGGCTTTCCCTCCTTGGTCAGAAAACAATGCTTGCTTTTCCCTTTTAAAATGAAATCCCCTGTTTGAACGTTGGTCATCGTGTAGCAGATTACCAACTTAATTCCGTTATAACTTTCAATTTCCGGTCGAATACAAATTTCATCATCAAAAGTAGTGGTCTTCTTATATTCGCATTCGATTCCGATTACCGGCGAGATGATGCCTTCGCTTTCCATCTTGGCATACCCATAGCCAATCTGGTCTAGGAAATCCACGCGGGCCTCTTCCATCCAACGAACATAGTTGGAATGATGAGTCACACCCATTTTATCGGTTTCATAATAATGTACTTTGTGAATGTAATCCTTCATAATGACCTCTTTATGATAATGTATAAAATCTCCGCGCACATACTTGTAATTTTTATACTTACACGTGTTTATATCATACTCTGTCGCATCCATTATTGCAAATAAAATGTTTTCCTACTGTCGACATTTGTCGACGTCTTTTTATTGCTTTCTCATATCCCTTATGCTACCCTACAAGTATCTTTATTTCATCTCGGTGTTCCCGAAAATTCCCAAAGAATAAATTTAATAGGATAGAGGACTCAATAAAGGACTTTACACTTTGCCATAGCCACTTTATAATGTAGGCATACTATATGTAAGGTGGTGGAAAGTGTGGACGATATGAATCAATTTGAAGTAATCAATAATACTATTGATTATTATAAAGCATTACAAGCCATAAAACGTGCAAATACTTGCGAAAATAAAGTACTGGATTATGAAATTAAAACTACCAAAGTTAAACTCGAGAAATTCGGAATCAATCTGCATGATTTAGATTTTGAAAACTAAATCATTACATAACCTGTTAATCCGGTGTAAAGTCTTTTATTGAATTATCTATCCTTATCTCGATATAGGGATACCATGTCTGTTTACTCTTCTTCCCTCTCTTTTGCCTTCCGACACAGCTTATATACTATCTGTCCTGCCGCAATCAAAATACACCCAATGGCATAACAAATAATATCCTTCATATCAAAAACCGACCCAATCAGCACACTGAAAAACCGGTTATCCTGCAATCCCAGCAGTTCCACAATCCGGAAATATTGCAAAATTTCCACCAATACCGCAAAACACAGTATGTATGACGGAAGCATCCGCACACGCTCCGGCACAAATATCCTTATAAAAGTATAGATTACCATCACCACAAGCACATCGCCTATGTACGGACGAACAAAATCATCATGGATAAAAAGCGCAATTAGAACTTCAATGGTTAGTAAAATAATTGTCAATATCATATAAATCCATCGCTTCTTACTCATTATCCAACCTCCTTTTCGTATGTACGGGGCAATTTTATACAATCCTTTTTACGACTTATGGTAGGGAATTAATATTTCTTAACATATCCCTCTTAACTCAGCAATCCGCAGACACGACGTCTGCGGAAACCGCAATCGAACCAAGGATGGTGAGTTTGCGGTGTTTGCGTCCATTATACACTATCTGACTTGGATATGTTTAGAAATTTTTATTTCCGCACATCTGAAGTAAAAGGATTGTATAAAATTGCCTTTCCACATAAAAAAGCGGCCCCTTCATAAGAAGAAGCCGCTAAGATTACACTACCTGCACTTTAATCATATTTGTGGTTCCGGACACACCGATGGGCACACCGGAAGTAATAACCGCAACATCACCTTTTTCAAGATATCCGTTTTCTTCGGATACATTAATCGCATGCTCGAAAAGTCCGAATACTTCCTGCTTCTCACGCACTACCAAAGGCGCCACACCCCAGGATAAGTTCAACTGGCGGCTGACCTTTTCGTCGGTAGTACAACCGATTACGTCGCAGTCGGGACGATATCTTGAAATCATATATGCGGAACGACCGGACTTAGTTACTGTTACAATCGCCTTGGCATTTAAGTCATGGGCGGTTGTACAGGTTGCGTGGCAAATCGCATCAGTAATATCGGGGTTTGCCTTACGGTCGCGGTTAAAAAATCTCTTGCGGTAATCAATATCTGCCTCGGTACGCTCTGCAATACGAACCATAGTTGCCAAAGCCTGCACGGGATATGCACCTGCTGCCGTTTCGCCGGAAAGCATAATTGCACTGGTTCCGTCATAAATTGCGTTCGCAACGTCTGCGGTCTCCGCACGGGTAGGACGGGGATTCTTCATCATGGAATCCAACATCTGTGTTGCGGTAATAACTACCTTACCTGCTTCGTAAGCCTTCTTAATAATCATCTTCTGGATTACAGGCACGTCTTCGCCGGGGATTTCCACACCCATATCACCGCGGGCAACCATTACACCGTCGGAATTCGCAATAATATCGTCAATATTCTCTACACCTTCGCGGTTTTCGATTTTAGCAATGATATGAATCTTCTCTCCGCCGTTCTGGTCAAGCAATGTACGGATTGCAATCACATCATCTTCCGTACGTACAAAAGATGCCGCAATGAAATCCACATCCTGTTCAATACCAAAAATAATATCCTGCTTATCTTTCTCGCTTAAGTAAGGCATAGACAAGTGGGCATCGGGCACATTTACGCCCTTCTTGTTGGAAATGGTGCCACCGTTTAAAACCTTACAAACAATATCCTTGCCCTCTAATTTCAGAACAATCATTTCAATAAGACCGTCATCAATTAAGATTCTGGTTCCCATAGACACGTCACGATATAAGGTAGGGTATGATAAACTTACACCCTTCTCGGTTCCGGGCTGTTCATCAGAGTATAAAACAAACTCTTGGCCTTCTTTTAACTCTACCTTACCATTCTCGAAATCGCGGATACGAACCTCAGGTCCCTTGGTATCCAAAAGGATTCCCACAGGCTTGCCTGCTGCCGCTCTTGCCGCTTTCAAACGGTCCATTCTTGCTTTATGTTCTTCGTAACTTCCGTGTGAAAAGTTGCATCTTGCAACATTCATACCGGTTTCGATTAATTTCTCTACAACACCTTCTTTGTCCGTTGCAGGACCCATTGTACAGATGATTTTTGTTTTACGCATGCAAATACTCTCTTTTCTTTTATAATATGGGCAACGCCATTACTTTTAAAATAAAAATACGTAACCTATTATGGCAAATTATGGCAGAAGCGTCAACCTTTTTGAAAAGGATTTTCTTAATCTTTGCTTCCTATTCATAAGGTTTTCCACAAAAGTCTCTACATATACCAAAAAGCCGACGTTTGTTACAACATCGGCTCTTTTTATAAAATTATGCTGATTTCATCATATAAAATATCTCGTTAAACATTACTCTCCTCGCTTCGCCTTATATTCCGTAGGCGTACAACCTAACACCTTATGGAAAGTCTCCGCAAAATAGCTGGAACTTCCGAATCCGCACAGCATGGCAATGTCCGTCATACTGTTTTTACCGCCAAGAATCAACTCCACACTCTTGGAAATACGGTACTCCGTCAGATATTCCACCGGTGACTTGTTTAAGTATTTCTTAAAAATCTGGCAGCAGGCACTACGGGAAACAAGACCTGCCATCGCGATTTCATTTAAAGAAATTTTCTGCTGGTACTGCTGCTGCACAAAACCAATCATTCGGTGCATTGCCTCCAACTTCTTGGCATCCACATAAGAAACCGTTTCGGGCGCCGCTTTCACCAAATCTTTTAAAAGGAAACAGATGCGATAAATTAAGGACATCATTTCCAGTTCGAATCCTTCTTCCTTTTCACGGGTAGCCGTATTAAGGCGTTCTACCAGACTCATTACTTCTTTTTCACGCATGATTTCGGGGCGTAAAATCAAAAACGAAGGCATAGATTTCCCTGCAATTGCCTCCAAATACTTATGCGCCATCTTGGAGTCCAACATTCCCGGATGAAAAATCGTACAGCTAAACGTGCATTTATACACATCTTCCCAGAAACCATAGTGCATTCGGGCAGAATTCACGAAGATCATCTGACCGGCCTTAATTTGACACTTTACGCCGTCCACGCAATACCACATCTCGCCCTCTTTGACATGAATGAATTCAAAATCATTGTGCCAATGATTTACCATAGGCTGCATATATTCTTCCTGGCGCGTCACCGTGGCTTTCACAGGAATTTCCGGAAGATTATAGTCCAGAATCTCCGAAGAATTATCCATGATTTCAATTGCATATACGCGATTTACTTCTCTCTCCCACATGCGAAAACTCCTTTATCCTTCTTTGGTCTGTTCCTTTACGCTTCTTTCTTACAATCCGGTATTTAAACTTTCACCCTATTCTTCCGCCAGCTTACCGTCGGTTCTTGTCAAATTCTTAAGCCATTTGTATTTGCCAAAATTCCAGAATACCGCCGGTAGCTTAATGATTTCGTCCGTATTGATTAAAATATATACCCATAAAACCGGCAATTTTAAGATAAAAGCTGCCACCAGACCGATGGGCACCGTAACCGCCCACATAGTAACAATATCGCAAATGCAGCCAAACTTAGAATCACCGCCAGCCGGGAAAATACCCGCCACAACGGTCATATTAATGGATTTGCCCGCTACATAATAAGAACATACAAGCAACATTACCTTCAAATATCCCTGGGCCGTATCCGTAAGACTGCTAAACATCGGTACAAAAGGAATTACGCACAGTACGATTACACCTGCAATCACACCGGTAATAATGGCAATTTTTAATAAAAGCTTGCCATAAGCCTTGGCCAAGTCTCTTTTACCCTGTCCAAGAAGGGCCCCCACCATAACACTGCTTGCAATGGCTACACCGGTACAAACGCAGATGGAAAGGTTTTTGACAATGTTTGCAATAGAATTGGCTGCTGCCGCATCACTGCCCATATGGCCCATAATAACCGAATACATTGTAAAACCTAATCCCCAGCCCAGCTGGTTTCCAAAAAGGGGAATGGTGTATTTCCAAAAATCTTTTACAAGGACTTTGTCACTGCGAAGTACATACTTCAAACGGATTTTGACACTGCCGGGCATACACATAATAATCATTGCCCATACTGTTTCCACCAATTTGGACAACACGGTGGCAATGGCTGCACCCGCCACGCCAAGCTCCGGAAAAGGTCCGATACCAAAAATCAGCAAGGCATTAAAAACAATGTTTACAACCACAGATACCGAACTGATCAGCGCACACATTCCTGCCTTCTCACAGTTCTTCATAATAGTAAGGTACACCTGTGAAATTGCAAGAAGAAGGTAGGAAAGTCCCACGTATCTTAAATAAATGGCACCGTATTCAATCAAAATAGGATCTGACGCAAAGGCTTTCATCATAAGTTCCGGTGTAAAAATCGCACCGAACATAAAAGGAAGGGATACCAACACGGTATACTTCAGCCCGATGCCAAGGATCTTCTCAATGGAATCCTTATCCTGAATACCCCAGTACTGCGCCGCAAAAATCGATACGCCTGAAGTTAAGGCAAATTCAAACAGGGTAAATACAAACATAACCTGCGTCGCCAGGGACACCGCCGATAATGCGTCCTGATTTAGGAAGCCCATCATTACCGCGTCGGATACGCCTACCAAAGCCAGCATTAACTGCTGAAAAGCCATGGGAACAACCAATCTTAATAATTTTTTATAAAATTCTTTTTTCTCTGCTTTATTCATAATACCTACATCATATACTCCTTTTCAGAATATTGCAATGTGATTTTAGTACCGCTTTGATTTAATATCTATAATTTTTTGTGTATATTTTATAACAATCGTACAGTTTTATGATTTTTTGCCCGGTTTCTACCTGTTTCTTACGCCGGTAAATGCTTTTTTATCGGCTGTTAAAATATTGCGCCTTCACTCTTTTATCGGAAATTTGCCCCCTTTCGTCGGAAAATCCCCTTCTGTTACTTTTATTTCAAATCTTACTTTGCTAATATCACTCTTGATATTTCGTATCGCATAACACTTTCTTTTATAAAAACGCAAAAATATTTTTATAAAAAGGAAAAGGAGTAAAAAAATGAAAAAAATCAAGTACTTATTATTAGTGTGCGCAGTGGCTGTTTGCCTTGCGGGTTGTTCAGACGCAACGGAAGAAATTACAAGCGAAAATATCGGAAACAGTGAAATCGTGGAAAATGAAAGTTCTGAAGAAACGGTTGATTCCGAAGAAGTTGTCGGTGAAGAAGAAACCTTCTGTGGCGACTGGGAAGTTGTAGAAGAATGGGGCTTTAAACCCTTTTGGTTAAAATACGGACTTCAGGGATTAGAAACCAAAGATTTAAGTCAAACCCAACTATATGGATGTATGACTCCGGGTTCTACCGTAGCAGAAATACTTACCAGTGATGAGTATACTTACTTTAATGTATATTTTTCAGATATATCAAATTCAAACTTTTCTACCGGAAGCGCGGAAGAGATTTTGAATTTATCCCAGGACACTCAAATTAGTTCCGGCGGATATATTAATATATACATGCATCCTTCTGAAAATGATGCCTCATTCGTTGAGATAACAATTTATAATCTGTCCGATGAAACATTATGTGCAAGTGAAGTTTTAGCCAATAACCAATTTTATATGGAAGAGGCTCATGATGGTTTTAATACCGATCTTGTTTTTGATGATGAACGCAAAGATTTAATATTTGGAATGAATGGTTCCTTTGATAGAAACTATTTAATTAATGTTGCTGATATATTAGGACATCCCGATACAATTTATGCCGGTATTAACGAAGAGCTTTCATTGTTTGAAGATAAACTTAAAACAGGCGACGGGATTCTCTCTTATGTTATGTTTTATGACAGAGATGGATATTACCTTATTGTAAACGTATCTGAATATAACATTACAAGTGATTATGATTTAGGTAGTATCACCTTAATCTATACAACACCGGAACTTTATACCTACCTTGATGAAGAAACCAGCTCCGGCTCATTGATAAATGAATCATATCGTCAGATATATTATCAGGCAGATTAAGTTTATTTTATAAAATAAAAAGGAGAATATTATTTATGAAGAAAATCAAATATATATTACTTGCATGCATCATAGCAACCTTTATTGCGGGTTGTTCAGACGCAACGGAAGAAATTACAAGCGAAGACGCAGGAAACAGTGAAATCGTGGAAGATGGAAGCTCTGAGGAAACGGTTGATTCGGAAGAAATTGTCAGCGAAGAAGAAGCCTTCTGCGGCGACTGGGAAGTTGTAGAAGAATGGGGCAAAACACCCTTCTGGTTAAAATACGGTCTTCAGGGACAGGAAGTAAAAGACTTATCACAGACTACCCTTTTCGGATGTATGACTCCGGGGGCTACCGTGGAAGAAATACTTTCAAGTGGCGAATATAACTATTTCCGTGTTTATCCTTCATGGCAGGATAAAGTAGAAACAACTGATGTGAATGAAATTTTGAATTTACAGACTGAATATCCCATCAACCCCGGTGATTCCGTTAAAATCAGTATGTTCAGAACCGAGGAAGAAGTTTATTTTATCGATATGATTGTGTATAACCTGACGGATAGCGAACTTAGCGTAAGCGAAGTTCTCGCTAACAACCAATATTATATTGAAGAATGCCATGACGGTTATTACATTGATGAATTCAATGCCGAAAGACCTGACCTTATATTTAACCTTGAAGGTTCTTTTGACAGAACTTACTTAATTCAAATGACTGATATTCTCGGCAGACCGGACATTGTTTATACAGGCATTACCGCCGATTCCTTGGAAGAATTCCAGGAAAAAATTAAGACAGGCGAAGGTATCCCTTGTTACTCAATGGTTTATGAAGAAGATGCAGGTAAATTAATTGTAGAACCTATGGAAAGCAATCTTACTAAGACTTATGAATTAACCCAGGTAAACGTTGTTTATGTAACAAATGACCTTTATATTTATCTTCGCGATGAAACCAATAGTGGTGCTCTTATTTATGAAGATGAAGTATTCATTTACGATCAGGCTCAATAATATATTTTAACGACCGTCTCCCGCTGTTGTCCCAGGGCACTGCGGGAGATTTTTCTTTTCGGAAACAGCTACTTTGGAAATAACTCCAACATTATTGGAAAATGTAGAAAAAACTTAATCTCTTTGATATACTTGCTTTAATACGATATTATCTGTTTTTAATCTAAAACGACTTTCAACAAGAATTATACATATATTATAAAAGGACTTTTATATGGAAATATCACAAACTTACCAAATACATATCTGCGATGACATAGAAGAACACGCATTGGAACTTCAGAATCTCCTGCAGTCTCTTGATGCAAACCTGCGCTTTGAGATTACTCTCAGTTTCGCGGCAGATGAATTTCTTGCCTTACTGTCTTCTATCGAGAGTGGGGAAACGATGCCCTGGGACATCATTTTTATGGACATTCGTATGCCGGAAAGCGACGGCATTACCTTGGGTAAAAAAATAAAGGAACTCTGTCCCGATACCTACCTAATCTTCACTACCGCTTATTCCGAATACGCCGTCAAAGGATATGAGGCCGCAGCTTACCGCTATCTGTTAAAACCCATAAACGACGAAGATTTGGCTACTTTGATGACAGACATCCGGGCTGATCTGGATAAAAAGAAAAAAATCCTGATTAAGGGAAAAAAGAACAGTACCTATGTAGCCTTAAAAGATATTCTCTACATCAGTGCCGAAGATAAGTACGCCATCGTATATACGAAAAACGGCCATTTTATCAGTGATATGAGTTTAAACCAATACGAAGAACAACTGGGCAACCACGGATTTTATCGGATTCATCGTAAGTATCTGGTGAATGTGTATCACCACCGCAGTTTAAATGATAATTGCGCAAACCTAAGCGACGGCAGCACTCTGCCCGTAAGCAAGGCCAAAACCGGCGCTTACCGGAACTTTGTTTTTGCTTATATGCGCGAAGAATTAGTGTAAAGTAGGGAAATATATGTTAGAAGTAATTCAAGTTGCCATTCTTGTTATGACCAATGTTTTCGTGGTCTTAAATACCATTTTAATTCTGAAATTTGTCTACGGCCGGGATATGCGTTATGATGCGAAATCCCTGCTGATTACCGCCTTAGCGTTCCTTGGAATGGACATTCTTATTTCCTTTTTACCGCAGGAAATGGATTGGCTGGCGTCTTTCGGTATCAACACGGGGCTTTTGCTGGCAGTTATTTTTATGTGCCGTTCCAAACGCTTTGTTTCGGTGCTCCTTATAATTCCTGCAATTCTTTTTTATGTGCAGACCGGTTCGATTTTAACGACACTGGAACTTTTTACGGGACTGGATCGGATTCAGACCGTGGCAAGCAACGGTGAAGTCATTACTCCCTTATTTGTACTATGCGATCCCCTGCTGTTTGCAGTTCTTCTTTTATTAATTCGTCACACGGACCGCCGGATTCAGAATACAGCCTTAAATGCAATTGAAGTCATTGTATTGCTCATTTTTAACGCTGTCGGTTTCTTCTCAGCCGGCATCATCCGTACCTTAAAAGCTGAGAATCCGTATTACTTCGTAATATCTTCCCTGATTCTTTTTGCTTTTGAAATACTTCTGCTCTATGCGGTATATCATCGGAAGCGTTCCGGCTACTATCGCCGGTTGTCCCAGGAGTATAAGAAGCAATTCGAGGAAGAATATACTTTCTTTAAGGACTATAAAACAACCCAGGAAGATACCATACGGTTCCGCCACGATTGGAAGAATCATATGCTTTTGATTCGTGAAATGCTTGCCAAAGGCGAGTATGACAAGGCGGAAGAATACTTCAGCAACTTAAGTGGAAACACCCCGGAAGGAAAAGGCGGTACTGCTACCGGTTGTGAATTAGCGGATATGATGATTGGTATTAAAAGCGAGTTGATGGAGGATTTGCAAATCACCTTCCGTTTTACCGGGAATCTTGGGGCTTTGAACCGTTTAGAACAGGTAGATTGTTGCATTCTTTTATCCAATCTTCTGGATAATGCCATTGAAGCAAACCGTAAAATAAACAAAGCGCGCCACATTACCTTGGTCAGCCGACAGACGGAGAAACTGCTTTATATGGAAATGCGGAATTCCACGGCCGAGAACCTTCAAAAAAAGGGCAACCACATTCTTTCCACCAAAAAAACCGACGCCCCTTCAGGCATCGGTCTTGAAAATGTAGACGCAATTGTGCGAAAATACCACGGCGAATGTCGTTGCTTTACTGAAAAAAATGAATTCGTATTTCAACTGTTGTTACCGGAGGAGTAAATTTTTACTCCTTCGGTTTATTTTATCTCCGTAAAATCCGGGACTCTGACTTTACATCATCTCTTCCGAATCATAAATAATAGTAAACGGCCCGTCGTTCACTAAGGACACCGCCATATCGGCACCAAAAATTCCGGTTTCGGTTTTGACACCGGTCTCCCGGCACTTACCGATGATATACTCATACATTTCGTTGGCAAAATCCGGTGCCCCCGCCCGTATAAAAGAAGGGCGGTTGCCTTTTTTACAATCCGCATAAAGGGTGAACTGGGAAACCAAAAGAAGCTCTCCGCCAACGTCTTCCAAAGCCAGATTGGTTTTGCCCTCCGCATCCGCAAAAATGCGAAGGCCCAGAAGTTTCTTCACAAGCTTGTCCGCAATTTCTTTGGTATCTTCGTTAGACACCCCAATCAAAACAAGAAAGCCCTTGCCGATTTGGCCGGTAATCTTTCCTTCCACTTCAACTTTGGCTTCTTTTACACGTTGGATTACGAATTTCATAGTCTGTCTCCCTATCTTTCAATGGCTTACAATTGTCTGCTTTTATGAAAGAAATATTTAAAATAAATATCGTAACTATTCATTTTTATCACACAATTTTAACGTTATTTGTGCTATACTTCTCTTTAGGCGGTTGTACATCACTGCCGCCCGACTTTTATCAATATAATGTTACTATTCAGTGCACCATCCGCAAAATCGCATCTCTGGTGCTCGGCTCGGAATAGTTACAGTATAACATAAGAATGAGAGGAAATAAAAATGAATATTGCAGTAACTTACGAAAACGGACAGATTTTTCAGCATTTCGGTCATACCGAACAGTTTAAGGTATACGAAATCGACAACAACACAGTGGTTAAAAGCTTCGTAGTAGACACAAACGGCCAGGGCCACGGCGCATTGGCAGGCTTTCTTTCTTTAAACAATATCGATGTTTTGATCTGCGGCGGTATCGGCGGTGGCGCACAGATGGCTTTGGCAGAAGCCGGCATCAAGCTTTATGGTGGTGTAAGCGGAGACGCAGATGCGGCAGTGGAAGCTTATCTTGCCGGAAACTTGGATTTTAACCCTAACGTACAGTTCAATCACCACGGACACGACCACGGCGAAGGGCATAATTGCGGAAATCACGGTTGCGGAAGCCACAGCTGTCACTAAAAAATAAATGGACAAACATGTTTAAAAAAAATATAATTAGTACATAGTAAATATAAAAAGGAGGTTACACCTATGTCTAAATACGCAGGTACACAAACAGAAAAAAACTTAATGGCAGCTTTTTCCGGAGAATCAGAGGCCAGAAACAAATACACTTATTTTGCTTCCAAAGCGAAAAAGGAAGGCTATGAACAGATTGCTGCCCTTTTCTTAAAGACAGCAGATAACGAGAAAGAACATGCTAAATTATGGTTCAAAGAATTGGAAGGTATTGGCAATACCGCAGAGAACCTTGTTTCTGCCGCAGCAGGCGAAAACTACGAATGGACCGATATGTACGCAGGTTTTGCAAAGACTGCTGAAGAAGAAGGTTTCCCTGAGTTAGCAGCTAAGTTCCGTATGGTGGCAGAAATCGAGAAACACCATGAAGAACGTTACCGTGCATTGTTACACAATGTTGAGGCAGCAGAAGTATTCAAGAAGAGTGAAGTGAAGGTTTGGGAATGCCGTAACTGCGGTCACATCGTGGTTGGCACAAATGCGCCTGAAATCTGCCCGACTTGTGCTCACCCTCAGGCGTACTTCGAAATTCATGCAGAAAATTACTAAAATTTGCTTTTACGGTTATTCCATATATCGCAATATGATTTAATTACAATTTAAGAGGCCTGCCTTACAATACGTAGGGCAGACCTCTTTTTCATCTTTGACTGTTTTTTAATATTCCTTATTGTAGTTAGACTTGTTGCTTGACTTGTTTTCAGTTTTATCGGAATAGTTGTTCTTAGAAGCATTCTTTGCTTTGTTGTTGTTCTTATCTTCTGTTTTGTAACAATCCTTGTTTGCATTGTATGACTTATCGTTGTAGTTATCCTTCATGATGCACCTCTCCTTCCAATTGAAATCTTTTTTCTTTTCGCATTCTATTATTAAGGAAACGCCAATACGCTTTACGCATCAAAACGTATTCACGCTTCTGAACATATTGTGTGCAGGTTTTAAAATTAATAAACTGGTAGATTTTACAGTTTTTCATTAAGCCGGCATTTTTTACAAATTACGAATCTAATATTTTAAAACTTTTTTTAAAAAATTATCGTCAAATGAAACCTTCTTCTAAAAATCCGTGTTTTATAGACATAAGCGCTTAAACTTTCGGCATTCACAAAATGCCGTACTCGTAAACATTTGATTTAAAATATGGAGGATTCATTTCGATGAAAAAAAGAGGAAAAGTTCTTTTGGTTTTATCCGCAACAATGGTTACCCTGGTGGGCTCCGTTCTCCCCGTTTCGGCAGCACCCACTTATGCGGATCTTTTTGATGCAGAATATTATGCGGGAGTCTACAGCGATGTAGCTGCAGTATACGGTGATGATGAAGAAGCATTATTCAATCACTACATAAACTATGGTATTTATGAAGGGCGCGTGGGCAGCGAAGCTTTTAACGTTTTAAATTATCGTGAAAGCTACGCGGACTTGGAGGCAGCCTATGGCGATGACTGGAAAAGCTATGTAGACCATTATTTGACCTTTGGTTTGGCGGAAGGCCGCGACAGCGGCGGATTGTTTGATGCAGTTTCGTACGCAAACCGCTACCCTGATTTAAAAGAAGCTTATGGCTATGACGTAACAAAGCTTTGGGCACACTATGAACAATTCGGTATGAAAGAAGGGCGTAATCCTGTTTCTCAGTCCTTAGTAAACGAATGGACAGCTGCTGCCGCAAAAGCAGAATCAGCGAAAACGAATACAGGAAATAGTGCACCTACAGAAACTCCGGCAGAAACGCAAGCACCTCTCGTTTTAAGCGGTAATGCAGAAGATTCCTATACAACTACCCGTGCGGAATATATCGAAACAGACAATTTTATTTTATACCTTGATGAAAATATTACTATTAAAGGAAATCTGATATCAATAATTGACGAATTATTGCTGATGGCAGAAGAACAAACCGGTCTTACTTATGCCGGAAATCCCAACTATGCATTTTTCCAAAATGTATTTATCCCGGAAGAATTTTATGAACCGGGCATTTTCCCGGAAATGGATCCCAATAATGAAAAACCGCACATTTTTGTGGTTGCTGATGAAAAATATTCTTCCTGTGCCACATCGGGCTCTGTTATTTTAAATGAATTTGATGTCAATTATGGCGGATTTCATATTCTGATACATGAATACATCCACTGCTTACAATTAACCAATGGTATCAGTATCGGTGACGCTATGGACGAAGGTTTTGCTACCTACCATAGTGGCCAGATTGTAAAAGAAAACCCGGATTTTTTCTCTGATTTTAATCCTGACTTAAATTATTCATTCTATGATCGGGAAATCACTCCCGAAAATGCAGAAGCCATCTTCATAGAAGAAAAAGAAGATGGTTGGGAAAATTATTTATACGGCTATCGTTTTTTAACCTTCCTTTCGGAGGAATACAGTGAACAGGTTTACATTGATATCCTTAATGATGCAACGGAAGATGCACAATCCTGGGAAGGTTGGTTTGAATCAGATAGAGTAGTTCCCTACATCAAGGCAAACACTTCCGAAGATGTCTTTGTAGAATTTGCAAACTGGTTGGAAGATAATAAAGAACGTATTGACGCATGGGAATATGAATATTAATCCATTTTGCGAATGTTGTTCTGAATAGTTACAATTCTTTCTACATTATAAAGATGGGCACTGACACAAAGTGCCCATCTTTTTCCACGCAAATCATAAAATCTGTATTTTTATTTAACTTTTAATGCTATAATTTGAAAAAAGTGAAACCTTTTTGTAATTTTATGTGTTTTACTGATATAAGAGCCTTATAAAAAGAATGTACATTTGAAACAAGGGAGAAAACAATGACAGAGGAATTATTCTGCCAACACTATGAAAAATATAAGAATACTGTGTATTCGGTGATATTTAATTACGTGCAGAATACGGAAGACACCGCGGACCTTTTACAGGAAGTGTTTATTAAACTGTTCGCTACGGAAGATGATTTCCAAAGCGAAGAACATATGAAGGCTTGGTTGATTCGTGTTTCCATTAATTTATGTAAAAATCACTTAAGAAGCATAAAAATACGTAAAATCGTGCCTTTGGAGGAGGACATTCCGTTCTTCGACCAAAGGGAAGACAACGATTTGCTGAAAGTCGTTTTTACGTTACCGGAGAAATACCGAATCCCAATCCACCTTTTTTATTACGAGTCCTATAGTATAAAAGAAATCGGTAATATTTTGGATATGCCGGAGGCAACAGTGAAAATCCGACTGAAACGTGCCCGCGAGAAATTAGGTAAAATCTTGAATAAGGAGGACTGGTTTTAATGAAAATGAATGAACTTTATATAGAACAAACCAATCAATTCTGCGAAGCCAATTGCAAGATTACCGCTGAAAATATTCTTGCCAAGGCAAAGCAAAGACAGGCAGAGAATGTGTTAGCAAAAGCACCTGCCAAGAAAACAACCGAAGAAACAGGTTCCACAAAAGAAGAAATGCAAACTACTGCATCTTCTGCACAAAAAGAAACAACTTTCAAGAAAAAAGACAATGTAATTACAATGCCTTCCGGCAAAAAAACAATGTTCCGCTTAAGCCACGTAGTGGCTGCATGTCTGGCAATCTTTGTACTGACCGGCACTACCATCCTTGCTTTTAGCGGTAAAATCGGACAGATCTTTGGAGATGCAGGTGCTACCATAATTGCTTTTGACGAAAACAAGATGGAAATCTTTTTACGGGATATTTTCGGAGATGAAGCAACTGCAGAACTTGCCGGCCAAGGTTATTTATATGAAATCAACAAGACCCAAGAAAACGAGAACTTCCGAATTGACGTTCTTGCAGCTTCCGGTGATATTAATAATGCGAAATTAGTAGTTGATGTATATCTTAAGGACGAACAACTGGCAGCAGCAAATGACCGTATTTATTTAATTTGCTATCGAGTAAAATCCGGTGAAGAACTGGTCAAAGATCCCAATGGTTGTGTAGTAGAAGGAGCTTATGGTGTCAAAGATGAAACTGTAGACAATTTATATCATGTTCTTCTCGATATAGATTCCAATCGTTCAAACATGGATTATTACTTCACCACAGTCGTAACTTCCTTTGCTTCGGATGATGCCCGAGACTTTTATGCATATGACTTATTCCCTGACTTGCCAAGAGATCCTCTCTGGGAATTTCATGCTATGGATATACGTTTTAAAATATCCATACCCATAACTACGTACAGCCAGATTATAAGCCGCCGTTACAAAGAAGTGTCTTATCTCGGTCCCAAGTATGGATATGAATATCATTTAGATAAGGCAGAATACAGCCTTTATGAAACAAGATTTACTTTCTACTTCGACTATGAATACGATAATTTTCCAACTGACGACAACGGATTATATATCCACGAACGTTTTATGAGTACAGAAATTAACAGTATGTTAATGGATGCCTCATTGATTGTGGATGGTACAGAATACAAATATGATAATGAAAATTGGAATATTATGTCTCATTGCTATATGGGAGAAGGGGAAAACAATACCAACCGTGGTGAATTTAATGTTTACTTCCCTGCGGTCGACTACTTCGAATCCAACAGTATCCTTTTACGAATCGGCGACGAAACCTATGATTTAAAAGAGAGTAAATAATATGAAAGCAAAATTAAAAGCATTTTTCAAAAAAAATTTACAAAGAAAAATATTATTATTTTTTCCGTTTGCCTGGTTATTTTTACACTTCTGGTCCTCTTTGGACCGGATACGACAATTGAATACGATTGGCGGAAGCGTGAAAACGGTATCGGTTATCATACCATAAATTCCAACCATGTTAAAATGTCCTGTTCCGGCAATTGGTTGAATGAATGTTGTATTGTTAACTTGAAAGTTTTTCTTCGGAAGGTTCTGATTTCTCTGCTTCCTTTGCTACGACTACGGAACATGATGTAAAACCCGGAGAATCTGTAGTGTTTACCTTTGATGCAAAAACCGTAAGCGACTTCGAGGGTATTGAACCCCATGTTTTTGCCGCTTGGCACGCACATGGTATTAAAGACGGTCATGATACCGCTTATTAAAAGAATACTTTCTTATGAAGAATAAAGAAACACAAATTTTAGCAGACATAGATTAATTAATTTAAGGAAAAGGAGTTATCATGGATAATAAAAAGAAAGCTATTATTCTCATTGCTGTAGGGGTTGTTATATCAGCATTATTATATTTTATAATATTACACCCTTACATTCAGGCTATGCACACTATCAATGCAAGTTATAAAGAATTCCACGTAGAAGGTCTTGGCTATCCCGCTAATGAGTTCACAAAATACGAAATAAGCGATTCCGGCTTCGTTCCGGTGGAAGCTAACGATTACACCATTAGTCTTCCGACATATTTTACCGATAACACCAAAGACGATTCTGAAATTTTTATTTTTAATGCAGAAAATAATGCCAATGACTATGGTGAATCCATTAGTTTTGGTAATGGTATCGACTACTCCGATATGGCTATTTTAAATCAGAAAGATTTAAGCGATCGCGATAAAGAGAAACTGATTGAGGGTTATGAGAAATTAGGCTACGGTATTCCCGACACCTGCTACAGCAGTTTAAAATGCAGCTATCTGATTACCGAAGATGACTTCAGTTTTTGGAACCGTGAAAAAATGGATGCTTATACACTTTTGGTTCCTTACAGAACCGGAGGCGCATTCTTCTATTCGGACGGCAACAGCAAAACCTACATTTATGAAACGGAAGAAACCTATGCTCTTATCTCCGAACAGTATATTCCGGATTGGAATTTGTATCATTATGTGGTAAATTTCTTTGATTCGGATGATTTAAATACACAATATACCATCAGTATGAAGACCAAAACGCCGGAAACTGCATATGCGATTATTAATTCCATTGAGTTTAAAGATTAATTTTTTCGGATAATTATTCTATGACAAACAAAAGCCCTCCGCTTATTTCTAAGCAGAGGGCTTTATTATTTATTTTGAAAACGAAAAGAGAATTTTCCTTCCTCTCTATCTTATAAATTCGCTTCCTGACGAATGGTAGCATCTCCACGCTGCAGGGCTACAATACCCGTTCGGCAAATTTCCACGATACCAAAATCCCTCATTACATTGATAAAATCATCAATGTGTCGTCTTTCCCCTGTCACCTGTAAAACCAAGAAATCTCTGCTGTAATCCACAGTCTTGGCTTCAAACGCCTCTGCTGCCGCACGGATTTCTTCACGATTCTCCGGGGAATTCGTTACCTTGATTAAAAGCAATTCCCGGCTTACGGAATCTTCATTATGAAGTTCCTTAATCGAAATCACATCCGGCAACTTATAAAACTGATTAATCAACTGTTTCTTAATACTCTCCTCACCTTCAAATAAAATCGTGATTCGGGAATAATCCGGCGATTCCGTCTCGCTAACGGTAAGGCAGGAGATGTTAAACTGACGACGACGGAACATAGATGTAACACGGTTCAATACACCGGACTGGTTATTAACCAGAATTGCTATTGTATATTTCTCCATTCTAGTCACCTACCTTTACAATCAAGTCTTCCATGGAACCTCCGGGGGGAAGTGTAGGAAGTACAAACTCGTCCTTATTAATTCTGCAATCAATGAGAAAAGGTCCGTCACAGGCAAACCCCTTGTCCAAAGCATCCTTTAACTCATCCAAATTAGTAGCAACTACGCCGTCCGCACCAAAGGCCTGTACTAATTTCACATAATCGGTCTGACGCTCCAACACGGTGTTGGAATAATGTCTGTCAAAAAACAGCGTCTGCATCTGACGCACCATACCAAGCACGCCGTTATTCATCAGCATAATCACCATAGGCACGCCATAGGTTACCGCCGTTGCCATTTCATTTAAGTTCATACCAAAACTTCCGTCACCGGTTACCAGTACGGATCGTTCCCCGGTTGCCATAGCCGCACCGATGGCTGCACCCATACCAAAGCCCATGGTTCCCAAGCCACCGCTTGAAATAAACTTACGACTCTGCTTGAATTCCAGAGTTTGGGCTGCCCATACCTGGTGCTGACCTACATCTGTCGCTACCGGAGTGGTATCTTTCAAATATTTATTTAAAAGAGTGAGACAATTGCGGGGGGTCATTCCTGCGCGATTGTCAGCTATTCTCTCTTCTTCTTCTTTATAAAATGCTACCTGCGCCATCCATTCGGGGCGTTCTGCCTTGTTAATCATAGGTAAAAGCTTCTCAAGGGTCATTTTAATATCGCCACGAAGCATATGGGTATCGTTGGTATTTTTACCAAGTTCCGCACCTTCGATATCGATATGTACAATCTTGGAAGTTTCCGCGAACTTTCCGCGGTCCCCGGTAACGCGGTCGTTGAAACGAACACCCAAGGCAATAATACAATCTGCATTATTCATCGCTACCGTAGACGCATAATGTCCATGCATTCCGTGCATTCCAAGGAATCTGGGGTGATCGGTAGGTACTGCCGAAATACCCATCATAGAACATCCCATAGGCGCATCAATCAAATCCGCCAACTTGCACATTTCTTCCTGCGCACCGGAAGTAATCATACCGCCGCCAAAATAAATATAGGGTCTTTTTGCCCTGTTAATGCATTCTACCGCCGGTTCGATGCGAATATCCTTCGCACAAATTCTGCCCCCGGGCACTACCTTCTCTGCCGGTTCATACTCACACATCGCCATCTGAATATCCTTAGGCACGTCAATTAAAACCGGACCGGGACGGCCGGAAGCCGCAATCACAAAAGCCTCACGAATGGTATCCGCCAACTCTTCCACATCGCCCACAAAATAATTATGCTTCGTAATAGGTAGCGTAATACCCGTAATATCAATCTCCTGAAAACTGTCGGTACCGATCTGGGAACTCATAACGTTACCTGTCACAACAACCATAGGAACGGAATCGATGTAAGCCGTAGCAATACCGGTTACCAAATTGGTTGCACCGGGGCCTGATGTGGCAATTACCACACCGGTTTCGCCCGTCGCTCTGGCATAACCGTCCGCCGCATGGGCAGCGCCCTGCTCGTGGGCTACCAACACATGCTTGATTTCGTCCTGATATTTATATAAAGAATCATATACATGAATAATCTGTCCGCCGGGATAACCGAATACGGTTTTACAACCCTGCTCTATTAACGTTTTAACAACGATATCTGCTCCTGATAATAACACTTGAAACTCCTTCCTTCATTAACCGGCTTTTACCTTAAGTTTCGAAAAGCAAATCTACGCCCATTGTACTACATTTCCGTAAAAGTAGCAAATTCAAGAATCAAATTTCATACTTTTTCCTGCACGTTTCCTCGAGTTTATTAAATTTTAATGATTTGGGCCCTGTTTTCGGGAGCTTGCAACTTTTACAGCCCTTTTATTTTGTGATAAAATATAAGTGTATGGGGTTTGTTCTATAATTAAAGTGATTTCTAATTACGAGGTCACAATACCCCCTATCAACAGTAAATAATTCGAGGCACCAATGAAGAAGAAAAAGGAAACCTGGGTGAAAGCCCGTCACAATTTTTTTGTAAAATTATTTTTTCCGCCTGTGGGGCTCTATACGAAGCTTAAATATCACATCGATGTTGAGAAATGCCGCGATAAGCGCCAGTACTTAATTCTTATGAATCATCAGACAGCCTTTGATCAGTTTTTTGTGTCTATGGCATTTTACCGGCAAATTTACTTTGTGGCATCGGAGGATTTATTCTCCAAAGGCTTTGTGTCTTCCGTTATTCGATTCGTAGTCAATCCGATTCCCATCAAAAAACAGTCCACAGACCTAAAAGCCGTTATGAACTGTATGAAAGTTGCCAAAGAAGGCGGTACCATTTGTATGGCGCCGGAGGGCAATCGTACTTTCAGCGGTAAAACCGAATATATGAATCCCGCGGTAGCCCGCCTTGCCCAGAAGTTAAAACTTCCCATTGCGATTTTCCGCATCGAAGGTGGTTATGGTGTGCATCCCCGTTGGGCCGATGACGTACGCAAAGGTAAAATGCGTGCCTATGTATCCCGCGTTATTGAACCGGAAGAATATGTAAAAATGTCGGCCGAGGATTTCTGTACCCTTATCAATCAGGAATTATACGTAAACGAAGCGGTGGCGAATGCCTGTTTTTATCATAAGAACAGCGCAGAGTATCTGGAACGTGCCATGTATGTTTGTCCTGACTGCGGATTGTCGGAATTTTACAGTGAGAAAGACATTACCGAGTGTAAAAAGTGCGGACTGAAGATTCAATACCTGCCCACCAAGGAATTAAAAGGCGTAGACAAGGAATTTCCCTTCCGCTTCGTAAACGACTGGTACGAGTATCAGAAGGCTTTTGTAAATAAGCTAAATCCAGCGGATTATTGCGACAAGCCTATGTATACCGAGAAAATTTCCCTGTCGGAAGTCATTTTATACAAAAAGAAAGTTCCTATGTACGACGGCGAACTCAACCTCTACGGCGACCGCTTTGAAATAAAAGGTACCGAAGAATTAGTACTTCCTTTCGATAAAATTTCCGCGGTTTCAGTGCTGGGCCGGAATATAATCAACATCTACTACGGTGATAAGCTGTATCAGATTAAAAGCGATAAGCATTTTAATGCATTGAAATACGTAAATATTTATTATCGTTACAGAAATACACTTGGAGGAGAAAACGATGAACAATTTTTGGGACTCTAATGTCTGGGGAACATTTAACTTAGTTGCAATGCTTCTTATCAGTTTGCTGATTGCAAATATTTTAAAAAGAAGAATTAAATTTCTCCGCCATTCCCTAATTCCTACGTCGGTTTTAGGCGGTATTATTCTATTAATTGTAGCCGAAATTGTAGGCGCTTTTACGAAAGTACCTTTTTTCGATACTAACTTCTTTGGCGGCAACGGTTATGCCATGCTTGAAATGATTACCTATCATACTTTAGCGCTGGGCTTTATTGCTTCTACTTTTAAGGCGGCTAAGGGTAAGCTCGGTAAAAAACGCACCATCGAAATTTTTAACACAGGTGTAACCACCGTATCCACATACCTGCTTCAGGCGATTGTGGGCTTTGCCATTACTATGATTGCAACCCTTGTGATTAAGGATTTCTTTGCGGCAGCAGGCGTTTTGCTTCCCTTCGGTTTCGGTCAGGGAACCGGCCAGGCTATGAACTACGGTAATATTTATGAAACCGAGTACGGCTTCGTGGGCGGCAAAAACTTCGGTCTTACCATTGCGGCTTTAGGCTTCTTAAGTGCCAGCATCGGCGGTGTGATTCACTTAAATATCTTAAAAAAGCGTGGTAAAATCGTGTTGGGCGGCGAAGAAAAGGTTGAAACCAACTTAGGACCCATTCAGGGTGAAAACGAAATCCCTATGAACGGCAGTATGGATAAAACCACCGTACAGATTGCATTCGTTGCAGTTGCCTACCTGATTGCGTTCGGTATTATGCAAGGTTTGGGCGCATTACTTCCCGGTATGAAATCCGTAATCTTCGGTTTTAACTTCTTGCTGGGTACACTCACCGCTACACTTGTAAAATCAGTAATGGGCTTCTTAAATAAGAAACAAATCGTAAAACGCGAATATATCAACGATTTCCTGATGACCCGCGTCAGCAACTTCTTCTTTGATATTATGGTTGTTGCCGGTGTTGCGGCAATCCGCTTAAGTATCCTCGAAAATTACTGGGGACTGATCCTGATTCTCGGTGTTTCCGGTTTACTGATCACCTACTTCTACAACCGCCTTGTTGCCGTTAAACTCTTCAAGGAATATCAGGAAGAACAGTTCCTTACCATGTACGGTATGCTTACCGGTACAGCCAGCACGGGTATCATTCTTCTTCGTGAGATTGATAATGATTTCCAAACCCCTGCTGCAGACAACATGGTTTATCAGAACTTCCCTGCAATTGTGTTCGGTTTCCCTATGATGTTGCTTGCAACACTGGCACCGCAGAAACCGGCGCTGACTATGGTAATTTTGGTTATTTTCTTTATTGTGATAAATGTGATTTTGTTTAAATCATTTATTTTTAGAAGGAAGAAGAAAGCAGAGTAAATTTTAACATTACTTATACTTATTTAAAATAATTAAAAACAAAAAAGGATTGTGAAGTTGTCACAATCCTTTTTTGATGCTCCCAGCAGGAATCGAACCTGCAACTAGCCCTTAGGAGGGGCTTGTTATATCCATTTAACTATGGAAGCTTATGTGAATATTTGTATAGCAGACTTTTATTTTTCAATAAAATATTCCACTTAAATTAACTGCAAGCGGGAAAGCACTCACTCACCCGCCTGCACTATTATATCATTTTATTTTATGAATGAAAACATATTTTATGCTTTTATAAAATATATTTCTTACTGCTTTGGCTGCCAAGGCCAATCGTTATTTGTTGTTTCCTGTGTACCATAACTGCTATTTTGACCGTAGCCATCTGATGCTCCATAATTGCTGTTCTGGCCATAGGTATCTGTTGCTCCGTAGCTACTGCTCTGCCCGTAAGTATCTGATGCTCCGTAGCTGCTGCTCTGGCCATAGGTATCTGTTGCGCCATAGCCGCTGTTCTGGCCGTAGGTATCTGTTGCACCATAGCCGCTGCTCTGGCCATAGGTATTGGTTCCACCATATGAAGTGTCTCCGTATGCACGACCATCATAGGTAGGATTATACTGAGTTGAAGCAGCGTGATCAGTTCCGGCAAAATTATTTCCGCCATAATTTACACCGCCATAGATATCAGTGCTTCCGGTCTGAGTAACACCCATGTATGTATTATTGGCAAATTGGTCTTTTTCTTTTTTACCCTGGAAAAATATAAATCCTAAAATTCCCAACGTAATCACATCAAAGAAAATACCGATTCCCATCGTAATTCCGGATGCATTCTTATTGATTTTTGTAATCATATACGGACACATCATCTGACTGATTTCACTATTTGTATATCCACAGCCTAACAAATATTCTTCCATTAATTCTTTTTCGTCAGAATCCATTTTTTCGAGAACACCGTCAACGTAATAAGTTGTCATTCCGTAACCGACCGTTCCCGTTTCATCATAATACCAGTCATCGCTTTCTTTTAAAACCTGCTCTACAACTCTGTAATCACTTTTATCCGATACACGCAGACCAATGTAATAGTCAATATCATAGTACCCCTCGTTATCTATAAATAAGTGAGGGATTGCATAACCACGACCGGATTCATGAGAATCAGTTGTGATACCGAATGTAGTCTCTTCTGTTGTCTCGGTATAAAACTGTCCCCAAATCATATCCACGGTAATCTGTACATGATCTCCTGCGTCCAAGGTGCCCCAATCTACAGACTCCATTTGGATTGGATCTTTCGACATTCTAAGAACATCTTTGCCACCCATAAAAGTAAGAACAACACCTAAAATACCCATAAACAATATAATTTTCCATGCATGTTTCATTTTTCTTCTGTACCTTTCCTTATAAATTTCTTTTACACTAACAATTGTATTTTACACGATTGTTATTTATACATCAACTACATTTGTTTTATGTTTGCTTACAAGAATGCAAAAAATCGTGATTTTTAGTAATCCAACTGCTCACATACCTATACATCCGGATAATTAATATAGCCCTGCATCCAAATAATTCCTTTAAATCGTCTGCCTATTGCCGGTTCACCATACAAATCTTCTTTGTTGATACACACGTCAAAGAGCAAATCATTGGAAGATATAGTCATAATATAACATTCTTCCTTAGTCATGGAATTCTGTACTTTTCTGCAATCCTTAATTTCACCAAGTACCGAATAATGGTCACATTCCACACCATAAGGCATAAAAAATGTATCCACCAAAGAATAAATATCCTCGGTATAAATTCGCTTTGAAATATTAGAATACATATCCATATCATCTAAAGTCAGACTTTCGATGGCTTCCTCATCACCCTGTCTTGCCTTAGTAATCAGCGCATTTCGCTTAGTAATGACCTTGCGGATCCTGGCCTCATCCCCCTGATGTTTTTCAATAGGCATCATAATTCTGCCCTGACAGGAGAGTGCACTTAGCGACAATGTATAAGGCGTTCCGTAAAAACGACCACTGTTTTTTAATTTTAAACTTGTAATCATATTTTGGAGATAAAAGATTAAAATCACTCCGACTTTTACATCATCGCATACACCGGCGTAAGATTCCTTCTCCGCATGTCGCTCAATCGTGATTTCTTCCACAGAACTGATTACTTTAGACCTTAAATACGGAAAATAGTATCTGGCGCCGGAGTTCTCCAAATCCTCAAAGTCTTCAAACTCGCCCCGGACACAAATTCCGATATCATCGGCAAAATCCTTACAATATTCGCCCAACATACTTTTATCGTCCGTAGAAATATAATTTTTTTCATCTGCCTCGGAAATCACTCCTTTCAGAAGCTCTTCCATCTCTTTGTAGGTTTTATATTTACTAAAACCGATGGCACGTAAATATTTATGCAAGAATTTCACCTCTTTTCTGATACATTTAAAACTTATCTTTTTTATCAAAAAGAAGATATCACATCTTAAATAACTCTCTATGAAAAATTCTATCTATAAAAAAACATAATTTCATACAAAGACAGGAGTAGGTTTTATATATTTCCTTAAGAACCTTATGAACTGCGTCGGTGCTTAACGAATGCAGACATAGTCTGTATGAGTTTAGCATCCGCTACGTTGTTCATAGAGCGAGAGCGTGTTCGCAAGGAATTATATAAAACCTACTCCGTCCTATTATGAAAATTATCTGATTTCGCTCTTGCCACCCATGTAAGGTCTCAATGCTTCAGGGATGCGAACGGAACCGTCTTCCTGGTAGTTGTTCTCCAAGAATGCAATGAGCGCACGGGGAGTAGCCAATACAGTATTGTTCAAAGTATGCACATAGTAAGTACCGTTTTCACCCTTGGTACGGATTTTCAAACGTCTTGCCTGGGCATCGCCTAAGGTAGAGCAAGAACCAACTTCAAAGTACTTCTGCTGTCTGGGGCTCCATGCTTCCACGTCGCAAGATTTTACTTTTAAGTCGGCCAAGTCACCGCTGCAGCATTCCAAAGTACGCACGGGAATGTCTAAGCTGCGGAAAAACTCTACTGAGTACTGCCACATCTTGTTGTACCAGTCCATAGAATCTTCAGGCTTACACAAAACTACCATTTCCTGCTTTTCAAACTGATGCACACGATAAACACCACGTTCTTCCATACCATGGGCACCTACCTCTTTACGGAAGCAGGGAGAATATGAAGTCATTGCGATGGGCAACTGGCTTTCTTCCACGATTTCGCCCTGGAACTTACCAATCATAGAATGCTCGGAAGTACCGATTAAGAATAAGTCTTCACCTTCAATCTTATACATCATTGCTTCCATTTCCGCAAAACTCATAACGCCGTTTACCACGTCGCTACGAATCATAAAAGGAGGAATGCAGTAAGTAAATCCTTTATCAATCATAAAATCTCTGGCATAACTAATCATTGCTGAGTGAATTCTTGCAGCATCACCCATTAAGTAGTAGAAACCTTCACCACTGGTTCTTCCGGCTGCCTTCTTGTCCAAACCATTCATGTTATTGATAATATCAGCATGGAAAGGCACTTCGTATGCCGGAACAACGGGATCGCCGTACTTCTGGATTTCTACGTTTTCGGAATCATCCTTACCGATGGGAACACTTTCATCAATGATATTAGGAATTACCATCATAATTTTGGTGGTCTTTTCTTCTAATTCCTTCTGCTTTGCTTCAAGCTCTGTCAAACGCTGTGCGCCCGCAGCAACCTGCTTCTTCACTTCTTCGGCTTCTTCTTTTTTGCCCTGAGCCATCAATGCACCAATCTGCTTCGCAATTTTATTCTTATTTGCTTTGATATCATCAACTTCCTGCTGGGTTTTTCTTCTTTCAGCATCCAATTCGATTACTTCATCCACCAAAGCAAGCTTTTCATCCTGGAATTTCTTGCGGATATTCTCCTTTACCAATTCAGGGTTCTCTCTCAAAAACTTAATATCAATCATGTGATCCTCCATTAAAAGGCCGGGGCCTTATTTTATTATTTCTTCTTAAAACAATATCATTCGGGTTATACTAATTTATTCTTCGAAAGAATATCATTGTGTTCGTACCAATTTACTCTTTTAAAAAGCCGGCGCAATACTTTGACTTCTTATTCAAAAGAATAACTACGTAATATTGTTTTGATGTAAAATTACCACTTCGTTTATTATATACTCTGTGGGATAGATATACAAAGCAAAATTGCAAATTTTTACGATTTAATTGTATTTATAAAATTACATTCGTAATTTTATTTTCTTACTCAGCCTTTATAGCCTTCTCTAAAGCATGCTGTTCTTCACCACCTAAGGGTACATCGCTTTCGCCCTTTGTAATACGCTTGGTATAAGAATAACATCCGTCGGTACTGTGTACAGAATTCAAGATAAAACCATCATTCTCTTCATCTAACATTGCAAGACAAAAACTTAATTTACCACCCATCTCCTTAAAAGCATCATATTTTACGATGGCTGACTTCTGGAAAGTGGTCTTATGTCTTCTGTATAAATCCTTAATCTGCTTTGTATGTACATCTGAATTTTTCTTTAAAATATCATGAATTTCACAAAGTTCCGTAATCTGGTCTTCCAAAGATTTTGCGTTTTTACCCTGCAAAAACTTCTCGTATCTTTTACGAAGTTTCTTGTTCTGATTCATCTGACATATTACAAGAACTGCCAATGCGATGATGCATACCAACATAAAAATAAAAATGTATGCGATATCTAAGTTTCCCAATCCAATAGATTCAAATAATTTACTGTTCATACTTCACCTTTACTTTGATACTTCTTTCATAATAAGTAATTTATAATATTGTTCCTTATTAAAAGGTTTCGTTATTATAATAATATAATTTATCAGTTATTCTTACTTCATAATAAGATCCATCAAACGGTCGAGTTCTTCATGAGAGAAGAATTCTACTTCGATTTTACCGGCACCGTTTTCTTTGGCAACAATGCTTACCTTGGTACTAAGCTTGCCCTTTAAGGTTTCTTCGATTTCCTGATAAATCGCGCTAAGCTGCTTTTCCTTGCTCTTCTTCTGAACCTTGGTTTTACCTAAGTTCTTTACCAGTTTTTCGATATCACGTACGGATAACTTTTCATCAAAAACCTTCTGTGCCAAAATATACTGCTGCTCAGGATCTTCAATTGCAAGTAAAGCTCTTGCATGTCCGGTACTAATCATTTCATCGATGACCATCTGCTGTACGTCATCGGATAATTTCAAGAGACGCATTGAGTTGGTAACTGCAGTACGACTCTTAGATACACGTTCTGCCACTTCATCCTGCTTTAAGTTGAATTCTGTTAAAAGTCTTTTGTAAGCCTGGGCTTCTTCGATGGGGTTTAAATCCTCACGCTGAATGTTTTCGATTAACGCGATTTCAACGATTTCCTGTTCCGTTAAGTTACGAATAATGACAGGAACTTCTTTTAAACCGGCAATATTTGCTGCACGCCAACGACGCTCGCCGGCAATGATTTCATAATAATCGTCTCTCTCCTGAACCAAAATCGGCTGAAGAACGCCAAACTGCTTAATAGATTCTGCCAATTCCTGTAACGCATCTTCATCAAAATTTTTACGAGGCTGTTCACGATTAGGCTCTACTTTAGAGATTTTAACATTTACAACACCGTCTTTATCTACAACTTTGGAAGGTTTTTCTGTTGTTTTATTTACTCCGCCACTGGGAATTAACGCATCCAAACCTTTACCGATTCTTGCTTTCTTCGCACCATCTTTATTCTGTACGCCTAATGCCATTTACTTTTCCTCCTCTTACATACATACCCTCCCCGGGTAGAATATTTCATTCTTATTTATGTCAGTTATTCCTAACGTATTTTTGTTTAATTAAAACTTACCTTATTTTAAATATTTTCATAGAATATGTTTTTATAAATCAATATTCCCATAGAGTTCTCAATACTATATAAATTACGAATTTTCCTTAATAATCTCTTGCGCCAATGAAATATAACTTAATGAACCGGCTGACTTCGGATCATACATTGTAATGGGCTGACCGAAACTGGGTGCTTCCGCGAGTCTGATATTTCTAGGAATTACTGTATCAAAAATCTTTTCATCTAAGTTTTCTTTTACGTTTTCTACCACTTCAGCAGAAAGATTTGTTCTGGAATCGTACATTGTAAATACAACACCTTCCATTTCCAAATCTTCGTTCAGTCTGGATTTTACCAAATTAATTGTATGAATTAACTGGCTCAAACCTTCCAAAGCATAGTATTCACACTGAATCGGAACCAAAACACTGTCCGCTGCTGACATCGCATTTACTGTCAACATACTAAGAGAAGGAGGACAATCAATTATAATAAAATCGTACTTATCCTTAATCCAGTCCAATTCATTCTTCAAAATGTACTCTTTATTTTCTACATCAATTGTTTCAATTTCAATTGCTGCAAGATTTACATTGGTGGGAAGCATGTCCAAATTAGGAATTACTTCAGATAAAATACATTCCTTTATAGAACATTCTCCTAACATCAATTCGTAAACCGTGTTATCTAATTCGTTCTTTTCTACACCAAATCCACTGGTCGCATTTCCCTGTGGATCTGTATCGATAATTAAAACTTTCTTTCCCTGCGCTGCCAAAGCTGCAGATAAGTTAATAGATGTGGTGGTTTTACCTACGCCACCTTTCTGATTCGCAATTGCAATAATCTTTCCCATATTACACTCCATTCTTTCATAGGATATTTTCTTTTCTCTCTTTTTCCAGCTATGTGATTATACCACTAATTTGAAAGTTTATCTATAAGAAAAACTGTTTTTTTCTTGCATTTAACCATTATAATTATCCCCATAAAACTAGATATTGTGGTGGTGGATTTGTGGATAATATGTGTGAAACTTCACTTTTTATAATGTTTCACGTGAATTCACAAAATGTTTCACATTTTTTCAACTAGATATTGATAAAATGTTTCACGTGAAACATTATATCTTGTGTTTCTAAAAATACCACCACAAAATGTTTCACGTGAAACATTTCCACAAAATAGGTGTGGATAATTAAATATCAAATATATAAGAAAGCACAAGATATAGGTAAAATAAAATAGAATATTTTTAAAGAAAAATACAAACACAATAAATAATTAAAAATTCTTTTTACAGAAATAATAAAAGAGTATAGCTGGATTAGTTAAAATTTTTCTTATATATAAAACAAAAAAACCTTAAAATAAAGATTTAGTCAATAAAACAAAATATTACAAAATATAAAATAAAAAAGCGTGAATGCTTTAATTCAAATACCATAAGTATATAAATTAAAACATTTCACGCATGATCAACTTACTTATTCTCTTCCGGCTGCTGTTTTACAATCTTTTTTAAATCAACTGCAACAGAAGTAATATTTTGTTTCATTGGTTTGAGTTCCAGTTTAGCACGCATTGGATCTGACATAATATACGAATCCATCAAATCAAGAGAGTGATTCATAAAATCTAATTTTTCCAAGGTATCATTTATACCCTTTGAAAAACTCTCTTTTTTTTCTTCCAACTCTTTCATTACTTGATTCTTCTGATCATTAATTGCTTTCTGTTCTTCATCAGCCAATTCTTCTTTAGAAATAACATCTTTTAAAATTTCTTTATTGTCAACCAGAACAGTAATGGTAGAAGATAACTTACTGATTTTTTCTTCGCATGCTTTTTTGTTATTCTCCAAGGACTGAAGTTCGTCTTTTTTCTTTTCCGTATCTTTGAAATCAATTACCATCCCGGTATCATAAACACTGTCTTGTGAAGAAGAATTTTTAGAAATAACACCCCTGGGTGAAAACACAAATGCATCACTGTTTTGATGATTTTCCAAGTAGGACAGATAATCTTTGATTTCTTTTATATCATTCTCTATCTTTTCTAAGTTCTTCTTTTCCTGATCCAATTCTTCACAATAACTTAAGTACAATTCTTTGATTGCATCATAAGTTGAGTGTAGCTTATTTACATCTAATTTTTTCTGCTCCATAATTCCCCCACAATAAAGTACAAAACATTTAAAATATCACAATATAAAAAAATCTTACAATGAAAGATTTTATAATATACCTACCATTCCTAATATAATTACATTTTAAGATATTTAAAAATTATATTAAACTATATATGTAATACATTATATTTAACTCAACGGCTCCTTGGAAGGTAAACCTGCTTTTCTGGGATATTTTTTTGAAGTAGGTTTTACCTTCTCTATAATAAGAAGATTTCTGTAAATATCCGACTCCGGTAATTGGAAGTCAATCTGGTCCTTCACTGTACCACCCAAAATCGAAATCGCTTTCTCAGCTGCGACCAATTCCTCCGATAATCGCTCCGACTTATAAGAAACAAAATTTCCTGTAGGTTTTACAAAAGGAAGACAATATTCCGAAAGTGTAGAAAGATTAGCAACTGCCCGGGATACCGCATAATCATACTGCTCACGATATTTTGCATTTCTTGCTAAATCTTCAGCGCGGGAATGAACGGTCTCAACATTTGTTAATCCAAGTTGAAGAATCACTTCATTCAAAAACTTGATTCTTTTATTCAAAGAATCCATCAACGTAAACTTTGCCTCAGGAAAAAGAATCGCCAATGGAATTCCCGGAAAACCTGCTCCGGTTCCCACATCAATCATGGTAAACTTCAATTGAGATAAGTAGGAACAATCAAATTCTTTATGCGCACCTGCACTTTTATCATCAGATACTATATCTATATTTTTACTTACTTTTGTAATTTTATTATCAGAGGTACAATAATAATTCTTCACATAGTAAACAAAAGACATACTATCCAGAAAATGCTTCTTCAACACTTCAACGAATTCCGTAATGGCAGTCAAGTTCATAAAAGAATTCCACTCCACCAACAGCTCATAAAATTTCAAAAATTGCTCATCCTGTTTGGAAGTTAAGGTAATTCCCCACTCCGCTAAGTCTTTATGAAATTGTGTAAGTTTAGATGTGTCCATTATGAACCTCACTTTTTTACTTCCTATTCATCTGCTCCAAATAAATCAACAACACCGAAATATCCGCCGGCGAAACACCACTGATTCTGGACGCCTGTCCGACAGAAATCGGTTTGAACATTTTTAACTTCTGGCGCGCTTCCAAGCGAAGACTTGAGATATCATCATAATCAATGTCTGCAGGAATACGACGTTTCTCAGTTTTCTTAAACTGTTCCACCTGTCGAATCTGACGTTCAATATAACCTTCATATTTTATATTAATCAAAACCTGCTCAATGACTTCTTCCGGTAAGGGTTCACGTTCTTTATCAATTTCAGCCAAACATTCATAATCAAGCTCCGGTCTGCAAATTAACTCTGCCAAAGAAGCAGCAGTACGCAAAGCTGCAGATCCATGCGCTTCCAAGAAAGCTTGGACTTCCTTGTTGCCACCCACCTTCGTTTCTTTCAAACGGGCAACTTCCGCTGCAATTAATTTCTCTTTTTCAAGTACGTGATTGTATTGTTCATCTGAAATCAATCCTACCTGATGGCCGAATTTGCGAAGTCGTAAGTCCGCATTATCCTGACGAAGTAAAAGTCGATACTCCGCACGGGAAGTCATCATTCGATAGGGTTCACGATTATCCTTGGTTACCAAATCATCAATCAAAACTCCGATGTAAGCTTCGCTTCGATCCAGAATCAAAGGCTCTTCGCCTTTTAAGGAACGACATGCATTGATACCGGCAATTAATCCCTGGGCTGCAGCTTCTTCATAACCGCTGCTTCCGTTAAACTGTCCTGCAGAGAATAATTTACCTACATTTTTAATTTCAAGCGAAGGCGTTAACTCACCTGACTCCAGACAATCATACTCAATCGCGTAAGCATTACGAACAATACGACAATTCTCCATACCGGGAACTGTACGATACATCGCAAGCTGCACATCCTCAGGAAGAGAAGATGACATACCGCCAACATACATTTCGTTAGTATAAAGTCCTTCCGGCTCAATGAAAACCTGATGTCTTTCCTTATCCGCAAATTTTACAACCTTATCTTCAATGGACGGACAATATCTCGGTCCGGTTCCTTCGATGATTCCGGCATAAATGGGCGAACGATCCAAATTGCCACGAATGATTTCATGGGTTTTTTCATTGGTATAAGTTAAGTAACAACTAACCTGTTCTCTTTGTATATCCGCAGGATTGGTTGAGAATGAAAAAGGAATAATTTTTTCATCACCCACCTGTTCTTCCATTTTACTGAAATCTAAACTTCTTTTATCCATACGGGCAGGAGTACCTGTTTTAAAACGACGAAGTTTCACGCCAAGTTTCTCCAAGGATTCCGTCAAATGATTCGCTGCCTGCAAACCGTTGGGTCCTGTATAAGTGATGGACTCACCGCACAAACAGCGAGCCTTCAAATAAGTACCGGTGCAAAGAATCACTGCCTTACATTCATAAACCGTACCCGTAAAAATTCTTACACCGCAAACTACAGGCTTACCGTCTGCACCTTCTTCGGTAAGAATTTCGCAAACTTCACCCTGCTTAATGGTTAAGTTTTCCTGGTTTTCCAGAATCTGACGCATGCTTCTGGTGTAATCCGCCTTATCAGCCTGGGCACGAAGCGAGTGCACCGCAGGACCTTTCGACACATTAAGCATCTTAGACTGGATAAAAGTTTTATCAATATTTTTACCCATCTCGCCACCCAAGGCATCCAACTCGCGAACCAAGTGGCCCTTGGAAGTTCCGCCAATATTTGGATTACAGGGCATAAGTGCAATACTTTCCACACTCACCGTAAAAATTGTTGTATCAAATCCAAGTCGCGCGCACGCCAAAGCGGCCTCGCAACCTGCGTGACCTGCACCAACGACACATATGTCAGTTTTAATTCTTGCTTCCGGCATAATTTAATCCTTCTTTATACTTTTAAATTTATTATAAGCTCTTTCATAATTGTTCACAGCATCAAAATGCCGTTCACGCATATCACTCCAGCCTTGTTCATTTAAATTATCATCTTCCCTACACTCAAAATCCATAAATTTCTTCATTACTTCATTCATCCGCTCTCCCAGAGAAGTTCTGGAACAAATGAGATAACAACCGCCATCGTTCTGAGTATTTTTTCCGTGAAATCTACGACCGGCCATATTTTCAATTATAAGGATTTTCTGTTTTTTATCCAAATCATACAATTCTTCCATCAAAGAAATTAATTTATCAGAATATTCCGGAATGCCGTTTTTGGTCTCATACATAATCTTAATGATATGACCATGCTTTAGCCAAATCTGATCCGGATTTTCATAAAAATTCGCAAATTTCTCCTGTAATAATTCCTGACGCCACTTTTCTTCGTATTTTGTATTTTCCCAAGTTTTCCTATACTCTCTGTACAAGGGTGTTTCATCATGAAGCATATAATAATGATGGCCGTGAAATCTTTTAAAAAATACTTCCGCCTCTTTGATATTCATATAAATTTCTAATCCTTTACACTTATATTACCAGCACTGTCTACTGTATAAATTACTTCATAACATTCACTTTCAACTATATCACAGCCACCTGAATATTTTGTCCAATAAACAGTTACTTCCCCTTCACCTACAGACTTAAAAATCCAATTTTCTCTATATCCGGGTCCAAAATTTAAGAAAAAACGACTGGTATAATACTTTTCCTCTTCTAATACACCTTCCTTACTGAATTCATAACTCCAACATTCACCTGAAGAACCATTGGAATATTGCGATATTTTCATTGTTTTACTTTTAAAGGAATTCGTAGTATTACAAGCAATAATATTAAAAATAAGAAATGTACAAATAATTGCAAATAATAATTTCTTTCCGCTTATTTTAATCATAAAAATAACCTCTTTCAATTTTTATAAAAACCTACTTGCCCATACAGAACTTCGAGAAAATCTCATTCACCAAATCTTCGCCCACTTCTTCACCAATGATTTCGCCAAGACAAGCATACGCATTCATCAAATCAATAGAATAAAAATCTTCCGGCATATCATCTTCCAAGCTCTGTTGTACCATCTTCATACTCTGAAGGGCAGAAGATAATGCCTCCTTCTGGCGAAGTGACGATATTGTCACTTCATCATCAAAGGAAATTTGTCCGCTAAAAAATTTCTCTTTAATCAATGATGTAAAAGCATCCAATCCCTCTTTTTCTTTGGCGGATATGGTAAGGATATCAGGAATAATTGCATCGGCAACATTTACCGAATCATTCTCTTCCATACTAACACTATCTGAATCTGAACAATAATCCATATTTATAAAAGCATTAGAAATACCCTCTTCATCCACCACAACATCCAAATCAGATTTATTCAAAAGCACAACCGTTTTGCTGTTATCCAACAAAGCAATGATTTCCCTGTCACTTTTATCTAAACTGACAGAACTGTCCACAATGTAAACCATCAAATCCGCTTTTTCCAAAGCTTCTTTGGCTTTGTTCACACCAATTTTTTCAACCACATCTTCCGTATCACGAATTCCGGCAGTATCAATTAGATTCAGTGTCATACCGTCCAAGTACACTGACTCTTCCAAAGTATCTCTTGTAGTACCTGCAATATCCGTAACAATTGCACGATCCTCGCCCAATAATAAATTCAAGAAAGAAGATTTACCCGCATTAGGCTTACCTACAATAACCGTATTAATGCCTTCCTTAATCAATCTGCCGTTGTCCGCAGAATTAAGAAGCTTCTCAATTTCTTTTATAATATTTGCAGATTTTCCGGATAATCTCTCGTGGAAACCGTCCAAACTTATATGCTCAGGATCATCCAATGCAGACTCGATAAAAGCAATTTCATAAATGATATCTTCCCGCAAAGCCTTGATTTTACGATACAAATCACCTTTTAAGTGGGTCACGGAATTCTTACGGGCAGCCTCATTTTTAGACTGGATTAAATCCATAATTGCTTCCGCCTTGGTTAAATCGATTCGCCCATTCAAAAAAGCCCGCTTCGTAAATTCACCGGGTTCAGACAATCTGGCGCCATTTTTAAGAACCGTCTGCAAAATACGATTCATCACATACACACCACCATGGCAATCTATTTCCACCGTATCTTCCATTGTAAAAGAATTCGGCGCCTTCATCAGAAGCACCATAACTTCATCTATAATTTCATCCCCATCATAAATATGGCCATAGTGCACTGAATGACTTGCCATTTCCAATATGGACTTTCCGCTTTTTGCCTTAAAGATTCGATTCGCAACTTCAAAAGCTTCTTCACCGGAAATTCGGATAATACCGATTCCCGAAGGTGAAAGGGCAGTTGCGATTGCAGCAATTGTATCTGTAATCATGCTAATTTTCCTTTTAAAAGAAATACTAATATTTTTCTATAATTTAATTTTTACTATCTATTATAAATAGTACTTTATTTTAAACCACACTATCCTCATTATACTATTTTCTATTATTGCACATATTTTTCTATTTTCCTACCAAAAAAATTGTGATTTGCATATTTTTTATAAAAAGGTATAATGAAAGCATAATTACATCATTCCAAATTAATAAATTGAAATGGTCATATTTTTATAAAATAGTTAAAGTGATAAAAATTATTTAAGGGGTACACCTATGAAAGAAATGAAATTATATAAAAAAATATTAATTCTCTTAATTCCGGTTCTGTTTTGGATTCTTTATGCTTTGTTTGAATATTTCTTCTGTAATACAGATACGACATACTTAGATGAAATTGCTTTGTTCTTTCCATTTACCAGATATATACTCTGCTTACTCGTATTTCCGATTACCTACGCAATTTTAACCTGGAATTTATCAAAAAATATTAAGCAGGCTGTTCTTTTTTACATAATATCCTATGCTGCCCAGGTTTTAGGATTCTTTCTGGAAGGCCTGTCATATTATCATTTTATCTCCGGTGACAGCGTCACTTACGTACTTGTGTATGGTGTTACAGAGTGGCTGGCTATTCTTCTTGGAATTGCATATATCATCGCAATCGTGTGTTATATCTTTGTAAAATTAATCGATAAAATTCCTGAAAGGTAGAAATTATAAAATAAGGATTATTATACTATGTCTAAAAAATTGCTTATAATAAAAATTATTATTTTAACAATACCAATTTTCTTTTGGATCCAATTTGCAGGTTCAGAATGTGTTTTATCAAACATAAATAATGATCTAATTAGTTTAATTTGTACTTTTTTTTGTTTATCAAGATATGCATATTGTCTTTGTGTAATACCTTTAATTTACTTATATTTAATTTGGATAATAGCAAAAGATATTAAAGAATCTGTTATTTTATTTTCATTATCTTACATTTTTCAATTATTAGGCTATCTTATAGAATGTTTTGTTTATTATAATTATATTTCCAGTGATGAAGTTACTTATGCATTGATTAAAGCAAGCTCTCTATTATTAGCCATTATTGTCGGAGTTGGATATATAATTGGTATTTTTATATATATCCTTATTAAAAAAATCATTAAAATTCTTAAATAAAAAAAGCCGGATAATAAAATCCGGCTGTTTTTTATAATAAATTATATTATCTTGTTATAATATAATACGTTTCTTCTTAATCGCTTCTTTAAAAATATCAGTTACACAGATAAATATTAGTCCTTATCTTTACAATAAATAAGACAGTTATTTTATCATTCCATAAAGAACCGTGTGTACTCGTCAGTACTTAACGAATAACGAATGTAATTCGTTTATGAGTTTAGTACTGCTACGTAGGACACCCGAGCGAGAGCGTGTTCTGTTGGAATATAAAATAACTGTCTGTCATTCCAAATACTTAAGGACTAATATTTATCATCCACCTACTTTTTCAAAGAAACAACAACCTTTCTGTAAGGTTCTTCACCTTCACTGTGAGTTGTTACATACTTATCATTCTGAAGTGCAGAGTGAATAATTCTTCTTTCATAAGGATTCATAGGTTCTAAAGATACACTTCTCTTTGTTCTCTTAACCTTGAAAGCAATGTTCTTAGCAAGATTTTCAAGAGTCAACTTTCTTCTTTCACGATAGTTTTCGGTATCAACCTTAACTCTTATGTATTCTGAAGTTCCTTTGTTTACTACCAAAGATACAAGATACTGCAAAGAATCAAGAGTCTGTCCTCTCTTACCAATCAAAACACCCATATCTTCGCCGTTTAAAACAACTTCCAAAGTTTTCTCTTCTTCTGAATAAGTTGCTTCCACAGTTGCAGGAATATCCATTGATGCTAAAACATCTTTTAAGAAATCCTTTGCCTTATCTTCAACGCTTACTTCTTTTACAAGTACGCGTGCCTTAATTACTGCGGGCTTTGAATTAAATCCTAAAAATCCTGAAGAACCTTCTTCTACTACTTCATATTCAAGACTGTCGCTGGTTACTGTAAAATGCTGGCATGCATTTGTAATTGCATCCTGGACGGTCTTTGCACTAAATTCCATGAATTCCATAGATAACCTCCTGTTTAAATACCAACTCTAAACTATTTATTATTTTTTTCGTTATACTGCTTAACCATATTTGCTTTTGCCGCAAGACTACCGGGCTTTGCATTTTTATTGGTTTTATTATAGTATTCTGTAGCTTTTTTCATTTCTTCCTGCTTCTGTTCAGCAGTTTTAACAGGTGCCTTAGGCTGTACGTTACGGGTAGCATTTTTGGCTCTTTCATTGATACCTTCTACCAACATACCCTGCTTTTTCATTTTTTCACGATATTTTTCAGTGTTCTTTGCAACAACTGCATCTAAATCAACACTGTCAAAATACTTATTAATCGCAACCATCTGAATCATTCTTACTACTGCACCGGCAATCCAGTAAATACCCATACCTGCAGGTAATGTGAAACAGAAGAAAGCTGACATAAGAGGCATCATGGTATTCATTGTTTTCATAGATGCCATCATAGGATTTTCTTCCGGACTTGCATTGTTATTGTTAGCCTGTGAAGGTGATAACTTCACATTTAACCACTGTGTTAATGCGGATAAAAGAGGAATTGCAACGGCTCCTACAATTAAAAGCCAGTTTCTTTCATCTGCAACCCATTCCATTTTAATGGTATCCCAGGGTGAATATCCGATATTTAAACCAAGGAAGTTATTATAAACATCCAACTGATCCAAAGTTGCAGTAATTTCATTGCCTAATTCGGGATATTTCTCTGCAAGTGCTGTCCAATCGGCATTACTTGCTCTGTTTAATACGTCAATATAAGTATTCTGTACATATTCTGTTGTACCTGCTACATATGCATCATTTCCAAACTGTTTCTTAAATGCAGCTGCACTTGTCAAAGTCTGCATAAAATCGGAACTTCCGGTCTTTGCAATCAAAGAATCTACCAAAGGGAAGAATGCTTCTTTTACTTTTGCCACATAAGCAGGAATTGCATAAATTACACGATACAATGCAAAGAGAATAGGCATCTGAATCAATAACTGTAAACAGCTACCGGTAGGATTAACACCATACTTTGCATAAATTTCTTTGGTTTCTGCCTGCATTTTCATCATGGAATCATTGTCATTTTTTCCCTGATATTTCTTCTGAATTGCCTGAAGTTCAGGATTCATCTTGGCAGAAAACTTTGTAAATTTCTGCTGTTTAATGGTTAAAGGTAACATCAGCAGATAAATTACGATAGTAAAAAGAATAATAGCTAAACCAATATTAGGCATACCAACTTTATCAAGTACCCAAAAGATACCTTCCATGATAAAACCTAATAATTTAGCAACAGGTCCGATAATAAAACCGGAATTCTGTGTTAATAAAAGTCCTGTCAATTTCATACCTCCGATTTGTTTTAAGGTACAGGATCATATCCTCCCTTTGAAAAAGGGTTACACCTTAAAATTCTCCACGCAGTCAAAATAGAACCCTTAATGGCACCATATTTCTCAATTGCTTCTAAACCGTATTGAGAACAGGTCGGTGTATAAGGGCAACAAGTTGTCTTCAGTGGAGATAAATATTTTCTATAAAATTTAATCATAGCAATCAATATTTTTTTCATATTTAATTACCATACCGCTTCATAATACGTATATAATAAGTAATTTCTGTGAAAATATACCTTATTTAACCAATTTTTTATTATGAAGCTTCCAAAGATGTAGTAATGCACTTTCCGCCTCCGGATATGTGAAGTCGGCAGCATTGTTTCTCGCAATGACTACTATATCTAAACCACTATTAAATATATTTTCCTGTAGTCTGTAACTTTCTTTGATGAGTCTTTTCACGCGGTGTCTTACCACGCTGTTTCCCACCTTTTTACTAACGGATATTCCTAATCTGTTTCCATCGAGTTGATTTTTCGACACATACATTACTAAATATTTGTTGGCATAGGATCTGCCACTCTTGAAAACATTCTGAAAATCCCTATTGCTTCTAAGCGATTCTGTAAATTGCATATTTTCTTTCCTTAAAATAAAAAGAATAAATAACAGCTTTTCCTTTATAAGACATTATAAAATAATAAAATTCATACCATTAAATAAAAATACCTTATAAAGGAAAAAATAGGCCACAAATTGCGGCCTATGCTGATAACTGCTTTCTTCCTTTTGCTCTTCTGGCAGCTAAAACTTTTCTTCCGCCGGGAGTGCTCATTCTTGCTCTAAAGCCGTGAACTTTTGATCTCTGTCTTTTCTTAGGCTGAAATGTCATTTTCATAGTCTAACACCTCCTTTACTTATGTCGAAA
>JAZNRI010000042.1:0-2171 GCA_045590655.1 Lachnospiraceae bacterium | reverse complement strand
TGCAAGTTCTTCTTGCGATAGCCCTTTTGACTTTCTAATTCTTTTGATATTTTCATTAAGCATAATCTGTGCCTCCTTGTTTTTGATGGCTCAATTCTATATTCAAAAGAGCCGTTGCCACAAGCAACGCATATTAACATCCGCTGATTTAAAGACTTTTTACAGACTGAAAGTTTCACATACCTGCACCATATAAATAGTAATTGCCTAGCATTGCTTCTAATTTTCCGCAAAGCGACATTCGATACTCAATTTCTTTTCTTTGACTTGTACTAAAAAAATAATCATTTAGCCTTTTCATATTATCTCCATACTGTTCATCAAATTGGAATTTGTTAAACCTGTTCGTTATAATATCGGACAACGAATTCTGCTCCGCCCTTATTACCAGGTGCTTCCGTTATCAATCTCTGGACCCTCGTCAGATTGGTTTTAATATCACTATCTGATGCCACAGAGAAAACAGTGCTTTTTATTGTATTCTTGTTTGCCGTAGAATACTCCAATTTCTTGCCTACTCCAAGTTCTTCGATGCATCGTGCATTTACAGGCTGGTCAGATACAAAAGGTATTACGACCATTGAAGTGCCATATACAAGTGCTTCCGAAACACTATTCATCCCACCATGCGTCACAAAAACGTCCGCAATCTTTAATACATCAAGTTGTGGAACCGATTTGTAAATGTGTACATTTGATGGGACACCCTTTAGTTTCCTGACATCAAATTTCTGACCCACAGAGATGATAACATCCATGTTTTCACCACGAAAGGCATCTACGCAGTTCTGAAAAAAAGAAACTGCACCCTTGATTACCGTTCCTAAGGAGATATATACAACTGGCCTTTTGCCCTTTACAAAAACAAACCCATCTGTTTTTCTTCCATAGATAGATGGCCCGAGAAACTTGTACTGTTCATCTGGGAATTCTTCTTCATACGGTTGGTACTCACGAAGTGTATATACAAGATTCAATTCTGGGGGATTCTGGACAATCTCATCGAGCCAATTATCCGTTTTCATCGGAATATTTTTTGCAATATCCTTTGTGAATGCCCTTGCAATCCATTTATGTTTGAATATGGATAACGGGCCTTTGGAAGTAATGAATTCCTCCATTAACTTCTTATTTGTAACTGGTGCTGTAAATACTCTGGCAACTGGTTTTTGATACTTTTCAGCCAGATGCTTTCCAAGAAAGAAGAATTGTTCATAGATGACAAAATCGAACTGCTCTATAATGCTTTCGGCAGCAGCATATGCGTTTTTTATTTGTTCCGATAGCTGCTTATGATTTTGATATCCATAAAATTCAGCTCCGCTATCAGCAATCTTATCTCTCCAACCAAACGGCATCAGATATGTCACATCACAGCCTTGCTTTATAAGTTCCTGTACAAGACCAATGGTCGGCACAACATGACCATAATATGGAAGGTTAATAAAGAGTATTTTCATGGTGTACCTCCTCCGTCAAATTCTTATTTTCCTAACTGTTAAATAACTTCAAATTTCCGTCACCTCCATTATATCCCCATCCTCTATTCTACACAATAAAAAAGCCCCGATAAAAATCGAGACTTTTGAAATAATCCTCTTTTGATTAACGCTTTGAGAACTACGAACCCTATAAAATCAAGCATTCCTAGATCTTTGTGTGCTACGCGGGAGTAGTTTTGAGTACACAAAAGCATTTGGTCGTATGACATTATTTGCTTCTACAACCTGAAATTTTACGACTTCTTTATTTTTATCAATTCACCAATCATTGCCCCACCAATGATGCACACTGCACCTATAATTTGGACAATGGTCATCTTCTCACCAAGCAAAATTGAAGCGAAAACAACTGCCGACAATGGTTCAAGATAACCACATACAGCTACAGTTTGAACTGGCAATTTAGCAAGTGGAGAAAAATATAAATAACACCCAATCCCAGTATTTAAGATACCCAATATTAAAATCCAATGCCAATCATCAGAAGGTATGTTGATAACAAAGCCTTGTTTGAAACCGACAAATACCGCAACCGTCAAGAAGCTTACCAATAGCTGTATTACAGAATTTTCCATGCCTGTAATATTCTTGGACTGCTTATTAAGAGTAACCATAAAAAAGTACATAACTGCTGACATGGCACCACAAATAATTCCCCATGTACTGCTA
>JAZNRI010000041.1:0-90122 GCA_045590655.1 Lachnospiraceae bacterium | reverse complement strand
TATAAAGGTATGAGATATGCACCAGGCATACCTATGACACCTTTAAAGAGATTTCTAGGGTGGGTGATTTACTTGGTCGGGAAAAAGTTGTCTAAAACAATGATAATCACCTATAAGAAATAGACCGTAAACTTTCAGTTTTACGAATAAATCGAAATAAAATCTATTGACAAAGTATTAAAAAACTACTAATATAAAATCAAGCATTGAAAAATGACTTTTATATTAGTAGCTTTTTGAAATGAGGAATATTATGAAAAAACTTATTTATCTGTTTGTCGCAGTAATGATTTTATCCATATTGGCAGGATGCCAAAAGGATGAAGGAAACACACAAGAAAGCAAAAGCGAAAATCTGACCGTCTCCGAAACGGTTGTTTCAGAAGATGCGAGCGATTTTGAAAACACCAACGACATGGCGAACACGTCAGCTGCCGAAACAATGTCTGAAACAACAAACACATCAGACACAGAAAATGTATCGGAAGAAGTAAGCACATCGGAAGATGAGGAATCAGAAACGGATACCGATAACGGGAATTCCGAGGAAGAAGAGTTTGCCAAGGAGCTTGCCGAAATGCAAATTGTTGAAGAGGAAGGTGTAAGAGACAATGCATTGTTTAGCGATTTCTTAGACGGTAAAATTACAGCCCTTACCTACGGAACCAATGAATCCTGGTATTGTGAGGACTTTTATAAGGAGGTAAGTGTAAAGTATCATAAGTTGTACGGAGCGCAGTTTTTAAGCGGGGACGTGAATGGTGACGGTGCCAAAGAATTGCTTATGTTGTTATATTATAGACCCGGGGATGGTGATTTGTATGTGTTCCACGAGGAAAACGGAAGCTTGAAGGCTTGGGAAGTGTTTGAAGATTTTATGTGGGATCGGTATGGAGGTTATTATCTGCACGAGAACGGAATGATTGAAGGACACAGCGGTTATGGCGTAGGACATTCTTTCTATAAATACAGTGATGCGGGTGAGCTGCAGACCGTATTGTGGGATTACTATACGCATTCGGATATAGAAGGCGGGACCAGGTATGATAACACATTATATATTTATGAAAACAATGTTTTGGTAAGACAGTTAGACACCGCCTATACTGTAGAAGAAGGCAGTGAGGAAATTGTTTACGTTGTGGGAAGCAAGGAACTTCAGGATGAAATCAACAGTATCGTGCAAGAGTTGGATGAAAGTTCGCCTGTAGTAAGAGAAATTTATATGGCCCACTGGGAAGACTAGAAAAGATAATATACAGTAAAGATAAGAAAACCGGACTTCTAAAAGTTCGGTTTTTCTTATAAAATATATAGGAGGGAATTTCGCGATAAAACACTGAATTCTCACAATTTTAAGGTAAAAAGGAATTGAAATATTCCCATATTTCGGCTATGTTATTATAAAAATTAGTAAAGGTATCAAAATATTGAAAACAGACAACCAACAAATCGAAACCAAAGAAGAAATGAATAAGGCGACAGTGCCTGCGGGAAAAAGTGCTGAAGGGGAACCAAAGAAGGAACGGTTATCACCCATTACTATGATTAAAAATTTTATCTGTGGCGCGGCAATCGGTGGCGGAGCAATTTTACCCGGCATCAGCGGTGGCGTTCTTTGTGTGGTTTTCGGCGTCTACCGTTCCATTATGGAGCTGTTTTCGCACCCGATAAGAGCGATTAAAAAGAACTGGAGAATGTTTCTTTTTGTAGGCATTGGCTGGGTATTTGGTTTTTGGATTTTTGCCAAGGTGATTGAATTTTTGTTTGCGAAGTCCGAGATGATGGCGACCTGGCTTTTTATCGGCTTAATCATCGGAACCATTCCGGCATTGTACAAAGAGGCGGGAAAACATGGGCGAAGCAAGGGTTCTTTCGTGTCCATGTTTGTGGCATTTGCGGTGCTGACAGCGATTCTTACCTATGTGCAGTACGGTGAGTTTGTCCAGGTAAAACCGGGCTTTGGCTGGTATGTATTTAGCGGCGTGCTGTGGGGCTTAAGCATTGTGGTGCCGGGCATGACATCTTCGTCGATTCTGATGTCTCTCGGTATTTACCAGGATTTGAATTCCGGCATTGCGGCCTTTGATATGGGCGTTATTATCCCTTGGGTGCTTGGTATGTTTGGAACGGCGGTGTTGTTGGCGCGTTTGGTTACGTACCTGTTTGATAAATTTTATTCCTTGTCCTTCCACGCTGTGGTGGGAATCGTGCTGGCATCCACCATTGTAATCATTCCCCTGGAGTACAATAATATCTTGCAATTCCTGGCTGGAATTTTATTTGGGGCAGCAGGCTTTATTATTGCCTATCTTTCTGATAAAATGGATTTGAAGGTGAAGTCCGAAGGGTAAGAATATTATCCGTCGATTTAAAAGAGGCGCACCTGCAATAAAGTTTTATAAGTGAACTTAAGGAGAAAGGACCAAAGATATGAACATTCAAGAAATTTTATCCAAAGTAGATCATACATTATTATCCCAGACCGCAACCTGGGACGAAATCAAGGCAATTTGCGATGACGGTATTAAGTATCACACTGCGTCTGTCTGCATTCCTTCCGCCTACGTGAAACAGGCAGCAGAATATGTCAAAGGACAGGTGCCTATCTGTACCGTAATTGGTTTCCCTAACGGCTATGTGCCTACCGCAATTAAGTGCGAAGAAGCCCGCCTGGCGATTGCTGACGGCGCGGACGAAATCGATATGGTAATCTGGGTTGGAGCCTTAAAGGACAAGCAATATGATGCGATTTTGGAAGAAATTAAAGCAATTAAAAAAGTTTGTGGCGATAAAATTTTAAAGGTAATCATCGAGACCTGTCTTTTAACAGAAGAAGAGAAGATTAAAATGTGTGGAATCGTGATGGCATCCGGTGCGGACTTCATCAAGACGTCCACCGGCTTCTCTACAGCCGGCGCAACGCCCGATGATATCCGGATTTTTGCCAAGCACATCAGCGCGCCTGTTCAAATCAAAGCGGCCGGTGGTATTAAGTCCATCGCCGATGCGGAAGAATTCCTTGCGCTTGGTGCGCATCGCTTGGGCACCAGCCGTATTGTAAAAATCGTGAAGGAAATGTAGCCTTAGCCGACAAGGATAATTCCTGCGGAACCCTTGGCGCTTCGTATTCGCGGATAGCGTCTTTGATGGTTTCAAAGTCGGCCGGGCCGAATTCTAAGAAAAATGTATGGAAGTTTAAGTCGGAGTAATTCTCTTTCCACTTGACGCGGGCGAGTTCGCGGCATTCCATAATTTCCAAATAACCAACATAATATTGCAAATAATTTCCGGGGGAATTTACGATGTAGTCGTAGATTTCCCTTGTTGTTTGTTCATCTTCAATTCCGAAGGTGCAAAGGATGTGGTGGGCTTCTTCGTAGGTGGTACCGTAGTAGTGAATGGAAATGTCTAACATCGAGTAGAGTGCTAAGTGAAGCCTGCGGTTCAGTCTTGCCAGTTCGCAATAATTTTCATCACCGAAATCCTTGGCATAGTCATAGGAATACAATTCTGCATAGGTAGCGTAACCTTCCACATATCCGCCAAAGTGCATCAGGTGGCGAATGGGATGGGCGTTTTGTTCCTTAAGCGCCAGGGTAGAGTAGACAGACTGATACAGGTGCCCGGGGTAGCCTTCGTGGGCGAGAGTAGTATACAAATCCATATTCTCGGGCGAGTGGCCGTAATTTATGTAGATGACATTTTCGCTTACATTGTCGATGGGCGGTGTGAGATAAAAGGCGGGGCTTAAATAATCTTCCATGGAGTCGCTGACCTTTTTGATTTCATAAGTAGGCATATCTTCGGCGGTGGTGCGCGGGTAATCGGGGAAGTCCGCAAAGATACGGCTTTCCAAATCACCAAGCATTTTATCCGGTTCTGAAATTGAGAACACTGCGATGCTGCTATCAAGTTGCATAGAACAGGCAAGTTCCGTAAAAGAATCGTAATCCGCCATAAAAGATGTTTTGATTTCACTCATCAATTCTTCCGGTGTTTTAGAAGAACCGGTCTGCCGTTCAATCAATATTTCATAATACTCTTTTCCCTGTGGATAATAGCACAGGCCGTTATTGTTGGTACCGCTTCCGCAAAGGGTAGTTAAATTATGGGCAAGACTTTTATAAGCGGGAAGAACGCTTGAAGCCAGAAGTTCCGTGTTGGCAAGGCAGTAGGCATCAAACTCCGCCGGGGTAATTTCGCCGGAATCCACAAGGGGCGTAAGACGTTCGATAAAAGAAGTCTGAAGGAAGTGGTCGCCCCGGATCAAAGCTTCTTCCGTAATGATTGCATTGCATTGCTGTATCGTCTCGCGACAGGCATCTTTGGACATAAAAAGCCCTTCATTTGCCTTTTCTTTTTCAAAGGCAGAAAGCCCGTCAAAATATGCCGGAACGCTTTGTAAAAGGCACAAGTAATTGTCGATATCCTCCTTGTCGCCAATGGCATATTCGGCAAGAAGAACAGGTAGCTGATTCTGCATTCCCGAAGTGGGAGACAGGGGTTCGTCATAATAAAGATAGGCGTAGGCTTCTACTTCCTTTTCCATAAAGTTTACAAGGATTTCATAGGTGCGCCGGTTGGTGGCATTGAGAGACTTCGGATTGATTGTTTTTAATTCTTCCAAGATGATAAGCAACGCCTGATAATCGCCGAGGCTCCCGGTTTTATCATAAGACGACAGTGTCGGCGTAGCGTCCGTAATGCCGTAGGCGCCGGGATTGTCTAAGGTGTAGTGAAGGCTTAAACCGTCGCTGCTTAATTCTTTTATAAAAACGGAGTCGCATAGTTTTTCGAATCGGTGATTAGGCGTGTTGAAAAATAAGAAAAGCGCTAAAATCAGTAATATCAGGCCGGTTGATATCAGAAAAACGGATTTTTTGGGTGCTGACATATCAGTATTCTTTCTTTTTTGTTTTAAATATATGAAAAAAAAGAAATAATAATGTAAAAATGTTGTTTCTTGTTCGAAAAAGTGCTAAACTATTAGCGGTTTAAAAGCACAAAACACTTATACGGAGGCAAAAATGAATAATTTGGAATTGAAAAAAATCGCCAATGAAGTTCGAAAAGGTATTATAATTTCTACCCATGCCGCAAAAGCCGGACATCCCGGCGGATCTTTGTCGGCAGCGGATATTTTCACATATTTGTATTTTGAGGAGATGCAGAACATTGATCCTGCAAATCCTAAGAATCCGGACAGAGACCGTTTTGTTTTATCGAAAGGTCATACTGCGCCCGGTTTATATGCAGCGCTTGCGTTGAAGGGATTCTTCCCTTATGAAGATTTGGTAACACTTCGTAAGCTGCATTCTTACTTACAGGGACATCCCGATATGAAGTCTACTCCCGGTGTAGATATGTCTACCGGTTCTTTGGGACAGGGTATCTCTGCGGCAGTAGGTATGGCACTTGCTGCAAGAATCGACAAGAAGGATTATCGCGTATATACCTTGCTTGGTGACGGTGAAATTGAAGAAGGTCAGGTTTGGGAAGCTGCAATGTATGCAGGTCATAAGAAGCTTGATAATTTGGTTGCTATCGTTGACAACAACGGTTTACAGATTGACGGTAAGATTGAAGATGTATGTTCTCCTTACCCTATTGATAAAAAGTTTGAAGCTTTTAACTGGCATGTAATCAATGCGGATGCCCATGATTTTGACAGCCTTCGTGCTGCATTTGCAGAGGCGAAAACAGTTAAGGGTATGCCTACCGTAATTGTTTGCAAGAGTATTAAAGGTAAGGGCGTTTCTTTTATGGAGAATCAGGCAGGCTGGCACGGTGTTGCGCCGAATGATGAGCAGAAAGAAATTGCAATGGCAGAATTAGAGAAAGCAGGTGAAGAATTATGTCAGAAGTAAAGAGAATTGCTACAAGACAGGGTTATGGTGAAGCACTTGCTGAACTCGGTGATGAATTTCAGAATTTAGTCGTTATGGATGCTGACCTTGCGGAGTCTACCAAAACCGCAATTTTTGGTAAGAAGTTCCCGGAACGTTTCTTCGACTGCGGTATCGCGGAAGGAAACATGGTTAGTATGGCAGCCGGACTTGCGTCAACAGGCAAAGTAGTATTTGCAAGTTCTTTTGCAATGTTCGCAACCGGACGTGCTTACGAGCAGATTCGTAACTCAGTAGGTTATCCTGCATTAAATGTTAAAATTGCTGCTTCTCACGGCGGTATTACCGTTGGTGAAGACGGTGCAACTCATCAGTGTTTGGAAGATATCGCACTTATGAGAAATATTCCCGGTATGGTGGTTTGTGTTCCTTCCGACGTGGTGGAAGCAAAGGCTGCAGTTCGTGCGGCAATTGAATACCAGGGACCTGTTTTCTTAAGACTTGGCAGAAATGCAGTGCCTGTAATCAATGACAGACCGGATTACAAGTTTGAATTAGGTAAGGGTATTGTTTTAAAAGAAGGTACCGACGTTACCATTATTGCAACCGGTATCGTGGTAGAAAGCGCAATGGAAGCTGCTAAGAAGTTGGAAGCAGAAGGAATCAGTGCAGAAGTAATTAACATTCATACCATCAAACCTTTGGACGATGAACTTGTAATTGCGAGTGCAAAGAAGACCGGTAAGATTGTTACCGTAGAAGAACATTCCGTAATCGGCGGCTTGGGAAGCGCAGTATGTGATACTATCTGTAAAAATTATCCCGTGCCTGTTTTAAAAATCGGTGTTCAGGATGAATTCGGTACATCAGCATCGGCAGCAGTACTTATGAAAGAGTACAAGTTGGATGCAGACGGTGTGTACGAACAGATTAAAGAATTTTTATAAGAATGACAAAGCCCTTGACATAGGTTGATTTTGTTCTCGAAGAAGGGATGAAATAATGCTATGCGGGGCTTTTTTTATACCTAAAAAATAATGGCGGTTATTCTTAAATTAAGGAGAAGAGGCGTGGATAGAAAAGAAAAAAGAATTGAAATTTTATCTGCAATTATGTTGGTCGTAACAAGCATGGTTTTGTTTTATGTGCATCGCCAAATTCCTTTTATGATGGATGATTTGTGGTATTCTACCAACTTGGCAACAGAGCAGCCGCTACAATCATTTGGTGATATTATTGAGAGTCAGGTGTGGCATTTTCATAACTGGGGGGGCAGATGTATTACCCACGGATTGTTGCAGTGCATTCTTATGTTGGGCGAGCCTGTTGCGGATGTTTTAAACGTAATCGCCACGTTGGCATTGGGCTATATGATTAGTGTGATGGCAGGTGTAAAGCGATTTTGGGCGGTGTTTGCATCCATAGCAATGGTAATAGGGCTGAATGCAAACTGGCAGATGAGTATGTTTTGGGAATCCGGAGCGGCGAATTATCTGTATATTACAAGTTTTATTCTGTTATTTCTGTGGTGTTATTTGAGAGAAGACCTGGATAAAAAATGCATCGGCATTACTTTCTGGATTGTGCCCCTGGGTATCATTGCCGGCTGGAGTAATGAAAATATGGGGCCAATGGCTTGGATACTCAGCAGTATTGTAATTGGCCTTCGCCTATATAAAAAAGAAAAGACGAAAGTATGGATGTGGCTTGGTAATGCGGCCTGTTTATTCGGCAGCATTATGGTTGTGGCAGCACCGGGGAATTTTGTGCGAAGTGCGCAGGTGAAGAGTAGCGAATACGGATTATTGTGGCAGGTTTTTTTGCACGGATACGAGGAAAGCAGAGCGTTGTTAAACTATTTGTTCCCTGTGGTATGTATTGCCTTGTTACTGGTGGTCATTTGTAAATGGTACTTAAAAATTGAATTGGGGAAAACGAATAAATTGCTTCTTTTGGGAGCAGTACTTTCCTGGGGAGCTATGGCGTTATCGCCGCATTATCCGGACCGGGCAACATTCGGAACGATGGTATTGCTGATTTGCGTGATTGTATCGTTGTTAAAGGAAATGTTGATGAAGATAGACGCGTCCTACAAATTGGTCGTTTTCCTGACTGGATTTGTTTGGCTGAGAGGAATGTTTTATCTCGGAGAATATGTGGCGCTTCTCTGGGGATGGATTAAATAGTGGATAAAAAATAAGGGGTGTCAATATAGACACCCCTTTAAAATAATGCAAGTTATGTTATTTATATCTTACGGTCTCATTCCCAAACCACCCTCTAAGGTAATGGTTTCGCCTGTCATATATTTGAAATCGGGGTGAGCTAACTGAACACAAACTCTACCGATATGTTCTTCAGGGTCACCGAAGAATCCCATCGGAGGTGTATGTACATTCTTCTCAAAAGCATCAGGGTATGCTTTCTGGAAATTTTCAAGCTGGGCGGTCCATGCGAGAGGACAAATTACATTTACATTGATTCCGTCTTTACTCCACTCGGTTGCGGCAACACGGGTTAAACCACGGATACCTTCTTTGGCAGCGGCATATGCACACTGGCCGAAGTTACCGAATAGGCCGGCACCGGAAGCGAAATTGATAACAGTACCCTTTGATTCAACAAGATGAGGGTAGCAAGCCTGCATATAGTAAAACGCAGCATATAATCCGGAATAGATTGCAAGGTCAAACTGCTCGGTGGTGTGGTTAGCCAAAGTTACTCCTGATGCTGAAGCCTGTGCATTGTTAATTAATACATCAATGCTGCCAAATTCTGCAATCGCTTTTTCGGCTACGGATGCTGCGATGGCTGCATTATCTGAACCTGCTGAAATATCAGCCTGAACGGGAAGAACTTTTACTCCGTAGAGACGTTCTAATTCTTCTTTAGCATCTTCTAATTTCTTTACATTACGACCGGTAATGACAATGTTTGCGCCTTCTTTGGCATAGGCGGTTGCAATGCCGTATCCGATAGAACCGGCTTTGCCATTTTCAAGAACTGCACGACCGCCACCGGTAATAATAACTGTTTTGCCTGCTAAAAATCCCATAAGTAAATCCTCCTTTTAAATAAAATAAAAATTCCTACTACTATTATAAAACTATAAAGGTGTATGGGAAATAAATGGTTTGTAAATAAATTGTAAATCCCCCCAAAAAGAATGCTGTCAGGCATTTCTTCGGGGGGATTATTAACATATTACTGTTTCTCGAATGCTTCTTTTCCTAATCCGCACCAAGGACATACCCAATCTGCGGGAACTTCTTCCCAAGGTGTGCCGGCAGGAACTCCGTTGTCGGGATCTCCTACAGCGGGGTCGTACTCATAAGAGCAGGGGCAAATATATTTTTCCATTATAATTTCCTCCATAATTTTTTAAAAGATGTGCCACTCATAGCCTCTTCGAGGCTATTTCGTTTCGGGCTGTCGCCCTATAAAAATGTAACAATAGACGCTCCTGCGAGTAAACTCGCGGAGCGCTATCATTACATTTTTGCACGGCTTGTAGCTTACGAAAAGTATCTCTTCAAAAGGCCTTCAAATGCCTTACCATGTCTTGCTTCGTCGCGAGCCATTTCATGAACGGTGTCATGGATAGCATCCAAATCAGCAGCTTTTGCACGTTTTGCAAGGTCAAACTTACCTGCTGTAGCGCCGTTTTCTGCTTCAACTCTCATTTCAAGGTTCTTCTTGGTAGAATCTGTTACAACTTCACCTAATAATTCAGCAAATTTAGCAGCATGTTCTGCTTCTTCCCAAGCAGCTTTCTCCCAGTAAAGGCCAATTTCAGGATAGCCTTCTCTGTGAGCAACTCTTGCCATTGCAAGGTACATACCAACTTCAGTACATTCACCCATATAGTTTGCGCGGAGGTCTTCAATAATGTCTTCGCTACAACCCTGAGCTACACCTACAACGTGTTCAGCTGCCCAAACTTTTTCCTCGCCCTGCGCTGTAAACTTAGAAGCGGGAACGCCACACTGGGGACACTTCTCGGGTGCTGAATCTCCTTCATGAACATAACCACATACCTGACATACATACTTCATAATCTTAATCTCCTTTGCTTTTAAAAATTCATTTTTCAGAGTCAATTTCTCAAATTGTCTCTTCGGATTTGTTAAAAATTAGTACTGCAATTCCTTGCAATCTGAACATCTGCCGTGGAAACAGGCGTTGTAGTAATCGATTACCCCATTAAAATGTTTCTGCGCTTCTGCGCTTAAGGAAACCTGCATCTCCATGGGAATGTCCTGTACACAACTGCAACAGTCGCATACAAAATGATAATGATTTGATACATCTGCGTCGAATCGGTCCGTATTACCATTCACGTGCAATCTCTGGATTTCGCCAACTTCTTCCAGTAGTGCAAGATTACGGTAAACAGTTCCCAGGCTGATATTCGGATGGTCTTCGCGTACTGCGGTATAAATCTGATCCGCCGTGGGATGGTCCTTTCGCGACATTAAAAATGTTTTAATTGCTTCTCTTTGTTTACTGTACTTTAGATTCATAGCTGGCCGGGCTCCTTCTCTTAAAGTTATTGTTGATTTAGTCTTTATAAACAATAATAGTAACGATTACTGATATTAGAATATCATATTTTATTAAAATGTCAATAGGTTTTATGAAAAAAATTATAAAATTTTAAATTGCTTTTATAATAATAGAAGAAAAGCGTTATGAAGAAAAACAGACAAGAAAACTTATTATATATAAGTAAACAAAGATTGAACAAAAGGCCAAAATGTATTATGATAGAAGAGGTGCATTCGTATATAAAATAAGAAAGAATTTGCACACGGTTGGAGGGATTAAATATGAAGAGAATCGGTATGTTGACAAGCGGTGGCGATTGCCAGGCTTTGAATGCGGCAATGCGCGGTGTTGTTAAAACAATGAAGAACAGTAAAGAAGAAGTTGAAATCTACGGCTTTTTAGACGGATACAGGGGTCTCATTTACAGTAATTATCGTATGTTACAGAGTTCGGATTTTTCCGGAATTCTTACGAAGGGCGGAACGATTCTCGGTACATCAAGAACACCTTTTAAGACGATTACCGAGCCCGACGAGAACGGTTTGGACAAGGTCAAAGCAATGAAACAGAATTACTATAAGTTGAATCTGGACTGTCTGGTAATTCTCGGCGGTAACGGAACTCATAAGACGGCAAATCTTCTTCGTGAAGAAGGTCTGAATGTTGTAACACTGCCCAAGACAATTGACAATGACTTGTACGGAACCGATATGACCTTTGGTTTCCAGAGCGCTGTGGATATTGCAACGGATTGCATCGATTGCATCCATACTACGGCAGATTCTCACGGCCGTGTATTTATTGTAGAAGTTATGGGCCACAAAGTTGGCTGGCTTACCTTAAATGCAGGTATGGCTTCCGGTGCAGACATCATTTTAATTCCTGAGATTCCTTATGATATTGATAAGGTAGTGGAAGCAATCGAGAACCGTAAAAAGAACGGCAGCCGTTTTACCATTCTTGCGGTAGCGGAAGGTGCTATTTCCAAAGAAGACGCTAAATTATCCAAGAAAGAATATAAGAAGAAAATCGAAAATCGAAAGTTCCCCAGCGTAGCTTATGAGGTTGCGGCTGAGATTAAAGAAAAGACCGGCGAAGAAGTGCGTGTAACCGTGCCCGGACATACACAGCGTGGTGGCAGTCCTTGTCCTTATGACCGCGTATTCGCATCACGTCTCGGTTCGGAAGCGGCTAAGTTAATTCTCGACGGCGAGTATGGTTTTATGGTTGGTTACAAGAACCGTGAAATCGTAAGAGTACCCCTCGAGGAAGTTGCAGGTAAATTAAAGTATGTATCACCTGATGCAAGCATTGTAAAAGAAGCAAAGATGCTTGGAATCAGTTTTGGTGACTAAAGATATAGAAAGCAGGAAAATAAATGTCATATGTGGCGTTGTATCGTAAATTCCGCCCCGATACCTTTGAAGATGTCAAAGGTCAGGAAGCGATTGTTACGACTTTAAAAAACCAAATAAAGAGTAATCGTGTCGGTCACGCATATCTTTTCTGCGGAACCCGCGGTACCGGTAAAACCACCATCGCCAAAATTATGGCAAAGGCGGTGAACTGTGAGAATCCCGTGGACGGAAGTCCTTGCGGCGAATGTGAAATGTGCAAGAAGATTTCGGCGGCAAACAGTATGAATGTCATTGAAATCGACGCGGCTTCCAACAACGGTGTAGACAATATCCGTGAAATTATTGATGAAGTAACCTATTCGCCTACGGAAGGTAAGTATAAGGTCTATATCATCGACGAGGTGCATATGCTTTCGGCAGGTGCTTTCAATGCTTTGTTAAAGACCTTGGAAGAACCTCCCTCTTACGTTATTTTTATACTGGCGACAACGGAGTCTCACAAGATACCGATTACGATTCTTTCAAGATGCCAGAGATACGATTTTAAAAGAATCAGTATTGATACCATTGCGGGAAGAATTAAAGAACTTACCGATAAAGAGCAGGTGGATATCGAAGATGCGGCGGTGCGCTATATCGCTAAGACAGCGGACGGTTCCATGCGAGATGCGCTAAGTCTTTTGGATCAATGTATTGCGTTCCACTATGGTGAGACCCTTACCTATGAGAAGGCGTTGAACGTATTGGGAGCTGTAGACAGCAGTGTGTTTGCAACCCTTTTGGACAGCGTAATTGATAAAAATATCATCGGCGCCATTTCGCTTTTGGACGAAGTAGTAATGCAAGGTAGGGAACTGCCCCAGTTCATCAACGATTTTACAATGTATTTGCGAAATCTGATGATGGTGAAAAGTGCCGATGTGCCGGCGGAAGTGCTGGAGATTTCCAATGAGGCGCTGGCTGTTTTGAAAGCAGAGGCAGAGAAACTTGAGCTGGAAACCATTTTCCGGTATATCAGAATTTTCTCTGAGTTATCCAATCAGATTAAATATGCGACACAGAAGCGTATTTTAATAGAAGTTGCGATTATCAAATTGTGCAAACCGCAGACTGAATCAAAGCCGGATTCCTGGGGCGACAGAATCAGAGCCTTGGAAGATGCGGTAGAAAATGGTGTTGTAGTAACGCAGGCGTCGGCAGGCGGCGGGAGTGCGCCGGTAGCAAAGCCGGCAACCAGACCGCAATTGCCAAAGGCCCTACCGGAAGAAGTTAAGAAAATCGCCCGGAACTGGGGCCCGATTCTGGATGCTATGGGGCAACCGCTTAAGTCCATTCTTTCCAATGTGCGTTTGAGCTGGGGTGAAGGCAATATACTTCTGATGGTGGCTGAGAATTTCATTGCATATGAGAAATTAAAAGACGAAGGCAATATGACGACTTTGCGCAATGAGTTGGAAGATTTTATCCAGAAAGAGATTCGAATCGAGCTGAAGAAGTTGGATGACGGCCAGTATTTCGAAGACCATTATGTGGATATTATTAAGTCTTTTAATATGCCGGTGGAAGTGGAAGAGTAGAATAGGATAACATACAATTCAAAGCGATGTATGTGCAAATATAAAAGTTATAAAAGAAATAAAAGGAGGATATATCCATGGCAAAACGTGGTGGATTTCCCGGAGGCGGAATGCCCGGAAACATGAATAACTTAATGAAGCAGGCGCAGAGAATGCAGCGTCAGATGGAAGAACAGCAGAAAGAAATGGAGACCAAGGAATTTGAAGCCAAGGCAGGCGGCGGTGCGGTTTCCGTGACTGTAACAGGTTCCAGAGAAGTAATTAAGGTTGTTTTAAATCCTGAAGTAGTAGATCCCGATGATATTGAAATGTTACAGGATTTGATTATGGCAGCAACCAACGAGGCACTTCGTATGGTAGATGATGCCAACAATCAGATGATGAGCAAGATGACCGGCGGAATGAATTTGGGAGGACTTCCTTTCTAAGTTTAAATTTAAGAACGTAAGGACGAGTTTGGATGGAGCTGTACAGCGGATATATAGGCAAGTTAATAGAGGAACTGGAGAAACTTCCGGGTATCGGTGCGAAGTCCGCGCAACGTATGGCTTTTCACATTATCAATATGCCGGAGGAGCGTGTAAACCGTCTCGCCAATACTATGATGGAAGCCAAAAGCAAGGTAAGATATTGTAAAGACTGCTGGACTTTGACGGACAGAGAAGTATGTGCCGTGTGTAGCAATACTGCCAGAGATAAAAGCACCATTATGGTGGTGGAGAATACAAGAGATTTGGCAGCATATGAGAAAACCGGCAAATACAATGGCGTGTATCATGTTTTACACGGTGCGATTTCGCCGATGATTGGGATCGGCCCTGCGGACATACGTCTCAAAGAGTTGATTACCCGTTTGGAAGGCGATGTCAATGAGGTGATTATTGCTACGAATTCCAGTCTGGAAGGCGAAACAACGGCAATGTACATCAGCAAGCTGATTAAACCGACGGGCATTAAGGTGACAAGAATTGCCAGTGGCGTACCGGTGGGCGGTGACCTGGAATACATTGACGAGGTTACACTTTTACGTGCCTTGGAAGGACGTATCGAGTTATAAAATGTCGAGCAAACATAGTGTTTTAAGACATACAATGTGAGATTTGAAAAGGGAATTCTGTAAAATAAAAATTTTATGGAGTGGAGGATAACATGGGAGTTACAGTTAAGAATTTCGGCAAAACAGCTGCCGGCGTGGAAACACAGCTTTATATGATTGAAAATAAAAACGGTATGAAGGCCGGCGTAACCAATTTCGGTGCGATTTTGGTGAATTTATTTGTAAAAGGTGCTGACGGCAAGGAACGTGATGTGGTTCTTGGTTTTGACAGTGTGGAAGGATACCTGGATGACGGCAATTGTTTCGGTGCTACGGTAGGCCCTATCGCAAACCGTACTGCGAATGCGAAGTTTGAGATTAACGGCGTAACTTATCAGATGGACGTAAATGACAATGCGAATAATTTACATACCAGTCATACAGAAGGCTTCCAGAAGAGAGTTTGGGATGCAACCTATGACGACAACAGCGTAACCTTCAGCCTTGTGAAAAAGGATATGGAAATGGGGCACCCCGGCGAAATGAAGGTTTCTGTTACTTATACTTTGACCGATGATGATGAATTACAAATCCATTATCATGCGGATACGGACAAAGAAACCATCATTAATATGACAAACCATACCTACTTTAATTTGGATGGTCATGATTCTGCAGAAATTTATGATGAATTGCTTTGGATGAAGGCTTCCCACTATACCCCTGTTGTAAAAGGTGCGATTCCTACAGGTGAAATTGCGCCCGTGGCAGGAACACCCATGGATTTTACAACAGCGAAGAAAGTCGGTCAGGATATTTACTCTGATTTCGAGCAGATTGGTTTGGTTGGCGGATACGACCATAACTGGGTAATTGACGGTTGGAACGGTGAACTTCAGTTGATTGCTAAAGTGGAAGACAAGAAGTCAGGTATTGTAATGGATACTTATACAGACTTGCCCGGCGTGCAATTTTATGCAGGTAATTTTGTTGGCAAGGATGTATGCAAGGGCGGTGTTTTATACGGTCCCCGTAAGGGACTTTGCTTAGAAACACAGTATTATCCCAATTCAGCCAACGAAGCAAACTTCCCCAGACCTTTATATGGTCCGGACAAGGCATATGATACCACTACGGTTTATAAATTTTATCTTGCATAAAAATACAAGTATTATACGTCTGTTATAGCAAACGGCGATATTCTTATGATAAAATAAGCCAAATGTGGCAATTGTTATAAAATTGTTGAAACGGAGACACAGTTATGTGGGTAAATGAAGTTGAACAGGAATTAAAAGAGCATATCATTCCTTTCTGGGTTGGTATGCAGGATAAAGAGTTCGGCGGTTTTTACGGTATGCTGGACATTGATTTGAACCTCGATAAAAAAGCAACGAAGGGGTGTATTTTAAACAGCCGTATCCTTTGGTTCTTTTCAAATGCATATTTAATGTATAAAGAGGAAAACTATCTTGATATGGCAAAGCATGCATATGATTTCTTAAAGAAATATATGTTTGATGATGAAAACGGCGGTATTTACTGGGCGGTAACCTATGACGGCAAGCCTTTGGATACAACCAAGCATACATATAATCAGGCGTTTGCGGTATATGCGCTTTCTTCATATTACGATGCAACCAAAGATAAAGAGGCGTTAAAGCTGGCTTATCAGTTGGTAGACGTTATTGAGAATAAGTGCAGTGACGAAGGCGGATACCTGGAGGCTTTCGATATTAATTTTAAGCCGGCAGGTAATGACAAACTTTCTGAGAACGGTGTAGAAGCCGGACGTACCATGAATACCTTACTTCATGTATTTGAGGCTTATACCGAATTGTACAGAGTAGACGGTAAGAAGGAAATCGGTGACAGATTGCGCTGGATGCTGGATACTTTTGTTAATAAAATGTACAATCCTAACTTGCGTCGTCAGGAAGTATTCTTCGATATGGATTACAATACCTTGATTGACTTGCATTCCTACGGACACGACATTGAAACGGCATGGCTTCTCGACAGAGGTTTGGAAGTGTTAGCGGATAAGGAATACGATAAGAAGCTTGCACCTGTAATCAGTACTTTGGAAGAAAACGTGTACAATCTTGCCTTTGATGGTAATGCACTTTACAACGAATGCGAAAACGGCGTCAACGATACCAAGCGTATCTGGTGGGTACAGGCTGAGGCAATGGTTGGTTTCTTGAATGCTTATACCAAGAACCCCGAGAAGAAGGAATACATTCAGGCGGTAGAGAAGATTTGGGCCTATGTCAAGGAATACATTATTGATAAAAGACCGGGTTCCGAATGGTTGTCGGAAGTAGATGAGGCAGGCATTCCTTTTACAAGAAAACCCATTGTGGAGCCTTGGAAGTGTCCTTATCATAATGGCAGAATGTGTCTTGAAGTTGTGAAGAGAGCTAAGAAGTAGTTTGGGCAGAGAAGAATAAAAGTAGTACAGTAAGTGATAATCAGATGGGAGTTTAGTGTGAAAAATTGCATTGATATGCCAATTTTTCACACGGCTATTTGTTTCGGAGCGAAAGCAAATAGCCTTTATGGCAGACGCAAATTTGATATTTGCGTCGCCTCTTCGCGATAAATCGCTCAGAAATGAGGAATACTATGTTTCGTGATGATTTCGCATGGGGCGTTGCAAGCAGCGCTTATCAGACAGAAGGAACTGATGTAAATGACGGCCGCGGTAAATGTATTTGGGATGCATTTTCTACGGAAGGACCGGGAACGAAGGGGCAGAATGCTTTTGTGACCTGTGATCATATGCATCGCTACAAAGAAGACTTTGCGCTGATGAAAGAGTTGGGAATTAAGTCTTACCGTTTCTCGATTAACTGGTCAAGATTGATCCCGAACGGCGTAGGCGAAGTGAATCAGAAAGCGGTTGATTTGTATCGCGATATGATTCAGGAAATGATTAGAAACGATATTAAACCCTACCTTACTTTATATCATTGGGAATTACCCCAGGCGTTGGAAGATAAGGGCGGTTGGACCAATCCGGATATTGTGGAAGCGTTTGGCGAATATGCCAAGGTGGTGGCAGAGAATTTCTCGGATTTGGTGGAATATATTTTTACCATTAACGAACCCCAGTGCTTTGTCGGTTTGGGTTATGTGACAGGCGTTCATGCGCCCGGCAAGAAGTTGTCGAAGAAAGAGACGTTTCTTGCATCGGTAAATGCGTTGAAAGCCCACGGAACTGCGGTTATAAATCTTCGTAAATATGCGAAGCAACCCATCAAAGTTGGTTATGCGCCGACTTGTACTATTGCGATTCCGGATACAAATTCCAAGGAAGATATTGAGGCAGCTAAAAAGGTATTCTTCTCAATGTCGGATACCGCAGATAACTGGGCATGGAACGTGGCTTGGTTTGCGGACCCGGTTATGCTTGGCAAGTTCCCTGAGCAGGGTATGGAGTTGTTCAAAGAATATGTGCCTGAAATCACAGAGGAAGATATTAAATTAATCAGCCAGCCCATTGATTTTGTAGGGTTGAATATTTATAATGGATATTATATTAAAGCAGGTGCCAACGGGGAACCCGAAGGCGTGCCTATGAAGACCGGTTATCCGGAGACGGCAGTTAACTGGCCGGTACATGCAGAGTGCCTGTACTGGGGTGTCCGTTTCTGTTATGAAAGATACGGTTTGCCCATCTATATTACCGAGAACGGTATGGCTTGCCATGATGCGGTTTCATTGGATGGTAAAGTACACGATCCGAACCGTCAGGACTTCTTAGATCGTTATTTGTCTGCGCTTCAGCAGGCGGCGGATGAAGGCGTGGACCTTAGAGGCTATTTCCTTTGGACCTTCTTGGATAACTTTGAATGGGACCAGGGCTATCACGGAAGATTCGGTTTGGTGCATGTGGATTTTGAAACCCAGAAGCGTATCCCGAAGGATTCAGCATACTGGTATAAAGAAGTGATTGCAACCAACGGTAAAATTTTACACATTAATAAATAAAGTTGCTTTTATATAATTTAAATATAGTCAGTAATATTGCAAAAGAAATCCAAAACGGATTTCTTTTGTTGTTTTTGACAAGAAAATATACTATTATAATGATGGTTGCCTTTGAATGGAAGTGCGATTACATATTTTAGAATGAAATGATAATGTGCGGAAAATGCATATTATTTTTAAAAAGATAGGAGAAAAGAAATGATCAGACAAGATTATAAAGCAATGTTAAATGCAAAGTCGGTAATTCGTGAGGCTTTTACCTTTGCGACAGCAAGAGGAAAGGAAATCGGTTACGAAAACGTTTTTGATTACAGCTTAGGAAATCCTTCCGTGCCCGCACCCAAGGAATTTACCGACGCTATGATTGAAATGTTACAGACAGAGAATCCTGTAACCCTTCATGGCTATAGCCCGACACCGGGTATTCCCGAAGTGCGTGCAACCATTGCAGAATCCTTAAATAAAAGATTTGGAATGAATTATACTGCAGAGCATATATTTATGACAACAGGTGCAGCAGGTGCGGTAGCCCATGCGGTACGTTGCGTGACAGAGCCCGGCGATGAAATTCTTACCTTTGCGCCCTTCTTCCCGGAATACAATCCGTACATTAATCAGACCGGCGCAGTGTTAAAAGTGGTGCCTGCTAATTTGGAAAACTTCCAGATTAATTTTGAGGCGTTTGAAGAAATGCTTACTGACAAGGTAATGGCAGTTCTTGTAAATACACCCAACAACCCTACCGGTGTGGCATATTCTTCCGAAACATTGACAAAGCTTGCGGCTATTCTTGATGTAAAGCAGAAAGAATATGGTCACGATATTTTCTTAATTTCTGACGAACCCTACAGAGAGATTGTGTTTGCAGGAGCGGATGCCCCCTATGTGTCCAAATTTTATGATAATACATTGAGTTGTTATTCTTATTCAAAGTCACTTTCTCTTCCCGGTGAACGTATCGGTTATGTGGCGGTTAATCCTAAATGCACCGATGCAGAATATATTGTGGGCATGTGCGGACAGATTTCGCGCGGAATTGGACATAACTGTCCTCCTTCCATTATTCAGCTGGCGGTTGCCAAGACTGTAGATATGACTTCTGATTTGTCTGTATATGAGAAGAATATGAATATTTTATATGATGAATTAGTAAGTCTTGGCTTTGAATGCGTAAAACCCGGCGGAACCTTTTATATCTTCCCGAAGGCTTTGGAAGCAGACGCAAAAGTGTTTTGTGAGAAGGCAAAGAAGTATGATTTAATTCTTGTGCCCAGCGATTCTTTTGGATGCGAGGGATATTTCCGTATGGCGTACTGTATTGAAACTGAGAAGGTGGAACGCTCTATTAAGGCACTTCGTAAGTTTGTGGAGACAGAGTATCCGAATCGATAAGTATTGGTTAGAAATACAAGGGAGATAATATGCATTACATAGCAATTGACTTTTTTAGGGATTTCGAATGCGCGGCGGATACTTGTCCGAATACCTGTTGTGCAGGCTGGAGAATACTAATTGACGAAAAAACACGTCAAAAAATGATTGAAAAAGAAGAAATATTAGGTGTTCCGGCCAAGGATTGGTTGATTGAAAAAGATGGTAATGTGATGGCTAAATTGAACAATGGCCGTTGTTGTATGCTGAATGAGAGAAATTTGTGTGAAGTGGTATTAAAGCTCGGACCGGAATACTTATCGCATACATGCAGCGTATATCCGCGCATAATGAGAAAATATGGCGATATTCAGGAAATATATCTCACGTTATCATGCCCGGAAGTGGTTAAAAGGTTATTGTCTTGTCCGTATGTTGATTTTGATTTTGGCGAAGATGAGTTGCCGGGAGCTAAATTTGAACACAAAGAATTATATTTATATGAATCGGTTGTTCGAAATGAATTAATGGCTGTTATGCAAGGGTATGCGGATGTTAGTCTTGTTGCCCGTGGGTTTGTATGCTATCAGATATTAGAGATTGCTTTGAAGTTATACAATAATAATTGTTTGGATTTTGAAGAGTTTGAACGAGCAGTTTCGTTATATCGTGATGAAAGTATGTTACGTGCGTACGAGTTGCAAATGAAGTCATTGCAGATGGAAGAGCAAAGATATATTTTTTTGAAGAGTTTAAAAAATGTTTTGAAGGATTCGGATTCTGCTAAAGGAACGCTTTCCTGCTATGAGAAATTCGTAAAATATTTCGAAGATACGGATTATCAGACATATTTATCCGATTTAACAAATTTTAGAGAACGAATGCAGGGGTATGAAGGATTTTGGAGCAGATATTGGACTTATCGTATCTTTTCGGAATTTATCAGTTTGCCGGATTTTAATGGTGCAAGAACGAATCTTCTGTATATAGCAGCTGAATTCTGTCTTGTCCAAGCAGTTGCATTGTCAAATTATGCTGATAATCAAAGAATACTTACGGAAGAAGAGTACATATTGATTATTTCGTATATTGGCAGAACAATGGAACATAACCGGACTTTTCACAAAAATCTTGCGAAAAGTTTGGAAGAACAGGGTGTTATAAATCTTGCCGGTTTATTGTTAATGACATTTGTATAAAAGGAGCTAGTGTGAAAAATTGCATTGATATGCCAATTTTTCACACGGCTATTTGTTTCCGGGCGAAAGCAAATAGCCTTTATGGCAGATGCAAATTTGACATTTGCATCGCCACTTCGCGATGAATCGCTCAGAAATGAGGAATAGTAATGGATTTTCTTGAAATTTTAAAAGCGATTTTCTACGGTATTGTGGAAGGAATCACCGAATGGTTGCCGATTAGCAGTACCGGTCATTTGATTTTGCTGGAACGTTTCATTCAGATGAATGTCAGCGATGATTTTATGAATATGTTTCGTGTGGTCATTCAGCTGGGGGCCATTATGGCAGTTGTGGTAATTTACTGGAAACAGATTTGGTTTGTGGATTTCCACGGATTTAAGTCAAAGCCGACTTTTAAAATGGATATTGTGAATCTCTGGGGTAAAATTCTTGTGGCTTGTGTGCCGGCAGCAGTGATTGGAGTATTCTTTGATGATTTCTTTGAGGCACTCTTTTATAATGAAGTTTGTGTGTCTATTGCGTTGATTGTTTTTGGTATTGCGTTCATTATTATTGAAACGTTAAATAAGAAGAAAAACGTTAAAGCGGAGGGCGTGGCAGACATTACTTACAAGCTTGCATTGTTGATTGGTGTGTTTCAGTTGATTGCGGCAATTTTCCCGGGAACATCGCGTTCCGGCGCAACCATCGTTGGCGCATTGTTGCTTGGCGTATCCAGAGCAGCGGCGGCGGATTTTACATTCTTCCTGGCAATTCCCGTTATGTTTGGCGCAAGTCTTTTGAAGATTGTAAAATATGGTTTGGCGTTTACGGGGCAGGAATTTATCGTTCTTGTGGTAGCTATGGTGGTGGCATATGCAGTATCCATGGTGGTTATTAAACTCCTGCTTAAATTCATCAAAAAGCACGATTTTAAGGTGTTTGGATGGTACCGCATTGTGTTGGGCATCCTTGTGCTTGGAATGTTCTTCTTGTCGTAAATGAATGAAAACGGGCTGTTTTTATTGTGCAACTTTTATACAAAAATAGTAAAAATCAGGCTTTTATAAGGCATAAAATAGAAAAAGTGTATACAAAATTGACAATTTTATTTTTTTGGAGTACACTACAACGTGAAAAAAGGTGTATATTTAGAAACCTAAGATACAAATGTAAAAGTCGCCAGAGTGCGATGCCCGTTGCCCTTTATGGGGTGTGAAAGGAGAATTATTATGGCAGAAAAGAAGACAGCAACAGCTAAGCCCGTTGCAAAGGCAGTAGCAGCAAAGGTTGAAGAAAAGAAAGTAGAAGCAACTCCCGCTAAGGTTGAAGCTCCTGCAAAGAAGGAAGTAGCTAAGAAGGCAGCTCCTGCAAAGAAGGAAGCAACTAAGAAAGAAGCTCCTGCAAAGAAGGAAGCAGCTAAGAAGGCAGCTCCTGCAAAGAAGGAAGCAGTTAAGAAGGCAGCTCCTGCAAAGAAGGAAGTAGCTAAGAAGGAAGCTCCTGCAAAGAAAGCAGCAGCTAAGAAGGAAGCTATTTACGTTCAGTTCGCAGGCAAGAGCTACAGCAACGACGAACTCCTTAAGATTGCTAAGGATGTTTGGGTATACGATATGGGCCAGAAGGCTGCTGATATGAAGTCTGTAGAAATCTACGTTAAGCCCGAAGAAAGCATGGCTTACTTCGTTGTTAACGGTACAGAAAACGGAAGCTTCATGATCTAATTTGATTAAATATATGTAGTTAGAAAGGTTCGGAGAAATCCGGACCTTTTTTGTGGTGTATTGCTCATTTAAATTGACAGTTATTTTAGAGAAGAATATAATTTATTTTATGGAATTTATTTTAATAAAGAAAGGGAGACAAGCATGAAACGAAAGGCAAAAAGACTTTTGGGAATGTTACTTGCTATTGTTATGGTTGTCGGCATGATGCCTATGACAGCTATGGCAAGTGATGGTACGGAAATCATTACAGCAAGCGAAAATGTGGAAGTGTTGGAAGCCGGTGAAAGCGATGAAGTTATCGTGGTAAACGAAGCTGAACAGGACACGGAAGCAGAAGCTGGTGAGGATGTTTTTGAGGATGTTGAGACTTCACCTATACTTGGGGCAAGCAGTACTGCTGAAGTATGGGTCGGTGGAGTTTCTATGGCTAATAATACATATCTTGCCAATGGTGAAACCAAAACACAGACCACCAAACCGGAGGAAGGCGGATATGCTTACTTAAAAGATGGTGTTTTGACATTGGATAATTATCAGTATACCGGAACCGGTTATTGTGATTTGGAAGGTGATTATATTGGTATATATACAAAAGGCGCTACCAATATTGTCCTTATAGGAGAAAATGGAATTTCTATTGATACGAACATGGGCGACGATGCTTTGTATATCGGTATTTATTGTAACGGAAACACTGTAATTTGCGGTGAAGGTTCTGTAGAGATTGAAGCAGAATTCGGCATTTTATCAGGTGTGGGTGAACTTTGCATTAAAGATTGCGATATATCGATTGATGCTACAAGTGATAGCGGTCATGGTATTTTTGTAAGCGAGCAAAATTATATAGAGGAAAATGCCAAGGTAACCATCAATGCGGGTGGTCATGGTATCTTTGTATGCTTCGGAATGCTTACGGTAAAAAACAGTGAAAATGTGGTTACAAAAGGAGAAGACGGAGAGGGATATGCTGCTTATGGAGATATCCGATTCGAGGACAGTATCATTACGGGCGGAAGTATTGCAAGAGCAAATTACGGCAGCGGAAGTCTTTATATTTTAAACAGCACATTGGAAACGACAGATAATGTCAGCTCTAATCAAGGAATTTATATCGATAATTCAGATGTTACGGCGCTTACATTGAAAGGTAGCTATGTTAATGTTGCAGACAGTAATGTGACAATAACAACTACTGAGTGGACAAATCCTATGTCCGGTTATGTGGCAGAAGGCATTGAAGCGACAAACGGAATAGAAGCAAGGAACAGTGAATTAATTGTTAATGCAGGAATTAAGGGAAATGGTATATTTGTTTTTAATGACTGTACGATTGAAATTTATTCGGAAGGTGCTAATCAGGCAGGAATTGAATGTAAGGCGTTAGTGGCTGATAATTGTATGATGGATATTACTACCGGTATGACAGGCATTTCATGCGGAGCATTTGATCTTGCAAACAGCGAAATTAAAATTAATGCGCCGATGGGGATTGTTTCGGTATTATACAGCGAAAGTGAGTCGCATTATATCCGCAATTGCGTATTGGATATTGAATCTTCTGATGAAGGAATAGATGCAGATTATATTGAAATGATAGATTGTTATATGGCAATTGACGCAAATTATAACGGAATTGATGCAAACAAAGCGGTATTGGAGTATTGCGAAGTAGAAATTACTGCTGAAGAGTATTGTGGTATTTATGTTGATAATATATTATTGATTAAAAATAGTGATGTAACAATTCAATCATCTGCAACGGGTATTATGGCTTTAATGTATGGTAGTATCATTGATATTGCAGACAGTACCGTGAACGTTGATGCGACAAATTTAGGTATTAGCGCATATTATGGAGATCTTAATATCAAGGGTAACAGTAATGTAGTAGCTACATCTGCGAAGTCTGACGTGGACGACGAACACTATTATTCAGCACTTCATGTAGAAGGAACATTTAACTGCGATGAAGCCGTGTATGAAATTACAGTATCTGAAAATTCGGATGGCACACCTACTGTTACATATGATGTGGCAAAACTCGGTGATTACGACTATATCAGAATTGAGCCTAAAGCACCTGCCTATGAGGCATGCATTGAAATTTCAGATATAGAAATGCCGATTGCAACAAATTCTGCAGATGGTATGATATTTTCTTCTTTTGTAAAAGATGATGCACCTATAGGTATTGATGATTTTTATTGGAGTGACAGTAACTTTGAGAAGTATGAGGGCGAGTTTAAAGCAAAAGAAAGTTACTATGCTACATTTAAAATAATCTCTACAGATGAAAATATTGCACTTCCTACAGACAGTTATTTTGATATTTATGTAGACGGAGTGAGATTAAATTATAATTCTGACGGTGCAGTCAGAGAATACAGTGAAGACGGAATGGAATGTACGGTATGGGTAAAATATACCTGTATTGACTACATTTCCATTACCGGAGTAAAAGCTCCTAAAATGGGTACAGATGCTTCGGAAGCAGTTCAGAATTTAAATTTAACAAGCAGTATCTCTGACTTAAGCATTACTGAGTACAGATGGTGCGAAACATTAAATTGGAGTGATAAGGTTACCGGAGTTCTTGAAGGTGACAAAACCTACTACCTTGCAATTGCGGTACAGGGTGACGGAACAATTGACCGCCATGTTTGCACTGTTGATGGTGAAGAGCCTGAGTATTCAAAATATATGGATTCTGCAAGAACGCGCAAAGTACTTTTTGTTCCTGTTGAAACTGTTAAATTTGAATCAATCAAAATTACAAAGGCGCCTTATCGAACAACCTACGCTGCAGGTGAAACTTTCGAGAGTGAAGGAATGGTTGTAAAAGCAGTTTACGAAGACGGCAGTGAACTGGAAGTGACGGACTATACATTGCCTACAGGCGAATTGTTTGCAGGGGATGCGTCAGTAACCATCAGCTATACCTTATGCGGTGTAACCAAAACAGCAAGCCAGGCAATCAGAGTAGATAATAAGACTCTTAAAGCATTGGTGATTGAGGAAGAAGCTTATAAGATTTCCTACTTTGTAGGCGAAACTTTTGATACAGAAGGAATGGTGGTAAAAGCCATTTACTCCGATGACAGTGAAGCAGTTATAAGTAAATATACGGTAACGCCTTCGGGAGCGCTTACAGAAGCAGATGAAAAGGTAACCATCAGCTATACCGTAAAGGGAATTACCCATAGTGCGGACCAGCCCATAGAAGTAGCACCGGACGGACTCTGGATTAAGGATATTGAACCGGTTACCTATACGGGTAAGGCAATTAAACCGGAAGTGGAAGTGTATTACGGACATACTCTTCTGACAAGTAAGGATTATACCATATCCTACAAAAATAATACAAACGCGGCAACCGCAGATGCAGTAGACGGCAAGGGCAAGAGCATTGCGCCTACTGTTGTAATTAAGGGTAAGGGCAATTTTACGGGAAGCGTAAGCAAGACTTTTACCATTGAACCCATTAACTTAAGTGATTATGCAACAGATGAAGAAATACAGAGTATCGTAAGCATTGAACCGGTTTACGTGAAACACACCGGCGAGGCGATTTATGCAACTCCCGTATTTAAGGTAAACGGCAAGGCAGTTGCATTAAAAGCAGACCAGTATATACTGGAGTACTCAGATGAAGACCTTGACGGAAAGACATCATATCAGGATTGCGGAGAGTGGAACATTACCGTAAAAGGTACCGGAAGGAACTTTGTCGGAGAAACTACAATTACACAGACCATATCCGCTAAGTTGCTGAACAAAGTAAGCATTACACTGGATAAGAGTTCTTATCCTTATAATGCGGAAACGGGAGAAACCTATCCTGCAACCGTAACGGTAAAAGACGGTAAAACCGAATTGACGGAAGATGTGCACTATACCGTGGAATACCTTAATCAGGATAAAGTGGGAACCGCGACCGTGATTGTAACCGGTATTGGCGAATACAGCGGAATCAAAACAAAGACTTATAAGATTACGGGAACCAAGCTTTCATCTTCCATGGTAAAACAGTTAACTGGCTTTACGTACAGCGGGGAAGTGAATGAAGTTGTTAATGGTGTGAACTATACAATTATGAATAAAGAAACGCCGTTGGTAGAAGGTGTCGATTATGAAGTTTCGTATTCCGGCGATCAGGTTAACGCAGGTAAGTTCAAAGTAACCTTTACGGGAATCAATGCCTATACGGGAAGCGTAACCAAGACCTACACCATAGCTAAGGTTTCTGCAGCAACATTGCGTGTGGAACTGCACAACGCAGAACGTGTAAAATATGCCAAGGGCGGAGCAACCCCGAAACCGGAGGTATACTTTGGAGATGAATTGCTGACGGAAGGTGTGGATTATAAGATTTCGTACAGCAATAACAAAAAGCTTGCAACGAGTGGGGATGCCAAAGCTCCCGGCCTTTACATTACGGGAATTGGCAATTTTACGGGAAATACCAAGAGTACACCCGTGAAGTTTACCATTGTACAGGCAGACCTTGGTGAATATACAGTACTTGACGTAACGGATGTTTTATATAAGGATGCAAAGGGTAACTATGTACCGAAGTTTACGTTGAAAGACCTGACAACAGGCAAGGCATTGGCCAAGAAGACGGACTACAGTGCAACATACAGCTATGAAATCTTTGATGAGAGCTCACAGAGTTACGTGCCTTTTGACGGTGAAAAAGTAGTGGCACCCGAGAGCAGAACCAAGATGAGAATCACGGTTACCGGAGCAGGCTGCTATAAAGGAAGCATAGAGGGAACATATGAAATTTACCGAATGAATATCGCATCGGTGAAGGTAGGAAAGATTCCATCCCAGGTATACACCGGAAGAGCAATCGAACCTGAACTTGACATTACCGTAAAAGAAGGTAAGGTATATGTACCGCTTTCAGCAGAGAATTATGACATTGTATATGTAAACAATGAGAATAAGGGAACCGCAACCGCATACATTTACGGTAAGGGAGCATATGGTGGCGAAAAGAAAGTAACCTTTAAGATTACCAGTCAGAAGATGACATGGTGGGAGAACTTATTTTCATAAACCATAGGTTAAAGGATTAAGAATAAAGGAGCACTTCAGAAATGAGGTGCTCCTTGTTTTTGTTTAAGAAATATAGCATATAAAATATAGAATATTTTTGGTGAGGATACTTGTCGAGTTTGTGTGAGAATGATATAATTATTGTGTATAGCCAATTTGGCAAAGTTAAGGATAGGTTAAGATTTTTTCATTGTTCAAAGTATGAAGGGGAATCATATGGAGAGTAAAGAATTAAGGTTACTATTGGATACGGCGTTTTATGCGTTGATGAGCAACAGCAAAGATATAATCTTTGTGAAAGATGCTGATTTGATTTATCGCGCCGCTTCTATGCCTTTTGTGAAAATGACAGGCAAGGAAAGTGTCGATGAAGTAGTCGGCAAAACCGACGCAGAGATTTTTCAAGATAAGAGTCTTGCGAAACGTTACGTTTCCGATGATAAGAAGTTGATTAAGGGCGGAAAGGATTTGATAGATTATATTGAACCTATTCCGGAAGAAGACGGACAGGCAAGATTTGGTTCTACCTCCAAGTACCTTTTAAAAGACGAAAACGGTAAACTAATGGGTATCGTAGGTGTTACCAAGGATATCACGAGGGACTATATTGCCCGTCAGCATTATCAGCAAGAGTTGCGGTATCTTTTTGCGCTTCCGCAGGATACCTATGCGGTATCATTTATTGATATTGATGATTGGCGTATTATCAGTCAGCGCAGGCAGTTGATTGCAGAGGGGACTTTACAGGAATGCCATACGGTGGAAGAATTGGTAGAGGCAGCAGTTGAGTCTATTGTGGACGAGAACTGCGGTGCGTATGTCTTTTATAATAATCTTGCTCCGGCTCTTTTGAAAGAAATTTACGGAACCGGCAGAATGCATATGACCTTCCGTTATCAGCGTCGTGTTGGCGAGAATATGGTGCGTTGGGTACACAATGACATTCGTTTTATTATTGATGTGGACAGTGGTCACTTGTGTGCTATGCTTTCGGCGAAGGACATTGATGAAGAGAAACGCGAAGAGCAGAAGCTTGTAACAGCGGCTAAAATGGATAAAATGACTATGGTATACAATCGTGAAACGACGATGGATACTATTCGCAAGATTTTGAATGAAGAACCTGACCAGAATCATGTGCTGTTTATGATTGACGTAGATAATTTCAAGAATCTGAACGATTCCAGAGGTCACCAGGCTGGAGATGAATTCTTAATCGATCTTGCGGCTGAGATTAAGGGCAGTTTTAGAGAGACCGACGTTGTAGGCCGAATCGGCGGCGATGAGTTCTTTGCCCTGATGCGTAATGTGCCGGGAGATTCCATTACGTTGCGTAAGGCACAGGATTTGTTGAATACGATGCAGGAAGTGTGCGAGGACTACAAGGATTTGAATTTGTCTACCAGTATCGGTATCAGTATGTATCCCGAGGACGGAACCACCTTGGATGAGTTGTATGCCCAGGCGGATGGTGCTTTGTATGAAGCGAAGCGCAAGGGTAAGAACCGGTATATGTTTGCAAAGAAATAGAATATTTATGCATATATTAAGGAAGTACTTGCTTCGCAAGTGCTTCCTTTTTGATTTCAACCTCCAAAATCCAGTCGCTTCGCGCCTGCCGATTTTCAACCTCCAAAATCCAGTCGCTTCGCGCCTGCCGTGCTTCGCACTCACTGATTTTGTCGGTATCGCACAAAAGAAAAGTAAATACTTGCTTCGCAAGTGCTTCCTTTTCTTTTTTGTGCGATAAAATGTGAACAAAAGGTTATTTTTAAAATAACAGTTGACAATAATAAGTCTGAGTGGTAAATTATGAAATGTAGATATTAGCACTCTATCGAGTTGAGTGCTAACAAACAAAAACAAAGCCACAGAAAGGAGCGATATGATGCAGCTTGATGAAAGAAAAAAGAAAATATTGCACGCCATCATACGCAACTATCTGGAAACCGGTGAGCCGGTGGGTAGCAGAACCATTTCGAAATATACGGATTTGAATTTAAGTTCAGCTACCATTCGTAACGAAATGGCAGATTTGGAAGAATTAGGCTACATTATTCAGCCCCATACTTCCGCAGGACGAATTCCTTCCGATAAGGGCTACAGATTATATGTAGACAGTATGATGGAAGAGAACGCCCGTCAGGTAGAAGAACTGAAAGAAATGCTTGTTGAGAAAGAAGAGAAGATGGATCATCTTTTAAAACAGGTTGCGAAAGTTCTTGCAGTGAACACCAACTATGCCACAATGATTACGGCACCCAGAATCCAGAAGAATAAGTTGAAGTTTATTCAGCTTTCAAGGGTAGATGAGAACCAGCTTCTGGCCGTTATCGTAATCGAAGGCAATGTGATTAAGAACAGTATGATATCCGTTTCGGAGCGTTTGGACGACGAAACAATGTTAAAGCTTAACATGTTGTTAAATACTCACTTAAACGGTTTATCTATAGAAGACATCAGTTTGGGTATGATTACCGCCTTAAAACAGCAGGCAGGACATTACGGAACCATCATCGGCGACGTAATCGACGCGGTGGCGGAAACCATCAAAGAAGATGAAGATTTGGAAATCTACACAAGCGGAACCAACAACATCTTCAAGTATCCCGAGTTGGCTGACAATCAAAGAGCCAGTGAACTGATTAACACTTTCGAAGAGAAACAGCTTCTTTCACAGCTGATAGACGATTCCGATGTATCGGAACCCGGAACCGGAATTAAGGTTTACATTGGCGAAGAAGCACCCATTCAAACTATGAAAGATTGCAGTATTGTTACCGCAAATTACGAGTTTGGCGAGGGAATGAAGGGTACCATCGGTATTATCGGTCCCAAGCGAATGGATTACGAGAAAGTAGTCGGAACGCTTAAGACCATTAAAGTCCAGCTGGATGCACTTTATCAGCAGGACGATAAAAAGAAACTGCCTTAGAACGGGCGTAAGAAAGGATGAGTGATTTGGCAGCAAAGAAGAAAACAAAGACCAAAGCAGAAGAAGTACAAAACGAGCAAGAATTAGCGGAAGAAACTGCAGAAACCACAGCAGAGACAACGGAAGGGGAAGCACCCGGAGATTGTGAGGCTGCAGAAGAGGAAAATGCACAAGAAACCGTTAAAGATAAAAAGCAGGAAAAAATCGATGAACTGGAAGACAAAGTAAAACGTCAGCTTGCTGAATTTGAAAACTTCCGTAAGCGGACCGAGAAGGAAAAGGCTACCATGTTTGAAGCAGGTGCCAAGAGCGTAATTGAGAAAATCCTTCCGGTAATCGACAATTTCGAACGCGGTCTTGCAACCACCAAAGAGGAAGACAAAACAAACCCTCACGTGGAAGGCATGAACATGATTTACAAACAGCTTATGACCGAACTTGATAAGTTGGAAGTAAAACCCATCGAAGCAGTCGGTCAGGAATTCAACCCTGATTTCCACAACGCGATTATGCAGGTGGAAAGCGATGAATACGAAAGCGGCATCATCGCACAGGAGCTTTTAAAAGGTTACACCTACCGTGATTCAGTCATCAGACATAGTATGGTAGCGGTAGTTAGTTAATACAGCAAACAATTTTTTAGAATAAAGGCGAGAAACGCCGATAAAACAGGAGGAAATGTAAAATGGGTAAAATTATTGGTATTGACTTAGGTACAACAAACAGCTGTGTAGCTGTAATGGAAGGTGGACAGCCCACCGTCATCGCAAATACAGAAGGTATGAGAACAACTCCCTCTGTTGTTGCTTTTACAAAGAACGGAGACAGACTTGTAGGTGATTCTGCAAAGCGTCAGGCGGTAACCAACGCTGATAAGACAATTTCATCAATCAAGCGTGATATGGGTACTGACAACGGCAGAACCATCGACGGTAAGAAGTATTCACCTCAGCAGATTTCAGCTATGATTCTTCAGAAATTAAAAGCAGATGCTGAAAGCTATTTGGGTGAAAAGGTAACAGAAGCCGTTATTACAGTTCCTGCATACTTCAACGATGCTCAGCGTCAGGCTACTAAGGATGCAGGTAAGATTGCAGGTCTTGAAGTTAAGCGTATCATCAACGAGCCTACAGCAGCAGCTTTGGCTTACGGTCTTGATAACGAAAAAGAACAGAAAATTATGGTATACGATTTAGGTGGTGGTACCTTCGACGTATCTATCATCGAAATTGGTGAAGGTGTTATTGAAGTACTTGCAACCGCAGGTGATAACAGACTTGGTGGAGATGATTTCGACCAGAAGATTACAGATTATATCCTTGCTGAATTTAAGAAGCAGGAAGGCATTGATCTTTCTAAGGATAATATGGCTTTACAGAGAATTAAGGAAGCAGCAGAAAAGGCTAAGAAGGAACTTTCATCTGCTACAACAACAGATATCAACCTTCCTTACCTTACAGCAACTCCCGAAGGCGCTAAGCACTTCGAGATGACTCTTACAAGAGCTAAATTTGATGAATTAACTCATGACTTAGTGGAAAGAACAGCAGGACCCGTTAAGCGTGCATTGGAAGATGCAGGTGTAACTCCTTCTGAATTAGGTAAGGTACTCCTTGTAGGTGGTTCAACACGTATTCCTGCAGTTCAGGATAAGGTAAAACAGTTAACAGGACACGAACCCAGCAAGTCCTTAAACCCTGATGAATGTGTAGCACTTGGTGCTTCTATCCAGGGTGGTAAGCTTGCAGGTGACGCAGGTGCGGGCGAAATCCTTCTCCTTGACGTAACTCCTCTTTCTCTTGCAATTGAGACAATGGGTGGCGTTGCTACAAAATTAATTGAAAGAAACACAACAATCCCTGTTAAGAAGAGTCAGGTATTCTCTACCGCAGCTGACAACCAGACAGCAGTAGATATCAACGTAGTTCAGGGTGAAAGACAGTTTGCAAGAGACAATAAGTCTCTCGGCCAGTTCCGTCTCGATGGTATCCCTCCTGCAAGACGTGGTGTACCTCAGATCGAAGTTACTTTCGACATCGATGCAAACGGTATTGTAAACGTATCTGCTAAGGATTTAGGAACCGGTAAAGAACAGCACATCACAATTACAGCAGGTTCTAACATGTCAGACGCTGACATTGAAAAGGCTGTAAAAGAAGCTGCTGAATATGAAGCTCAGGATAAGAAACGTAAAGAAGCAATCGATGCAAGAAACGATGCTGACTCAATGGTATTCCAGACAGAGAAGGCATTGAAAGAAGTAGGCGATAAGATTTCTGAATCTGACAAAGCTGACTTGGAAGTTGAATTAAACAACGTAAAAGACATCTTAGAGAGAACCAAAGATAAGGAAATGACAGAAGATGAAGTTTCTGAATTAAAGGTTGCTCAGGAAAAGATGATGGAAAAGGCACAGTCACTCTTCAGCAAGATGTATGAAAGCATGCAGGGTGCTAACGGTGCAGGTCCTGACATGAGCCAGTTTACAGGCGCAGGTGCAGGCGCTTCTGATGATGACGGATCTTCAGCAGGTGCTGCAGACGACATTATCGACGGTGACTTCAGAGAAGTATAATCGAAGGTTACCACTTTTATAAAAGAAAAAGGTAGTTGGGGAATTCGCAAGAGTTCCCCGCTACATACTATAAATCCACGGGGAAGGCTTTTCTTTCGTGGAATTTATGACGCTATGAGGAATGGCGCATTTTACGGTGTTGTTTGTAAAACAACGGAATGGAGACTATTATGGCAGAACAGAAAAGGGACTATTATGAGGTCCTTGGTGTTGAAAAAGGGGCAGATGATGCCGCAATTAAAAAAGCATATCGTGCTCTTGCCAAAAAATATCACCCGGATATGAATCCGGATGATCCCAATGCAGAAGCAAAGTTTAAGGAAGCATCAGAGGCTTATGCTGTTTTAAGTGATGCAGATAAAAGAAAGCAGTATGATCAGTTCGGTCACGCAGCCTTTGACCAGGGTGCCGGAGGCGGTTACGGCGGATTTGATTATTCCAGTATGGATTTCACGGATATTTTCGGTGATTTATTCGGTGATTTCTTCGGTGGCGGAAGACGTAGCAGCGGCAGAGGAAACGGACCGAGAAAAGGTGCGGACATTCGTAAGTCTGTGCGTTTGACTTTTGAAGAAGCGGTATTCGGTACCGAAAAAGAAATTGAAGTGGATTCTAAGGAAGAATGTCAGACCTGTCACGGAAGTGGTGCCAAACCCGGAACCAGTCCCGAGACCTGTCCGAATTGTAAGGGTAAAGGCCAGGTTGTGGTTACGCAGAATTCTTTCTTCGGAACCATGCGTAGTGTTCAGACCTGTCGCGAATGTAACGGTAGCGGTAAGGTAGTAAAAGATAAGTGTACCGACTGTCGCGGAACCGGTTATACTACCATCAGAAAGCGTTATGCCGTAAGCTTTCCTGCAGGTATCGACAACGGTATTGTAAGAAGATTACAGGGTAAAGGTGAGCCCGGTGTAAACGGCGGTCCCCGCGGTGATATTCTGGTAGAACCTATCGTATCAAGACACCCTATTTTCCAGCGTCAGGAGTATGATATTTATTCCACTGCGCCGGTATCTTTTGCGGTAGCTGCTTTGGGTGGCGAGATTTATGTAGATACCGTTGACGGTAAGGTAATATATGAAGTAAAACCCGGAACACAGACCGGTTTGCGTGTGCGCTTGCGCGGTAAGGGTGTACCTACATTGCGAAACAAAGAAGTGCGCGGTGACCATTATGTGACTTTGGTTGTGTCTGTTCCTGAGAAACTTTCAAGTGAAGCAAAGGATTTATTGCGTCAGTTTGATGCGGTGACAGGAGACAGTTTGCATGCAGTAGATAAAGCAAATGACAACAAAGATAAAGATCCCAAGGACAAAGATAAAAAGGGTAAGAAGAAAAAAGGATTTTTTGGGTAATTGAATAGGTGCGTTGTTAATCATTTGTTTTCGAGGACGCTTTCGCTCGATTGTGCTACGCAACGGTACATAGAATTGCTAAGAACGCAATTCAAGTACCGGCGAGCACAAAAGCCTCTCAAACAAAAGGATTAACAACGCACCTTTTATTTATAAAATATTTTCTTTATTTAATTCATGAAAGACCGGTAATAATGATCTTTACTCTTCAGTGACATTATTTTGGTCGCCGCCGATTAGATCTTTAGCCAAAGTGGAATCTTCAACTTCATCTTCCTTAATTGCAATAATGTCAACTTCCTTTGCCAGTTCGATATTCTTCTGAACATCTTCCTGAGTGGTTTCTTTTACTTTCTTTTTGAAGAGATCTTTTAGTTTCTTCTTGCCTTCCGGTGTGCCGAGTTCAGAGGCTTTCAAATCGCCCTTGTAAATGGCTTCCATAAGAACAATGTAGGCTTCGCCGAGAGCTGTGGTAATCACACCTGCGGTTGCGCCGGAAATGGTACCGCCAAGCACCGTACCTGCGCCGGGAACCAGTTTTAAGAGGTTTGCAGCAATAGTTTTACCGGCAATGGTAGCACCGCCTGTGCCAAGTGCGGAAGATACGAAAGCGGTAATAATACTCTTGTTGATATCCAAACCATAAATGGCGGTAATACTTGCAATCATTGCGACCTGTGTCGGAATTAAAAGAGCACTGTCTGCAAAAGGAATCGGTGCAAAACCTTCACCGAATGCTGTCGCTGTTGCGGTTGCTACGGCGACCTGTGCGCGCTTTTTTTTGGCCTTGAGTGAAGCGATTTGAACACTCTGTAGCGTGTCCTGCAGTTCTTCCGGCAAAACTTCCGTCATAACGGCAAGTAAAGCGTCCAATCCGTAGGCTTTAATCGGAGGCAGGGATTCATCAAAAACGAAATCCTGTGCCAACACGGGAACAACCTGAATAACATCAAGATTTTCGTCCATGATTAAGTTCTTCATTTTCTCGGCATTGGGCTTGGAAAACGCCTGTGTCAAAACAATGATAACGGGCACTTCTGTTACGGAATTCTCTTTGGCAAGGTCGCGCAACCACTCAATTTCTTCCGGTTCAATACGGTTCGAAGCGGTGTTAATACAGTACCAGATGCAGTGGATTGCTTTGTTCACATCGGTGCCTGACATACCTGCTTTGATGGTGTCGAGAATTTCTTTTTTGACTTCCTTCTGGGCATCTTTCCCTAATTCAAATCCCTTGGTATCGTAAATGTTTAAGGGAACACCTTTTTTGCTGATTTTACGCATATGCTGCGTGATAGGCTTACCGATACCGGTTTCTGCCAGATTGTCGCGGAACATACTGTTGATTAAGGTACTCTTACCAACGCCGGTTTTACCCGCAACGATAATATTCAAAGTATTTAAGTTTTTGATTCGGTCACTGATGGCAGTGATACAATCCTGCGCAATTTTGTCAAGACTGACTTCCATTTTATAATCCCCCGTTATTTTCTGTCGATTTTGATTCCGTATTTGTCGCGAAGGACTTTACGGTTGTAAGACTTGTATATTTTGTTGGAGCATTTTCTTTGCATTTTGGGTATTAAAAATGCGCCGACGCCCAAAGCTGCGGTAAAACATGCAACCATTAAAAACTTATCATCTTTTGACATAAGTAATCCCCCTTTTTTTATGTAAAATCGTCGTAAAAAAGATTTCAGAACGCCCGGGAAATAAAGTGTACAGACACAATTTCCTTAATATGTAGTTTAACACAGTAAAGCACAGATTTCAATGTGTGTTCTGCACCGCACAAATAAAGTAACGGTTTGCAATGAATTTGAAACTTCAATAAACGGCAACAGTACGGAAAGAGTATATAAAAAGATACGTTTTAACTTGTATGGGAAAAGCGTGTGGTGTATAATTTATTCTGTATAAGTATGCTTGTGATGAACATTTCCATAGCATGCATTGAGGAGAAAAAACGGAATTAGGAGAAAATCATGGCAACCTGGTCATCAAGAGGTCTTCGCGGTTCCACACTGGAAGATATGATAAACCGTACAAATGAAAAATATCGTGAAAACGGGCTGGCCCTGATTCAAAAGGTCCCCACCCCTATTACGCCGGTGCAGATTGATCAGAAGAGCAGACACATTACCCTTGCCTATTTCGACCAAAAAAGTACCGTAGACTATATCGGCGCGGTGCAGGGTATCCCTGTGTGTTTTGATGCTAAGGAGAGTGCTAATCTGACCTTCTCTTTGCAGAACATTCACGCCCACCAGGTACAGTTTATGGAGGAGTTTGAGAAGCAGGGCGGCATTGCCTTTTTCCTGATTTACTACACGTCTATTGACGAGCTGTATTATCTCCCATTTGAGTATCTGAAACTGTTTTGGGACAGGGCGCAGAACGGCGGTCGTAAAAGCTTCCGTCACGAAGAGTTGAATCCGGCGTATGTTTTACCGAAACACAGTGGAGTAATGGTTCCTTATCTGGAGGCATTAAAGCAGGATTTGGAAGACAGGGAATAGCCCGGATAAAATGAATAGGGAAAGGTCCTTAAGGTATTTTAGATGAATGTAATTACCAAAAAGTTTGGAGAACTGACAACAACCGAGCTATATGAAATATTAAAAGCCCGGGCGGAAATTTTTATCATGGAACAGAATATCAATTACCAGGATATGGACGATATTGATTATAAAAGTATGCACTGTTTTATACAGGAAGGCGATAAGGTGATTGCCTATCTTCGCGCCTTTTATAAAAGTGAAGACAAGTCCGTGGTAAAAATCGGTCGCGTGCTGACCTTAGAGCACGGCAAGGGCGTAGGCAGAGTATTGTTGGAAGCAAGTCTACCGGCAATCAGAGAAAAAATGCCTTGCAATAAAATATATATCGAAGCACAGAAACACGCCATCGGTTTTTATGAGAAGTTTGGATTTGTAACGACTTCCGGAGAATTCTTGGAAGAAGGAATTATACATGTGGCGATGGAGTTGGATGTGTAAAAGCGGAACAACTTTTAAAATGCCAAGAATGATTTACGATATAGTTAAAAAGAAACATATGCAAGAAATAAGACATAAGGAGGCACACAATGAAGTGGCATAAAATTACGGTTAAAACAACAACAGAAGCAGAAGATATTATTATCTGTACCCTGGCTGACGTAGGCCTTGAGGGTGCACAGATTGAAGATAAAATTCCTTTGACACCTTTGGAGAAGGAGCAGATGTTTGTGGATATTTTACCTCAGACGGAAGAAGATGACGGAGTGGCATATCTTAACTTCTTCGTGGAAGAAAGCGATGATTTGGATATGGATGCGTTGGTGGCTTCCGTGGAAGAGGAATTGGAAGGTCTTCGTATGTTTATGGATATCGGTGAAGGTACGATTACTTTGTCCGAAACCGAGGATTTGGACTGGATTAATAACTGGAAGAAGTACTTCCATCAGTTTTATATTGATGAATTGCTGGTCATTCCTTCCTGGGAAGAAGTGAAGCCTGAGGATGCGGATAAGAAGATTCTTCACATTGATCCGGGCACCGCATTCGGAACCGGTATGCATGAGACCACACAGCTTTGCATTCGTCAGATTAAGAAGTATGTAACACCGGAGACAAATATTTTAGATGTGGGTTGCGGTAGCGGTATTCTTGCAATTCTTGCACTGATGTACGGCGCGAAGCATGCGAAGGGCACAGACCTTGACCCTTGTGCATTGGATGCAACTTTAGAAAATATGGAAGCCAACGGCATCGACCCGAAAGACTTTGAAGTAATCATCGGAAATATCATTACCGAAAAGTCTGTACAGGACTGGGCTGGCTATGAGTGCTATGACATCGTTGTGGCAAATATTTTACACAATGTACTTGAAGTGCTTACCCCTATTGTTACTGCACAGATGAAACCCGGCGCAATTTATATTACTTCCGGCATCATTGCGGAGAAGGAAGATTTTGTTGTGGACGTGGTGAAGAAGGCCGGTCTTGAACTTGTGGAAGTAACCCGCCAGGGCGAGTGGGTCAGCGTAACTGCCAAGAAACCGGAGTAATCGTGCAACAATGGTAGTGTATACTGTGAAATACAAGCGTTTGCAGGCTGTATGTGTGTATTGCGAATCAGAATGAGAATCAAGGAGTTACAATTATGTATCACTTCTTTGTAGACCCCGGACAGATTCAGGGGACACAAATTATTATAACGGGTAAAGATGTAAATCATATTAAGAATGTGCTTCGTATGCGCATCGGTGAAGAAGTGTCCGTTGGTAACGGTGTGGACGGCAAGGAGTATCGTTGCGCCATTGATGCCTTCGAAGAGGATTCTGTGGTATGTAAGCTTCTTTTTATCAAAGAAGACGGAGTAGAATTGCCTGTGAAAGTTACGCTTTTTCAGGGCTTGCCCAAGGCAGATAAAATGGAGCTAATCATTCAGAAAGCCGTGGAACTTGGGGTGTATGAAATCGTGCCTGTGGCAACGAAACGTTGTGTGGTCAAATTGGACGCCAAGAAAGAAGCATCTAAGATTGCCCGCTGGCAGGCTATTGCGGAAGCGGCAGCCAAGCAGAGTAAAAGGGCCGTAGTGCCCCGTATTTGCCCCGTAATGACCATGGGCGAAGCGATACGGGCTGCAAGCAAAATGGAGCATCGTATCATCCCTTACGAGCTTGCAGAGGGTATGGGTAAGACCAAGGAAACTTTTGCTTCTTTTACATCGGGAAATTCCGTGGCGGTTTTTATCGGGCCAGAAGGCGGATTTGAGGAGAAAGAAGTAGAGGCAGCTGCGGCAGCAGGTGTGGAGCCAATTTCCCTGGGTAAAAGAATTCTACGCACGGAGACCGCAGGTTTTACCGTGCTTTCCTGGATTATGTACGAAATGGAAGTAAGACAGGGCGAATAAAAGATAAAAAATATTATATGCTAAACTTTCGGGAATTATGCATTTTACCGGGATATATGGTGTACGATGTTTTCGCAGTTTGCATATAATATATCAGAAAATTCTTTCTGCATAAAAGAGAGCTTTTATGCGGAAATGAAACGATAAAGGCAGGAAATGTTATGGAGATTTATTTAGACAATTCCGCGACAACCAAATGCTTTGATGAAGTGGCGCAGGCGGTTGCGCAGATGATGACTGAAGATTACGGAAATCCTTCCAGTATGCATATGAAAGGCGTTAAGGCCGAACAGTACTTAAAGCAGGCAACGGAAGTAATTGCCAAAACATTGAAAGTAAATGAGAAAGAGATTTTTTATACCTCGGGCGGAACCGAGTCTGACAATATGGCGATTATCGGAACGGCTATGGCGAATTGCCGTGGCGGAAGACACATTGTGACAACACCTATGGAACATCCGGCGGTTGGACAGTGTATGAAGTACCTTGAGAAAGAGGGCTTTGAAATTACCTATTTACAGCCTGATGCAAGTGGTTGTATCCGATTGGAAGATTTGGAGAAAAGTATTCGTCCGGATACCATTCTTGTATCCATTATGGCGGTAAATAATGAAATCGGAACCATTCAGCCCATTGAGCAGGCCGGCGATATTATTAAGCGTAAGAATGCTAATACGTTGTTCCACGTGGATGCCGTACAGGGCTATGGTAAGATGGAAATTTATCCCCGCAGATGGAAGATTGATTTGCTTTCGGTCAGCGGTCATAAAATCCACGGACCGAAGGGGGTTGGCTTCCTTTACGTCAATGAAAAAGTAAAAATCAAACCCATCATTCTCGGTGGCGGACAGCAGAGAGGTATGCGTTCCGGAACGGAAAACGTTCCCGGTGTTGTAGGCCTTGCCAAGGCTGCGGAGATGGTGTATGCCAACATGGAATGCGACATTAATAAAATGTACTGCCTGCGAGATTATTTTATCGGTCAGGTAAGTAAAATGGACGGCGTTTCGGTAAACGGAGCCCAAGGCCGCAAAGCTGCGCCGCATGTGGTCAGTGTTTCGGTGGAAGGCGTCAGGGCAGAGGTGTTATTGCACGCGCTGGAAGATAAAAATATTTATATTTCCGCAGGAAGTGCTTGTTCTTCCCATAAGCCGGTGCCGTCGGCTACACTACAGGCCATTGGATTGCCAAAAGAATTGTTAGGTTCTACCGTGCGATTCAGCTTTTCGGTTTTTACGACCAAGGAAGAAATCGATTGCGCCTTAAATGCATTAAGGGAGTTGATTCCTATGCTTCGTAAATTCCAGAGACGTTAAAAGTGATTAGATATACAAAAGATGTAACTGATAAGTGAGTGTTTTGATAAGCGGGAGGGGGTTCGAATCCCCCTCTCCATAAGGAGATAAAATGTTACCGTTTCGGACAAGTATTATCGTAAGTATTATTGAGTTCTTCAGTGTGGTCCTGCTTCACGTGGTATATGCGTTTAACCAGTTTGGGTGGGAACAGGCACTTTTTATATCCATCGGTTTTTTGCCGGTGTTACTTACGTTGCTTTTGTATCGCACCATCAGTAATGAGAATGCCATTGTACGTTGTTTCTATGTGACGATGACTTTGACTAGTTATATTATTTCGGCACAGCTTGATACCTTGGGTATGTTGATTATGATTTATATGGCTGAGGCGTTGATTATTGCATTGTTTGTTAAGAAGCGTATCTTTGTGGAGTATTTTGCATTTTCTTTTATCGGATTGCTTGCGGTAGGTATTTTTCAGACGGAAGAAATTAATATTTTCTTCTCGACATTTATCTATATCATATATTTATTATTCTACTGCTTTGCAATGATTACCTTGTTGATGCTGATTACCGGTGTGGAATCTTACAAGGCTAAGATGGAGGAAAAAAATAAAGAAGCTCAGGAGGCTTTGGAAGCGAAGTCCAACTTCCTTGCGAATATGTCCCACGAAATCCGTACACCGATGAATGCCATCAGCGGTATGGCACAGCTTTTATCACAGAAGAATTTCCAGAAGGACGAGAAAGAGTATATTGCAACCATTCAGAAGTCTTCCGAAAGTTTGTTATCCATTATCAACGAGATTCTGGACTTCTCTAAAATTGATTCCGGTAATATGGAGATTCTGGAAGATGAATATCATTTCAATTCGTTGATTCACGACGTCTTAAGCATCATTGAATTCCGTATGCGAAATAAAAGCGTGCGCCTGATTATCGACATCGATCCCCGTATTCCCAGGGTGTTAATAGGTGACCAGCTTCGTATCCGTCAGGTGTTGATTAACATTTTAAATAATGCGGTAAACTTTACCCACAGAGGTCATATCCGCTTACATATTATCTGGCAGAAAAACAGCGAGAAAGAAGGCTGTCTTGAAGTGGAAGTGGAAGATACCGGTATCGGTATTTCGGAAGAAAACATGAAGAAACTCTTCCGCGCCTTCGGACAGATTGATACCCGTAAAAACCGTAACGTAGAAGGTACAGGTCTTGGTCTTGTTATTTCGAAAAGCCTTTTAAATCAGATGGGCGGAGATATCTGGGTAGAGAGTACTTTAAACGAAGGTAGCGTATTCTCTTTCCGGCTTCCTCAAAAGGTAAAAGACGGGCGTCCTTCTAACTACGAGGCGAATCATGATAAAGTATTCGCGTCCAATGATGAGTTTAAAATTACCTTCCGCGCACCGTCTGCGAAAGTCATGGTTGTAGACGATAACAAGGTAAATCTTCAGGTTGCCAGTGAACTTATGAAGAAGTTCGGTTTTGAACCTGTACTTGTAGAAAGTGGCTTGGAAGCAGTAAACCGTATTGAAGAGAATTTGATTCCTTATGATATGATTTTTATGGACCATATGATGCCTTTTATGGACGGTGTGGAAGCGACACAGAAGATTCGTGCCATTCAAACGGAGTATGCCCAGGAATTGCCCATTGTGGCGCTTACGGCCAATGCCATTAAGGGTGTGGAGCGGCAGTTTAAAGAAGCCGGTATGAATGATTATATTTCTAAACCGATTCATATGAAGCAGCTAAGCGATATTCTTGAGAAGTGGATTCCCATTGCGAAGCAGGTGCGTATTATGGATGGTAAGGAAATTGCGGCACCCAGGTCCTATTTTACCAATCCGATGTTGAAGAAAGAAGCGGAGGAGAAGAAGGATATTCTGGATTTGCTCAAAGGAATTTCCATCGAAGACGGTCTGCGTAATTGCGGCGGTAATAAAAATGCGTATATCCGTGTGCTGAGTACTTTTGCGGCATCCAACCTGTTAGCAGGATTGGAAGAATATTTACAAAAAGAAGATGCGGAAAACTACGGAATTATTGCCCATTCCATCAAGGGAGCGTGCCGGAATATCGGTGCCATGGAAGTTGGAGATATTGCCTATGATATGGAGCTTGCGGGACAAAATAAGGATATTGAGTATATTAAGGAAAACCATGAAGAGTTTGCCCGTATGTACGGAGATACTTTGCGATTAATTACCAAGGCATTAATCGAACACCAAAGTTAAAATACATCGGTAGTTTCCTTGCAAAAAAAATGAAAAATGTGTATAATTATTAGTTAGATACAAAAAGTATGGGGGTATTATTATGTATCGGGTAGTGATTTGTGATGACGAGGCTACATCTTTACAAATAAATCAAATTCTTACGGAACAGGTATTGGAAGAAGAAGGTATTGAATTCGAAATTACCACGTTTGAAGATATGCGTGTGATGACGGAAGCATTATCAGATGAACATGCGGAGTATGATATTTTACTTTGTGATATTCTTGCAGTAGGAATGAACGGTATTGAAGCTGCGAAAGAATTGCGTCGTTTGGGTGAGAAATTGCCGATTGTATTCATTTCTTCCACAGCGGAATATGCGTTGGACGGGTATAGTGTTAATGCATTGCGCTATTTGCAGAAACCGATTAATATTGAGAAACTGCGCGAAGCTCTGAAAGAGGGCTATCAGCTTTCGCAACCTGCGGACGTATTGAAGTTTCAGGTGGCAGACCGCTTTTATCGAATTCCTTTCTCTGAGATTGAATATCTCGAGAGCCAGGGGCGTGATACGGATATAATTACGTCTGAAGAAACCATCAGCGTACATATGAAATTCTCTGATATGGAGAAGAAGTTGCCGGCGGATATGTTTTTAAGATGTCATCGGTCATATATTATTAATCTTGCCCAAGCAAAGGATTTGGCAAGATATCGTTTCTTAACTAAGAGCGGCGTGGAGATTCCTGTCAGCCAGTTGCAGTATAACGAAACGAAGCGTAAATTTATTAAATTCCAATAAAAGTCCCGTGCAAAGTGTGCGGGAGGATAGAGGTATTCATGTTTCAAACTCGTACATTTTTGTTAAAATACGGAGAGATTTTCTTAAAAGGCAAGAACCGCTATGTCTTTGAAGATATTTTGGTAGACCAGGTTCGTCGTGCTGTAGCGAAATGCGATGGTGAATTCAAAGTACACAAAAGTTTGTCGCGTATTTACGTGGAAGCTTTGTCAGACTTCGACTACGACGAATTAATCGATACGTTAAAATGCGTCTTTGGCGTCATTGCAATTTGCCCCGTATTGGTGCTTGAAGACAAAGGTTTTGATGATTTAAAAGAGCAGGTTGTCAAATACATTGACGAAACCTATGAGGATAAGAATTTTACTTTTAAGGTATTTTCAAAGCGTGCACGCAAGAATTATCCCGTGAATTCCATGGAGATGAATTGCTTAATCGGGGAGGCGATTCTGAATGCGTATCCGGAAGTGAAAGTAGATGTGCATAAGCCGAAAGTAAGCCTTTATGTGGAAGTAAGAGAAAGAATTTATGTATATTCGATTATTATTCCCGGACCCGGCGGTATGCCCGTAGGTTCCGCAGGTAAGGCGATGTTGCTTTTATCAGGCGGATTGGATTCGCCGGTGGCAGGATATATGATTGCAAAGCGTGGCGTGAAGCTGGATGCAATTTATTTCCATGCACCGCCCTACACTTCTGAAAGAGCAAAACAGAAGGTTGTGGATTTGGGTACCTTGATTTCAAGATATACAGGTCCTATCAGATTGAATGTTATTAATTTTACGGAAATTCAGATGGCGATTTACGAGAAATGTCCGCCTGATGAGTTAACCATTATTATGCGAAGATATATGATGCGTATTGCGGAGCAGATCGGCTTGGAGAACGATTGCATCGGTTTGGTTACCGGCGAAAGCATCGGACAGGTTGCTTCCCAGACAATGCAGAGTCTTGCCTGCACCAACGATGTATGCACCATTCCGGTGTACCGTCCGTTGATTGCCTTTGATAAGCAGGACATCGTAGATATTGCCGAGAAAATCAATACGTATGAAACTTCCATTTTACCGTTTGAAGACTGCTGTACCATTTGGGTAGCCCAACATCCGGTTACCAAGCCCGTGGTAAAAGTAATTGCAAAACATGAAGAAAATCTTGCGGATTGCATTGACGAAATGTTGAAAAAAGCGGTGGAAGAAAGAGAAATCATAGAGATTAAGTAATCATAGCACAGAGAATGTGTTTGTATATTCAGAAAGCACCGCCGATGTGACGGTGCTTTTTGATGTAAAAGATTGTAAAATACAAAAGAAAAAGCAAGACGAAAAGTCTTGCTTTAAACTCAAAACCGATTCGGATTAAACGATGTAAGGAGCTAAAACCTTTAATACATCTTCTGCACCGTCTTCAGCGTGGATATTTAAATCGATAGGCTTAGATAAATCAAGGGAGAAGATACCCATGATAGACTTTGCATCGATTACATATCTGCCGGAAACTAAGTCGAAATCGTAATCAAACTTTGTAATATCATTAACGAATGATTTTACCTTGTCAATTGAGTTTAAAGAAATAGATACTGTCTTCATATTTGTTTCCTCCTATAATAAAAATAAATTGTTAGCTATTTGGGGGAAGTATGAAATCATTTCCAACTTCCGCCTTTATAGTAGTTGATTTGCGAAAAAAAGTCAACTGATAAAGTTGCCAAAAAATAAGGAGTTTTCGATGAAAAGTGTAGCATTACATAACCTTGGTTGCAAAGTGAATTCTTATGAAATAGAAGTAATGCAACAAAACTTACAAAAAAGTGGTTATAAAATTGTTGATTTTAACCAAAAATCAGACATTTATATCATAAATACCTGTTCCGTAACCAATATGGCGGACCGTAAAAGCCGTCAAATGTTACATCGCGCAAAGAAGCAAAACCCCGATGCAATTGTGGTGGCGGTTGGCTGTTACGTGCAGGCGGACGCTTTCAGTATTGCCCAGGATGATGCCATTGATTTGCTGGTGGGCAATAACTTAAAGAAGAATATTGCGGAGATTTTAGACCGTTTTATGGAAGAGAAGCCAGGCGGTTCAGAAGACGGCCGGGCGGATGCTGAAGGAGACAGAAGTGAAGAGAACCAAGTGTGCGCCGAAGATTGTAGTGCTGAAGAAGTTCAGACAGATGTTGAAGGGCACAGCGTTGAAGAACGTAACTTTCTGAGAAAGACTTTAAATAACACAACAATTGTGGATGTGAAGAAGGCAGATTTCGAAGATGCGCAGATGGAGCAGACTGCTGAACATGCAAGAGCTTATATTAAGATTCAGGACGGTTGCAACCGTTTCTGCAGTTACTGCATCATTCCCTACACAAGAGGACGTGTGCGAAGCCGTCAACCTGAGAGCGTTTTGCAGGAAATCTGCGGTCTTGTAAAAGAAGGGTACCGGGAGTTTGTTTTAACAGGTATTCATATCAGTTCCTACGGCTTGGATTTTGAAGAGAAGAATCCGAAGAAATATTTATCGGAACTGATTCGTGATATCAATGCAATCGAAGGGGTGGAGCGAATCCGTATCGGTTCTTTTGAACCTATGATTTTGACGGAGGATTTCGTGGCTGAAATTGCATCCTGTGAGAAAATGTGCCCCCATTTCCACATTTCCTTACAAAGCGGTTGTGATGCAACCTTAAAGCGTATGAATCGCAGATATACGGCGGAGGAATATTTCGGGAAGGCAGAGCTTTTACGCAAGTATTTTCCGAGTTGTGCAATAACGACGGATGTGATCGTAGGGTTCCCCGGGGAAACAGAAGAAGAGTTTATGCAAACAAAAGCGTTTCTTGAAAAGGTGAATTTCTTTGAAATGCACATTTTTAAATATTCAAGAAGAAAAGGTACCAAGGCGGACGCCATGCCTGACCAGATTCCGGAAGAAATCAAGACGGAGCACAGTAATATTTTGCTTGCATTGGAACAACAGCAGTCCAAGGCATACCGCACAACTTTTATCGGCCGAAGGGTAAAAGTGCTTTTGGAAGAAGAAAAGGAAATCGAGGGCAAAATATATTGGCTTGGACATACCGGCGAGTATGTGAAAGTGGCGGTTCCTGCAGGTGATTTTATGAAAAATATGGCTGTTGAGGTTTCGGTGGAAGGATTTTTGCAGGATGATATTATGCTTGGGCGTGAATAACCGGCTAAAATATGCCAATAATGAAGATATGATAGTAGGCATTGCTTGAGTTTTGGACGTAATTAGAGTATAATAAAACAGACTATATACATATAACGGACAAGTAAAAGAAACATTACAACAGAGGGTGTGAAATATGCAGTCAGAGAATACACAGTTTTTTGAAGTTGAACAGGACTCTAAGGACAGGGTTAAAAATATTCTTGCGCAGGTTTATGATGCTTTGCAGGAAAAGGGATACAATCCGGTAAACCAGATTGTAGGATACATTATGTCCGGAGACCCCACATATATTACAAGCCATAACAATGCGAGAAGCCTGATTATGAAGGTTGAACGTGATGAGTTGGTGGAAGAAATGTTTATAGAGTACATTAAGGCAAATCAGTGGGAATAGTGGGGGAAGCAATATGCGAATTATGGGATTGGATTTCGGTTCCAAAACTGTTGGTGTGGCAGTAAGCGACCCTACCGGCCTGATTGCTACGGGACTGGAGATTGTCAGACGTGAAAGGGAAGATAAACTGCGTCAGACATTGGCCAGAATCGAAGCATTGATTGTAGAATACGAAGTAAGTAAAATTGTCTTGGGGTATCCTAAGAATATGAACGATACTTTAGGCGAAAGAGTTGAGAAGACGCTTGCTTTTAAGGAGATGCTGGAGAGAAGAACCGGCTTGGAAGTGGTGCTTTGGGACGAAAGACTGACCACTGTAGAAGCTGATGAAGTAATGATGGAAGCGGGAATCCGCAGGGAAGACCGCAAGAAATACGTGGATAAAATTGCTGCAGCATTTATTTTGCAGGGATATTTGGATTACGCAGGAGATAAGAAGGACGAAAACGAGGCGTAGAAACGGAAGGACAGACTATGGAGAAGATTTTATTTCAGGCAATGGATGAAGAACCTGTTGAATTTTATGTGTTGGAACAGACAACAGTGGCAGGTGTAAATTACATTCTTGTTACGGATACGGAAGACGGTGACGGAGAAGCTTTGATTCTGAAGGATATTTCCGGAGCAGAGGATGAGGAAGCGGTTTATGACATTGTTTCGGAAGATAAGGAATTAAATGCAATCGCTGAAATCTTTGAGAACCTTTTGGACGACGTGGAGTTTGACAAAAGCAGGAAGTAATGAAATTTGGAGGAAAGAAATTTGAATATAAACAGAAACGGCGCGGATTCAGCCGAGAAGATTAAGGTAATTCCTTTGGGTGGCCTTGAGCAGATTGGTATGAATATCACGGCCTTTGAATACGAGGATACCATTATTGTGGTAGACTGCGGTTTGAGTTTTCCGGCGGATGATATGCTGGGAATCGATTTGGTTATCCCGGATATTACGTATTTGCTGGAGAACCGCGATAAGGTGAAAGCTTTTATGATTACTCACGGACACGAGGATCATATCGGTGCCCTGCCTTATATTTTAAAACAATTGAACATTCCGGTGTTTGCCACAACCCTTACAATGGGCGTTATTGAACACAAGTTAAAAGAACACGAGCTTTTAGATGTCGTAAAAAGACAGACGGTACAGTTTGGCGATGTTGTCCGCATCGGACCGATTCAGGTAGAATTTATCAAGACAAACCACAGTATTGTGGATGCGGCGGCATTGGCAATTTATTCACCTGCAGGCGTGATTATTCACACCGGTGATTTTAAGGTGGATTATACACCGGTATTTGGTGATGCCATTGATTTACAGCGTTTTGCGGAATTGGGCAGCAGTCCCAGAGGCGTACTTGCGCTTTTATGCGATTCCACTAATGCGGAGCGCCCCGGTTTTACCCAGTCGGAGCGCAGTCTTAGTAAGACTTTTGATACGATTTTTACGGAGCATAAAAATACCAGAATTATTGTGGCAACCTTTGCTTCCAACGTAGACCGCGTACAGCAGATTATTAATGCGGCAGACCGTTTCGGACGTAAGGTTGTGGTGGAAGGCCGCAGTATGGTAAATATCATTGAGACGGCTACTAACCTGGGAAGATTGAGTGTTCCTGAGAATACCTTGATTGATATTGAGAATTTGAAAGATTATCCTGAAGAGCAGACGGTTATTATTACCACCGGAAGCCAGGGTGAAAGTATGGCGGCGTTGAGTCGCATGGCTATGGGACAGCATCGTAAGGTGAAGATTGGGCCTATGGATACGGTTATCTTTTCTTCCAGCCCGATTCCCGGAAATGAAAAGGCAGTTACCAAGGTCATTAATGAATTGTTCCACAAGGGTGCGGATGTTATTTTCCAGGATGCCCATGTATCCGGCCATGCCTGTCAGGAAGAAATTAAATTAATCTATACCTTAACCCAACCCAAGTATGCAATTCCCGTACACGGTGAATTCAAGCATTTGAAGGCACACGCCAAATTGGCGGAGCAGTTAGGAATGGATAAAGAGAATATCTTTATTTTAAAATCCGGTGATGTGCTTGAACTTGGGGACGATGGTGCCGAAGTGGTAGGCGAAGTTCCCGTAGGTGCTATTTTGGTAGACGGTCTTGGAGTGGGTGACGTAGGCAATGTGGTATTGCGCGACAGACAGAGACTGGCGGAAGACGGTATCGTTATTGTGGTTGCGGTAATGGATGGCTATAACAATACGTTGGTGTCAGGACCTGATATCGTATCCCGCGGCTTTACTTATACCAAGGATAATGAGGATTTGATGGAAGAGGCAAGCGCCATTGCTTATGAAGTAATGGAGCGTATGCAGGAAAAAGGAATAACTGATTGGGGCAAAATCAAATCGAACCTTAGAGATTCTTTGAATGAGTTTTTCTGGAAGTCGACCAAGCGTCGTCCCATGATTCTTCCGATTTTGATGGAAGTATAAAAGAAAGGTGTACTTATGCAAAAGTCCGATATGGAAAAAGCTACAGATAAATACATTGCAGCGTTGCAAAAAAGCGACGAGTTCCGCAATTATGTTGAAATCAAGACAAAAGTAAAAGAAGAGGCTTCCCTTTGGCAGCAGTTGTGCGATTATCGCAGACGCAGATATGAATTTCAGAATCTGACCAGTACGGAGGAGTTGTTCGATCGTGTAGATGCCTTTGAAAGGGATTATCGTGAGTGGAAGAAAAATCCCCTTGTGACGGAATTTTTAGATGCGGAGCTGGCATTCTGCCGTATGATGCAGGAAGCAAATTTGCGGATTATGGACGCTATGGATTTTGAGTAATAAACCGGAATCTCCATAAGGAGAGATTAGGAGATAGAAACATGGACAAAAAAATGATTTGGGGCGTTGTAAAAGGCATTTTTAAAATTGCCATTGCCCTGGCAGTTGTCATACTGATTTATAATTTGGGGCTTAAGGCCTACGATTTTGGTTATCGTATTTTTGCGGAAGAACCCGTAGAACTTGGAACCGGAAGAACGGTGTCCGTATCCATCGTAGAAGGCAAGAGCGTATCTGAAATCGGAGAGATATTAGAGGAAAAAGGTTTGATTCGCGACGCGAAACTCTTTTATTTCCAGGAAATGTTTTCGGAGTATAAGGGAGAGTTAAAGCCCGGTGTTTACGAACTTTCCACAGGTATGACACCTTATGAAATGATGGAAATAATGTCTGCTTCGGATGAAGAAGAGGAATAAGCAGGTAGCAAAGTGATTATTGACGAAAGATTGTTTACTTTTATCAATTCCTTTGATAAAGGGAACTCAGCATTTTTAGATGAATTAGAGCAGGAAGCGAAGAGAGATTATGTGCCGATTATCCGTAAGGATATGCAGAATCTGCTTCGTTTCTTATTGCGTTTGAAAAGACCCTTAAAAATTCTTGAGGTGGGAACCGCAGTTGGGTTTTCTGCCCTGCTGATGGCGGAGAATACTTCGGAAGAATGCCAGATTACCACCATAGAGAATTACGAGAAACGTATCCCTATCGCGAAAGAGAATTTTAAAAGGGACAATATGGAACATCGTATCACTCTTTTAGAAGGGGATGCTACGGAGATTTTAAAAGAGTTGGATGGCAGTTACGATTTTATCTTTATGGATGCTGCCAAGGGGCAGTATTTAAACTTTCTGCCGGACCTTTTAAGACTTCTTGCAGAGGACGGAATGCTTGTTTCAGACAATGTCTTGCAGGACGGAGACTTGATGGAGTCCCGTTATGCGGTTACAAGGAGAAACAGGACCATTCATTCCAGAATGCGCGATTACTTGTATGAGTTAAAGAATAATCCGATGTTGGAAACCGTAATTTTACCCGTAGGAGACGGAGTTACGGTCAGTATAAAAGTATCAGAGAATGAACAGTAAGGAATGCGATGAAATGGTGCAAAGCGAAAGGCTTGCGCTATGGTAAACAGTCGCAGGCGGAGGCTATAGATGAGCAGAGAAAGAAAGCCGGAGCTTTTAATTCCGGCAAGCAGCCTTGAAGTATTGAAAACAGCAGTAATGTTTGGTGCAGATGCGGTATATATTGGTGGCGAGGCCTTTGGACTTCGGGCCAAAGCAAAGAATTTCAGTCCGGAGGATATGAGGGCCGGTATTGAATTTGCCCATGCTCACGGTGTAAAAGTGTATGTAACTGCTAATATTCTTGCCCATAATTCCGATTTGGACGGAGCGGTTGCATATTTTAAAGAATTGAATGAGTTAAAGCCGGATGCTTTGATTATTGCGGACCCCGGAATGTTTATGCTTGCAAAAGAACATTGCCCCGGTATGGAGCTTCACATTTCTACCCAGGCGAATAACACCAATTACCAGACTTATTTGTTCTGGTGGCAGCAGGGTGCGAAGCGTGTGGTAAGCGCAAGAGAGTTGTCCTTGGAAGAAATCAAAGAAATCCGCGACCATATTCCTGAGGAGATGGAGATTGAAAGCTTTATTCACGGTGCAATGTGTATTTCATACTCCGGAAGATGTCTGTTATCCAATTATTTTACGGGAAGAGATGCTAACCAGGGCGCTTGTACCCATCCCTGCCGCTGGAAGTATGCGGTGGTGGAAGAAACCCGTCCCGGCGAATATATGCCGGTGTATGAGAATGAGCGCGGCACCTATATTTTTAATTCCAAAGATTTGTGTATGATTGAATATATCCCGGAAATTGTGGCGGCGGGAATTGATTCCTTAAAAATCGAAGGACGTATGAAAACAGCCCTTTATGTCGCTGCTGTGGCGAGAACCTACCGAAAGGCAATTGACGATTTCTTTGTTTCGGAAGAAACTTATCGCAATAATATGGACTGGTATCGCAGTGAGATTTCCAAGTGCACTTATCGTCAGTTTACTACGGGATTTTACTTTGGCAAACCCAGCGAGGAAACACAGATTTACGACAGCAATACTTACATCAATGAGTATGTATACTTAGGCATTGCGGAAGAAATTACGGCAGACGGTAAGGTACGAATCGAGCAGAAGAATAAATTCTGCGTCGGCGATGTGATTGAAATTATGAAGCCGGACGGCCGCAATGTGGAAACCAGGGTAGAAGCGATGTTTGACGAAAAAGGCGTGGCAGTGGAAAGTGCGCCCCACCCACAGCAGATTCTTTTCTTGCAGTTAAGTGAAACTTGTGAGAAGTATGACTTGCTGCGTGTGAAGAAGATCTAGTTTACCTTGTAAAACAGAAGAAAACAGTGTATTTTATTCTAGGAATAGACTGTAAAAGAATCCGAATGGAGAATATATATGACTGACAAAATTAACATTGAAGAGATTTTTGCCCAGAATGTCTTTACGTTGGATACTATGAGAAAATGGGTGTCGGAAGAGGCCTACAATGAAGTAATCAACGTAATGGAGAACGGCGGCGAACTTTCAGGTAAAACCGCGAATGTGGTTGCAAAAGGAATGAAGGATTGGGCTGTGGAAAACGGCGCAACCCACTATACCCATTGGTTCCAGCCTTTGACAGGTTTTACGGCAGAGAAGCATGACTCTTTTATAACGCATCCGGATAAAAACGGTAAGATGTTACTGGAGTTCAAAGGCAAAGAGTTGATTAAGGGTGAGCCTGATGCATCTTCTTTCCCGTCAGGCGGACTTCGTGCTACCTTTGAGGCGCGCGGATATACCACCTGGGATATTACTTCACCTGCTTTTATCAAAGAAGATGCAACCGGTAAAATTCTTTGTATTCCTACGGCGTTTTGTTCTTATAAGGGCGAGGCACTAGATAAAAAGACCCCGCTGCTTCGTTCCATGGAAATTGTAGGTCAGCAGGCAATGCGTATCGTAAGATTGTTTGGTAACTACGAAGCGAAGAAGGTAATTCCTTCCGTAGGTGCAGAGCAGGAATACTTCTTAATTGACCGACAGAATTACCTTAAGCGAGACGATTTGATTTACGCCGGACGTACCTTATTTGGTGCACCTGCCCCGAAGGGACAGGAAATGGATGACCATTATTACGGTTGTATCCGTGAGCGTATCGGCGCATATATGAAGGACTTAAACGTTGAGTTGTGGAAACTGGGTGTAACAGCCAAAACACAGCATAACGAAGTTGCACCGGCACAGCATGAGCTGGCACCGATTTATGAGACTTCCAATGTGGCTGTGGACCACAACCAGATTGTAATGGAAACATTAAAAAAGGTTGCCGGAAGACATGGCCTGACCTGTCTTTTACATGAGAAGCCTTTCCAGGGCGTAAATGGTTCCGGTAAGCATAATAACTGGTCTTTGACAACGGATACGGGAATGAATCTTTTGGATCCCGGGGATACGCCCAATGAAAATATCCAGTTCCTTTTGGTGCTGGCATGTATTATGAAGGCAGTAGATAAGCATGCGGACTTGTTAAGACAAAGTGCATCGGACGTAGGAAATGACCACCGACTTGGTGCGGATGAAGCCCCCCCCGCTATTATATCCATCTTCCTTGGAGAACAGCTGGAAGACGTGGTAAAACAGCTGGTAGAAACCGGTGAGGCGACTCACTTGGTAGAAGGCGGCGTTTTGGAAACCGGTGTTTCTACATTGCCGGATCTTTTAAAAGATGCGACAGACCGTAACCGTACTTCACCGTTTGCTTTTACGGGTAATAAGTTTGAATTTCGTATGGTGGGTTCCGCTGATTCAATCGGTGACCCGAATACTATTTTAAATACTATTGTGGCAGAGGCATTCTGCGAAGCGGCAGACCGTTTAGAAGGAGCGGAAGACTTTGATCTGGCTGTGCATGACCTGATTAAAGAGTATATGACAGCGCACCAGAGAATTATCTTTAACGGTAACGGATATGCACCGGAATGGATTAAAGAGGCAGAACGCAGAGGACTTCCCAATCTTCCCACAATGTTGGATGCGGTGGAAACACTTACTACTGAGAAATCCTTTGCATTGTTCGAGAAGTTTAATATTTTTACAAGAGCGGAATTGGAGTCTCGTAAGGATGTTTTATATGAGACCTATTCAAAGACAATCAACATTGAAGCCAAGTGTATGATTGAAATGTCTGCAAAGCAGATTATACCTGCAGAAATTCGGTATGCAAGTATGCTTTCGGAAGCAGTTTTACGAGCAGAAAACGCAGGGGTTAGCGCAACTGTTCAGAGAGGCTTGCTTTCCAAAGTGACAGATGAACTTGAGAAAATGCAGGCTGCGTTGGTAACTTTGGAAGAAGAGTTAAAGGCGGCACAGGGAATTAAGGAACATAAAACATGTGCATTTTATTATCGTGACCATGTTAAGACAGCAATGGAGGCGTTACGTGCACCTGCGGATGCATTGGAAATGCTTACGGATAAGGACGTATGGCCGATTCCTACATATGGCGATTTGTTGTTTGAGGTGTAAGGAGGGAAAACTATGAAGGAACCTGTATTGGTAATTATGGCTGCGGGAATGGGCAGCAGATACGGCGGTTTGAAGCAGATTGATCCTGTGGATGCAGCAGGAAATAAAATCCTTGATTTTTCAATTTATGATGCGTTAAGAGCAGGTTTTAAAAAAGCAGTTTTTATCATTAAAAAAGAAAATGAGGCGCTTTTTAGAGAATGTATTGGTGACGCGGTAAGCAAGCATATGGAAGTGGAATATGTATTTCAGGATATTAATGACGTGCCGGAAGGTTTTGCAATCCCCGAAGGACGTGTAAAACCTTGGGGAACCGCACATGCCATCTTCAGTTGTCGTGATGCCGTAAAAGGACCTTTTGCAGTTATTAATGCAGATGATTATTATGGAGTGGAAGCTTTTAAGGTTTTATATGACTTTTTGACTACCCATGAAGATGATGATAAGTATCGTTATGCTATGGTAGGTTATCAGCTTGGCAATACTTTGACTGAAAACGGTTCCGTAGCACGCGGTTGCTGTGTAACCAATGATGAAGGCTATCTTGTATCCATTACCGAGAGAACCAAAATCATTAAGACTGCTAACGGTGCTGCTTATACGGAAGATGAGGGTGCAACCTACACACCGATTAGCGTAGATTCACCGGTATCTATGAATATGTGGGGATTTACCCCCAGTATTATTCCGGAACTTGGAAAAGCATTGGAAAACTTCTTTGCAAGCAGCGTGCAGAATAATCCTTTAAAGGCGGAGTGTTATTTGCCGATTGAAGTAGATGCTCTCTTAAAAGAGGATAAGGCTACTGTTCAGGTGCTTTCTTCGAAAGATAAGTGGTTTGGCGTAACCTATAAGGAAGATAAGCCTTATGTAATGGATTCTATTCAGAAGTTAAAAGACGCCGGAGTATATCCTGAAGTGCTTTGGGATTAATTACAAATACAAAAATACGGAGGATAATATGGCAATACTTGTAACCGGCGGTGCCGGATATATCGGAAGTCATACCGTAGTAGAATTACAAAATGCAGGATATGAAGTGGTTGTTATTGACAATCTTAGTAATTCAAGTGCAAAGTCGTTGGAGTGCGTGGAGAAGATTACCGGTAAGAAAGTGCCTTTTTATCAGGTTGATATTTTAGATGAGGCAGGCTTGAGAAAGGTATTCGAAGCAGAACAGATTGATTCTTGTATTCATTTCGCAGGTTTGAAGGCAGTTGGTGAGTCGGTAAAAGAACCGTGGAAGTATTATCAGAATAATATAGCGGGAACTTTGTGTCTTTTAAAAGTGATGGAAGAATTCAATGTGAAAAACATTGTATTTTCTTCTTCGGCAACCGTGTACGGAAATCCTGCATTCGTGCCCATTACGGAGGAGTGTCCCAAGGGCGAAATTACCAATCCGTACGGACAGACTAAATCTATGTTGGAGCAGGTTTTGACAGATATCCAGAAGGCGGATCCGTCGTGGAATGTGATACTTTTAAGATATTTTAATCCGATTGGAGCGCACGAGAGCGGTACAATCGGCGAGAATCCCAACGGAATTCCGAATAATTTGATGCCTTATATTACGCAGGTTGCGGTGGGTAAATTGAAATGCCTTGGTGTGTTTGGCGATGATTATGATACGCCGGATGGTACCGGTGTACGTGATTATATTCACGTTGTTGATTTGGCATTGGGACATGTTTGCGCAATCGAAAAAATTGCCGAAAATCCCGGCTTATGTGTATATAATTTGGGCACAGGAAGCGGATACAGCGTATTAGATGTAGTGAAGAATTTTGAAATGGCTTCCGGTGTTACAATTCCTTACGAAATAAAAGAACGTCGTCCCGGAGATATTGCACAGTGTTATGCAAGCCCCGAAAAGGCGGAGAAGGAATTGCATTGGAAGGCAGAGCGTGATATGCGTAAAATGTGTGAAGATGCATGGCGCTGGCAGTCCAACAATCCGAATGGATATGATGAATAAAAGATAATTTAAAATATGAAAAAAGTATCGGTCATAACTTTTTGTTATGACCGATTTGATTTTGTGTTTAGATTAATTATAAGTGTAAAAAATATTTTTTGCATATTTTTTTACAATAAAAAAAAGAGGAAGCCCCAGGATTCCGCAGGATATAAATTCTCCGGCGAATACGGTGATAAAAAACAACCAGAGTGGGTCTAAACCGTAAGCATATTTTAGTACAAAAGGGATGATAAGTGTATTTGCCATAATCGGCGGTAAGGGTGCGAGCCATGCCGCTGTTTTTTTTACTTTACTGAATTTGCCGATTAGGTAGGTGAACAGTGCGCCCAAAAGTGTTGCAAGACTGCCGAATATAATGTCAAAGATATTCGCACTTACCAGTAAATTACTGATAATACAGCCGGCAAAAAGCCCCGGAATTGCTGCCGGAGTAAAAAACGGTAAAATGGTTAATGCTTCTGAGAAACGAATCTGAACGGCAAAAGATGCCAAACCGAAGATGTTCGAGACTTCAGTAAGAACAACATAAAGGGCGGCAATCATTGCCGCCTGTGTGAGAAATAAAGATTTCTTATTTTTCATTTTAAAAGGCTCCTTAGTTTTGTTTAAGGTCAGGATGGTTTCGAACTGACCATAATAATCATAAAAAATTAATCAACGTATATATCGTTTTCGGGTGTTGAAGAGGAAGTATCTTTCTTACCAGTATTGTCAGTGCAGGTAAAAGTTACAAGAACCAAGCTGTTGCTGGTTTTGATATTACAGTCGCAATCGCTACCATGCGCTGATTTAATTTTTAGCATAATTTCATCAATAGGGAATCCGAATGAATCTTCAAGACTTTTCTTTAATACACAGTCTGAATTAAGGAAGTCGGCATTATCATTAATATTCAATCCGGTATCAGATTCCATTAAATCAAGATAAGGATGGCTGGCTACGTCAGCCTGCACTTCTGCATCGACAATGGCTATGGTAACACCGGTTCGAATGGTATCTGCTAATTGTGTATCTGAAGATACATTTGTTTTTTCGAGATAGCGGATTAATTGCGGGGCCATTAAACCAACAGCAATTGCCATAATAGCAATAACAACAATCAATTCAATTAAAGAGAATCCCTTATTATTTGTGTTTATCATAAATATAAATCCTTTCAAATTATACGACAAGGGTTAAAAAACCGAAAGTTAAAAAAATCACAATGTTTTTACAGTTATTAAGATAACACCCATTTAAGAAAATTACAAGTAAGAAAACACGAATACTCAATATAATGCAATGAAATCTAATAAAAAAGAAAAAAACTGCTTTTGTAAGATGCAAAAGCAGTTTTTTATATTATTTCTGATGTTCTTTTAAAAGTGCCTGAATTCTCTCGCTGGGATTCAATAAATCGCTGATAGAACTGTCGTGATTTAATGTGTCAATGATGTAGGCAATGTACTTACTCATATCACAGTTGATGTACCATTCTCTCTGTAAGAGTTCGGGAGTCTGATATACAAGGTTGGTGGTAAGTACTCTGTGGATAAGACCATCTTCATATGCTTTATCAAATTTCTCGAGGCCGTTTGTAAAGAGGCCAAAAGTAGTAGCGATAAAAATACGGTTTGCTTTACGCGCTTTCAATGCAGTAGCAACTTCAATTACACTTTCACCTGAAGAAATCATATCATCAAGAATGATTACATCCTTACCTTCTACGCTTGTACCGAGATATTCGTGTGCAACAATAGGGTTTCTGCCGTCAACAACGCGGGTATAGTCACGTCTCTTGTAGAACATACCCATATCAAGTCCAAGAACGTTAGACATATAGATTGCACGTGACATACCGCCTTCATCAGGGCTGATAGTCATCATATGTTCAGCATCCAACTGAATATCAGGAACATTGTTAATCAAGCCTTTGATAAACTGGTAAGTAGGCTGCACGGTTTCAAAACCATGAAGAGGAATTGCATTCTGAACACGGGGGTCATGGGCATCAAAGGTAATGATGTTATCTACACCCATAGAAACCAATTCCTGAAGTGCCAATGCACAGTCTAAAGATTCACGGGAAGTTCTTTTATGCTGTCTGCTTTCGTAAAGGAAAGGCATAATAACAGTGATTCTTCTTGCCTTACCGCCTACGGCTGCAATAATTCTCTTCAAATCCTGGTAGTGGTCGTCTGGTGACATTCTGTTCTTGTTACCGGAAAGAGAGTAAGTTAAGCTGTGGTTACAAACATCAACCATGATATAAAGATCGTCGCCACGAACAGACTCATTAATTACACCCTTTGCTTCGCCGGAACCGAAACGGGGAACTTTGGTATCAAGAATATAAGTATCTCTCTGGTAACCTGCAAAAGCAAGACTGTCTTTGTGCTCGCTTTCACGCTCTGTTCTCCATTTTACAAGGTATTGATCTACCTTTTCGCCGAGAGAGCGGCAGCTTTCTAAGGGAATTAAACCTAAGGAACCAACGGGGATGGTTTCCAGATTACGTACTTCTTGTCTTTTTTCAGACATGGGGAAATCCTCACTTTCTGTTCATCATTCTTTTTTTGTATATTCTGACATCCTGACCGGACAACTTACATACATCATAATTACTGATAATGCGTGAAAATATTCTGTCGTCATAGCGGTCGCGTAAATCTTCCATCGCAAGATTAGTAGATATGATGGTTGATTTGCGTCGAAGATGTCTTTCATTCAAACATGTAAAAAGTTGTGAAATTACAAAGCTGTTTGTAAGCTCTGTTCCTAAATCGTCCAGTACCAGTAGATCACAATTATAGATTTCTTCATAGGGACTGGTGTCCGAAGTTTTACCGTTCTTACGGAAGGCATATTCGGATATTTTGGCAAATAAATCACCTGAACTGAAATAAATAACGGAATGTCCTTTTTTAATCAATTCAGAAGCGATACAGTTGGATAAAAAACTTTTGCCGGTACCTACTGTACCATAAAATAAAAGGTTTTGATAGTCCAAATCAAAGTTTTTTACAAAATTCTTTGCGTGAACCACTGCATTCTGTAATCTTGTCAGGTCTTCGCCTTGCTGATATTCCAAAGAAACATCATCAAAAGATTCATTTGCCAAGACTTCGCGAATATTGGATTGTTCATATAGCATATCCAACATTTCCTGTTTAAAACAATGGCATTTCTGCCCATCGATAAAACCGGTATCTTTGCAGTAAGAACAGGTATAAACAGGATCCAAATAATTAACGGAATAGCCTGCAGCTGTTAATAAAAGCTTCTTCTGCCGGTTAAGATCTTCTAATATATCTTTTAACTCATCGGCTGAACCGCCGTCGCCCATAAGACGTTTCTTTCCCTGTTCAATGGCAAGCGTAGCGGTTAGTTCATCAAGATTCTTATATTCGGGAAGCTTCTCATAAATTTCTTTGGTACGTTCTTCCTGAAGTTTTCTGGAATCAAGCCGACGACGATTATAACCCTGAATAATAGTATCATATTGTGCGTTGGTAAGTGCCACGTCGTATCTCCTCTAGTTGCTGAGAATATCTTTCTCTAAAGCTGTAAAATCATAATCCTGCTGAGGGAATTTGGTTGTGCTTCTGCCGGAACCGCCTGCTCCGTTACCGCTGCTACCGTTCTTCGGTTTGTTGCGAAAAGCTTTATCCAATTCCTTAACATCCTTAATGGTAGTTACATTTTGGGTTTTCCAATTGGAAAGAATGCGGTCTGCGTACTCGAAACGATGAGTATCAACAGCCAGTACAGTGCGTTCGCAACATTCAAAAATAATATCCATAGTAAAACCGAAACTGCCGGTCCATTTATTGATATAATCCACTTCCTTGGCAGTGGGGGTGCCGTTTTTGCCCAATGCTTTCATAACGGAGTAGATAGTCTTGTCATATTTGCTAACGCCCGCCTTGGCTTGTTCAACGGTGTTGATGTCTTGTTCGTACCAACCCATGGCCGTTTTCTCGATATAGCGCATTTCCTTTTTGCCGCGTTCCAAACAATATTCCAACAACGCTTCCAGCATATCCATAGAATAGCCAAGTTCCAAATGAATGTAGAGAATGCTTCTTAGGTCTGTAGGACTTAAGGTTTTACCTAAATACTGTTCAGTGACGCAAAGCATTTCGCCGATTTCTTCGTTATCCTTATATGTACGTAACTGATCAGCGGAGTACGAAGGTTTCTCGGGTGCAACTCGGGTTGCCACGGTTTCTTTGACAGGTGTAACCTTCTCTGCGGTAGCAGGGACCATTGTAACAATGGGAGCTAAAGGTTTGGCAACCGGTTCGCCGTTGCTGTCTGCCACAGGTGCCTGCAAACGGATTCCGATAATGTTGCGACAATCATCATATTCCAAAGAAAGTAATTTCATACGTTCCCAATACTGAAGAGAACGGATTACTTCCTTCTCGGTATGGTTAAACTTGTCTGCCATGTCCGAAATGCTGACCGGCATATTCGACGAGAACATTCTGATTAAATATAAGTAAATTTTTAACTGTGCGTCATTAGCATCTTTCATAAAAGAATCGATGAACACGTTAGACACACCGGTCAGTCCCGATGCATCATCCTGATAGAGCATAATCCGATTCATATATAATCCCCTTGAAATCCGGACAAGCAAAATGATGTCCGAATATAATTTTTAAAGCAAGAGTGATTATAACACAGTCTTTTCAAAAAAGAAATAGGTAAAATTGCCGGAAAGCCTTGATTTTACTGGGGTTGCGGGTTTTGTGGACAATGTGGATAACCACCCGAAACCTGGTCCACATAATTCATAAAAATGATTAAAAAACGCATAAAACCGGAGTTTGCAAAAAAGTTATGTAAATATAAAATATCCACAGACCTTGTGGAAGAAATATCTTCCAAAAATCTGTGGATAATGTGGATAAGTTAGTTACCGAGGAGATTTTCCCCGATTTTTACTACGTCTCCGGCCCCCATAGTTATCAACAGGTCCCCGGGGATACAATTTTCTAATAAAAAATTTTCAATTTCATCAAAAGTGGGGAAATATTTGCAGTCACCGCCCAATTTGATGATTTCTTTTTGTAAATCTTTGGAACTTATGCCCAAAGTATTGGTTTCTCTTGCTGCATAAATATCTGCCAGAACCACGTGCTCGGCTTTGGATAAAGTTTCCGCGAATTCTTTCAGGAATGCTTTGGTTCGGGTGTATGTATGTGGCTGGAATACGCACCACAAATGCTGATGGGGGTAATTCTTAGCAGCCTCTAAAGTTGCGGCGATTTCCGTGGGGTGGTGTGCGTAATCGTCAATAATATTAACACCACCGATGCTTCCCTTGAAATCAAAGCGTCTGTCCGTGCCGGTAAAGGCTTGGAGTCCTCTTGCGGCAGTTTCCAAAGGAATACTTAAAAAGTCTGCCATAGCAAGAGCAGCCAAGGCATTGCATACGTTGTGTTTTCCCACGACTTCCAACATAATCTCCTGCGCATTGCCTGCGGGAGTGTGGAAAGTAAAATGATAGTTCCCGTGGTCATCAATTTCCAAATCGGAAGCGTAGTAGTCGCATTCTTCTGTGAAGCCGAAAGTTTTCACGGGGCAATTCAAATCTGCAGTAATGATTTCTCGCCCTTCAATCTCATGATTAATCAATAAAATACCGTCGGCGGGAATTAATTTTGCAAATTTATGGAAAGATTCACGGATTTCGTGAATATCTTTAAAAAAGTCCATATGATCTTCTTCCACATTTAAAATAATACCAATCTTTGGGAAGAAGTTTAAAAAACTGTTGGTATATTCGCAAGCTTCCGTCAAAAAGATGTCCGAGCCGCCCACACGGATATTGCCGTTGATACTTTTTAAAATACCACCGATGGAAAGGGTGGGATCCAAATCCGCAGCCATAAGGATTTCGGATGCCATAGACGAAGTTGTGGTCTTGCCGTGGGTTCCGCTGACTGCGATTGCATTCTTGTAGTTACGCATCAGTTGGCCCAGAAACTGTGCTCTTGATAGCATGGGAAGGGACAACTCCACACAACGGGCAAATTCCGGATTGTCTTCGTGAATTGCTGCCGTATATACCACCAAATCAATATTTTCGGAAATATTGGAAGCGCGCTGGCCGATGTAAATTTCGGCACCTGCCTTGCTTAATTCTTCCGTCAAGGCTGATTTGAGATTATCGGAACCGGACACGGTAAAACCTTTGGACAAAAGTACCTGAGCCAAACCGCTCATACTAATTCCGCCGATGCCGATAAAATGTACATGTATGGGAGTGTTAAAATCTATTTCATACATAAGATTTTCCTCTTTTATAATTATTATTGTTTTAATAATACACTCTCAACAGAGAAAAACCAAGAGTGTTTTGTTGGTTTTTGTGAAAAGTGAAAAAAGAAAATACACAAGAAAATAACAAAGATTGACAAAATTACCAAAAAATACATACAGTTTCCGTCATTTTTATTAAAAATACACAGAAAAAATCGCATTTTTAACGAATTATTTCGTGCAAACAGTTCACTTTTATTTTTTTGCGTGTTATAATATACGTGTGCGCGCTATCACTAGCGATATGCACGAGGCATAACGGAAGAAATGAAGTTATGTTTTATGTGTATGCGGGGATTACATATAAGGTGAGAAAACAATTGGGGGTTTTCTTTCTTATTATAAAATCAGTGCAGAAATGACACAAATACAGCTAAGGGGTGAAGACATGATCAAGAAAGAAATGATTGCTATGTTACTTGCAGGTGGTCAGGGTAGCCGTCTCGGTATTCTGACAGCGAAAGTAGCAAAACCGGCAGTGGCTTTTGGCGGAAAGTATCGTATTATCGATTTCCCTTTGAGTAACTGCATTAACTCAGGCGTTGACACGGTAGGTGTTTTAACACAGTATCAGCCGCTTCGTCTGAACACACATATCGGTATCGGTATTCCTTGGGATTTGGATCGTAACATCGGTGGTGTAACCGTATTACCTCCTTACGAGAAGAGTACTAACAGCGAATGGTACACAGGTACTGCAAACGCTATTTACCAGAACATCGATTATATGGACAGCTTTAATCCGGAATATGTCCTGATTTTATCAGGTGACCATATTTATAAGATGGATTATGAAGTAATGCTTGATTTCCATAAGCAGAACGGCGCAGAAGTTACTTTGGCAGCTATGCCCGTGCCTTTGGAAGAAGCGAAGAGATTCGGTATCGTTATTACAGACGAGAACCGTAAAATCGTAGACTTCGAAGAGAAGCCTGCGAACCCCAGAAGTAACCTTGCTTCTATGGGTATCTATATCTTTAACTGGAAGACTTTGAAAGAAGCACTGCTTGCAAAGGCTGACCAGCCCAACCTTGACTTCGGTAAGCATATTATTCCCTACTGTCATGAAAAGGGAGCACCTTTATATGCTTATGAATACAACGGATACTGGAAAGACGTTGGAACATTGCATTCATATTGGGAAGCAAATATGGAACTTATTGATATCGTTCCCGTATTTAACCTTTATGAAGATTATTGGAAGATTTATACAAAGAGTGATAAATTACCGCCTCAGTATATGTCAGCTGACAGCGTGGTAGAGAAGTGTCTGATTGGAGAAGGTTCCGTAATTTGCGGTAAAGTTTACAATTCCATCATTGGTTGTGGGGTAACCATTGAAGAAGGTACGGTAGTTCGTGATTCCATTATTATGAACGATACCACCATCGGAAAGAATTGTGAAATCAACAAGGGTATTATTGCAGAAAACGTTATCATCGGTAACGATGTAAAACTTGGTGTCGGCGAAGAAATCGACAACGATACAGCGCCTCACATTTATAATCACGGCCTTGTAACCATTGGCGAAAAGACAGTGGTTCCCAACGGTGTATCCGTAGGTAAGAACTCAGTAGTTTCAGGTAACACTACTGTAGCAGATTATCCCGATATGTACCTTGGCAGTGGAAAAACTTTGATTAAGGCAGGTGACGAATAATGAGAGCGATTGGAATTATTTTGGCCGGTGGCCACAACCACAGAATGCGTGAATTATCTCAGAAGAGAGCAATTTCCGCTATGCCTGTAGCAGGTAGTTACAGAAGTATTGACTTCGCATTGAGTAATATGTCAAACTCTCACATTCAGCGTGTGGCAGTTTTAACACAGTACAATGCACGCAGCTTAAATGAGCACTTAAGTTCTTCCAAGTGGTGGGACTTTGGCCGTAAGCAGGGCGGTTTGTATGTATTTACTCCCGTTGTTACAGCGGACAACAGCAACTGGTACCGCGGTACTGCAGATGCTATTTATCAGAACCTTGACTTCTTAAAAAACAGCCATGAGCCGTACGTAGTAATTGCTTCCGGTGATTGCGTATATAAGATGGATTACAATAAGGTTTTGGAATACCATATTGATAAAAAAGCTGATATCACTGTAGTTTGCAAGGACATGCCGGAAGGTATGAACGTAGACAGATACGGTGTAATCAAGATGAACGAAGAAAGCCGTATTGAAGAATTCGAAGAGAAACCCGTTGTTGCTAAATCCAACACCGTTTCCTGCGGTATCTACGTAATCAGAAGAAGACTTTTAATTGAATTAATCGAGAAGTCTGCAGAAGAAGGAAGACATGACTTGGTAGCGGATATTTTAATCCGTTACAAAGGAATGAAGAGAATCTTCGGCTATAAGATGAAGGATTACTGGAAGAACATCGCGTCTGTAGAAGATTACTATGAGACAAACATGGACTTCTTAAAGCCTGACGTAAGAAATTACTTCTTCCGTGAATATCCTGCAGTATATTCTAAGGTAGATGATTTGGCACCTGCTAAGTATAATGTTGGTTCTGATGTTAAGAACAGCCTTGTATCCAGTGGTAGCATCATCAACGGTAAGGTTGAAAACTCCATTATCTTCAAGAAGGTATTTGTAGGTAACAATTGTACCATTAAGAATTCCATCATTTTAAATGATGTATATATCGGTGACAATACGCATATCGAGAACTGCATCGTAGAAAGCCGTGACACCATCCGTGCTAATTCTTACTATGTAGGCGAAGGCGAGATTAAAGTATTAATCGAGAAGAATGAAAGATACGATATTTAGTAACTAATGTTTTGTGTTAACAGCAACTGTCCTAGAGGGGAAGGAGGGTTATCGTGACCATTACAGATGTTCGCGTACGTAAGATTTCTAATGAAGGCAAGATGAAGGCAGTCGCATCGATTACCTTAAATGAGGAATTTGTAGTTCATGATATCAAAATTATCGAAGGCGAGAAGGGTTTGTTTATTGCAATGCCCAGCAGAAAGACTGCAGAGAACGAGTTTCGTGATATTGCCCATCCGATTAAAGCGGATACGCGAGAGTACATTCAGACAACGATTTTGAAAGCGTACGAAGAGTATATCCGGGCGGAAGAGGAATCAAGTTCATAAAATTTATTCATTTGGGGTGCCGTTTGGCACCCCTTTTTTATATTTGTTGTTTGTCAAGAATGATAAAAGTCGGTTAGCCGCTTACGGAAGATAAGTTTCCAAGGTTGTTGTCTTCCGTGCCATCGGGCAGGGATTTAAGATATTCGGAATCCTTACGGTGCGCGACACCAACGCCTTTGATATCGCCGGCTTTGGCCATGGCGACACCTTCTTCTTTGGATACGGTTGCACCATTCGATAATTGATAGCCGGTAATGCGGCCGCTTGATTTTACAAGGCCGACGATTTCCTTGGCGTCTGCCTTGGGGGTAGGCACATCATCTAATGCTGCGTATGCAAGTTCCGCCCCTAATTCTTTTCTGTCTTTGTTCATAGTAACCTCCGTGAAAAAGTAATGTAAAACAGTTGCATAAAATCAATACATCTTAATATAAATTATTTCGAAACTTGTTTGTTTTTATAGTATTTGATAAAAAGAAAAATATATGCGAAATGAAGATTTTCTTTTCGTAAGAAAATGAATGTGATAATATGAAAAGCAGAGAAAATACTATTTTTGAATATGGAAGAAAAGACAGATTACATTATAAAAACGGAAAGAAAAAGTAGTGGCAGGAGGTTTCCATGAAAAGAAAAGTTGTGGTTTTGGGCGGTGGCACCGGTTCGTCAACCTTGCTTCGCGGGCTAAAAGAATTTCCCGTGGATTTGACGGCGATTGTGTCCGTGTGCGATGACGGAAGAAGTACCGGCGTTTTGCGTGAAGAATTCAGCATTCCGGCGGTTGGAGATATACGAAGAGTTTTGGTTGCGTTGTCCGAGACGGAGCCTTTGGTTATGGAGCTTTTTAATTACCGTTTTCATACCACCAGCGATTTGGACGGTCATACCGTGGGAAATCTTCTTTTGACGGCGTCTTCCGAAATTACAGGGAATTTATCGGACGGCATTGAGGCGCTGAGTAAGGTTTTCAACCTAAAAGGTAAGGTTGTGCCCCTGACGGAAGATAACGTTGTCCTGATGGGCGAGATGGCCGACGGAAGCGTAGTGGAAGGTGAGCATAATATTACGGAGAATCATAACGCCGTAAAACGCGTCTTTTATAAGGAGAAGCCTGTGCCCACCAAGGAAGCAGTTCGGGCCTTGGAAGAGGCAGATTTGATTGTACTTAGTATGGGAAGCCTTTTTACAAGTATTATTCCGAATTTGATTTGCGAGGAAATCGTGGAAGCGATTGATCGAAGCAAGGGCAAGATTATGTATGTTTGCAATATGGTGACCCAGCCCGGAGAAACGGAGGATTTCAAGGTGTCCGACCATATTCGCTTAATCAATCAGTACCTTGGTAAGCGCAAGGTGGATGTAGTAGTTGCAAACGATGGTGCGATTGATGAGAAGATGGCAAAGCGTTATGAGTCCTTAGAGCAGAAAGACCCGGTGGAACTGGATAGGGAAGTAACCGAAGCGATGGTAGAGAGCGTAATTAGCGATGATTATGTTACAGTGAAGAATAACCTTCTTCGTCATAATGTGTTGAAACTTGGAATGCATATATTTGGATATTTGTTGAGTGAGAAAGAGTAAAAGAATCCCATTGAGAGATTTGTTACGAAAAGGCTTATCTGCATGATTATATGAAAGAGTGGAATTTTGATTTTATACCGGACATAGGATGTCTGATTTACGGAAAAACGGCATTTCTCGCTTTGTGTCGTGTTTTTTGTAAAGCAGTTGAAGTACTCTGTCAATGAAAGGAGGTAGCGTCATGGACCAGAAGAAAATCGGTCGTTTTTTGAAAGAACTTAGAAAAGAGAAGGAACTTACGCAGGAGCAATTGGCGGAGCAGTTCCACGTGTCAGACCGTACGGTGTCCAGATGGGAAACCGGAAGTAATATGCCTGATTTGAGTGTTCTTGTTGAGTTGGCGGAATTCTATCAGGTTGATATGAAAGAAATCATTGATGGTGAAAGGAAAAGCGAGAAAATGAATGAAGAAGTAAAAGAGGTTGCCACCAAGATGGCAGATTATGCGAAAGAGCAGAAAAGCATGCTTTTGGTGGGGATCAGACTCATTAGTTTGGTGGGAACGATTTTTATGGCGATTATTTTGGGATTGCAGAGTATTGACTATGAACCCGGAATACCATCGCTGATAGCCTATGTTTTATCCATAGCTGTTTTTACGGTTATGGTAATATTGACTTTATATATCAACGGAATGCTTGAAAGAATTGCTAAGCATAAGAAATTCGTAAATGGATGCAAAATACTGATTATCGTGGTGGCGTTGTGGGTATTTTATTTCGTAATAAGATACCTGATTGTACTGATACCGGTATTCGTATTGGAAAGTGCGCCTTTTGAAAGTCAAAGCGGTATTGAAAATTATGATAAAACAGCCATAGTGGAAGAATATTGCGGAGACTTGGGAAGTGGTTTATTCATCTTTCCGGTTGATACAGCGAATATGATTGATCCGACATTTGTCTCCAGTTTAAAAACAGGATTTTTCGATACGGACGGATATATTATTTTACAAGGAAAATACAGTGAGGAAGATTACAAGGCAGAAGTGGAGAGGCTTGCGTCCATTGAATGCACGGTGGCGGATATCACGGTTGATATTCAGTACGATGAGGATAGTTATACATGGCCGGCATACGTGGCAACGGACGGCGCTGATTATCAGTATGAATATGCCTTGGTAGATGAGGAAAATTATCAGATTACATATATCTTACTTAGTTACCCTGAATATGTTGATTTGACAGGTTATGAAGAATATTTGAAGTTGGATACAAGCGAATATAAGTTGGAAGATTCTTGGGAACAATTTTCAATTTACGGTCGTTATTTTGAAGATGGTGTTTATATAGAATATACGGATGAACAATAAGGATATTAACGAAGAAATAGGTTAGGAGAGAAGTATGTTGCATTTGGTGCGCCCTACAGCCGGGATGAAAGAGGCTGCGCTGGATTATAAAAAAGAACATTTTGAATATGGTGATAAGGAAATCAACGGCAGTGAACTTCTGGACCAAATGGATTCCTACGAGGAGTGGCTGGTATCTGTAAATAATAATACATCGCCTGAGACGGTAAATCCGGCTTGGGTGGTGACGGATACGTTTTTTGCGGTGAATGAAGACGGTCGCATCGTGGGCATTATTGATTTGCGCCATACCTTAAACGATTTCCTTCAGGACTTCGGAAACAGCGGTTACAGTGTCCGCCCTACAGAGCGTCGCAAAGGTTACGCAACCGAGATGCTTCGCCAGTTAAAAGATGTGGCAAAGCAGGCCGGAATGACAGAGTTGCATATGGCAACTTTTCAGGATAACGTAGCGTCTGTGAAAACCATCGTAAAAAATGGTGGCGTGCCGGAGCGGGAGTTTGAGGCAGAAGGGAAGCCGGCAAGGATGTATGTGATTGAGTTGTAATAGTAATAATATTGTCGAATTTTGACGATGAAAAAATATTGACTAAAATATAAAATGTGTTAGCATAATATTATATTTTATGCTTTGAAAATTATATTTTAGTCAATATTATTCAATAAGTATTTATCTAAGTTTTTATCCGGTCTTCGTTCACTTATACAGAGCGTGCAGGTCTAAATATCTAATTTATATTTCCTATATTGTAAAACAGAATATTAATAATTTAAAAGATATCGAGGGACTGTCTTTTGATTGCAATTATCTGATTAAAGAGGAGAAAGTGATGACACATAAAAAGGCAAAAAATACTGAAAATATCTATAAAATTATGTGGAACATATCAATACAATTGGAAGAACTACAATCTACAAATCAATATGATGTGGATGCATTGTTATATAGTTTATCTTATCAGATAAAACAGTTGAATTTCTTTTATAAGGAGTTGTTACAAAAGCAGGGGCAGGGTAATGCTAACAAAACATATTATAACTTAAGACCAAACCCATTAGAGCATCAGTTGATTTATGTGAGTTTAGGGAGGGGATTTCCCAAAGAGTTATATGATGGTCATTGGTGCTATCTGTTAAAAGACTGCGGTACTAAATTTCTTGTGATTCCAACAACGTCTATTAAAGAAAGTTCTTCTAAGGAAGATGAAGCATATTATTATGATATAGAAGAAGGGAGTGGAGAAATTTCAAGATTGCGATTTGATGAGGTGCGTATGGTTGACAAAATGCGTGTAATGATAAAAGATAAGCCGTATAGAAATGTAAAAACAACGAGAAAAATCATAGAGCAGAAATTTATAGATTTTTTGAATTTCTCAATGTGTAAAGTTGACACAAAAGCGGAATAATGTTATTCTTACAGCATAATAATAAAATAGCTCTTAAGTGAGTAGAAATTATTAAATTGTTAGCTCTTAAATGAGTAGAGATTACGGAAATGCCTGATGTATGTCAGGCATTTTTTGCCATATACGAAGGAGTACCACAATGAGCAAGATTAACATTTTGCATTACATAGAAGGTGCAAAGCAAGCGGAGGGGCTGACCGTTATTATTGACGTGTTTCGTGCCTTCTCATTAGAGTGCTATTTGTACGATATGGGCGTGAAAGAAATCCGTCCCGTGGGCACCATTGAAGATGCCTTTCGTTTAAAAGAAACCTTGGATAACAGTCTTTTGGTCGGCGAGCGTCGCGGTAAAATGTGTGAAGGCTTTGACTATGGAAATTCCCCTTCTTCCGTAAGCAGGGAGAAAGTGAAAGGTAAAACCATTATTCACACCACAAGCGCAGGAACCCAGGGCATTGTGAATGCTACGGGTGCTAGTGAGATTATCACAGGAAGCCTTGTGAATGCAAGGGCCGTTGCGGAGTATATCCAAAGTAAAAATCCCGAGGTGGTGTCTCTGGTTTGTATGGGAAACAATGGCGTGACGCAGGCCTTGGAAGATGAACTTTGTGCCGAGTATATCAAAAGTATTCTGGAAGGAAATGAATTGCAGGATATGAAAGCGCGTACGGAAGAATTGCAGTTTACAGGTGGCAAGCATTTCTTTGATGAAGCACAGAAAGAGGTTTTTCCGACGGCGGATTTTTGGATGTGTATTCAGTATAACAAGTTTCCTTTTATCATTCGGATTGAAAAGGATGAGATTGGGTATGTGGCGAGGAGAATATTATAAATGAAGTTAATATGTCAACAATTGTTTTCGTGGACCGGTCAATACGAAATTTATGATGAGCAGGAAAATACGCTTTTTGTTGTAGAAGGCGATTTGTCGGATTTGTGGCCTACTTTGACCATATATGATGCGCGAAGGAAAAAGCTTGGCACCATTGAAAGAGCACTGGCTTTTTGGACAAATAAATATGAGCTGAATATTGGTGGGGAATGCGTCGGCACAATTTCCGGCGGACATAGTTTGGTTGGATATTTATATGATGTTGATTATAACGGCTGGTATGTAGAAGGCGATATGATGGGGTGGGAGTACCAAATTATAGATCCTGATAATAATATTGTGGCCAAAATAGACAAGGATATTTTTACATTAAGTGATATGTATACAGTTGATATAAAAAAGTCGGAAGATATTTTGGGTATATTGATGGTAGTGCTGGCAGTGGATTTAGACAGGGCAAAGGGTTAATGTTAAAAGGGGAAAATCAGATAAAGGATATAACAAATTGATTGAATATAGAGCAATAGAAACAGACGCCGACTGGCGCAATATTTCAAAACTATATAAAAGCGCCTTTCCGCTGACGGAACGAAAACCTTTAGGTCTAATTCGTTCCACTCATAAAAAGAACAAGGCGGATGTGTGGCTGATTGAAGACGATGGAGACTTCCGGGGTTTTGCAATCACCATAAACAACGGTGATCTGGTAATGCTTGATTATTTTGCGGTGGCAGAAGATGCCCGCGGAAAGGGCTACGGAAGCAGTTGCCTAAAATGGTTGCAAAAGCAATACGAAGGCAGGCGTTTCTTTCTGGAAATCGAAAGCGTGTATATCAAAGCCAAGAATATGAAACAACGCATCGGGCGCAAAGCCTTTTACGAGAGAAACGGAATGCGGGAAGTTGGCGTTACGGTGAAGGTGTTCGGCGTGGAGTTTGTAACTTTGGGATACGAGTGTGAACTTAATTTTGATGAGTATAAGAAGCTGTATACGGATTGTTACGGCAAGCTGGTAGGAATGAATATCAGGGAAGTGAGAAGGGAGTATAATAATGGGAGCATTTGATTTTATTAAAAAGAAGGACGAGCAGAAGATATCAGGCAACGAGCTTGATATCAATGTAGTGTCAAAATGGATTGATGGCATTTTAGAACAGAGTATATCAGAAGGCGTCAAAGCGTTCTGTTTTAATTTATATGATGACGGCGATAATAAATGGTCTATGGAATTGATTGGAACCGGGAATTTTGATGTTGACGACGCAGATTGGGCATGTGACGAGATAGAAGATTATGGGACAAGAGCAAATCCGTTTGCATGGAGCAAATCTGAACAGTGGGATAAGGTGTTGCAAGAAGTGATTTGTGTTTTAAATGAGTATCTTGAAAAAGGAAAGTATTCGGAAGTGCTGAAATCCAAGTGCGGTGTGGGAGCAGGATTTGTGGATGGAGATATAGTAATTCTTCATAAAAGATAGATGTTAAATGTTTAGATATATGATTAAGGGGAAAGTGAGTGCAAATGAAAAAACTATTTCAAGCCATTCGTAATAATGAAATAGATGTTGTAAAACAATTAATTCAAAGTAAACCTGAATTAGTAAATTGTGTTGCTAAGCAACCGCCTAAAAAGGATGATGGACAGTCACCGTTGCAGGTTTCGTTGAAAACAGGCAACTTAGAAATCGCAGAATACCTTATAGAAATGGGTGCAAATCTGAATTTTATAGAAGATATTTCATGTTGCAATACATGGCGCGCGCCTGTTATTCATGATGCCATTAATGCAGCTGTTATGAAAAGCAGGTGGAATACGAATGACAAACTCAGGGGATTTAAAATATATTCAACAGAGCAGGAGGCTAAGAATGCATATAAAGTACTTCAGAGGATGCTTGAATTGGGCGCCGATGTAAATGCATTGGATTCGCATGGAAATTCCGGCCTTTGGAGATTTTGTTTACAAGCAAGTCAAATATTGCCTGCATATGATTATACAAATCACTGTGAAAGAGATAATAGGATTTTTACAGAGGAGTTGGTAGCGGATTTATCGAATATATTAAACCTTTTAAAGGAATATGGTGCAGATTTTTCTTATGTATCGCCGAATACAAAATGCTGTGTTATTGATTTTTATAGAGAGGGTTCGCTTGCAAAGTTGTTAAAGATTACTAGTGAGTGATGAGTGAGAATGAAAAGAGAAGACCAAAAAAGGAATAAGGATTTACAAAAAAATTTAAGTGTAATATTGAAAGAGTGCCCCTCGAAATACAAAGAAGAAAAACTTAAAAAAATAGATTATATGTTGTGGCTGACAAGAAAAAATATGATCTTTGAGTTTTTTCCGAGAGTGTGTATACGTGAAAACGATTTGAAACCGATTTTGAGTATTCGTATAAGTTATAAGCCCTTGTGGGCTGATGACTTGCTATGGGACATATTAGGGATGGAGTCAAATAAGCAAGAACCGAATAGTTTAAGGGTGATAGGCGCATTTACTGCAGTGTCTGCACGATATGACGACTATTTGATTGAATTGCAGGCTGAAGATATTGATAGTGTGAAGGCAATATTATTTGAAAAGATAGAAGATTTTCTCAAAAAGGTAGATGAAGTAGACGAAAGTCAGTATGTAAATCAAATTATTGGTTCGGATTTAATAAGAGATATGGATAAAGCACTTGTTTATATTTATTTACAAAGAATTGAAGAAGCAAAGTCGATTATTATATCTTCAAAAGATAGTGGCAGATTTGTTATCGGTGAAAAAAATTACAGAGAATTAATGCTGGAATATTTGGTGCGTATGGGATAATTATTTTTGGTTTTCATTCCAATTCTTATAAAATGATTATATTATTTGTAGCTAAAGAAAAGGCGTAATTAATAAAATATGTCGGATGAGATAGTATATATTAATGATATAAATAGGAGAAGTATATGTCTGCATTATTTACAACAGAACGTTTGACAGTAAGAAAGTTTAAACCTGAGGATTGGGAAGATTTGGCGGAAATCTTAACGGACCCTGAGGTGACATATTTTGAGCCCTATGAGACTTTTACACAGGAGGCCTGCGTGAAGGAGGCTGAATCCTTTGCGGAAAGCGATGAATTCTATGCGGTGGTTTTGGATGATAAGGTGATTGGGAAAATCTATTTCTCCAAGAGAGATTTCGGAACTTATGAAATCGGTTATACCTTCCACGGTAGATTCCAGGGCAAGGGTTATGCTTGCGAGAGTGTAAAAGGTATGATGGCCTATGCGTTTAAAAATATGGGCGTACGCCGTATCATTGCGGAAGTAAATACGCGAAATGATAAATCTAACCGATTGGTGGAGCGTCTGGGTATGCGTCGCGAGGCGGAACATAAAGAGATTTTTCCGAATAAAGCTGATGAAAATAAGTACGAAGATTTTTATGTGTATGCAATGTTGGCGTGGGAGTTTGAAGGGTAGGAAAATCTGAAATGATACAAGAGAGAAAAGAGTTCTGCTTTATTGGGAGTCGTAACCCTATTAGAACGGAAGAGGAAATGTCGCTTATTAACAAAGAAGAAGCGGAATTATTCTATAAGCAATATAAGAAAGAAATTATTGATCGTTTATTGTTGAATCGTGGATTCTGTAAATATAAGACAAATGCGTATGTTAGATTAAATAGCATTGGATTATTGGAATATATCGATTTGCAAAAAGAAAGATATGGTTCAAAAACATTTTGCGTTAACTTTGCAGCTATGCCATTATATTGTGAAAGAAAGTATATTGTTATTAGTTTGGGACATAGATTGGGTACGTATATATCAGGGAAAGATGTGTGGTGGGATTACGCATCAGAAAACGTTGCAAAAGATAGCTTTTTAAACGTCTCAACGGCAATAGAAAAATTTGTATTGCCCTGGTTTAAGCATATTTCTACTGAAGATGGATATAGGGCTGAATTGTCAAGTTTTCATAATAAGAAGCTTGCAAAAGAATGGCTGGATGCACTGGAAAATATGAAAGATAAAGAAGCGTTGATTCAACAGAGTATAATGGTGCTTAAGTTACCAAAGAAAATTCAAAGATAAAATGGTTTGAATCCATCGATTTGTTGAAGAAAAAAGTTTTAGGACTGAAAAATGCAACTGGTTGCAATTATCAGTCCTAATTTTATAAAATAAATTGATAAATATAGTAAAAAATGCTATTATAAGACTGAAAAGCGCAACTGGTTGCAAAAATCCGTCGCAAAGAGGTGCAGATATGGAAATTAAACGTGACTACTATTTAGATAAATTGATTAAAAGACAAAACAATGGATTAATAAAAGTGATAACGGGTATTAGAAGATGCGGAAAGTCCTACTTATTAAACACACTCTTTTATAATTATTTGGTAGAGAGTGGTGTGGATAAAGAGCATATTATTCGTTTTGCGTTTGATTCCGCAGAAGACCTTTTCCTTATTGGAGAAAGTCTTATTCGTGTTGAGAAAGAGAAGCGTGGTGTAAACCCGGAGTTGTTTATGGAATATATTCGAACTCGGACATCAGATGAAGGAAAGTACTATTTGCTTTTGGATGAGGTTCAGTTACTGGATTGTTTTGAGTCTGTTCTGAATGGATATCTGCGTAAGGACAATATGGATGTGTATGTTACCGGAAGTAATGCAAAGTTTTTGTCTAAGGATATTATTACGGAATTTGCGGGGCGTGGTGATGAAATTCATATGTACCCATTAAGTTTTGCGGAATTTATGTCTGTATATGAGGGAGATAAGTATGAAGGTTTGTCTGAGTACATGCTTTATGGGGGAATTCCACTGGTGGTTCTTCGAGACGGAGCAAATGAAAAAGCGGCCTTATTGCAGAATTTATTTGATGAAATCTATATCACAGATATTTTTAAGAGAAACAGGGTAAAGAATCAGGGAGAGTTGGAAGATTTACTGAATATTCTTTCTTCCGCAATCGGTTCCCTTACGAATCCGGAAAAACTGAAAAATACTTTTAAGACGATAAAAAGATCAAATATTACTGCGAAAACCATCAAGAAGTATTTAGATTATTTTGAAGATTCTTTTTTGATAGAGTCAGCACAGAGATATGATATTAAGGGAAAGGCGTATATTGAAACGCCAAAGAAATATTACTTTTCAGACTTAGGACTTCGTAATGCCCGGATAAATTTTCGACAGTTTGAGCAGACGCATTCTATGGAGAATGTAATCTATAATGAACTGCGTATGCGTGGGTATAGTGTAGATGTCGGTGTTGTACCGATTGCTGAAAAGGATAAAGCGGGTAAAGTGGTTCGAAAAGCGCTGGAAGTAGATTTTGTGTGCAATATGGGTTCTGCAAGATATTATATTCAGTCTGCATATTCGCTTCCGGATGAAGCAAAGAGAGAACAGGAAATCAGACCATTCAGAAAAATAGATGATTCTTTTAAGAAAATTATAGTGACGAAAGATATTGTTCCAACTCATTATGATGAAAACGGAATTTTGACAGTGAACATCTATGAATTCTTATTGAATCCGAGATGTATCGAAGGATAAAATGTAAACGGGGAAATTGATATGGTACGCGAAATCCAACAAAACGAATTAAATCAACTTTTACAACTATATACTCATCTGCATGAAACGACCGTGCCCGAGGAGTCTGATCATTTAAAGCAAGTCTGGCAGACGATTATGCAGGATGTAAACCACCACATTATCGTCAAAATTGTAGGCGGTCAAATTGTATCTTCCTGCGTGTGCGTAATCATTCCGAATTTGACGCGAGGTGTAAGACCTTATGCTTTTATCGAGAATGTGGTGACACATAAAGATTACCGCGGTAAAGGTTATGCGAAGGAATGCTTAAACTTTGCGAAAGAAATTGCAAAGCAGATGAATTGCTATAAAATGATGCTACTGACGGGCGCAAAAGAGGAAGCGACTCTTAACTTTTATAAAAATGTGGGATATAACAGTACGGATAAAACCGCTTTTATCCAATGGCTGGAATAGGAGAATTTTATGCTTGAAATTAAGGAACTGACAATCGAAAAAATTGATATTATAAAAAGTTTTTTCAAGGACGTTTTTATGAGGGAGCCTTGGAATGATGACTGGAGCGATAATGAGCAGTTGCATCAGTACATAACCGATATTATCGGCAATCAGAATTCTCTGGCTTTCGGATTGTTTGAAGGGGAGCAATTACTAGGACTTGCCTTGGGAAATATTAAGCACTGGTATACCGGAACAGAATTTTTTGTGGAAGAGTTCTGCGTTAAAACGGAGAAGCAGGGGCAGGGACTTGGTACGGAGTTCTTGCGACTTTTGGAAGAAAGGTTAAAAGAAAAAGAGATTAAGAAAATTTTTCTTATGACCGGAAAAGAGATGCCGGCATTTGAGTTTTATAGGAAGAACGGATTTGAAGAAATTATCAATCACGTTTCGCTTAAAAAGGATATTTAATTATGAAAATCGTAACTCTGGTAGAAAATACAACCTCATCACCCGACTTACGTTGTAAGCACGGGCTTAGCCTTTATATCGAAACTGCCAACCACAAAATCCTTTTTGATTTAGGACCTAACGGACTGTTTGCAGAGAACGCAAAGAAGTTAAACGTTGACCTTGCGCAGGTGGATATTGTGGTCATTTCGCATGGACATGCAGATCATGGCGGTGGGCTGAAGAAGATTCTTGCATTGAATAAAACTGCGAAAATCTATATTCGCAAACAGGCTTTGGAGCCCCACTATATTAAGGTGCTTGGCCTGCCTTTTGGAGTGGGCGTGGATGCGTCTGCCTTGGACGAGTCGCGGTTTGTTTTTACGGAGGAAGTTACGAAGATTGATGATGAACTGACGCTGTTTTCAGGGGTAAGTACGGAGCAGTTTTTCTCTGCATCAAATCGGGTTTTATTTGCAAAGAAGCAGGGTAAAATAGTTGCGGATACTTTTGACCACGAGCATAATTTGCTGATTACGGAGCAGGATAAAAAAGTCCTTGTGGCAGGTTGTTCCCATGCAGGAATTGTTAACATTCAAAGAAAAGCGGAAGCGGTTGCCGGGCAAAAGATGAGTGCCGTAATTGGCGGTTTTCATCTTTATAATCCGCCCACGAAGAAGTACGAGAGTGCGACTTTTATAGATGAAGTGGCAGAGGAATTGGCCAAGACCGAGGCTGTCTACTATACAGGGCATTGCACCGGCGTCAAAGCGTATGATAGAATGAAAAATGCTTTAGGCGGGCGCTTGCAGTATTTGTCCACGGGGAGTATAATCGAAATCCCCGAATGGGTGAAGGAAAGAGGAGAGAAAATGTACATTATCGTAGGCCTGGGAAATCCGGGATTGAAATATAACAACACAAGGCACAACATCGGTTTTTCGGTGATTGATGCCATTGCAAATAAGTACAACATTGATGTTTTGGATAAAAAGCACAAGGCGTTGGTTGGTAAGGGCGTCATCGAAGGACAGCGCGTGATTCTGGCCAAGCCCCAGACTTTTATGAATTTGAGTGGTGAAAGTGTTCGCGAACTCATAGACTATTATAAGGTGGACCCGGAGAGCGAGCTGATTGTGATTTATGATGATATCAGCCTTCCCGTGGGCGGACTTCGTATCCGTACCAAGGGCAGTGCCGGCGGACACAACGGTATCAAGAATATTTTACAGCACTTGGGCGGAGATGTGTTCCTGCGCATTAAGGTTGGCGTGGGCGAGAAACCGTCTAAAATGGATTTGGCGGACTACGTGCTGGGACATTTTACTGAATATGAAATCAAGGCTGAAAAGGACGCGGCAGAGCGTTGTATCGAGGCCGTTAAATTGTTGTTGGCAGATGAAGTGGACGAGGCGATGAACCGTTTCAACAGGAAGGTTGCGCAGGAGTAGAGATGGACGAAAAGATAATAAAATCTGAACGCGGAAATGTTTATTATTGGATTTCGAGTGCGGTTGCCAAACAACGAGATACCCTGTTTTTTCTGCACGGATTGACGGGTGACCATAACCTGTTTGAAAAGCAGATTGAACATTTTAAAAATGATTATAATATCATTGCCTGGGATGCGCCCATGCATGGCAAATCAAGGCCGTACAGAGATTTTTCATATCCAAATGCGATAGAGGATATGAAACAGATTTTGGACGATAACCATATTGAAAAAGTGATTTTAATAGGGCAGTCGTTGGGTGGATACTTTTCGCAATCTTTTATCAGGAGCTATCCGGAGAGGGTAAAAGGTTTTGTTTCAATTGACTCAACACCCTATGGCGAGATTTATTATTCAAAAGGTGACCGCTTTTGGTTGCGTCAGGTAGAATGGATGTCGCATCTGTATCCATATAAAATGATGCAGAAAGCGATTGCAAAGCAGGTTTCGACGACGCAATACGCATATGAAAATATGTTATCTATGTTGCAACAGTACCCCCAAAACGAGTTGTGCCATTTAATGGGAATCGGGTACGCGTCCTTGCTGGACGATTTATCGGATATGGAAATACCTTGTCCTGTTTTGTTAATATTAGGCGACAAAGACAAAACCGGCAAAGTAAAAGCATATAATCGGGAATGGACAAAGCGAACGGGCTATCCCTTAATCATAATCAATAATGCATCACATAATTCTAACGCCGATAATCCGGAAGAAGTAAATGAAGCGATTGCAAATTTTATAAAGAATTTGCAGAGTGATATTTAAATTAAGAAAAATGGTGATGGTTATAAGTGTATTATTCCGCAAAATAGTACATTCTCGGAACTGACATTTTTTATCGTAAAACAGAATGCCAAAGACATAATATATTCTAAGGTGGGTGCTTTGTACCCGTCGGCACTTAAGTTGCGTTTTTTGCAACTTTATGTGCCGTTACGTGGGACAACGCAGCGAAAGCGTGCCCACCGGGAATATATTTGTCAGCAGGCATTCGTCCACCATAAAAGCGAGGTAACTATGAACTTATTGAATGCACCGCTACAGGAACTTGCGGAGTATGAAAAGGTGCAGGAAATCCTTCGTAAAAACGCCGGCCCGGTGGAAGTCACCGGTTGCGCGGAAAGCCAGAAGTTGCATTTGATTAGCGGTCTGGCGGGCGATTATGATGTGAAATTAATCGTAACCTACGACGAGCTGAAAGCGAAGGAAATTGTGCAGGACTATTCCTTTTATGATAAGTCCGTGTACTACTATCCTGCCAAGGATTTGATTTTTTATCAGGCCGATGTATTCGGAAACAGGATTACCACCGAGCGTATGCGGGTAATCCGCAAAATCTTGGAAGGCAATCAAATTACAATTGTAACCACAATTGATTCTTTTATGCACCCCGTGGTGCCTTTATCCATTTATGAAAAGAATATTTTATCGCTGAAAAAAGGTGCCGTAACCGAGGAGGCAGCCATTGCATACCGCTTAAGCGGAATGGGATATCGCAACGTGGCGCAGGTGGAAGAACCGGGGCAGTTTTCAATCCGCGGCGGCATTATTGACGTGTTCGATTTGACGGAGCAAAACCCGTTCCGAATCGAGATGTGGGGCGATGAGGTAGATTCCATTCGTAGCTTTGACGTGCAAAGTCAGCGTTCCATCGAGAAACTTCGAAGCATAACCGTATATCCGGCAACCGAAATGCTTGTGTCGGAAACGGTTTTGGAAGAAGGTTTAAAACGCATTGAAAAAGATGCCAAGAAGAATGAAAAGACTCTGCGGGACGCTTTTAAGACAGAAGAGGCCTACCGTATAAAGAAGCAGTTTGAAGAGTTAAAAGAGCAGATTGAAGAGTTCAAGAATTTCTGCAATCTGGAAAGTTATATCCGTTATTTTTATCCGGAAGCTGAGAAGTTTTTGGATTTGTTCGGTGAGCGCAAAGTCGGCATTTTCTTGGATGAAATTTCCAAGATTGATATGCACGGCAAGGCTGTGGAATTGGAGTTCGCCGACAGTATGAGCCATCGTGCCGAGAAGGGCTATGTACTGCCGGGGCAGATGGCACTTTTACAATCGTTGAAAGCTACTTATGCGGATTTGCTGAAGAAGTCTCTTGTGGGCGTATCGGTTCTTGACTACACCAAGAGCCCCATTAAGTTTGTGGAGCGCCTGCCCCTGCAGGTGATTTCCATTTCGCCCTACAACGGAAGCGTGGAGCAGTTGATGAAGGATTTAAAACGCTTCAAAAAGAACGGCTACCGCGTGCTGGTGGTATCTTCGTCAAGGACACGTGCGAAGCGTCTGGCAGAGGATATTACGGTGGAGGGAGTGAATGCCTTTTACAGTGAGAATAAGGACAGGGAGTTACAGCCCGGTGAAGTTATGACTTTCTACGGCAAGGTGCGTCAGGGCTTTGAATATCCCCTGATTCGTTTTGTTGTGCTTTCGGATACGGATATTTTCGGGGCAGAGCGTAAAAAGAAGAAGAAAAAAACGTCCGCTTATACGGGGCAGAAAATTAAAGATTTCTCAGAGTTAAAAGTGGGCGATTATGTGGTGCATGAAAATTACGGTATGGGCATTTATCGCGGTATCGAGAAGATTTCCACCGACGGCGTCACCAAGGATTATATGAAAATCGAGTATAAAGACAATGCGAATCTTTATGTGCTGGCAACGGCTTTTGATATGATTCAGAAGTACTCTTCCGCAGATGGCAAGAAACCCAAAATCAACAAGCTTGGCACCCAGGAGTGGAACCGTACCAAAACCAAGGTGCGTCAGGCTGTATCCGGCGTTGCCAAAGAACTGGTGGAACTCTATGCCAAGAGACAGCAGGCCAACGGTTACCGCTACGGCAAGGATACGGTTTGGCAGAAAGAGTTTGAGGAGCTTTTCCCTTATGAGGAGACCGAAGACCAGCTTGCAGCAATCGAGGCAACAAAGGCAGATATGGAAAGCGGTAAAATCATGGAGCGTTTAATCTGCGGTGACGTAGGTTACGGCAAGACCGAGATTGCAATCCGCGCGGCTTTTAAGGCGGTTATGGAAGGAAAGCAGGTGGTGTACTTAGTGCCTACCACGATTTTAGCCCAGCAGCATTACAATACTTTTGTGCAACGAATGAAAGACTTCCCCATGCGGATTGAACTTTTATCGAGATTCCGCAGTAATACCCAGAATAAAAAGACCATCGAGGACCTGAAAAAAGGTATGGTGGACATTGTGGTGGGAACCCACAGACTTCTCTCTGACGATGTACAGTTAAAAAATCTGGGACTTTTAATCATTGACGAAGAACAACGCTTCGGCGTTACCCATAAAGAAAAAATCAAGCGTTTGCGTGAGGACGTAGACGTGCTGACCTTGACGGCGACACCGATTCCCAGAACTCTGCATATGAGCTTAATCGGTATCCGCGATATGAGTATCCTTGAGGAACCGCCCCAGGACAGACTGCCTATTCAGACTTTCGTTATGGAATATAACGAAGAGATGGTGCGCGAGGCAATCGTGCGAGAACTTGCAAGAGGTGGTCAGGTTTACTATGTTTATAACCGCGTACTTGATATTGCAGATGTGGCAGCGATGGTGTCCCGCCTTGTACCGGAAGCGAGGGTATCTTTTGCCCACGGGCAGATGAAGGAAACCGAGCTTGAACAGATTATGTATGATTTTATCAACGGCGAAATCGACGTGCTGGTGTCAACCACCATCATTGAAACGGGCCTTGATATTTCCAATGTTAATACGATGATTATTCACGATTCCGACAGACTTGGCTTGTCGCAGTTGTATCAGCTTCGCGGTCGCGTGGGGCGTTCTAATAAGACGGCCTATGCTTTCCTTATGTATCGCAGAAATAAAATCTTAAAAGAAGATGCAGAGAAGCGTCTTCAGGCGATTCGTGAGTTTACCGAACTTGGCAGCGGTTTTAAAATCAGTATGCGCGATTTGGAAATCCGCGGTGCCGGAAATATCCTTGGCTTAAAACAGCATGGACATATGGAGGCGGTAGGCTACGAGCTTTATTGTAAAATGCTGAACGCCGAGGTAATGAAGCAGAAGGGCGAAACCGTTCAGGAGGATTTCGAAACCTTAGTGGATTTGGATGTGGATGCGTATATTCCGATGGAATACATTGTGAACGAAGTGCAGAAATTGGAGATTTATCAGCGTATTGCGTCCATTGAAGGTAAGACTGATTATGAGCAGACAGAAGAGGAACTCTTGGACCGCTTTGGTGCGATTCCAAAGCCTGCGGCACATCTTCTCTGCATTGCCTTAATCCGCGCTACGGCCCATCGTATGTACGTAACCGAAATCAAAGGATCCTTTGGTAAAATAAAAATCTCCGTCAAACCGGACGCGCCGGTTAAAACGGAGAATTTGGAAAAATTTTTAAAACAATACGACGGCAAAATGCAGTTTGTTCGCACCGGCACGCCGGGCTTTGAATTGAAATACGAGAAGCACGGCCTGATTGAAAAGGACGAGGTGCTTTTGTTAGAAAAGACCGAGCAGTTGCTGTGTGATATGGAAGTGTTGTTTTAAGCCTTTTCCATAATGCGTTTTGCCAACAAATCAAAATCATCCACATAGGCTTCACTGGGCCAGTTGCGACGTGCAGCTTCCAATTCCTGCATAAGACCTTCGGTCTGGTTAAGAGCAAGTTTGCGGAACAATTCCAAGGTGACAATGTAACCGCCTAATTCAGGATGGGTTCTGTACCGGTGCAACTGTGCAGCATGTTCGTCCATGCACTGTATTGCAAAATCGTATTCGCCGGATTCAAAATGATGCCCGATATACGCAATCCAGTAGTTAGTAAGTACGGGTTCTTTTAACAGTTTGGTATTTACTTTGTACAAGTGTTCTTTGGCGGCACGATAATCGCCGAGCAAACTGTACGCTGCGGCAAGATTTACGTAGCAAAGGGTGTGGACGTAAGTGTTTGTGGTGTCTTTGATTAACTGGTTGATTTCCTTAATGTAAAGATGGGGATTGCCACCGTTTCTAAACAGAAGCGGACGCAACTTGTTGATTTTTTTGGTCGCATAAAGACTCCAAAGATATTCAACCAAAAGGCTGGTAAAGAACACCCCTATAAAGAAAATAATGAAACGAAGTGTTTTGGTTTCGCTGAATATGCCAAGATAACGACATACATAGCCGGAACCTAAAAACAAAACGATACAGACAGCTGAAGCAAAAAAATGTGAAATACGTTGTAACATAAGAATTTCCCCCGAAAAAGATATATTTTACACTACTTTGATTATAAGCGCAGGGTGTTAAATTTGCAAGGTTGGGGAGAAATAGATAAAAATAGGGAGGCATACAATATGGCATTTGATTTTAAGAAAGAATATAAAGAATTTTATATGCCGGGGAATAAACCGCAACGAAAAAGAAGAAACTGGATTGTTCGTCTGCGGAGTTTTTAACCATTGATGAGGGACTTTGTGTTCAGATTATGCATTTGGGACCTTTTGACGATGAGCCCTGCAACAGTGGCGATTATGGACGCATATTTGAGCGAGAACGGATATGTAAATGATATGAATGCCAAACGCCTGCATCACGAGATCTATATGTCAGATGCGAGAAAGGTGGCACCGGAGAAGTGGAAGACCGTAATCAGGCATCCAATTAGGAAGGTGTAGGTTTGCATTGATATAAGACATGTGTGAGATAATTTTTAATAATAAAATTTATAATATGTTTTTGTATAATATCTAAAGTACAATTTCTTTTAATTTCTTTCTATTCTTATTTATATTGACTCATATAGGTTGAGTGGATTTCGCAAACAAGTCGTTTATGATTTCAAAACGAAAACAATATGGACAAATAATACTAAATTTAGTACTATAAAGAAAGGGGAGGTAGAATGCCTAATGTTGAAAAGATTCTACAGAAGATGAAACAGCAACCGAATGGAGTGCGCCCTGAAGAAGCTGATAAAGTATTAGGTGCTTTTGGTTATGAGGCTGTAAGACAAAAAGGAAGTCACAAACAGTATCTTAACAAAGAGACCGGAGATTTAATTACAATTAAACAAGAAAAACCATTGAAAAAAGCATACATAGTGGACATTTTAAATCGGATTGGCAAATAAAAAGTACCGATAGGATATAATATAAAAGAGAGGAGTGAAAAGATGGAACTCAAAGATTATATGAAATTGCCTTATACAAGATTGGTACAGGAAATGAATGATGAAAGCGGGCATTACTTTTATGGAAGAATATTAGAACTTGATGGTTGTCAAAGTACTGCCGATACATTGGAAGAATTATATGCAAGTCTGAATGAAGCGATGGAATTATATTTGGAAGTAAAATTAGAAAATAACTTACCGATACCGGTTCCGGATGTTGTTGGAAATTATAGCGGGAAGTTTGTGGTTCGACTTCCGAAAACTCTTCATCAACGTCTTGCGATCGAAGCAGAGCGTGAAGGTGTAAGTTTAAATCAACTTGCTTTATATAAATTGGCACAATAATAAAAAATGTAAGAAGATACAAAAAACATTTGTAAACTACGCCTTTCTGCGTTATAATCAAGTTTGTGTTATGGGTGAGAAGTGTTTATATCACAGGTTGTATTGACTTTTTTACCATAACACGATATAAAAGAATGAAATTCATTTTATAATAAATAAGAAACAGAATAAGCAGTAGAGAAATAAGGAGACCAGTATGGAACTCATATCAGTAAGAGAACTTTTCAGAAACAGAGAACAGTATTTGGACAAAGAAATCGAAGTGGGCGGATGGGTACGCAGTATCCGCGACAGCAAGACTTTCGGTTTTATCGTATTAAATGACGGTACATTCTTTGAGCCCCTTCAGGTGGTTTATCACGATACTATGGATAATTTCGCGGAAATCAGCAAGGCAAACGTTGGTACCGCATTAATCGTAAAAGGTAAATTGGTGGCAACACCGGAAGCAAAGCAGCCTTTCGAAATCCAGGCGACAGAAATCGTGGTAGAAGGTGCATCTACACCGGATTATCCTTTGCAGAAGAAGAGACATACTCTAGAGTATCTTCGTACCATGACACATTTACGTCCCAGAACAAATACGTTCCAGGCAGTGTTCCGTGTGCGTTCTCTTTGCGCTTATGCAATTCATAAGTTCTTCCAAGAGAGAGATTTCGTATATGTTCACACACCCTTAATTACAGGCAGTGACTGTGAAGGTGCAGGCGAAATGTTTACCGTTACGACAATGGACATGAACAACGTGCCTAAGACAGAAGATGGTAAAGTAGATTATTCCAAGGACTTCTTTGGTAAGAATACAAACCTTACCGTAAGCGGTCAGTTAAACGGTGAAACTTACGCAATGGCGTTCCGTAACATTTATACCTTCGGACCTACCTTCCGTGCAGAGAATTCCAATACCACACGTCACGCTGCAGAGTTCTGGATGATTGAGCCGGAAATCGCTTTTGCGGATTTGAAAGATGATATGATACTTGCGGAAAGTATGATTAAATATATCATTCGTTACGTGCTTGAGAATGCACCCGAAGAAATGGCGTTCTTTAACAACTTCATCGATAAAGGCCTTATTGAAAGACTGGAAGGTGTTATGAATTCCGAATTCGGTCACGTAACATATACGGAAGCAATTGAAATCCTTGAAAAGAACAATGACAATTTTGATTATAAGGTAAGCTGGGGTTGCGATTTGCAGACAGAGCATGAAAGATATCTTACCGAAGAAATCTTCAAGCGTCCTGTATTCGTAACTGACTATCCGAAGGAGATTAAGGCGTTCTACATGAAGTTGAACGATGACGGCAAGACTGTTGCTGCAATGGACTGCCTTGTTCCCGGAATCGGTGAAATCATCGGCGGCAGTCAGCGTGAAGATGATTACGAGAAGTTATCTGCGCGTATGAAAGAGCTTGGACTTAACGAAGAAGATTATGACTTTTATCTTGATCTTCGTAAGTATGGTTCGGCAAGACACGCAGGCTTCGGACTCGGCTTTGAACGTTGCGTAATGTACTTAACAGGTATGGGTAATATCCGTGACGTCATTCCGTTCCCCAGAACCGTAAACAACTGTGATTTATAAGAAGTTTTAAGGGTTGAAAATTGCTTCAACCCTTGCTTTGTTATTATACATAAGCTTTTTGCATAGGAATAAAAGTGCAAAAGTATCCAGTTTTAAACAATATTCAGGAGTTGATTTTATGAGTAAAATTTATATCCCCGAGGGCTACAAGAGCCCACAGCCTATTAAGGAAACCGAGATTGCAATCAAAGAAGTGAAAGACTATTTCGAGCGTGCCTTGGCATCGGCGTTAAACTTAACCCGTGTGTCCGCACCGCTTTTTGTAAAGCCGGAAAGTGGTCTTAACGATAACTTAAACGGTGTGGAAAGACCGGTTACCTTTGGTATTAAGGAACAGGACGATGCTGAGGTTGAAATCGTACATTCCCTTGCGAAGTGGAAAAGACTTGCCCTTCGTGAATATGGATTTGAAGTAGGTGAAGGTTTGTATACCGATATGACTGCAATCCGTCGTGATGAGGAGACTGACAATATTCACTCTATTTATGTGGACCAGTGGGACTGGGAGCGCATCATTGATAAAAGCGAGCGTAACGAAGGAACCTTAAAAGAAACCGTATTTCGTATTTATATGGCAATTAAGCAGACCGAGTATTATATCTGCGGTAAGTATCATTTTATGGATCCCTTCCTTCCCAACGAGATTACGTTTATCACAACCCAGGAGTTGGAGGATATGTATCCCGATAAAACCCCTAAGGAGCGAGAGAACTTAATCACCAAAGAAAAGGGCGCGGTGTTCCTTTCCAAGATTGGTGGTGCTTTAAATTCCGGCGAAAGACACGACGGACGTGCACCGGACTACGACGACTGGGATTTAAACGGTGATATTCTGGTTTACTATCCCGTGCTTGATATGGCCCTTGAGTTATCTTCCATGGGTATCCGTGTTGATGAAGAGGCACTTGACCGTCAGCTTAAAATCTCCGGTTGCGAAGACAGAGCGGTTATGCCTTTCCAGAAGGATGTTTTGGAAGCAAATCTTCCTTACACCATCGGCGGCGGTATCGGACAGTCACGTATCTGTATGTTCTTCTTGCAGCGTGCCCACATCGGCGAAGTACAGTCGTCTATCTGGCCGAAGGAAGTGCATGAGATTGCCAAGGCACACGGCGTGAATATTTTATAAGCGAAAACAGTGAAGAGGCGACGTATTGTACTGACGTATCAAAGCCTTAGAAATTGCAGGAGTTTATTGAATGAAGAAAGTTTTTATGAAATATATTTTACCGGTGCTTGGCGTGATTGCCGTGGTGCTTTTGGACCAGCTGGTAAAAGAATTATGTTTAGATAAAATCGGTATGTACAACACCATTGTTCTGATTGAAGATGTGTTTGAATTGCACGTGATTCCGAACTACGGTATGGCGTGGGGAATGCTTCAGAACAAGCAGTGGATTTTTGTGGTAATTACCCCTGTTGTTCTTGCGTTGGCAGTGTGGTTTTACCTTAAAATGCCCGTCGAGAAGAAGTTCACACCGATGCGCGTGTTGACGGTCCTGTTGGCAGGCGGTGCCATCGGAAATCTTTTGGACAGAATGTTCCGCGGTGACTTCTGCCAGGGTTATGTAGTGGATATGTTTTATTTCAAAGCCATTGATTTCCCTGTTTTTAATGTGGCGGATTCTTTTATCTGCGTGTCATTTGCCCTGCTTGCGATTCTTGTAATTTTCAAGTATTCGGAAGAAGATTTTGACAGGATGTTTGGATTGAAGAAGAAAGCAAAGGCAGTGGACGAGGATTCGGTGAAAGAGGCTAAAGAAAATATTATAGAAGAAGTGTCTGAAGACGCCAAAGAAACGGTTGCGGTGGAAGAAACCGTTTCGGAAGAATAAAGTTCGAGACTCATAAGAGCCGGAACGAAGGAGACAAGAAATGAAAATCATAGATGCACATGCACATATATTTCCGGATAAAATTGCGGTAAAAGCGTCAGAGTCCATCGGACACTTTTATGATATTCCCATGTATTCCGATGCATCAAGCCACAGCCTTTTGGAAAAGGAAGAACAGATTGGGACGGAACGGATTCTGGTGTGTTCTTCGGCACTGGCACCGGCGCAGGTTGTCAGTATCAATGATTTTATTGCGGCAGAATGTAAGGCACACCCGAAGTTCATCGGTTTCGGCGGAATGCATAAGGACTTCGAAGACTTCGATGCAGAGCTTGACCGCATGAAAGAATTAGGGCTTGTGGGCGTGAAGTTTCATAATGATATGCAGCAGTACGATATTGATGACCCGAAGATGTATCCTATTTATAAGGCGATGAGTGATAAGGGAATGAAGCTTCTTTTACATATGGGCGATGACCGATATGATTATTCTTCGCCCAAGCGAATGGCAAAGATTGCGCAGGAATTTCCGGAGCTGATAATTTTGGCGTCTCATTTTGGCGGATATCAGCGCTGGGAGGATGCATTTCATAATCCAAAGATGGATAATGTCTTTTATGACACTTCAAGTTCACTGCCTTTTATTGACAGAAATACGGCACTCCGCCTGATTGAAAGATTCGGCGAGGACCACTTCTTCTTCGGCACCGATTTTCCTATGTGGAAGCCCAAGACGGAGCTTGAGAGATTCCTGAATTTGAAGTTGGGTGATGAAACCAACGCAAAGATTTTATATGATAATTTTGTAAGAGTATTTGGATTGTAGGAAGTGCGGACTTCCTTTTATACAGGAGAAATATGCACCTCATATATCGCTGCTTGCCTTATAGAGGTGCTTTTTGTAAAATAATAACAGAGTAAAAAGCGGGAGACAAAATATGCAGCAGGAACACGAAAAATATTTATCCTTACT